>JBHRNN010000001.1:0-150101 GCA_042642485.1 Saccharimonas sp. (SeqCode)
CACTTAAACGAGCAATATCAACAAGGAAATTGTTGTCGGGATGGCGGTTGATAAGCGTGTCGGCGATGAAGTATGTACCCTTTTGCGAGTTAACAACGTGCATGGTGCCGAACGTATGGAAACCTTCGCGAACGCCAACTACCTCTGTAGCCACCTTAATGGTGTTTGAATACTTGGTGTATAGCCCCGTGATAAATGCGTCGGCATCGCCCCGTTCAACCATCATCATGCCAAAATAGTTGCGTTCGTACATCTTGTCGTAGGCCTCTTGGAATGTATAGCCCTTTCGTGCCAGCTTTTCGGCAAGGTGCTTGGCGTACGTTGCACGCCGGCCTTGCTCCTTATCAGCACGCATGTCGATAATTTTAATTCCGCTAAGGTCTAGTTTTAGGCGTTGCGCTTGGCGGTTAATGCGGTCGGGGTTGCCCAATAGTATAGGGAAACAGATGCCTTCGGCCTTGGCTTGTACGGCAGCTTTCATCATACTTGGGTGTCCGCCCTCGGCATATACCACACGTTGGGGTTGCAAACGAGCCGTATCGTGCAGCTTTCTGGTAAACACAGTTTCTTGACCAAGCAGGATGTAATTAACCAAATCTTGTCCATTCCGCCAGCCGATTATACTGCCAGCACGCCCGAGGAGCGGCTGCTAATGTACGCCGACAAATTTCATTCCAAAAGCAAACCGCCCAAAGAGCCGCCATATTTTTGCACGTTTGAATGGTATTATAATCTGGTGCAAAAATTTGGCAGCGATAAACAAGCCAAATTTCAGGCGCTAGCAGACGAGTTCGGTAAGCCGGATATTGCGCTTGTCGCCAGTAAGTTTGGTTTTAGTATCAAAGATGTAAATTAGCGTCAGGCTGGTGCAGGTGACTTGCAGTTTATAAATTAGCAGCCTAATACGTAGACTTGACCGTCTGGGAATATTTCGCCATAATAATACGTAATGAAAAGAAGCCTTATTATATTGTGTGCGTTAATCTATGTCGCTTGTGCTCCAACGGTTAGCGCCGAAGGTCCAACTATGACTCTATTGACTGAGCGGCAGCTTAATTTGGTGCGCAGTAATTGTGCGACAACTAAAACTGTTTTAGAGCGTATTCGTGCTAACGACGCTTTGGTGCGCATCAACCTCGGCCGCGAATATGATGCAATTTCTACCAAACTGATGGCGCCGATGAATAGCCGTATTGCTCTCAATAAGCTCAACGGCATCGACTTAACCAAGACAACCGTCGATTTCGACCATCAAATCGGACAATTTCGCAACTCTTATCAGCGTTACGAGCAGATAATGTCGCATATAGCCCAGACGGATTGCCAAGATAAACCAGCAGACTTTTATATGGATATTGAACGAGCGCGTTATTATCGCGGTGATGTACGAAAAGCAGTAGTCGAACTCGAAAAGCTAATTAAGCAATATAGCTCACAAATCGACAAATTAGATTTGTCAAAAACGGGTTTGAGTAGTCAAGGAGGTAGTAATGACTAGACTTCACGCTCGTGCTCGCCTGAAAAAGCGGGCTGATCATATTTGTCAGCGGTGCGGCTTTGCGGCTATGTTGGTCTGTGTAATTATAGTATCGCTCGTCATGGTGGCGGTAGCTTTAGAGATGTATAACACTAGCGGTGCAGCACAAGTCGATTTGAGTCGCCCAGGTTTTAGCTCTGTGCAGAAGCAAGCTGGCGCTAGCGAAGAAACTGAAAAAGGTTTCTCGGCGCAAGGGGAGATTGATCAAAAAACTATCAAAGATTTTAAAAATGTGTACGATAAACACGCCAAACGTGCGGCTGCATCGACCAGTTTTGGCAGCGAGGCGCTATCAGATAGTTCAATTCAAGTCTTTAATGAACGTTCATCGGGAACAACGTCAAGCGGAGAGGCTTCAAACTAGTGAGCGAACTGCTCAATCCTGACGATTTTGTTATCGCGCGCAAGCGCAAAAAATACAAATTTGCTAAGTTTCATAACGCCGAGAATTGCTTTGAGTTTGACGAATGGCGCGACTTTTACCAGCAGCGCCAGCCGAGCGTCTCCAGGCTGGAGATTGGCGCTGGCGCTGGCTTGTTTAGCGTCGAATTGGCAGCGCGTTATCCAGATAAGCTGTTCGCGGCGATTGACGTTAAGGCTGACCGTTTGCAAAAAGGCGCTTACATCGCGCTAGAAAAAGGCCTGGATAACATCTATTTCATCCGGGCGCGCGCCGACCAAATTAGCGATTTATTCACTTTGTCAACGCTAGTAAATATTTGGGTGACTTTTCCTGATCCGTTTCCGAAAAAGCGGGCTGCCGGGCGGCGGTTGACGCATCCGTATTTTTTGCGCCGTTATGCGCAACTATTGCAGCCTGGCGGCGAGCTGCTTTTCAAACACGACGACCGCGACTTTTTCTGCTGGAGTTTGGAACAATTAGTGGCAGAAAAATGGCAAATTACAGAACTGAGCTTTGACCTGCACGAATCATCTCTGGACGACGAGTACAAAATCACGACGACCTACGAGCAGCGATGGATGAACGAGGGTAAGGCGATTAATTTTGTGAAGGCTACGCGTTGATGTTGTGCTATCGTGCCAGTGGAAGCGGGTTAACCCTCGCTAGCACCCTGCCAAGCAATGTCAAATAGGCGTGTTTGCACCGAGGCTAGGCTGGCGTTGTCGATGATTACTCCGTGCATAGAGTTATATTTGTCCAGAGTAATAATAGCCATTTTACTGGCATACAATATTGTGTAGCAGCCGTCATCTAGTTTTGGTCCGGCTAAGTAGCGACTATCCGCTAAGCCTGTCGTTATGCGCAGGGGCTTGGCGTAGCGCAAGACGCGTACCTGTAGATTTCGTTTGGCGCGTTCGCGGCTAAAATTCGGAAAGTTGTTGTACAGATAGCGGCTGACGCGCGGCGAAGAAATTACGCGGTACAGGTTAATTTTTTGCAGGCGGCAGGTACTTAATATATCGCGCAAAATATTTGCCAAACCTTCGTCGCCTTCGTAAAATGCCGCCATATGCCGGGTTTCGGCGATTTTGTTTGCGGTTCGCAGGCGGATAATGTATTGATCAAGCTGCTGGCCGGCTACCTGCAAAGCTTGCTGCTTCTCGCGTAAAATTTCTGCCAAGACGGCTGGATCTTCGGCGCGGTAGCGCAGCTGTTTGCCCTGAGTGACGCTGTTGACAAGTCCAGCTGCGCGCAGGCTTTTGATAGATTCATAGACGCTGCCGCGGTTAATATTTGTGGTTTCTGCGATGGCTCGCAGCGAACTATTAGGAATTGCCAGCAGTGCCTCGTATACGCGTTTGTCACGAATAGACAAGCCGATAATTGAAAAATCCATATCTGTAATATAGCATAAAAAACAAAATTGTCATAAAATATCAACCATTTTGTCTGGAATCGGCAGCAGCGGTACGATATGATTTGCTGGTAACGAAAGGAGAATGTTATGGCAAATATTGAAGGAAAACCTTGCGATTGTTCAGAAGTACCAGTGGGTAAAGGATGGCGTACTGTTGACGTAGAGATGTCAGGAGAATTATTTGATATGTTTACAACGGTTGCAAAGGTAAGGCGCGAAACCTTGGGTTGTGTTGCAAGAAAAGCTGTCGGCAATTATATTAAAAGGTGCCAGCAAGATCCAGGATTTCGACAAGAAGTAGAAGACCTGGCTATACGTTTAGATAGATATGGTTCAAACCCAAACCCTCGCGAAAGCAAATAATCAGGTTCACGCCAAATAGCTAGCGGCTAGTAATTACTGTTATAATACATACAAATAGGAGGGGAACATGAATTTTCAAGATTATTCGCAAAAAGCTATTTCAACGCTAACGAGCGATCACGCATACGGCGATATCAGCGCTGATTTGATGGCGCAAATACTAGGTTTGGCTGGCGAGTCGGGCGAGGTGATGGAAAAGTTCAAAAAGCTAATTCGCGACAGGCGGGGCGAACTAACTGCCGATGATCGCGCAGAAATTATCAAAGAATTAGGTGACATATTGTGGTATGTCAATTCGGCGGCGCATTTGCTCGGCTCTAGCTTGGAAGAGGTAGCGCGGCTTAATAACGAAAAGCTAGCCAGCCGCCAGCAGCGCGGCCAACTGCATGGCAGCGGCGATAATCGATAAAATTCTAAATCTTCAGATGCTGCCGCAGCCACTCGTCAATGGTGCCAGCGCCCATGCAGAGGACTAGTTTGCCTAACTCGCGGTCAAGCATGATAGACTTCCACAAATCATCGTTGAGGCTGGCAATATGTACTTCGGGACGGGTGAGGTTCTTGGTCAAGTCTGCAGGCGTCAGTATCGGTAAATCCGGATTCTCGCGCGTCAAATATGTCGGCAGCCAATATACGCTGTCAGCGTAGCGAAAAACTTCGTTTGTGTACATTGATTGAATTTCGTGCTGGCGAACATTTTGGTGCGGCTGGTAAACAAGAGTTACTTCACGGGATATTTCGTGCGCCATTTGCAGCGTAGCGTATATTTCGGCTGGGTGGTGACCATAATCGGAGTACAGGCCAGGTGCCAAACGTTCAAATCGCCGCTGCGTACCAGGAAAATTCTCGACGGCAACCTTTACGATATCAGGATTACCCAGCTTTAGCCGCTCGCAGGCTTTGGCAACCAGCGTGGCGTTGGCTCGATTATGCCAGCCTGGAATGCGAAAACTTTTAACTTCCTCGTCTTTGAGTACCCAAGATTTATTAACTGGTTCTAAACCAGTAAGAGTGTCCTTCTTCCAGAGAATAGATAGTTCGCTTTGTCCGAGAAATTGTTGGAAAGCTCTGGTATAAGCGGCTTGAGTTGGGTATGTATCTGGATGATCGTAATCAATAGAAGTAATCAGCGAAAGGTATGGGCTGAAATGCAAGAAGTTGCGATCGAATTCATCGCACTCATATATAAAATACTCGCTGTTCGGCGCGTAGTGCCCGCTCGGCCCAAAACTGATAGTGGTGCCAATTGAATAACTGATTGGGACGCCGAGTTGGCGCAGCACCCAAATCATCATACCGGTAGTTGTTGTTTTGCCGTGAGTGCCAGCAATAGCGATCATCTTGAGATTCTTTTCGCTCATAATGTAGCGCAGCAGCTCGTCGCGCTTGGCTGTGTAAATGCCTAATTTTTGCGCTCTCACTAGTTCTGGGTGGTCAGCGGGCAAGGCGGCGGTGTAAACGAGCCAGTCGATACGGCGCTGCTTATGGCAGTATTCTAAGTAATCGCCAGACTGGTCATTAGTGACGACAATGCCGCGCTGCATTAATTCGCTAGTTTCTAGACTCGAGTGCGCGTCCGAGCCTTGTACGCTATGTCCGGCGTCGTGAGCTAATTCAGCTAACGGTCCGATAGCGACGCCGCCAATGCCAGAGAAATAAATATTCATACTTCTACTATAACGCAATCAAGCTGCTCGTGGTATACTATTAAGTAATGAAGGGCGGGAATAATGGCCGATAAACGCGCGGCGAGGCGAAATCTTCGGCGTCTTGAGCGAGTCAAGACCTGGCAGCTGTTGATTTTGTTTGTGCTGGTGTGTTTTGTAGCGGCAACTTTTTTGCGTATCAATAATGTTGGTATGATACAACGCCGCAGCGCTGTAGCAACCGCTGATAAATCAGGCAACGAAACACAAATATTTAATCGCCTGCAAGATTTGCAGCGTTATTCAACGACTCATATGAATGCTAGCAGCGGCGTGATTTATTTGCAGCATCAGTATGAGCGAGACTCGCAAGCAGCTATCCAGAAAGCTTCAGCGGCGTCGTCCGAGAACGCGAGAGTTCACGCTCAGGCCGAGGCGGTTTGCCATCCGCAATACAGCGGTTGGTCGATGGCTTATATTCAATGCTTTGTTAACGAATTATCAAAATATCCCACCTCTGACAAACTCAAAGACCCAGAATTGCCCAACACTGAACTATACCGCCACGAATATACGTCGCCGCTTTGGACGCCTGATTTTGCTGGCTGGTCGATAGTTTTGGCGGTAGTGATTTTGGTAGTTATAGTACTGCGTTTGATTAGCCTTGTAATATTACACCTATTATTGCGCTATAAATATCGAGCTGCTTGACTGGTACAGCTAGGGGTGCAAAGTGTTGACACTCAATGCAGGTTACGATAAGCTAACAGATGTAAACCAATACTAATAGGAGGTATAAAACAATGGCTTACAAGCACACGAATTCAAAGGGCGTCACTTATTATCTACACAAAACTGAGGTTACACTTCGCGGCGGTAAACCGCAAACCATCTACTTTTTCACCAAGGTAGAGAAAAACGAAAAAGGCGAGCCGTGCGATTTGCCAGAGGATCGCGTCGTTAAAGAAAATCCGCGCAATGGCTTTCTGACAGTTTCTAAGAAGAAATAAATTTTGCTGTTTTTTAAAACCCTCGGCTTGTCAGCTGAGGGTTTTTGTAGTGGCGAAGTGCTTGCGTTTAGATAGTAAGTTTGCTACTCTAGATATGTAAACAAACAGGTGCACAAAATTACCTCCCTGATTACCCTAAGGGAGGTTTTTTGATTTCTGTGGTTGATTATGGTGGTGGGGGCGGTTGGGATCGAACCAACGACCAACAGGTTATGAGCCCGCTGCTCTAACCCCTGAGCTACGCCCCCATTGCTGGTATTATAGCGTAAAATCATTGTGACGTACAGATTATTTGTTGACTGGCTCGATTTGCTTATGCTACTATGTCAAGTATATAACCCAAGTGAGGTAGGAGTATGAAAATACACAGGAAAAATATCAAATATAAATATCGCCGTATTGGCGTTGGAATAACCGTATTCATTGCGGCATTAAGTTTGGTGCTGGTGAATTTGCCGCGAGCTCAGGCGTCGCAGCTTAACAAAAAGTACTCTTTTATTAAAACCAATTACACCGTCCCAACGAGCAATGTCGCGTGGGTAGCGCCGAATGGCAACGACACCTCAGGTAATGGTTCCGAGGGTTCGCCGTACGCTACATTCAAGAAAGCTCTCAGCTCTATTAGTAATGGCGGCACGGTAGTCGCGAAGTCGGGTATTTATCGTGAACCGCATTTTTTCATCTCTGGCGATAATGTGACTATTCAAGCGGCGCCGGGGGCAGAAGTTTGGCTAAAGGGCAGTGATGTCGTAAATTCATGGACTAGTGAAAATGGTATATGGAAAACAACTGGGAATTATCACAACTTCTGTCATGTTTGTACCACAAATGCGAATCCAAGCGTTGAAGGTGTCGCGGCCTACCCAGAACAGGTCTTCATTAATGACGAGCCGCTAAAGCAGGTTAAAACTAAAGCAGAGGTAACGCCTGGTAGTAATACTTTTTATGTCGAAGACAATACTCCTACTACACTCAAAACCCCTAACAATAATGCAGACGGCTATAATATTGGCCAGCAAGATGCGATATCTTATTATATTGGCAAGAATCCAGCTAGCGGCGTAACCGAGATATCAGAGCGGGCGCGAGCTTTCACTAGTACTGGCAAAAACGTTTCCGTGAAAGGCATTAACGTTGCTCAGTATTCACCTGTTCAGGTTTGGGGTTTTCAGGATCCTTACGATCCCGCCGCTGAGAGAGGGGTTTATTCGGGTCCAACTGCGGTGAGTATTAATGGATCTGGCTCGCTAGTTCAAGATATGATTGTTACCCAAAGTGCAAGCCAAGGCCTGTTCTTTAATAAAGCAGAGTCGTCGACGGCGCGCAGCGTAAAGGCGATAGATAATGGCGGCTCGGGAGTTGGGGCTAACAAATCCCACAACACAGTATTTACTAACGGTGAATTATATGGCAACAACGCGGAAGGTTTCTTGACGATTGGCTGCGGAGCTTATTGTACGATGGCTGATATCAAAGTTACGCATACGCGAAACTTTACATTCCGCAATAATATAGTTGATTATTCTCGCGACGCTAAAGCGTATTCTACTGCCGCCAACGCCAATAACGAAGGTATGATTGGTTTTTGGTGCGATGAGGGTTGCGTAGAAACGAAAATCGTTGGTAACTTCTTTACTAATTCTCCGCTTGCTATCATGTATGAGGTTTCTGGTAATGGTATAATTGCTTCTAATATAATCGAAAGCTCCGGTACGGGTATTCGTGTAGCCGGCAGCGATGATGTTAAGGTGTATAACAATACCATATCTCGCACTTATCGGCCAATATACATATTTGAAGACAGTCGTGTTGACGGATGCAATTATTGGAAAGGCGGGTCCTGTGTAGCTAACGAAAGCTGGTCGCAGGGACTGGGTCTAGATTGGAATACTTCGGGCGTTGAATTGTATAACAACATTATATCTTCGCGGCCGTTAGCTCGAGCAGAGGATCTTTCTGGCGGTAATTATCAACGCGCGTATTCACTGCGTGTTGAAGGATCTCAGAATGATCAAAATAGACCGTATGTCGATGCCAACGATATGCTCAAAGGGTTTGATTATAATGTATATTACCGTAACGAATCAGA
This sequence comes from Saccharimonas sp. (SeqCode), assembly GCA_042642485.1. Taxonomy (GTDB): domain Bacteria; phylum Patescibacteriota; class Saccharimonadia; order Saccharimonadales; family Saccharimonadaceae; genus Saccharimonas. The sequence continues at coordinate 8,466 of JBHRNN010000001.1, forward strand.
CGATATAAATTTGTCGGTGTGGGATTTCAAACAGATTCCTTCAAAGACCGATACAGTTATAAGCAGAGCTTCTGATATCGCGAATAATCCAAAATTGTCGAACTCGATTGACGGCCGCGATGCGCATTCGCTTGATACTTTTGGCTCGCGAGCAAATAATCCGTATTTCGTGAAAGAAGCAGCAAATAATAACGACTACAAAAAGAGTAATTACAATCTCAAACCAGGTAGCCCTGCTATCAACAAGGGTAAACCGTTATCAAGCGACGTAGCGCAAGCGATTGACCCAACAGGCAAAACTGTTAAAGCTGGCGTACCAGTAAATGCTGGTGCTCTGGTTAATGTGCTGATGGATGCGACGGGCGGGCAGACTCCGCCGACGCCTCCAGTAACTGTCAATATTCCTGATGCTGGCCTCAAGGCGGCTATCAATAAAACGCTTGACAGCAATCGTCCGAGCACCCAGGATATCACAGTGGACGAGCTAGCTCAATTGACGCAACTTACCGTAGACGGCGGTGTCAAAGTCAAAAATCTAACAGGTCTCGAGAAGGCAACTAATTTGCAAGAGCTGAAGATTGACAATAACGAAGTTGCTAATTTGGCGCCTTTGTCATCGTTAACAAAATTAACCAAGTTAACAATGACAAATAACAAAGTCGCGTCGATCGAACCGTTGGCACATTTGGCTAACTTAAGCGTACTTTTAGCGTCTGGTAATCCGATCACTTCGACCAAGCCGCTAGCTAATCTGACACATTTGACACAAGTAAGTGTAGATAGTAAATCGACAGCGTTTGATATTTCTGATTTTGCCAAGAGTGCGGGCACCTTGACGACATTGCAGCTGTCTGGTGCTGATAATGGTACACCACAGCTAGTGCATAGCGAAGTTCTAAAGCAACTTACTAAAGTAACGACTCTCCAAGTATCGTCAACCTCGTTAACCGATAACGATCTGAATAGTATTGGCGCGATGACGCAATTAACGTCACTGCAAGCAGACCGCAGTAATATTAGCGATATGTCGTTTGCGGGCCGCTTAACTAAATTAACTAAGCTTGACGTTTCTAATCAGCGTGTCCGTATGAGTACGAGTACAACGCCGTTTGCATCGCCGCTCAAAGATATATCGGGTACGGCTGTTGCTATAACCAACAGCGCTGATTTGGCTAATGATGGGGCTGGTCGTGTCAAAATTGTCTCGCCAATTTATGATAATAATGCTCATGAGTTGTCGGCAACTTGGACTAAGAATGTTACAGTTGGCGCTGCTACCGCCCAATTCAATGGTCAGCTAACAGTGTCTGCAACGCTGCCAAAAGCTGATAAAGCTCAGCTCCAAGCGCAAATAGATCGCGCGAATAACTCTGCAGATTATATCAAAGCAGATGCGGCGGTAGCCAGTGCGCTGTCAGCTGCGAAAAACGTTGTTGCTAAACAAAATCCGACACCTGCCGAAATTAGCCAAGCGACAAACGACCTCAAGCAAGCGCTTGACGCCGCAATAGCTAAAGAAACGGCAGCTCAAGCGGCCGCACGGACAGCGGTTGATAAGGCAAAAAACAGTAAGTCGCCTGCTGATATTCGCGCTGCAGAGGCACTTTTAGCGCACGTTCAGGACACAGACAAGAAATCAGCGATGCAAGATGAGCTCAACGCCGTCAAACAGGAAATTACCGATGCGCGGACAGCCTTATCGAAATTGATTGACAAGGCGAAGAACACGCCGACGGATGGTCTAGCGGCCGATACTGTTGCTGCTTTGAATACCGCGATTGCTGCAGCTAAAGCAGTCAATAACGACCAAGAGTCAACTGTGGCGCAGCTCACTGAGACTAAAATCAAACTGCAATCAGCTCTTGATAACCTCAAAACCGATAAGACAGCGCTAGCCAAAGCTATAGCGGATGCTGACCAAGAGCCAGTTTATATCAAGAACGATTCAGCGGTTAAAACTGCCCTGCAACATGCTAAGAATGTTTATGCTGCGGCTAATCCAACGCCAGCAGAAGTTAACACAGCTGTCAATAATTTGAAGTCGGCAATTAATGCTGCTAAAAAGAAAGAAACTGATGCTCAAACAGCTGCTGCCAATGCGGTTGCGGCAGCAGAAGGCGCTAAAACGGCGCAGTCGATAACGGCGGCTCAAACTCTCGTTGACGCTGTCCAGGACGCGTCGGTTAAGTCTGCTCTGCAGGCGCGTCTTGATGCTGTATCGCAGCAGCTTAGCAATGCTAAACAAACGCTTGCCACACTTATTACTAAAGCTGAGGCTGTCGATACGACTGGTATGAGTGCTGACACTGTCAATGCGCTAAAGGCTAAAATTAAGCAAGCTAAACAAGTCTACAATGATGCTTCAGTATCAGTAATGCGACTGCAAGCGGCGGCGTCGGAGTTGCAAGCAGCTCTCGATGCCTTGCGGCCAGACAAGACTACTTTGCGCGACGTGATTGCTCGGGCGGAAGCGCAGCCAGCGTATATCCGAAACGATCCTGCAGTCAAATCTGCTTTGCAGCATGCCAAGAACGTTGAGGCCGCTGCTAGCTCGACGCCAGCTGATATTAGTTCCGCGATACAGCAGCTCAATTCGGCAGTTACTGCCGCTCAGAAGAAAGAAGCTGACGTCCAGGCGGCCGCCCAGGCAGCTGTTGCCGATGCTGAAAGCCAGAAAACTGCTCAGTCTATAGCGCATGCGCGAACACTAGTCGATAAAGTACAGGATCAAGCCGTTAAGACAAACCTTCAGGCGCGCCTAGATGCGATTGTTGTCCAAACCTTTGTCAACAAGCAAACAATTCGCCAAGCAAACAATACCAATATTACGCTGTCTACCTCAGGAGATAAATGTTACAACATCAAAAACGCTGCTGCGGTAGGGCAGCCGAAAAATATTCCGACTGGCTATCAGATGCAGGGCTCGGCCAAGTTTACGATCAACTGTGACGGACATGCGCAGCCAGCGGTTGGGTATACTACCAAAATTACTCTCGAATTATCGCGTATCTACAAAGTTAATCGCCTAAAAGTAATCAAGTACAGTATTAATGGCGCTAATGCTACCGATATTACCGAGAAAGTCACACTCAAAACATCAGTCGATGGCAAACGCACTATTGTTGAATACTCAATTACCGATGGCGGCTTTGGCGACATGGATAAAACTGCTAACGGTGTTATCGACGATCCGGTTATAATTTATGAGCGGTCAGAGAATACTACGCCAGCTAATGGTGGCAATCAACCTGGAGCTCCAGCAAAGAATGGCAAGACTACCGCTAACGGCGGACGCTTATCTGAAACTGGCGATAGCCTATACGGTTATATTATCGGTGCTGGCGTGCTGGTGCTAGGCGGTGCTGCCGGCGTATACGCTATCATCCGTCGTCGCCAATAAGAGTCGTTTTATCTCGCTATCTCGATTACCGCTCATGGTTTATAATAGTTGACAGATGAAGCTTATTGAAAGATTACGCCAACAACTGCATTATATCTGGTTTAATTACGCGAACTTTAATGGATTGGTGCTGTTGTTGGCGATTATCATTGCGGTTAGCTGGGTGATGGGTACAATGTCGACGATTCAGACAAACTTTAGCGCCCAACGAGCGCTTGACGAAAAAAAACAACAATTACGGCTGGCGCAGCTAGAAGTAGAGACGCTGAAATACGAACAAAATTATTATAAGAGCGATGAATATAAAGAGCTAGAAGCGCGCAGCAAGTTAGGTCTGGCAGATCCTGGCGAGAAGCAGCTAATACTGCCAGAGAATAGCGCTGCAGTGAAATCTCTCGACAGCCAGGACGATAACTCATCTTATGTTAAAACAGCTCCGCGCAACAATACGCCTGCCGTGCACAAGTCTAATTTTCAGCAATGGATTGATTTTCTAACTGGCAAAACTGCTGCTTCGCGCTTGCAGAAGTGATACGTGGTTTGCTATAATAGTACCCGTATCGCGGGGTGGAGCAGCCTGGTCAGCTCGCTTGGCTCATAACCAAGAGGTCGCTGGTTCAAATCCAGCCCCCGCTACCAAGAAAAAAGCTCAACTTTTGGTTGAGCTTTTTTCTTGGTTAACTGACTGGTTTAAGCTAATTTGCTAGCAGCGACCCGAACAGCTTCACTCCAGCTCAAGAAAACGTGCGGCGTGTCTGCTAGATCTTTGGCGGTTAGTCCGTGCCGCACAGCTAGGGCGATTTCGTGGATACTATCGCTAGCATTCGGCGCGACTATAGTACCGCCGACTATAACGCCTTTCTTGTCGCATACTAGTTTGACGAAGCCGTCGCGGAAATCGCTGGTATTTGAGCGGCCGATGATTGATAGTGGTGCTATGGCTTTTTTGATTTTGAGGTCGCGTTTGATACAATCGTCTTCGTTCAGGCCGACAGAAGATACCTCCGGAAAGGTGAAAGTTGTCCGCGGTGTAGCAGTATAATCTGGCGCGATTTGATTCTTTGAAAAAAGGTTATGAGCAGCAATCCGCGATTCTAGCAGCGCAGTATGTGTGTGCTCAGAGTTGCCGATAATATCCCCAGCTGCATAAATGTGGCGTGCGCTTGTCTGTAAATATTCATTAACATGGACGCCGGTTGGGTCGTATTGGACGCTGGCGTTCTCTAGGCCTAGGTCAAGGTTTGGCTGACGTCCAGTCGCCACCAAGATATCCTCGACGCGTACCGACTTTTCGACACCGCCGCGCAGGAATGATACGCGGTAGCCGAGTCCGTCTTTGACTGCTGCGACTGTTCGTGTTTGCGTCAATGACGTAATGCCTTTATGTTTCTTGAGGTAGGCTTCTAGCAGCTCGCCAACTTCTTCGTCTTCTTTTGGTAAAATGCGGGCAGCGATATCAGTCAAATAAACCCTAGTACCGAAAGTAGCCATCAGCTGCGCGATCTCGACGCCAACGCTGCCAGCACCTATGATGTAAAGACTCTTTGGTGGACGCATCGACTCTAAAATGGTGCGCGCTGTCAAAAATGGGATTTCGTCTAATCCTGGTGCTTCTGGTGCTACCCAGTGCGAACCCGTAGCGACCAAGAATCTTTCGGCGCTGATGTGCTTGCGACGAACGGAAATTTCATTGGGCGACAGAAAGTGGGCATGTCCAGTATAGGTAGTAATGCCTTGGTTTTCGTAAAATTTGCGATTACCAGCAGCCCCAGTTCGCTTGACGGCGAGGTCTTTCCAGGCGCGGATACTCGGATAATTGTAGCCAAGCGTGTTAGAACGTAGGCCGAACTTAGCGCCGTGGCGTGCTTGATCATAGAGGTGCGCGACGTGTAATAAGGCGTTGGTTGGTACATCGCTCCAGTTAGGCGAATCGCCGCCAAAGGTGTCTTCCTCGATAATTGCTACGCGCGCGCCATTGCGAGCGGCGATAGTAGCAGCGGCTGATCCGCCAGCTCCGCTACCGATAACTATTAAATCGTAATCAAATTTATTGTGTCTCTTCGCCATTCATGTCTCCTACATCATTTTTTTGTGGTGTTTATATAAATATGCTGCATCAGGATGATTATGTTCTAGAAATCGTCCAGCTTGCGCGCGAATATCGGTGGTGGTAATGTCTGACTTTTGGCTGCTCCAAGTTTCGACCTCGCGAGCGACTTGATCGGCTAAATTGCGGGCTAATCCTTCAGGGCTTTTAGCGCTAAGGCAGGCGGCGTATAGGCTAGCGCGCAGCTTTTTGGCATCGAAATCTTCTGGCGGGCGTTTGCCTCGTTTGAAAACAGTAACTTTCATACAGCGTTCACCTGAATGATTAAGTCGGAAACAGTATTAACGTATATATAAAAACCAAGGATAATCAAACCCAGCCCAGCAGCGAATTGTAAAAAGTATTTGTTTTGTTCGCGCCAGCGCTGGATGCGGCTCAGTTGGCGGCCGCTGCCAATCAATAGGGCAACGATGAGCAGCCCGAGCGAAGCAGCTAGCGTATAACCTGCTGCGCCAACGATTTGCCAAATCGGCGGCAGCGCGATGATGGCGCAGGCTGCGGTAATGATTGGTACAATAGTAAATAGTAGTTCTGCAACAACGCTAGTCAATCCTAGACTAAACGCTTCGGCGGCAAGACTGGCTTTGGCGGTGCGTTTACGCAAGAATCGGGCAAAACTGCGTGAAATCCACAATTCGGTACCTTCGGTTTTACGATAGTAAAAAAGGATAACTGCCAAGCCAACGATCATCAGGCCGGCAGTCAAAGTGATCCACAACAAACTACTGTGCGGCGCGAATACACCGATAGCATAGCTAGCGAAACTAACGCACAAAAGCGTCATAGTAAAGGCGCCAGCCACAAAGCTGAATAGCAGCCGTAACGTGCGCCGAGCGGCCAGTTTGCGTCCTAAGGCGTGCCCCGATAGAGACGTAGCCATACTAACGCTTAACTGAAAGCTAGCGTGGATAAGTCCTGCCAGGGCGATGATGCTAACAGCGATGAGAGTATTCATGTTTGTCTTGATAATCCTTATCTTATTTATACCATAAGCGGTCTGGCGAAGTCAAAAGATTTTGTAAAAAGCTATTGCTTTTTTGGCAAGTTTGTGTTATACTAAAAGTATAAGTAATTAACTTATACAAAAAGGAAAAATAAAAATGGAAGTCACCGAATCAAATAACTCATTACATAACGAGAATGCCACCTGGAATCGGCCGCGTACAACGGTTGAACTGCGCGAATTTATTAATCGCCGTAATGACCTGTTAGACGTTGAGGATTTTGCGTTTTAGCGGCAGTTTAAGCGCAAAGAAAAATCCCCGCGGCAAAGGCGGGGAGCTTTCTTTGGTAGCACTGACTGGGATCGAACCAGTGACCTTAGGCTTATGAGTCCTACGCTCTAACCAACTGAGCTACAGTGCCGCAAGAGTAAAGCACTGTAGATTATAGCAGATAACAGTAATCGGTGGCAAGCTAGGTTTTTTAAGGATAATTTAATGAAGCTGGCGGACAATATGCTTCGAGAAATATTTCCCGTACTTCTCTAGTGAGCCGCCCTTCTGTGTCAAGGGCGGTTTGCTATTCTGTGCTATAATTTTGCCGTGAACGATGAGCTAGAATTAAATGAACGAGTAGAAGTTATTGCGACGTTTGGCAGCGGTTTAGAATTGTGCGTACCGCGGCGGTTTAGACGTCCGAATGGGCGTGAGGTTGAAGTAAGCGAGCTAGGTTTGCGGCATCCAGTAGCTAAAGGACGGCGAACGATGCATATTTTTGATGTGACGGATGGGCAAGCTGATTATCGGCTGGAATTTGATAGCGAGCGATTGACTTGGCGATTGACGCGCGAGGCGGAGCATGGTTGAATCGGCTAGCCAAAGTAAGCAATCCTCCACGAATGGCTTAAGTCCGGAGCATAATCAAACATTGCCATTAGTCATGCATATAGACCTTAATAGCTGTTTTGCGACTATTGAACAGCAGTCGCGGCCGCTGCTGCGTGGGCGGCCAGTGGCGGTAGTTAATCGTTTGGTCGAGAACACTTCGGTTATCACCGTGAGTTATGAAGCGAAAGCTTACGGTGTTAGGGCTGGTATGAAATATCGCCAGGCTAAACGCCTGTGTCCCGAGCTAGCAGCGCTCGACAGCGATCCGCCGAAGTATCGCTGGGTATATCGGCAGCTGCTACGAATTATGAACAGCTACAGTCCGTCGGTGGTAATGAAAAGCATTGATGAAGGTATAATTGATTTTGCAGTAGCGCCCGAATCAATGCGGTCGCGCGGCTTAGAAGCCATCGGCAAAGAGATAAAGCAGCGATTGCGCACCGAAGTAGGCTCGTACATGCGTTGTAATATCGGTATCAGCACTAATCGTTTCTGGGCCAAGATGGCAACTAGCTTGCACAAACCTGATGGGCTTGATGTCGTGACGGTGCAAAATGTGCAAACGGTGCTAGCTGGTTTAACTTTACGCGATCTGACAGGAATTGCGCGGCACAACGAGCAGCGGCTGAACGCGGTGGGTATTTTTACGCCGCTGCAAATGTACGCTTCGTCGCCAGAGGCGCTTCATACTGCTTTTAATAGTATTAATGGTGAAAAATGGTATCAACGTCTGCATGGCTGGGAAGTTGATGACTTGGTTAGCGACGTTAAAACATGCGGCCGCCAATACGTGCTAGAGGAGCGCAACATGCCGCGGCAGCAAATAGCCGCTCGATTGCACAATTTAGTCGAGGCGGTTGGACAAAAATTGCGTTCACAGCGCAAGTCGGCGCGCGGCGTCGGTATTTATGTGCGAATGTCGGGTGTGGGTAGCAGCTCAAAGCTATCGTCGAATAATGGACGCTGGGGTCGCTCGGGTAATTATTGGCAGCGTAAATATTTAGCGCCGCTGCCAATGTTTAGCGATGCTGCGTTGTGGCGCGTGGCCGAAGAGCTATTCTGCCAGGCGCCAGCTGGCGATATACGCGAGATAGGCGTGCATTGTTATAATCTGTATAACAGCACCAGCGATCAACTGAGTTTGTTTGGCGACGAATTAGCGCGCGAGCAGCAAACCACTTGGGCGATTGACGAGATTAATCAGCGGTACGGCGCTCGGACTATTCACGCTGCTAGTACGCTTAATACCGAGGCGGTTCGCACCAAGATTCCGTTTGGTAGTACGCGCTATTTATAAAAATGTATCACTGCATATAGTATCAATTAATACTAGCGTCCTGATGGATTATAATAAAGGTAATATGACGTACCTAGTGGCAGTTTCTGGCGGCGTGGATAGCGTCTGTTTATTGGATATGCTAAGCCGGTCGGAACATCGGCTAATTGTAGCGCATGTCGAACATGGAATCCGCGGCGAGGCTTCGCGCGCTGATGCACGGTTTGTGGCAGCGTTGGCGCAGAAATATAATTTACCGTTCGTTTCGACGGCGCTTAATCTCGGGCCGAATGCTAGCGAAGAATTAGCGCGCCAGAAGCGGTATGACTTTTTGCTAGCACAGGCGCAGAAGTTTGGCGCGGTGCTGGTTACGGCGCATCATGCTGAAGATGTCGCCGAAACGATTACTATCAATCTTGAGCGCGGTACGGGATGGCGCGGGTTAGCTGTGCTAGCGCGCACAGGAGTTAAACGTCCGCTGATTTCTTTTACCAAGACGCAATTGTACGATTATGCGCTGCAGTATCGCTTGGAGTGGGTTGAGGACGCAACGAACGCAAGCGGTCTTTATCAACGCAATCGTGTCAGAAAAGCACTAAAAAGTGTTATTAATCGACGCATAGTTGTAAAATTACTGCAGTTGCGCGCTAGACAGCTAGCCTTACGGAAAGATATTGAACGCGAAACTGAGCGGATTGCGCTACATAATAGCGGTTCGCGGTATTTTTTGTCGCAAATTGATGATGACGTAGCGTTAGAGCTGTTAGCGAGCGATATTGCCAGGCAAACTGGCGGACTGCGACCGACTCGGCCGCGTACTCAACGGGCTTTGCTGGCTATCAAGACGGCGCGGCCGGGCGCTAAAATTGATGTCGGCGATGGCGTGCAATTAGAAATTACCTCTCGAACTTACTGCGCGAAGGTGGTATAATTACAGAGATATTCTGAATTTGATTATAAAACCACGAAAGGATATATATTTCAATGCCTAAACCTCGTAAACAAAAGGTGAGTAATAAAGTTCGGCTCGGTTTGTTCTGGGCAATTATCGTTTTGATTGGACTGTCGCTATATGCGGCGTTTATGCCGGCTAAGCCTCTCCAGGAAGTACCAATCGCTCAGGTGATTCGAGACGCCAACGAAGGCAAAGTAGCCAAGATCGAAGGTCAAGGCGGTGATCTTCAGGTGACTATGAAGGGTGAAAATAAACCATCTAAGCGGACATATTTAGGCGGCGGGGTTTCGTCGCTGCTGAAAGACAATATACTTAACGAAAAAGGCCGTGCAGTTGTTTCGGATAGCGCGCCAGTTGATAATTCTTTGATGCTGACTTTGATGACGGTGGTTTTGCCGGTGCTGCTGATAGGCGCGTTGTTCGTCTTCATGATGCGGCAAGCGCAGGGCCAGAATAGTCAGGCGATGAGCTTCGGCAAAAGTAAAGCTAGGCTATACGGACTCGACAAAGAGCGGGTGGTGTTTGACGATATTGCTGGCAACGATAACGCTAAACAGGATTTACAAGAGGTCGTTGACTTTCTCAAGCATCCGAAAAAATATCAAAGTCTCGGTGCCAAAATCCCGAAGGGCGTGCTGCTAGTTGGCGATCCAGGTACTGGCAAGACGATGCTAGCGCGGGCAGTAGCTGGCGAGGCGGACGTGCCTTTCTTTTCGATTTCTGGTTCAGAATTTGTTGAAATGTTTGTTGGCGTTGGCGCCAGCCGTGTACGCGATCTTTTCCAGAAGGCCAAGAAAAACGCGCCAGCGATTGTTTTTATTGATGAGATTGACGCTGTCGGGCGCAAACGCGGTAGCGGTATGGGCGGCGGTCATGACGAGCGCGAGCAGACGCTTAATCAAATTTTGGTAGAGATGGACGGCTTTGAGGCTGACACCAATGTGATTGTAATCGCGGCGACCAACCGGGCTGATGTGCTTGATCCGGCACTGCTCAGGCCAGGCCGCTTTGACCGGCACGTGACGATTAGTTTGCCGGAGCGCAAAGACCGCGAAGCTATTTTGAAAGTTCATTTCAAAAATAAGCCGACTGACGACACAGTTGATCTCGATAAGCTAGCAGCCAAGACAGCTGGCTCCAGTGGTGCTGATTTGGCGAATATTGCTAATGAGGCAGCAATCATCGCAGCGCGGCGCAACTCCAAGAAAGTGTCGAATGACGACCTGACTGAAGCTTTTGAAAAAGTGGCTATCGGCCCGGAGCGTAAAGCTAAAGTAATGAACGACCACGAAAAGGAATTAACTGCTTATCACGAAGCTGGCCATGCTATTGTTGGTCATGTTTTGCCAGATAGCGATCCAGTACACAAAATCACTATCATTCCGCGCGGCGGTACAGGCGGTGTGACGTGGTTTTTGCCGCCAGAAGACAGAAGTTACACTAACGTTTACGAGTTCAAGGATATTCTAGCGCGGGCGTTGGGCGGCCGGATTGCCGAGAAGCTGATTTACGGCAATGATGGTATTACTACTGGTGCTGGCAGTGATTTGCGTCACGCCGCTAAAGTTGCTCGCAATATGATAATTGAACAAGGCATGGGCTCGAAACTGCGCGACCAAGTCTTCCACGAGGACAATGGCGGCATGGTTTTTGACAAAATTACCCACGACCGGCCATATTCAGAGGCGACAGCACAAGAGATCGACAACGAGGTCGAGGCGCTAATCAAGGAAGCGTCGGCTCGTGCCGAGACAATACTCAGCAAGAATCGGGCAGTGCTTGAAAAGCTCAAGGATGCTTTGCTCAAAAACGAAACTCTCGAAGAAGAAGACGTCGCTAAATACATGAAGGATGCGGTGCTGCCAAAGGAAGTAAAACTACACGCATAAACTATGGCGGGGCGAGGAAGTCGAGTACGGTCGGTTGTTGCGAAAGCGAATAGCAAATTGTCGGTGCAGTGGGCGGCAATTCTGCTCTCTGGATCGACGATGCTGTCAAGCCTGCTGGGGATTTACCGCGATCGTTTAATTAATGGCATGTACCTGGATACCTATAAAGTGGGTGCTGATGCCTATGTGGCGGCGTTTACTGTGCCGGATTTTATGTATTTTCTGCTAGTATCGGGCGCTTTGAGCGTATCGTTTATTCCAGTGTTTAATCAACGTTTGGCGAGCGGCAATAAGCGATCGGCGTGGGAGTTGAGTTCAAGCTTACTGAATCTCTTTGCGGTATTGACGTTAATCACTAGCGTGCTAATTATCATCTTTGCCGACCCGCTGGTGCGCTATGTTGTTGGCCCGGGCTTTGGCGAACAAGGACATGCTTTGGCGGTGAGTATGATGCGTATAATTGCCGTCAATCCGTTTTTGTTTGCGATTGCGACGGTAGTGTCGAGCATGCAGCAAGCAATCGGCCGGTTTACTTTTTTGGCATTGGCGCCGACCATCTATAATCTAGGTATCGTTGTCGGTGCCAAATATTTTACTAACGGCATTAATATCTTTGGCTGGCAGATTTTTGAAGGCGGCATTATGGGTGTAGCGCTTGGCGTGGTGCTAGGGGCAATTTTGCAGCTGGTGGTTAGTTCAATTGGTCTGGTTGGCGTAAACTTTGACTATCGCCCGGTGATTTCTTGGCGCAACAAAGGTTTTCGTCAAGTCTTGAAACTTCTACCACCGCGCTCAATTGATCAAGGAATTGATTATTTTAATGGAATTGTTGAAATTAATTTAGCGTCACGAATGGGCGACGGAATTATGCGTGTTTACCAGCAGGCGTCGAGCTTGAGTTTGATGCCGGTAAATCTAGTCGGCGTAGCTATTAGCAATGCGGCTTTTCCACGGATGACTGAACGGTTAGCGGAAGGGCGAGTTGATTTATTTAAGAAAGAACTGCGCTCGGTTTTTCGCTGGATTGTCTGGCTGGCTTTGCCGATTGCTGTGATTACTTTCTTTGCGAGAGGATATGTGGTAGCATTCATCAAGAACGGCGGGCAGCCGGCGATTGCTAGTGTTCTCGGTGCGTTAGTGATATCGATATTCTTCCGGACGCTTTATCACATCATGGCGCGAACGTTCTACGCGCAGCAAGACACGCGAACGCCTCTGTATATTTCGATAGCGACGATATCGTTAAATATTGTATTGGCAATCATATTCACGCAGCTGTTCGGCTGGGGAGTGTTTGGTTTGGCTTGGGCGCAATCGATTGTCTCGGTGGTAGAGATTGCGATTTTGCTAACTATATTGCACGTACGTACACCAGGTATTTTTAATCGCAAGACACTGCGCAGCATTATTACTATGATGATCGCTAGTGCGATTATGGGTGTGGTGACTTATTTTGTAGTACAGATGTTACAGTTGCAGTCGCGCGATATGAATTTTATGGCGGTTTTCCCGAAGTTTACCGTTATCGTGGTGGTGAGTTTTGCGGTATATATAGCGTTAAGTAAGGTATTTAAGCTTGAAGAGGCGGATCCGATTGTTGCGAAACTACGACAGTTGCTATTCGGCAGAGTGAGGCGTTAGGGTGGAACGTATCCGCAATTTTTGCATTATCGCCCACATTGATCACGGCAAATCGACGCTGGCTGATCGGATGATGGAGATGACGGGGACGGTGGAGAAGCGCGAGATGAAGTCGCAACTGCTTGATAGTATGGACTTGGAGCGTGAAAAAGGGATTACTATTAAGTTGGCGCCGGTGCGAATGAAGTACGAGCCGACTGCTGCTGGTCTTTTCTCTGAAGGCTTTGCCTTTCCGGCAAAGCGAGGCCAAGAGCGTAAGCTAGATCAGTTGGCGGCCGAGCGGCCTGAAGAGAAAAGCGCCAGCGAGGTCGGCACTAACAGGCCGTTGCGGTCGGTTACTTACGATCTCAACCTTATCGATACGCCCGGCCATGTTGATTTTAGCTATGAGGTGTCGCGTAGTTTACAGGCCTGCGAGGGCGCGGTGTTGGTGGTTGACGCCAGCCAGGGCATTCAGGCGCAGACGCTGGCGAATGTTTACTTGGCGATGGAGCAAGATTTGACAATTATTCCGGTGCTGAATAAAGTTGATTTGCCAGCCGCCGATGTGTCGCGCGTTTCCAAGCAAGTCATGAATTTGCTGGGCTGTAGTGAGAACGAGATTATTCATATTTCGGCTAAGACTGGGCAGAATGTTGATCAAGTTTTGGCGGCGATTGTTGAGCGAATTCCAGCGCCAAAAGGCCAGCCAGACGACCCGACGCGGGCGCTGATTTTCGATAGTTATTATGACGATTATCGCGGGGTGATTTTGTACGTCAGGGTGGTTGACGGGCAAATTAAGAAAGGCGAAGCGATTCATATGATGGCGACTAGCGCGAATGGCTTGGCACTGGAAGTTGGTCATCTTAGTCCCGGTATGATTGCCGATCCGTCGCTTGATACCGGCGAAATCGGTTACATCGTCACCAACTTGAAAACCACGCGCGAGGCACGGGTGGGTGATACGGTGACGCTGAAGAAGTATATAAGTTAGCTCTGTATATTCTAGTTGTATGACAGCTGGTGTATAATATTATACGCGTTAGGCTTTGATGTAATAATCTGCCCACTAGCTAAATTTAGGAGAGCTCACCAGGATGAAAATCCCTAAAAATATTGACGATTTGTCTACTGATTTGCGTTCAGCTGTTGCGTCTATAGATTCTATGTTTGATGAAGTTTTTCTGGTTGGTGGTGCTGTTCGGGATAGTATATTGGGCGTTGAGTCCCATGACATAGACTTTGCAGTCCCCCTTAAGGCCGATGAAGTGTACGAGATATTGAGCAAAAGCTCACTGTTCAAGGTGCGAGATGAGGCCAGGAGATATGGGACCATTGGTGCTAGTATTGGTACTTTTGATGTTCAAATTACTTCCTACCGGGCTGAAAGATATATCAGGGGGTCTAGAAAACCTCTTGTAAGCGGCGCGGTAGATATAGATAGCGATCTGTCCCGGCGTGATTTTACTATCAATGCTATTGCTTTATCTAGAAATGAGTTGGTGGATCCCTATGATGGTGTGCGGGATATCAAAGAGAAGGTTATACGAACTGTTGGTATTCCAGAAAGGAAATTTCAGGAAGATCCAATAAGAATCTTGCGTGCTTTTCGGTTTGTTAGTACTCTCGGTTTTAATATTGAAACCAAAACTCTTGAAGCTGCTCAGCTTCAACGGGACAGCATTACTATAGTTTCCAAAGAGAGAGTTGGCATGGAGCTTCAAAAGATAATGACAGGTAAATATTGGGCCGATGCTCTGAACGAGATGACAGAGATTGGAGTGACTAATATTGTATTGAATCGTCTGAATATCCCGTATGGGGTTGGACCCGGTGATATAATGTACGAATTCGAAAGATATTCTACGGATAAACTTGAGGAAATGCCATTGGCTAATCGCTGGATGTATCTGATACGCGCAATCTCCTATGCTGCTAAATCAAGCGGTGTAGTTTCTGTCTCACGGAATTCAATTGCTGCGGCACTAGCTGGCGCAGCACAGCTAAGCAAGGCTCTTAAAAGGCAGATATCGGATGTCGTTGAGTCTCCTGAAGGCGTGACCTCCGGACCGACGAAGGCTAGTGAGGACAAAGAGCGTTTATCTGCGATGAAACTTAACTATCAAAAGCTCAAGGCGGCTGGGGATAAACGATGGATGATAGAGGCTGCAAAGTATTTTACCCAAAGAGGCCGTCAGGAAATTCAGGCAGGTAATTTTACAAGCGCAGAGAAGTATCTACGCAAAGCAGTCTCTATTACAGAGGAAAATTACGATTTTGTTATCAGCTGGCAGGATAAAGAAAAGAAAGCTCGGGTATTGCGTGAGATGAAGAGTTATTATATCTCGAGATTAAGATATCTTTTCATCGCTATAATTCTCGCATCGAAGTTACGCCAGAAATGTGATACCCTTGACGCATTGCGCAAACAAGCTAAAAAGACTATTCCGTGCAAGTACATTAAGGAATGTGATCTTGATGCAGCGTTAGATAGAGCAATAGTTCATGTTTATAAGATGAATCCAAGGTATATGGATGTTGAGCAGTTCGATACATTTCTTAAATCATCAGTTAGCTTTTCGGAAGAGGATAGGGTACGGATGTTGCGTGAATATATCTCAGAGAAGCTGCGGGACAAGTCGCTTGCCGCTAAAGATAGGATGCTACTATATAAGGCTAAGATGGATATTGCGCGCGAGAGCCTTAAGCCTGGCAAGACTTTGGGACTAGAATATTACGATCCCTACGTAGATTATATGTATAATAGGATGATTTCGACCAGTGACCTTAAGCAATTCGGGTCTTTATTCGATGAGTTTCTTGAAGAGACAAAAACATACAAAGAACTCATGGATTCACAGGGAAGCTCCATTGAGGGGGAGAGGAATATATATCTTACGGCCGCCTCTTCGCACATTGCCGCCTTGTCTCTTGCTAAGGCGCTAGATGATAGGATAGCCCTCACTCAGGAGGCGGTTAAATATTATAAATTGGCAGGGAGTCGCCTTAATTCGAGCAGATATACTGTATTGCTGGATTGGTTTTTATTTGCTAAATATTTGCTTGATATAGAATTTTCTGAGGACGTTGATCAGTTATTGCTTGGACGACTAAAGACTGCGCGGAGAAGTCTATCTTATGTCGATGGTGACGAGGAATTCTTGAAGAGTCAGAGAAGTATCGTTGTTGAGAAGAGGGACATGTTAAAAGATGCGCTGTCTTTTGTAGGGTCTCTTATGGGCAGTATAGTTATTGATGTCCCAGTTAAGAGTAGTGACGTTACAGCTCTCCAAACTCTTTTAGCGAGTAATACGATCGACAAGAGTGATGCGTTTAAATTGTATAAAAATATCATATCAAAAGCAGAGAATCAGAGGATAGAGTACTCGCCTCTTGATCAGGAGGACCGTGAGATGGAGCGCCGCCGTAATAATGAACTTGCCGAACTTCTTACCGGTGAATCAGAGACAATGGAGTATAAATCTAGTTGGAGATTTGATGTAAATCGATATCGCAAGACAAAGCAGAAAGAAAAGTCCGAGGAGGTTACGAAGAGTGTCATTAAGAATATAGCTGGTTTCATGAACAAAAGAGGGGGCATTATATTGCTTGGCGTCGATGATGATATTTCTGTGGTTGGACTGGAGAGCACTGATCTGTTACTGGACTCTAATCGTGACCCGCGTAAAGGTCTTGATAATCTCCAGTTGCACATGCGTGAAGATATAGAAAGCGCTCTAGGTCAGGAGGTGTATAGCCGCTTGCAGTTCGACATACTCAAATATGGCAAGGGTTGCACGGTTATTAAGATTACCGTTCCCGAGACACCGTTAGATCAACCGTGTTTATATAAAGACAAAAATGGTAACGAGTCATATTATGTACGTACTGGGACGACATGCGAGAAGAGTAGCATAAAGCTAGCTTTTGCCAGGATCTCGTCACAGTGATGTAAGGGCGTTCCGTATCTGATATAATTGAGTTAGTGAATATCACCATCCAGCCTCTGCCTGGCTACAAAGAAGTCAAACCCTTCGTCTATGCGGGCTTTTTTCCGGTGAGCAATGAAGATTATAATGACCTGAAAGAGGCGATAGAAAAGCTGAGTTTGAGTGATTCGGCATTGCAGTTTGAGCCGGAGAATTCGCCGGTACTTGGTTATGGCGTGCGGATTGGCTTCCTCGGCTTGCTCCACATGGATATTATTCGCGAGCGGCTGGAGCGTGAGTATAATCTGGACCTCATCGTCACTAATCCGAGCACGGATTATCAAGTCAGCTTAACCAATGGCAAGGAGTTGGATATCAAATCAGCCAGCGAATTGCCCGACCCAGCGCAGATCAAAGAAATTCGCGAGCCGTGGATCGATGGTGAAATTGTGGTCCCGCAAGATTACATCGGTGCGGTGATTCAGCTGATTGTCGCCAAGCGCGGCCGACAGAAAAACCTCAGCTATATCGACGAGCGGGCGCTGATTTCTTTCACGGCGCCGCTGGCGAATTTGCTGACGGATTTTTATGATCAACTGAAGTCGGTCACCAGCGGCTACGGTTCGTTTAATTATGAGCTGGCAGGCTACCAGGCGGAAGATTTGGTGCGGGTGGATTTTTATGTGGCGGGCGAGATGGTCGATGCGCTCAGCGTGATGTGCCATCGCTCGGAGGCGCAGCATTTGGGCCGTGATATCGTCAAAAAGCTGAAGGAAGTCGTGCCGCGCCAGAGCTTTGAGGTGGCACTGCAGGCGGCGATTGGCGGCAAATTCATCGCTCGCGAAAATATTGGCGCCTACCGTAAAGACGTCACTGGCTATCTTTACGGCGGCGACGTGTCGCGCAAGAAAAAACTCCTTGCCAAACAAGCCCGCGGTAAAAAGCGCATGAAACGCTTCGGCAAGGTTGACATTCCTAGCGAGGCATTTACAATAATGCTAAGGAGAGATTAGTGCGAGTAGAGAGATTTAAGTCTCAAGGGTGGCTAATTGATAACCTGTATCAGGCGCCGACGTTAGCTGATAAGGACGCACGACCTTATGCTGGTAGCGATATCTCAATTGAAGATGTTCGTATTGATACTTTTCAGCCGACGCAGCGGTATGTTATTGACGCTGGTGTACGCAAGCAATAGGGTTTAAGAGAGCTTGTTTTGCCGTACGGTGAAGATATACTGTGCATGAGAACTGGTGGAATTGATATTATTGATGAAGAAAATGGGGAGGGCGGAGTCATGCTCCCGCCTATTATTGAGGAATATAATCATGAAGGATTACTGCTTATTGACGGTATGCATCGAACAACATTGGCGAGGCGTATGGGTATAAAAATAATTAGAACTGTAGTTATTAGAGGTGTTGACAGCGACTTTGCTGTCACGAAATGTCGCTTGCCAAACGAATGGAATGAAGTGACAACATTTCCTACGCTCGGTGACCTAAAAGCTGCCCGTAAGCAGGGATTTATTCATCGAAATAAGGGCAGTACACCTGGTGATGGAAGTACTGTGTATCGTGATTTTTCATTCTTTACTGGTAGGGGTAAAGATGAACGAAAATAGCAAACCGATTATTTATATCGATATGGACGGTGTGCTGGTTGATTTTGAATCAGCTTTGACGAAGATTCCGCCCGAGATGCTTGAGAAGTTTGCGGGTGAGTACGACAATATTCCGGGCATTTTCGCGCTAATGGATCCGATGCCGGGCGCCCTTGAGGCGGTAGATGCTTTGAAAGAAAAGTATGATTTATACATCCTATCGTCATCGCCATGGGAAAATCCGACGGCACTGGGTGATAAGTTAGCATGGGTGAAAAAGTATTTTGGCGGCGATGGCCGGGAAAATATTTTCTTTCGCAAAGTCGTCTTTTCGTCGGTCAAGCAGCTAAGTCGCGGCGATATTTTGATTGATGACCGGACAGCTAAAGGCGCTGCTGAGTTTGCCGGCCGGCACATTCACTTTGGCAGCTCGCAGTTTCCTGATTGGCAATCGGTGCTGGATGAGTTATTATAAGCAGATATTATGTCAAAGATCGAAAAGCTTATCAGAGAATATCAACCTAGCGAGTCGGTTCGCCAGCTTGTTATTCAAACCAAAATTGTGTTGCTCGTCGGTATATCGGGCGCAGGCAAGGATACGACCAAGCAGCGATTAATGCAGTCGTCGGAGTTTGCTGATATTGTGTCGTATACGACTCGCCAGCCGCGTCAAAATAAAGGTATATGGGAGCGTGAAGGTATTGATTATAACTATATTGATGAAGCGACTGCCGCTAGATTGTTGGAAAGTCATGCTTTTGTCGAAGCCAAATTTGTGCACGGTACAGTTTATGGTACTGGCGTCAAGCAGATTCAGGATATTCATGATGCTGGTAAAATTGCAGTTACTGATATTGACGTGCAAGGTGTCGATGAATATAAAAAGCTGTCGCCAGGCGTGGTGGCGATATTTTTGTTACCGCCAAATTATCAAGAATGGCGCCGCCGTCTTAGCGTGCGTTATGCTTCGCAGGAAGAATTTGATCGCGAATGGCCGAAGCGTTACAATAGTGCGATTCGCGAAATTACCCATGCGCTTGAAGTGCCGTATTATCACTTTGTTATAAATGATGACATCGACGAAACTGCGCGTATTGTCCGTGAAATCGCCTCGAAACCAGATGTCTATAACCGCAAGGACGACGAAGCCAGGTTGGCGGCACGCGACTTGCTAGAGCAGTTGAAAGCAGCCGATTAGCACTCGGCTTGCAAGAGTGCTAAATGTGCGATATAATAGGAGTATGACCGAACGTCAACAGGCGATTTTAGCCGCCATCATTGAGCAGTATGCCGAAATTGCTGCGCCAGTAGGCAGTGTGACGCTGGCGAAATTGTTTGGCGTGAGCAGCGCGACGATTCGCAGCGAAATGGCTAAGCTCGAGGAGATGGGTTTTATCGAGGCGCCGCACACTAGCGCTGGTCGAATTCCTACGGATAAGGGCTACCGGTTGTACGTCAATGGCATCACCGATGCCCAGATGACGGAGCTGCCGAGCGGCATCGATCGCAGTGCGAGAGCGATCGAAGCGCATGTTAACTCGCACGTTGATAAGTCTGACAGAGCAATTCGCAGCGCCGTTGATAGTTTGGTGGAGCTGACGGGCAATTTCGGCTTTGCGTCGTTTGGTACGCACTTGTATATGAATGGCATGACGCAGCTTTTTTCTCAGCCGGAGTTCGCTGGCGGCGATCACGTGCAGGCGATTGCTAGGCTAATTGATAACATCGAGCCATGGCTGGCCGAAGCCGCGCCCAACCAGCCGCTGAATGTATTTATCGGCAGCGAAAACCCGATTGGTAAAGCAAGCGGCGCTACGCTGATTATCAGCAAATTCCGCTCGACGTTTAGCGACAGCAGCTATATTGGCGTCATCGGTCCGACGCGGCAAAACTATCGCCGGACGATGGAACTGGTACGCCGGACGGGCGCCATGCTGGAGGGGATATTATAAGGAGGAAAAAATGGCAAAGCAGCACAAAAAACTTGATGAAAAGACTGAAGATTTAGAGCAGCAGCTGGGCGAGTTGACACTGGATTTGCAGCGGACGCGGGCGGATTTCGAGAATTATCGCAAGCGCGTGGAGGCGGAAAAGCAGGCGGCTCAGGATCTAGGGCAGACTAAGGCGATTATGAAACTATTGCCGGTGATTGATACGATTGAGCGGGCGATCGCTAATGTGCCGGCAGAGCTAGCAGATAACGCTTGGGCAAAAGGCGTGGCTGGCCTGAATAAGCAGCTCGACAAGCAGCTGAAGGATTTGGGATTAGAAAAAATCGATGCCAAACCTGGCACGCCGTTCAACCCCGAACTACACCAAGCGGTTCAGTTTGACGAAGCAGCTGAGGGCGATAAAGAAGTCATCGCTGAGGAATTACGCGCCGGCTATATCTTGAATGGCGCGGTGGTTCGCGACGCTATGACTAAGGTGACGCGGCAATAGGCTTGTAATTGTGCTAAACTACAATTAATCATTAACGCATAGGAGGTCGTGATGAAAAATTGGAAAATCCCAGTAATTATCGGAGGAGTTTTATTACTGCTAGTGATGATGATTGCCGGGTCTTATAACGGCATGGTGTCGAGCCGCGAGTCGGTTAATACAGCGTGGAGCAAGGTCGAGTCGCAATACCAGCGGCGCAGCGATTTGATTCCAAATCTGGTCAATACCGTCAAGGGTGCAGCCAACTTCGAGCAAGAAACATTGACCAAAGTTATCGAGGCGCGCTCTAAAGCCACGCAAATCAAAGTCGATGCCAATAATCCAGATGACATAGCCAAATTCCAGCAGGCTCAAAGCGAGGTTAGCTCGTCGCTCAGTCGGCTGTTGGCGGTTGCCGAAAACTATCCGCAGCTCAAAGCAACGGAAAACTTCAAAGACTTGCAATCGCAGTTAGAAGGTACAGAAAATCGTATAGCTGTGGCGCGCAATGACTTTAATGATGTTGCTAAATCATATAACACGAAGGTTAAATCTTTCCCAACAAATTTGTTAGCGGGCATGTTCGGTTTCAAGGAGCGACCGTATTTTGAGTCGGATGCTGGTGCTAATAAAGCTCCGTCGGTTGATTTCAACGCAGCAAATTCAACTAAACAAGAAAATTAGCTATGCGTTGGCGAAGCTTGGCGGTCGGTCTGGTTGGATTGTCTGTATCGGCAATATTGTTTGGTTGGCTATTAAGCGGTACGGCTTTTGCTAAGCTGGAAATCCCGGCCGCGCCGCCGCTTGAACGTCCTATAATTGACCAGACGGAAAGTTTGGCAAATGAAGATATTGACCGCATTGCGCAGCTGATTAATGCTGAGCGCCAGAAAAAATCATTCCAAATCGGCGTGTTGATGATTCCGACGCTTGGCAGTGATGATAGTCTAGAGGAATATAGCCTCAAAGTAGCCCGCCAATGGGGTATCGGCGACAAGAAAAAGAGTAATGGCGTATTACTGCTTATTGCCAAGAATGACCGTAAAATGCGAATCGAGGTCGGCAATGGTATGGAAGGTTCGTTAACCGATGCGCGAGCTAGTCAAATTATCCGTAACACAATCGCACCAAAGTTTCGCAGCGGCGATTATGCTGGCGGCGTTGAAGCTGGCGTGAAACGAATCATCGACGCCGCGGAAGGCAAAGATCAATCAGCCGATAGCGAGGATATGGAATCGATAATCTCCTTAATATTCATCATAGTCCTCATATTTATTGTTGTAATAATAGCTACAAGGAGGGGCGGTCGATCCGGCAAGCGCCGATCAAATCGCTGGTGGTGGATTGGCGGTATCGGTTCGGGCGGCAGTTCTAACAGTTCAGGCAGCTCGTCTGGCGGCAGCTTTGGCGGCGGCGGGTTTTCTGGCGGCGGTGCCAGCGGCGGTTGGTAAAACTCGAATTTGCGTATATAATTCTAATCATGCTTAAAATTTTCAAGATAATTTTAGCTATGTTTGTTGTAGTATCGGCTGGAGGTTCATTTGCTAGCGCAGCCAGTTATACAAACCAAACGGACATTGATATAATCGCTGTCTCGAACAAGGCTTATGTAGATTTTATAAAAGCAATAAATGACGAGAAGTCTGTGGCTGATGGTACGGTTATTGCTCAGACCGCCGCTGCATCGTCGGCATTCAATAATGTTGCTAGCCATAATTTCTCCTCTAAACTAGGCGTCAAATACATCAAAAAGTCAACAGAAGTTAAAAAGTATGCCGGAGAAATTAAGGTGCTGTTCGACAAAATTGCTGTCGTTTTGCGCGAAAGAGACTATAATGCCACAAACCAATATTTGGAGCAAATTCGTAACTCTGTCAAAAAATATTCTGCAGCTATAGAAGAGATGAATATAGCTGCTAGCGAGTCTAATTCGTATGCGGAATATTTTTTCTTGCTGGTGACAATTGCTATAGCAGCTATGGCGGTTGGATCGTTTGTTTGGTTTGCTATTGGCAGAGGTAAGCAGTTGAGCCCTAGTCTTCTGACGGCGCGTAAATCGGTTGCCTTTTCGTCATTAGCTCCGCTGGTTGGCGCTGTTATCACGTATGCAACGTTTATACTGGCCAGCAACACCGGCGGCACTTACACGATTGCTTACGGTTTGATTTTGGTTGGTTCGGCAGTTTATATTATTTCGGTTGTGCAATATATTACACTAGCCAGAAAGACGTCGGCAGTGCCGCCAGTCCAGCCAACTACTACAAAATAGACAGTAATGCAAAAATCTAAATTAGCACTCTTGACACCAGAGTGCTAATTATTTATACTGAAATAGTTGGCACTCGACATAAAAGAGTGCTAAAATGAATATAAGAAAAACCAGATGTGATCAAAACAAGAAAGGGGAATCATATGGGTAAAATTATCGGAATTGACCTCGGTACAACCAACAGCGCCTTTGCGTATATGCTGGCGGGCAAACCAGAGGTTATCGCTAATGCTGAGGGTAATCGTACGACGCCGTCAGTGGTGGCGATTAATAAAAAGGGCGAGCGCTTGGTTGGACAAGTAGCTCAGCGTCAGCGCGTGACCAATCCAAAGAACACCATTTACGGTGTCAAGCGCCTGATCGGCCGCAAATTTAGCGACAAGGAAGTCCAAAAAGACCTCGATATCATGCCGTACAAGATTGTTAAAAAAGGCACTGGCGTGGCGGTGGAAATGGGCGGCAAAGAATACACTCCGGAAGAAGTTTCGGCAATGATCCTTAGTAAAATCAAAGCTGATGCTGAGGCATTCTTAGGCGAAAAAGTTACTGAAGCGGTCATCACTGTGCCGGCCTACTTTGACGATTCGCAGCGCCAGGCCACCAAAGACGCTGGTAAAATCGCTGGCCTGGAAGTCAAGCGCATCATCAATGAGCCAACGGCAGCTGCTCTGGCGTACGGCCTGGAAAAAGGCAAAAATGACGAAACCATCGTGGTGTTTGACCTTGGCGGCGGCACCTTCGACGTTTCTATTTTGGAACTCGGCGACGGTGTGTTTGAGGTGAAAGCCACCAATGGTGATACCCACCTGGGTGGTGAGGACTTTGACAATGTCATCGTTAACTATTTCCTGGATGACTTCAAGTCTAAAGAAGGCATCGACCTACGCAAAGACAATGCGGCCATGCAGCGTCTAAAGGACGAAGCCGAAAAGGCCAAAAAGGAATTGTCGACAGTCACTGAATACGAAGTCAACATTCCATTTATCACCGCTGACGCTGACGGGCCAAAGCACTTTGAGTTGAGCCTGACACGGGCGAAGTTGAAAGATTTGGTGAAGGATCTGCTAGCGCGCCTCGACGGCCCAGTTGAAAAAGCACTCAAAGACGCCAAACTCTCTAAATCAGACATCCAAAACGTGGTGATGGTTGGCGGTATGACCCGTATGCCAGCGGTGGTTGAGCGGGTGAAGAAGCTGTTTGGCAAAGACCCAATGCAAGGCGTCAACCCAGACGAAGTGGTGGCCGTCGGTGCGGCGATTCAAGGCGGCGTGCTGGCTGGCGACGTCAAGGATGTGTTGCTGCTAGATGTGACGCCATTGAGCCTTGGTATCGAGACGATGGGCGGTGTGTCGACCAAGCTGATTGAGCGCAACACTACTGTGCCAACCAGCAAGAGTGAAGTATTCTCGACGGCTGCCGACAATCAGCCGCAAGTGGAGATTCACGTCTTGCAAGGTGAGCGCGAATTCGCTAATGATAACAAGAGCTTGGGCCGCTTTGTGCTTGATGGTATCGCACCAGCACCACGCGGCGTGCCGCAGATTGAAGTGACGTTCAACATTGATGCGAATGGTATCCTTAATGTTACTGCCAAGGACAAAGGCACTGGCAAGGAGCAATCAATTACCATCCAAAACTCTGGCAACATGAGCAAGGAAGACATCGAAAAAGCGCAGAAAGAAGCCGAACTACACGCTGACGAGGACAAGAAAAAGCGCGAGACCGTTGACGCCAAAAACCAGCTAGAAAACGCCATCTATCAGGCAAAGAAAATGCCAGACGAGTTTAAGGATAAGATTTCTGACGACGACAAAAAGGCGATTGACGAAGCGGTCAAGGAAGCGGAAAAGCACAAAGACGCTGACGACAAAGATGAGCTGGAAGCAGCAGCCAAAGCCTTGCAGGATGCCATCATGCCAATCGGCGCCAAGATGTACCAGCAAGCCGCTGAGGACAAAAAGGCTGATGAGTCTAAGGACGATAAAAAATCTGACAAAGACGAGCCAGTCGAAGGCGAGGTGGTCGACGAGAAATAGCAGAGTCTATCTAATTTAGGCTAATATAATACCCCAAGTCTCTGGGGTATTATATTTTTCGCTGGACGACACAGTTGAGCGGTGGAATTTCGGTAGTTGGCGGCGCGCAATCGACTAAGACGAGATTCTGAAAGGCGAGCAAAAACGTTATCGCTACGATAGTTCGGTGTCTCTTTCGAAAATTTCTCCATGAAAAAGCCCTCCCATGCTATACTAAAATTAGCATAAGGGGAATTAAGCATGGAATTAATTTTTCTGTTAGTGATTGTCATCGTGATAATTAAGGTGGAGCAGAGAGGTAATAATCGACTACCTCGTCAATCCGAGGATTACCGGCGCGGTTACTGGGACGGCGTGTGCGATGCGCAGAATGGCCGTGCGAAAATTGAAGGTAGCGACGGTCAAGTCAAACTTATTACCGAGAATCAGGCTGCAGCTTCACAATTTGCTGGTTTTGTAGTAACTCGCAACGAATCGAACGAGCCTGATGTAGTATTGCCTACTAATGCTGTGCCAATTGAAGAAGATACGAATATTCCTGACGAAAAGACGCAGATTGTCAAGTGGCTATCTCCAGCCAGTAATAAAGATAAAGAGAAAAATCGTCAAACCACCATCAATGTGGCGCTCTATACGGCATCATTATTGCTGACCGCCGGTATATTATTATTGGCACAAACGATTGAACTTTCGGCGCCGCTCAGGTTTAGTTTGGTGTGGCTGTTTATTTTTGTCTATTATGTTACTGGCCAGGTGTTGTACGCCCGATTGCCGATCTTAAAGCCAGCCTCAACGGCGTTTATTGGTACGGCGCTGGCTGCTGTGCCGATTGGCGGCTGGAGTATGCATTTACTGTTGGGGATTGATCCGGCATTGTGCTGGCTTATCACCTCCTTCATCGGTACTTTCCTATGCGTGGATGCTACGGTCAGGCTCAATAGCCAGCCGCTCGCCTATATTTCGCTGCTGTCGATGTTCACGATGACCACCAGCTTGCCGGCTGTTATGCATGCTCAGTTGGTGTGGTATTATGCTGCGGTGCTATTGTTCGGATGCCTGATGACCTTGGCTGCGTATTTTTCTAGTCGTTTTCCACGCCAATTCACCGAGCCGTTGACACTGGTTAATCCGTTTATCGTCCCGTCCACTTTGCTTCTCGCTATCGGTTCGTCGGTGCATATGGGCACGCTTGACGTCAGTATGCTGTTGCTCATCAGCGTTATATATTATTTTACTGTGGCTATCGTCGAGAAATCAAAGGATATGCGCACGTATGAACTAACGACGGCGCGCGTGCTGCTGATGGCGATGACTGCTAGTTTTGCGCTTTACTTATCGAATAACGACAGGCTGGTTATGGGTGTAGCGCTTGGGGTAGCGGCACTTGGTAATATGATTTGGTCTATTGGGTCGATGTATATCCAAAAGCAGCCCGATAAGCAGCACGAAATAGTACTGTGGGTTAGTTTCGTTGCGTCGCTGGCCGCTTTCTTGGTTGTAGCTGGCGTCGAAAGTCCGCTAAGAGATATGGTCATATTTATCCTGCTGAGTACGATGTCGGCAGTGAGTTTTATGGCGCTTTCATTGCTGCGCCGCGCCCGTTTTGGCAGCATGGTAGTAATGTCTGGAATTTTGTTAGTGCCGGCTGGCGTTAGGCTATTTAGCCTCGAACCCATAACAACCTTGCATACATATTACTCTATCTTTATGCTTATGGCTTTCTTGCCAGTTGTCTGCCGATTATTGGTTTTGAAACGCCCAAATATTACTAAAAGTCAAGCAATACTAGTGTATGGCGCTGCGGCCGCTTGGTGGTTAATTACGGTGTTTATAGCCTTAGCTTTTTTGACTGCTCATCCAGCGGGAGAAGGTTTGCTGTATCTGTCAGATTCGGTGGCGGTTGCCGCTATCGTCATGGGTATTGCTGCGTGGCGTGAGAAGGTTTATGGCTTAGTGATTGGTATTCATATTTCTCTACTTCTGATGGCACTGCTGATAGCTTTGTATTTCAAGCTGGCTGGCGAAAATCTTGCTATTTTGATGGCGTGGCTGAACGGTTTGTCGTTGCTATTGTTAGTAGAATGGCTGAATAATTACCGTAGTGAGGCGGTGGTTAAGTGCCGCGAATTGTTGTTATATTCTGCTATTGGAGCGGCTGGCTTGATTGTCTTTTCGTCTGTTCATCCGGCGGTTTGGCTGCCGTTAGTAGCGCTGCTGTATTATGCGTTTTATCGGCGGCGTGAAGATGGTTATCTGGGTGGAGCATACTTGGCGACGATTGCTTTGGTACTACTATTCTTACATTGGTTGAATGTGTCGCTAAGCGATAATTTCACTATCACTGCTTGGGCGACGTTTGTTGGCTTTGGGATGGCGTATTGGTTGTTGGCGATGAATAAGCGAACATCAACTATCAGCGATATGACTCTACTAGCTGCTACGGTATCAGCGGTGATATTACCGATGATAAATCTGTCGACGACATATGAATTGCCGTTCAAAATCTTGGGCTGGTTAGCGGCTGTCGCGGCACTTTATATGGTAGTGTATGCCAAGCAGGATTGGCGGCCGATGGCGATATTGGCGCATCCAAGTTTGGTATTGTTATTCTACTTAACTGCACAATGGCTCGGCGTTAAGCTTGAGTTTATGTCGATCGTTTCACTGATTATCTTTGCGGTGTTTTATGGCGCCGCCGTGACTGCGCGAACCAAGAAATTATCAGTTTATTGGTATTATGCGTCATTTTGGAGCGCCATTGGTTGGTCGATAATCTTACTGCTGATGGCCATGCCAGCCAGTATCACAAAGGAGGCGGTACTGCTAGTAACACTAACGTGGGCGGTCAATGGCAGCGCTCTAATAGCTGAGGGGTTGCCGAAGAAGAATATTTTGTACTTCGACTCGGGTGTGCTTTTAGCATTGTGCGGTATTTTATTTGCTATTCATATGCTAATTGCACCTGTTCACGGCATAGTTGTGCCATATCTGTGGTCGGCAGCAATTCTTTCGGGAGCGGTGATGTCGTGGCGCTGGCTGGGGTATGCTCATGTATACACCATCGCGCACTTGGTGCTGGCGCTCGCTGTGTTCAGCTTATCGACCCTTGTCCTGGCGCTAAGGGGAGATAATGCTATGGAAATATTGTTCCTAGTCGAGCATTCGCTGATGGTTATCATCGGCTTGGCGCTCGGCAGGCGGCTGGTTACTATCTGGGGTGCTGTCGGCGTGACGCTGGCCTTAATTTACTTGCTGTCAGGCTATGCTTATGCGCTGGCTATTTTGGCCGGACTATCGATTATCACGGCAGTGGTGGTTGTGGTGGCCAGAGGACAGAGGAACAAGCAGAAAAAAGTTGCAAAGAAATAGAGCCCGACTCTGACAGTGAGGTAATATAATCTATACACAGAGACGTTGTTGGTCAGGTTTGATGAGTAAGTATAAAGTCCGAAAAGATAGCGTCTTTCTTTTAGATTAAAGTGTATTTTCTAGTTTCAACAATTTAATTTTCTTTTCGATTCCGCTAGCATACCCCGTCAGTTTACCATTACTGCCGACGACGCGGTGGCACGGCACGAGAATCGAGATAGGGTTACGGCCGACAGCATTGCCAACGGCACGTGCCGACATTTTGGCGATGCCGCGTTTTTTGGCTATGAGTTCAGCGATTTCCCGGTAGGTAATTAATTTGCCGTATGGTATGGTTTGGAGAATTTGCCAAACTTCCAATTGGAACGGTGTACCATTCATATGCACGGCCGGGATTTCTCCAGGGTTATTGCCTGTGAAATATATATCTAGCCAATGCGAAATCTCGTCGAAAATTGGTAAATCTTTGTCAGCTATACATCCTTCTAGCTCTATGTCGAAGTGTCTTTGCCCGACAAGCCATAGGCCGGTAATTGCTGTGATATCGCTGGCGATAACGATTTCACCAAGAGGTGATTGATAATTATGCGTATAAATACTAGTTATTGCCACATTCTTATTCTAACATCTAGAAACGACGAGTAGCGCGACAATTTAGCGGTGCAATATTGGTGCTATCGGGTGTCCAATCGACAATCGTTACGCTTCGAGTTTCAGTGTTATTGAATATTCCGTTAAGCACATAAATCATAGCGTTGCGGTAGCGCTCTTCATCGGGCAGTGTATTGTATTTAGCTTGTGGCACTAACGGTGTAGCCCAGCAGCAACTTGCTTGAATGTCGTGCGCAGTATTTTCCTCGATATAATTAAATAAATCAGCACAAATCACATTATGGGTGGAGTCTTGTGATAAATAACCTGGCGTGAAAGATGTAGATTCGGCAGGCGTGATAAGTTGTTTGCGCGCGATAACGTGAGCGAGCCCGTTATTTATAAGCAATAATGCATTGTAGTTTCCTAGCGATGAAAACTCTGGTGTACCTAGAATTATTTCAGCATACGGAATGGATTCTGATCTTTCTACAATATCGTTGACGCGTTGGCGGATAGCTTTTCTGGCGGCTGATAGAGCTAAATCGTCCAGCGATATATCGGAGGCCGTCATCAGCTCCGGGCTGATGACGCGTCCGGTATAATTGCGTGGGATTTTGTGCATCAAGTTGATATATTCTTCCCAGCTATTTGCAGAGACACCAGCAATTTCATTTTTCTCGCCAGTGTAGAATATACCAGTTTGGCGCCACCATTGTAGGTCGTATTTGCCGCTAGGATAGTATTTAGTTGGATTTCGTTGTTGCATGTGATTATCGTAAGTATATTCTTATTGATTACCAAAGGAATATTTAATATATTATACCATAAAATTAGAGAAGACGATCTCTACGCTCTAGCGCGTTGTACTTTTGTGTAATTTTGTTGGTATAATAGTCTTTATGAATCTCGAGGTAACTCTACGAACGGTAGATGATCTGGTGAATTTCGGTACGAAAATCGGCGGCTTATTGCATGGCGGCGAGACGCTCGAACTTGTCGGCGATATTGGCGCTGGCAAAACTACACTGACCAAGGGATTGGCGCGCGGCTTGCAGATTGACGACGAGGTTCAGAGTCCGACGTTTACGATTAGCCGCAATTACGAGGCTGCGGACGGCTTGCGGTTGGCTCATTATGATTTTTATCGCTTACCAGATGCTGGCATCATGAAAATGGAACTTGATGAAGCGATTCACGATTCGCATACAATTACCGTGATTGAGTGGAGCGATGTAGTAAATAACGTACTGCCAACGGACGTATTGCAGATCGTCATCCAGGTGCAGCCTGATGATAGTCGTAAGCTAACTTTGAAGAGCAGCGGTGAAAAATCGCGTCGAATTGTGGAGAAATTACGATGATTGTATTGTGGAATAGCGCTGAAATGACTGTTAAGTTAACGTTGGTTGATGGTGACAAACGAACCGACTACGAATGGGCGGCTGAACGTAATCTCGCGCGCGACATGCTAGCTTATTTGCGCGACCGCTTAGCAGAGAATGAGGCCAGTTTTGCTGATATCTCGGGCATTGGCGTATTTCGCGGTCCAGGGAGTTTCACTGGTTTGAGGATTGGTCTTGCAGTGTTGAATACGATAGCGCACGAACAACGTATTCCGATCGTTGGAGTTACCGGCGATGTTTGGCGTGAAGAATGCTTGGCTCGGCTGCAGAATGGCTGCAATGATGAAATAGTTCTACCTGAATACGGCGCTGAGGCTCGCGTTACCAAACCGCGTAAATAGTTGCTTATTTTGTTATAAACGCGGTACAATGGTAATGTCTACGAATGTGACATTGATAAGTTTAAATTTTGATAATTTTGCGGTTTTTTGACTTGATGCGTTGACTAATTGCCGCGAAAGAAAGGAAAAATATGGTTGAGGGAATTATTGCCGCGATTGTTGGTATTATTGCTGGCGTGGGCGGTAAAGTGGTATATGATCGCCAACAGGAGACCAAGAGCAAAAATACGGCTGAACAGGTCATAGCGCAAGCTGAGCGCAAAGCTAGCGATATCGTACTCAAAGCTAAAGATGAAGCGCTGCGAATCGAGAAAGAGCGCCGCAAAGAGCTTCAAAAAACCGAGAATCGTCTGGCGGACCGTGAGGAGTCGCTTGATAAGAAGCTTGATCAGCTTGATAAACGCAGCGAAAAATT
This sequence comes from Saccharimonas sp. (SeqCode), assembly GCA_042642485.1. Lineage (GTDB taxonomy): Bacteria > Patescibacteriota > Saccharimonadia > Saccharimonadales > Saccharimonadaceae > Saccharimonas. Next base: position 39,922 of record JBHRNN010000001.1, read on the forward strand.
ACGCAAGCAAGAAGACGAAGTTGAAGAATTGAAGAATGAAATCCGTGACATTCGTACGCGTCAGCAGGAAAAGCTTGAGAAAATTGCTGGCCTCAAGAAGAAAGATGCCGCTGATAAGTTGATGAAGATGACCGAACGCGATATCAAGACTGATCTACTAAATCTGGTTGCCAAAATGCAGCAAGATGTTGAAGCTGACGCCGAGGAGCGGGCGCAAACTATCCTCGTCGAAACAATGGAACGCATGGCTAGCGAGGTGACTGCTGAGCGCACGGTCACTGCGGTTAAACTGCCAGACGACGACATGAAAGGCCGGATTATTGGCAAAGAAGGCCGTAATATTCAAGCGATGCAGCGCGTTACTGGCGTAGACTTCTTGGTTGACGATACGCCGGGCATGGTAGTTCTATCGAGCTTTGATCCGATTCGCCGCCAGGTAGCGCGTCTCGGTCTCGAGATGTTAATGAAAGACGGCCGTATTCACCCAGGGCGTATCGAAGAAGTCTTCGCAAAAGCTGAAAAGCAAATCGACAAGGAAACCCAGCGTGCTGGCGAAGATGCGGCGCGCGAAGTCGGCGTCACCGGTATCCCGCGCGATTTGTTGAAGCTACTTGGCGAGCTAAAGTTTCGAACTAGCTATGGTCAAAATGTTCTTAAGCATTCGACCGAGATGGCGCATATGGCTGGCATGATTGCTAGCGAGATTGGCGCTGATGTCCGCACCTCCAAAATAGCGACGTTGCTGCATGATATGGGCAAGGCAGTTACCCACAAGATTGAAGGTAAACATCACCATATCGGCGCTGAGCTGGCCCGCAAAGCTGGCCTGAGCGAGGGTATCTGTCATGCGATTGAGGCTCATCACGACGACATTGAAGCGACTACGCCAGAGGCCATCGTCGTTCGTATTTGCGATGCAATCAGTGCTGCTCGGCCGGGTGCGCGTAATATCTCTGCTGAGAATTTTGCTGAGCGCATGCGTGATCTCGAAAATGTTGCGACTAGTTTCCAAGGAATTGAGAAAGCATACGCCATAAGCGCCGGCCGCGAGATTCGCGTGATTGTCACGCCAGAGAAAATCGACGACCTTAGCGCTATCAAACTAGCACGTGATATCGCAACTAAGATTGAGTCAACTATGCAGTATCCTGGAACTATCAAGGTAAATGTTATCCGTGAAACGCGTGCGGTTGAGTTCGCCAAATAACCACTTTTTATCTGCCCTGCAATTTATAATCAAAATACTCTACTGTACGACAATGTATGACAACTGGTAGAGTATTTTATTGTTCGACTTGACCGAGCAGTTTGCCTGTGATGACTATGCGGCCAGCGTCGGAGCCGCCAAGTTCGCAGCTGTATAGAGTCAATTTTGCTTCTTGGGACGGAGCTTCGATTTCAGTCTGGTCTGGTTTGACATCAAATATTTTAGTGATTTCGTACGCATAGCGAGCACCTTCGTAATCGACTACAATGTTATCGCCTAGTTTCATCTTATCAATGTTATAAAAAGGCGATTTCTCAACAGTACCCTGCGGTGTTGGCTGGATACTGAAGCGGTGGGCAGCAATAATGAAATTACCGCCATCTTTGGGATTGCCATGGTTTGGTTGCCGCCATTCAGCACCGCGATCGAGTGCGGTACGGCCTTTGTCATAGTGAATATTGACGCCGATGCGCGGTATAACAATGCGGTTCTCGCCGATTTTGGCTTTTGGCAGCGATTTAGTATCAATCGGCTTGGTGAAAATCAGAGGTGCCACTGACGGCGATAAGGTCAGCATCATAAAATACACGCCAGTGCTAATCAGGCATATCGCCACTGCAAAAATAGCATATGGGCGGTGGTGCTTTTTTTGTTTGATCGAGAGCAACTAACCTCCTAAAACGATTATTCGTTAGTAGTATAACATAATTATTTTGATATGAAAAACACCTCTTGACAAAGAAAAGGCGTTTTTCGCTTTGTTAGAAGTAAAGCCTACAGTTTTATTTATTCGCTAAATGGCTGCGCTAGCGTCAATGATTGGTCAGCTTCGGCGATACGTAATAACTCGTTATATTTAGCGACACGATCGGTTCGCGATAGCGATCCAGTTTTAATCTGGCCGCAACCCAGGCCAACGGCCAAGTGGCTGATTGTCGTGTCTTCGGTTTCGCCAGAGCGATGGCTCATGACGGTGCGCCAACCAGCATTTTGCGCCATTTTAACAGCTTGAATAGTCTCGGTTAGCGAGCCGATTTGATTTGGTTTAACTAGCAGCGCGTTGGCAGTTTGTTCAGTGATAGCTCGCTCAATCAGCGAGGTGTTCGTGACAAGCAAATCGTCGCCGACTAGCTGGATGCGGTCGCCGAGCCGTTCGCGCAGCAGCTTCCAGCCGTCCCAATCATTTTCGGCTAGACCATCCTCGATTGAAATAATTGGAAATTCATTTGTCAAGGCTTCTAGCCAATCAACCATTTCACTGCTTGATAGCGACTTACCTTCGCACTTGAGTTCGTAGCGTCCGTCTTGATAGAATTCGCTTGACGCAGCATCCATCGCAAAGACAACGTCGCGGCCGAGTTCGTAGCCGGCGTTTTGAATGGCTTCGGATAATAAGGCTAGCGCTTCGCGATTGCCGTTGCGGACGCGCGGTGCGTAGCCGCCTTCATCGCCGACAGTAGTTGGATAATCATAATTTTTTAGCACTTTGGCTAGCGCATGAAAGATCTCGGTGCCCATTTTGAGCGTGTCTGCAAAAGTTTGCGCACCTTTACAAATGATCATAAACTCTTGAATATCGGTAGCGAAAGCTGCGTGAGCACCGCCATTGAGTACGTTCATCATCGGTAATGGTAGAACAGGTGCGCTGCTGGTCATTTCTGCGACGTAGCGCCACAGCGGCTGATTCTTAGCGCTGGCGGCAGCTTTAGCAGCGGCTAGGCTGACGCTGAGAATGGCGTTAGCGCCAAGCTTGGATTTATTATCGGTGCCGTCTAAGTCGAGCATTATTTGGTCGAGAGCAGCTTGGTCGCTGGCATCATGTCCAGCTAGTGCTGGCGCGATTATCTCGTTAACATTGCGGACTGCTTGGTAAACAGCCTTACCCGACCAGTCAATGCCGCCATCGCGCAATTCAAGCGCTTCAGCCGAGCCAGTGCTAGCACCGCTCGGTACGGCAGCACGGCCAAGCGTGCCGTTACTTAAAATAACGTCTGCTTCAACGGTTGGGTTGCCGCGGCTGTCGAGGATTTGTCTTGCTTTGATGGATTGAATTGTGAAATCGTTCATAGCTATATTATAGCATTTAATGCAGAAGACTAGACTGTTTGAAACCTCACGGATAAAATATTCCAGACAACTCGATTTTCGCGGTATAATGAATTTATGGAAGTGCAAAAACAGGGAATTTTAGTTATTAGCCGCCACGCAGAAAGCGAGTGGAATTTATTAGGTAAGTGGACTGGCTGGACAGATGTCAATTTGACAGAAAAAGGCATGCGCGAAGCCGAGCAGCTTGGTGAAATTATTCGCGACATTCACTTTGATGCCGCTTATACTAGCGAGCTCAAACGTACGCAGCAGACTTGCGATGGAATTCTGCGCGGCAAGGGCGACCAGGCGGATCTTGAACGGATTATCGCCAAACCGCTTAACGAGCGCGATTACGGCGACTTAACCGGCAAAAACAAATGGGAAGTCAAAGACGAGATTGGCAGTGAGGCATTTCAGGGAATTCGCCGCGGCTGGGATTATCCGGTACCAGGTGGCGAGACACTCAAAGATGTTTATGCGCGGGCAATTCCGTACTTTCAAAACGAAATCTTGCCGCGTCTGCAAAGAGGCGAAAATATACTGCTCGTTTCGCACGGTAACACTATTCGCGCGCTGATGAAGTATCTCGACCAGATTCCTGATGAAGAGATTGGTAAAGTGGAAATGCCGTTTGGCACACTGCTCGTCTATAAATTTGATACTGGTCATCAATTGCCGTTAGATAAGCAAACGCGCACCGTAGACATCATCCCGCCGAAAGCTTGAATTATTACCAAATTTCTTTATGCGGCACGCGTAGGATTTTAGCTAAGGCATACTGGATAAGCCAATAAACGGTTGACACCACTAAGCAGAAATTGCCGACAATAGTCATAACTTGGTGCGGTAGTTTAGGAATTGTCGGTGCAAAGAGTAATAGAATGACTGGCAGAACCGTCAATATTAATTTAATGCAAATTATCAGTTTGTACGACAAGTTTAATTTCCATTTTTTTGCTGGTTGTTGTTTTGGCGGGTGGGTATTGGCGGCTATCACGTTGGCTGCCGAATGCGTGATTTTAGCGCCAGTCTTGCCGATTTTCTTTGGCAATCCTATCAGCGTGATTATTGACATAACAATAATTGCAGCTGTAATGGCAATAGAGACAATAGCAATGAATGGAGCAGCGTCGCTATAACACCCAGAATGATTCACGACGGGGCGAGGTGCTTGGCGTTCTGGCAGAAAAATCTTTTGCACAGTTTCTGATTGGAATAACGGATATAGTAATATAATTGCCGTCCATGTCCACTGCAAAAATACTGACAAATACCCTAATGTGCCAAAAATATTAACGACTATGCGGCGGCGCGAGTGTTGTTTGCTTTTCATATAGTTATGATAGCATGAGGAGTATGGGAGGGCAAAATAGGACAATAGCAAAACCTGCCGCTCGTCGGCAGGTTCATAATTCAAATGGTCGGGGTGAAAGGACTCAAACCTTCGACCTCACGGTCCCAAACCGCGCGCGCTATCAACTGCGCCACACCCCGATAGATGTGCAAAGCTATTATATATTATTTTGCGAGTTTTTCCTAGTCGTAATATAATCAAAGCATGAAAATATTATTTTGGCAGCATAGTAATGACTATGACAAGGTTTATAGGTGGCTGATAATTGCTGTGCCAGTAGTAGCGGCAGCTCTTAGTTTATGGATTGGCTTGCGGCAGAGTGTTTGGTTTGATGAAGCGTATTCGATAATGGTAGCCAAGCGGTCTGTCAGCGAGATTATTCGGCTGTCGGCACTTGATACTCATCCGCCGCTGTATTATCTCGTTCTGAAAATTTGGGCGAATGTTTTTGGCTGGAGCGAACTGGCATTGCGCTCGCTAAGCGTGATCTTTTATGGAGCTTCAATTGCGGTAGCTGGTTGTTTTATTAAAAGGCATTTTAATGCGCGAGCAGCCATTTATGTGCTAACAATGTTGCTTCTGGCGCCATTATTAATGCGCTACGGTTTCGAAATTCGCATGTACGCTATGGCGTCGTTAATCGGCGTAGCGGCGACGGTGATGTTGGCACGGGCACACTCTAGCAAGCGGTGGACTGACTGGCTTATTTATGGAGTGCTAGTGGTGCTCGGTATGTACACGCTATACTACTTGGCGCTTTTGTGGCTGGCTCATCTAGCCTGGCTAGTCGCGATGGATGCTGGTAAGTTGCGTAAGTCTTCATGGAAAGAGTGTCGCTGGATAGGGGCTTATGCGTTTAGCCTGTTGCTGTTTCTCCCGTGGCTGTCATCATTTTTGAAGCAGGTTGGCAATGGCGCACTCGCGCCAATTGGACAGCCAATGAATCTCGAGCAGCTAGTTGGTATTGTTTCGTTTAATACAATATACCAGCCGCTTTGGCAACTGGGTGTGATTGCCTCAATATTGGTGCTAGCGATAATTTTTGTATCTGTCCGCTCAATTATTATTACTTTTCATATTAAGAAAAAAAACGATATTTTGTGGTTATTAGTTAGTTATATTAGCGTGCCGATAATATTATTGATGGTGATTTCTCTGTATAAACCGATGTATGTCGAGCGTTATTTGGCGCACGTTGCGATTGGCTTGGCTATGCTCGTGGGAGCTAGTCTCGCGCTGTCGACCGAACGTGAGACTCGTGAAGTTTGGCGAATAGCTTCACCGTTAGTTCTGCTGGTAATTCTGGCGGTCGGGGCAACTAACCTCAGCCAGGTTGGCAATTATAACTTTCAGCGTATGCAAAAGCCAAACGTCAACTCTGTTGCTTCTATAGTTAAATGTAGCGAAAACGATGTGGTGTTAGCGGCCGATCCGTATGTGGCGATTGAGCTAGATTATTATCTACCGAATTGCCAGATATACTTTGCTAGCAGTGACCAACATCTTGGCGGCGGTTATGCTCCGCTAGATGGTAGCAGCCGCCAAGTTGTCGACACGAAAAAAACATTTACCCGCGCAAAGAATATTTATGACGTCTACTATAGCGATATGAAGGCTAGTCTGCCAGGCAACTATCGCGAGGTCGAAACGATCGATTTATCACCGCTAAAAATCACTAAGTTTAGCGCGGAATAATCTTCATCAAAAATTTGGTTCGCACTGCTAGGTAAATAATGGCAATCACCAAAATCGATAGCGCGAGGTTTTGAGGAATCTCGGCTAGACGGTCAAAAGAATTAAAATAACTAGCCGGCGCGCCATATTGCGGATTGACTATCAGATGCGCTCCCATGACTACGAAGGCATGAATTGAATAGACGTAAAGCGAATTAGTCCCAAACGGAATAAGTAGCCAGCCGAGATAGCGTTTAATTTGTTTTTCAAAACGCTGGAAAATCATAAAAAACCCAATAAACCAGAGCAGCGACATAGCTACGCGCGCTGGCGTTAGAGCTAGCTTATCGAAACTGGCCGCTAGGATAGGGCGAAAATTATTAATAGCTGTCGAAAGATTATCGTTCAAGGCTGGTGCGAAAAACTCGGCAAAAACATTGGCGATGAAAGTGATGATAAACATGGTAAAGATGACAGTTTTAGTACGGCGCCGCGTTTTGGCGGACAAACTATTCCACCATGATTTAATTTGCGGCGAGTAAAATCCTAGCGTGAAGGCGATGAAAAAAATAAATTGCCAAGTAAATGGCTGAGTGAATTCGTTAACCGGCTTTGGCGTTAGCAGCCAAACTAGAGTACTGACGGTTAGAACGATGTACCATTTGCCGCGGCGCAGTAGCCAAAGCGCAGCTGGTGTTAGCGCCAAAAATATCGCATACAGACGCAAGTAATCGGCCCAGCCGTAGAATTCTTGCAAGGTAACTATTCTCCAAAATAAACTAAAGATATTGCTATCTAGCGGAGGCAAAGGCGACTTGACGCCGTCGTTACCAACAAAATGCCAGCCGATCGCAATCGATAATATTGTAATGATGATACTGGTTAGATATAGCATGAAGCTTCGCCGCCAGATCAATTTAGCAGCGTATCTAAACGAACGCTCTGTTAATTTAGCACCGCGGACAATACCTAATACTAATCCAGAAATAATAAAGAATCCTTCGGCGGCAGTGACGTATAATCTGCTGTCGCCGCTGATGAACACGAGGCCGTTTGGAAAATAACTCAAATGATCAAGTATGATTATCACCAAAAACCAGCCTCTCATTAAATCTAGGCTGACAATACGATTAATTTTTGGTTTTTTTACAGCGCTCATTTTGGTCACTTCTACCAGTATAGCAGGTCCAATCTGAGGATAGTGTTAAAAGTAGTGGCTAGCGCGGGCGTTTTTTAGCGATATTACGAGCCTGTTCAGTGTACTTGTCTTCAAGCGGGTCTAAAACGACGGCGCCGTATTTACGGATTATAGCTTGCGAAATCATCCAATCGGCAATGTGCGGATTCTTTGGCAAGAGCGGACCGTGCAAATAGGTACCGATAACGTTACGATAACGGGCGCCTTCACGGCCATCAATATTATTGTTGCCTACGCCTTTGATGACGTCGCCGAGTGCTGCGGTATTTTGGCTAAGCGTAGTTAGCCCGGAGTGATTCTCATAACCGATAATTTCACCGAATTCTGGACTTTTGACGATAATATTACCGACAATGCGCTCGTCACCACCAATTGTCTCTAGGTCAAGAATACCGACACCAGGAATTATGTCGCCGTCTTTGGTAGTGAACGAGCGGCCGAATAGTTGGTATAAACCGCAGATAACTAACATTGGTAAATCGTCGTCAGCTAATCGTTTGAGTTGAGGGGCAATCTTTTGCAGGTCGCCACTAATTCGTAATTGTCCAGAGTCCTGTCCACCGCCGCCGACGATTAAATCAACATCGTCTGGAAAAGCGTCGCCAACATTGTACTCAATTAGTTTGGCAGCAAAACCACGCCATTCTAGCCGCCGCTTGAGAGTCAGAACATTGCCCCAGTCGCCGTAAATGTTCATATCGCGCGGATAAAGTTGCAAGATAGTGATAGATTGCGGTTGCTTTTTCATCGGATTTCCTCCACGTCGGTATAGCGGGCTAGTAGTCGTCGTAGTGCTAACATTGCGGTGTAGCTGCAGTAAATACGTTTTGGTTGGCGAGTGTGTTTAGTGATGAGCTGGCGCAGTGCAACCGCCAGGTCGGTATCAACAAAATCGATAGGCACTTCGTCGTATTCTAGTCGCAGGGCCATGTCATAGGCGCGGACACCAGATACAGCAGTGACGCCTTGTTCTTGTAAGCTATCGAAATCGACATCCCAGAGCCAGCTCATGTCGCGGCCATCAGCGTAAGCATCGTTAATAGCTATCATAGTGGCGTAGTTTGCTGGATCGAACGAAGCTAGGGCCAAACGGAAGCCAGCTGGGTTCTTGACTAATACTAGCTCGCAGGGTTGTCCATCTATTATTAATTGCTCGCCGCGGCCAAAAGCTGGCTTAATGTTTGATAGCGCTTCGAGCACAGAATCAACATTTAGACTATTACCGAGAATCGCACGCACTAAAGCAACGGCACCAGTGGCATTTTGTAGATTGTAGATGCCCCGCAAGTTTAGATCTATCGAGTGATCGTTGCCACCAAAAGCGATAATGGCGTGTTGGTCTTTAAATTCCTCTAGGCTGGTGTCATCCGCGTATAATCTAGCCATACTTTGCTCGTTACTATGAAGAGAATCATCAGAAGGGAAAGTCTGCAAATATTTTGGATTAACACCAAAACTTCGCAGCGGTGATTTAATGTCGTTTACAAAATCAGGACTACTTAGTCGCGGGTCGTCGCGGTTAAGGACTACGCATTTTGTTGTGTTTATTGCAACATTGTGGAGGAGCTTGGCGGTATTATCAATCTCGCCGAAGCGGTCGAGCTGGTCGCGCATAACGTTGAGTAGCAAACAGTAGTTTGGCTTGATTGCTTTTACAAAGTGAACGGCATAAGCCTCGTCGAGCTCAAGCACGGCAATATCGGCGTTAATTCGTCCGTGCAAATCAACTTCGCCTAGTAATGCTGCTGCCACGCCGCGCGTGAAGTTGCTGCCAGTACGGTTAGTGAATACTTTCAGGCCTTGGCTTTCTAGTAACTCGACAACAATTTTGGTGGTAGTGGTTTTGCCGTTGGTACCGCTGATGAGCGCTACACCCATTGGTAGTTGCTGTAATGTGCGGCTAACAAAATCTGAGTCGATTTTTTCAATTACCAAGCCTGGTAAGGCTGAGCCGCTACCGCCGCGAATCTGTGCAGCTTTCTTAACAGTCTTCCCGAGCATAGTCGTGAGAGTTTGACGCATAAAACTCATTATACCTGTTTTTGGCGCATTATAGTAGCGTCCAAACGCTTTTTGAATTATAATAAAAAGCATATGTTTATTGTGGGCATGATTTCGTGGTGGTATAGCGTTGGTTGGAAGCGGGCAGCAGTAGATGTTTGGGAGTCTATCGAGCGATTATACGATACGTTTTCGCTGGGATTATTGCTGAAGACACTATTCGCGCCGTGGCGGCAAATTTCAGCCGGGAAAGTGCGCGGACCAATCGGGGTGCAGTTGCGGGCGTTTTTTGATCGCTTGGTGTCGCGGATTATTGGCGGCTTTATAAGGATAATAACGCTGCTGATAGGTGTAGCAGCCTTGTGCTTGATGCTGTTGATTGGTTTGTTGCGTTTAGCGATTTGGCCGTTGGTGCCAGTGATGCCGGCGGTAATGGTCGTTGCGGCAATATCGGGGTGGATACCATGGCATCTCTAGGCGCCTTTAGATATGGGTCTCAGCGAGCCAGCGAAGCGCGCTTTGGGCGGCTACTGTCGCCGATGATTGCAAAAAGCCTTTCATGGTTAGCATTATTACTGGTGATATCGGGTACTATGCTAGTAACTATGGAGCGTCTGTCGTTAGGTTGGCTGTGTGGTGCTCTGGCGGCAGTATTATATATGGCGGTGAAATTTTACAATTGGCACGTTCACGATCTGCCAGCTGGTAAGGGTGGCTCGGTTGATGATTTGCTAGCCGGCGACGTGTTAGGTCGGTTGTCGCGAGAACCGGATGTGCGAGAGGTTGCTAAAGTAATTGGTGAGGTGCCAAGCGGCCAATTCATGGGGGTACGGCTTGGTATGACGCCGTCATTTTTAGCCACTATCGCTGAGAGTTCGACGATTTCCGTTGACGAACTGTGGAGTGTAGCTGACGACATTCGCCAAGCCAATCAACTAGACCGTATCAGCGGTGCCGTATTAGCTACAGCGCTAGTGAAGAGCTTTCCGAATTATCAATCGATAATAGCACAAACTCATTTAGGTGATGAAGACTTGGATGCTGGTATTTTGTGGCAAGAGCATTTGATGGAGATTGTTCGGCATTTTGGCCGGCGGCGCCGGACTGGCGGCTTGGCGCGCGATTGGTCGTTTGGTTGGATTCCGCATCTTGAGCGATTCGGGCAAAATATCAGCGAACAAATTGGCGCTAGCCGTAATACTTTGTCGATTGACATACCATCGCATGTTCAGGTGATTGATCAGCTAGTGGAAGCTTTTGGTACTGGCGGGCGGCAGAACGCGGTTCTTATCGGTCAAGCTGGCGTTGGTAAAACATCAGTAATTCACGCTTTCGCGGAACGAATTTTGGATGCTGATGCAAATGTACCCGAAAATCTTCGCTTCCGCCAGATCTTCATTCTTGACTCGGCATCGCTGATTGCGGCAGCGCCAGGCCGCGGCGAGCTCGAAAACTTAATCATGCAGGTTTTGGGCGAGGCCTATAACGCTAAAAACATCATTGTTTGCCTCGATGACGCGCAGTTGTTTTTTGAAGAGGGCGTAGGGTCAGTAGATTTAACAAATGTTTTGCAGCCGATTTTAGATGCTGGCCGGCTACGCTTAATTTTAAGCATGGACGAACAGCGCTATCTCGAAATTAGCCGCCGCAACCCGTCGTTAGCTAACTCGCTTAACCGTATTAATGTCGCCGAAACCAACGAAGCAGAGACTAAAAAGGTTCTGCAAGAACAGTTGATCGCAATTGAGTTCAACCGCAAAGTTACTTATATGATACAAGCGATTAACGAAGCTTATCGCTTGAGCCAGCGTTACATTCACGATATAGCCATGCCTGGCCGGGCGCTTAAATTGCTAGAGTCGGCGGCTAGTTTCAGCGAGTCTGGTATCGTGACTATGAATTCTGTACAGCAAGCGATTGAGCGGACAATGGACGTTAAAGTTAGCGTAGCTAATACGACCGAAGACCGCGAGCGGCTGCTGCATATGGAGGATTTAATTCATGAACGAATGGTTAATCAAGTTCGCGCCGTTAATGTCGTCAGTGATGCTCTGCGCCGCGCTCGCGCGGGCGTGCGCAATGAGAATCGGCCGATTGGTACCTTTCTGTTTCTGGGGCCGACTGGTGTCGGCAAGACGGAGCTATCAAAAGCACTGGCCGACGTATACTTTGGCGGCGAAGGCAAGTTAATCCGCTTAGATTTGAATGAGTTTGTTCGCTCCGAGGATGTCGCTCGTTTAATTGCTGATGGAGCGGACGACCCGATGAGCTTGACTGCGCAAGTAATGAAACAGCCTTTCAGTGTGGTGTTGCTCGACGAGATCGAGAAGGCCGCGCCAGAAGTGCTAACTACACTGCTGCAATTACTCGACGAAGGGATTTTGCGCGACGCCAAGAACCGTGAGATTAGCTTTCGCGACGCCATTGTAATTGCCACTAGTAACGCTGGCGCTGATAGGATCCGCGAATATATCGAGCGCGGCTATCGGCTTGAGCAGTTTGAACAGCAGTTTATAAACGAATTAATTAGTTCAAACCAGTTTCGACCAGAGTTTCTCAATCGCTTCGACGAAATTGTGCTCTTTCGTCCGTTTACGCCTGCCGAGTTGGTGCAAGTGCTTGATCTGATTCTGGCTGGCGTCAACAAAACTCTATTGCCGCAAAAAGTGTCAGTGACTGTTGATGACGACGCGAAACAGCTTCTCGTTCAGCAAGGATACGACCCGCGGCTAGGCGCTCGGCCGATGCGCCGCGTCGTTCAGAAAGCGGTGGAGAATACTATCGCTAAGCTCATGCTATCGGGGGCGGTCAATCCGGGCGATTCGGTGAACATTGATGTCGAGCAAGTACGGCGAATTTTTGAAGAATCTGAATCGCAGGTAGCTCCATTGCAAGGCGATGTGCCTAACCAGCAGAACCAAGCTTAAGAAAGTTTTCTAACAAGAGTTTTGGCGGCGCGGCGGTTGACTGGTGCAACAATACCAACGGCTAGTGCGCCAATACCGCGCACGAGCGCCCGTGCTTTGGTTTTGTAGCGTTCTTTTTTGCTGAGGGATGCATTAGTAGTATCAAGCCGCGGCGACTCGGACCAGAATGCTAGCCGCACCGCTCTGACGCCGAGTGCCAAGCCTCGCTTTTTATTGCCGGCAAGCGTCTCGGCGTAGCTGGCTCTAGCGGTAAAATTAATATCATATTGATCAATACGATTTAGTCCGTCGGCATGTTTGTGCGAATCCTTGAGTTTCTCTAGTCCGTAACGAAAAGTTTCAACAGTCTCGGTATTATTTTTTGGAGTATCAAAAGTTTCATCGCTTGCTATGCGCGACAATTGCATGGTTGCTAGCATGGCTGCGCTAGCTCCCAGTTCGCGCAGCGTGCTGCGATTTGGTTCTTGTTCGGCTAAAGTTTTGTGTTGATCAACTGCCTCAGTAAGCCATTTTTCAGCTTCTTCGTAGTTGTCTAGATGTCTTATAGGCATTACCTACGTCGCGCGCCATCCGAGCCTTTTCGGATGGATCTGACGTTATATTGTATGCCATTATCGCTAGCGTTGCGGCAAGAGAATAAGATCCATCGTGAATTGCTTGTACAGCCGATCTTGAACAGTCGTCAAAACTTAGTTCGCCGCCTTTAGTCTCCATACCTATATTGTAACATGAAAAATTACCTAATGCAAGGTATGCGTTTCGTATTTTTGCCGGCAATTATCCCACTAGTCGCCAAGGCTTATTTTGATAGTGACGTAGCTAGTTGGCTCGTGGTCGAATTTATTGGCGTCTACTTTGGCGTACGGCTTGGCTATCTCGGAGGTGCCGTATGTATAATCTTTATGCAGCGCCTGTGGTATAACGCTCAGGTATAAAATATGGCCGTTAGTATCCTTGAACGTATCGCTTTGAACGATAGTATCTTTATCTTTCGTACTGATAAGCGAGAAGCCAGCCTCTTTAATTTTTTTGGTTAAATCCATACGAGTTTTACTTACGGAAGTATTATGTCCATACTCTGTAGTGATAGACTTATCATTTGAAATATTACTTTTATAAACCGCCAGTCTATACGATTCATCTAGCTTCAAATTGCTATATATACTATGAATTTGGTTATAGCGGGCAGTGTTGGTGTATTCTACGACCATTCTGTCGACTAGATATACGCTCATAGCTGTTAGCCAAAAAAGCACAAAAACCAATATCGCATACACCAGTAAGCTTCGGCGCACCATGAAGTGAGTGTCTGTTTTTGTAATGTGTTTGACACGCTGCTTGCGAGTCTTCTTGGGAGATTTATTTGCCTTGGTAACCATAAACATAGTGTAGCATACCGATGCGATTATTGGCTAAGTATTATAGTTGTGGTAACAGATGATCCGCTGATTATCGCGCCGGACAGCAAAGGTTGTTCCGTGGCTCTATTCGGATCAAGCGGCTGGCGGCCTAAATTGTTGACATTATCGACAAGGGCAGGGAAATTAGCTGCCAAATCATTGTATGGCCTGCCATCAGGGATCGTACTATCGGTGGTGATGAATACCCAGCCGGCATTGCGTTGGCGCGATAAATTGATTATTTTTTGGTAATCGCTAGCTTTTGCGGCATAAATCGTATGGAAAATACGATGGGAGTTTGCTGGGTCGTTTTCAAAGGCAGAGTAAGCGGTCTTATAGTTATTAATATATTCGTCAGCAGTGCCTTCGTTGGTCATGAAAATATCGGCGTATGGCGCAATCGCGTCGGTGATGTGCGTGCCAGGATTGGCGACGACCAACTTGTTGCCGTAGGTACTTTTCGTGTAGTTGTATAATTCTGCCATGTAAGCCGTTGCGCTGTTATTTCTGGATGATATCTCGTCGAAGTAGAATCCGTGAATTTTGTCCGCTCCGTAAAGTTCAATGAACTTAGCCATGGCGGCTTTAACTTCGGCAATCGGGCGAGTTTGATGAATAGTGCGGATGTAAGCGACAGTTTTGAAACCAAGCTCGGCGTTCTTTTTTAGCAGCCGCACATAGCCTGGGTCGAGCTTGGCGTCAGGACTGCCGTCTGCCATGATGAGCGTGTACGGGATTTTGCTGCTGCCTGCTGTATGAACAGCTTTCCAGTAGTCAGAGAACTCGCTGCCGCCAGCTTCAGCGAGCGGATAGACGTATGATAGCATAAAGATCGATTGAGCATTGACCGCGTTATAGGAACTGGTATTTGTTTTATTGACCATGCCAGCGACAGCGTTGCCAAGAGAAACGGTATAGGTTTTGCCTTTACCGCCAGTGCCGGCATTGGTATCAACGTAGAATTTGGCGCTGGTTTCTCCGGCTTTAATAACCACTCGCTGGCTGTCCCAACGGATGTTGAGATTGTTCGGATTGCTAGTATTGTGCGTGATCTTGATATCCGCGCTAACATCGGTACTGGCTGCTTTGTCTAAAGTTGCCGTGTAAACAGCAGTCTCTCCTTCTTTGACGTTGGCTGGTCCATGAAGAGTAATTTTTGGCGCAGTCGCAGCAGGACTGATTATTCCCGCGCCAGTGCCGCCGCCCAAATCATCAACTACCGACCCGCTAAATCCGCTGGTGACGCTCTCTTTGTGTCCTTTTTTGTCGGTGTAACTGGCTTGGACGATGACTTGCATACCCAGGTGGTCTTTGGTTTGCGCGAGAGTTTTGCCAGTTCCCAAGAATTTGCCGTAAAATTCGTACCATCGGTAAGTAATGCCGCTTTCCGGCACGCCGTCGGCATCGGTAATGTGAGCAGTGAATAATTGTCCGACTCGGTTTATTCCGTCGATGGTGACGCTACCATGGTTATTATTTGATGCGGCGTTGCCGACAGCTGCTGTAGCTGAGCTAATTAAATCTTTCATTACGTTTTTGTTGTTAGCATGAGTTGTTTTGACAGTGATTTTTTTACCCACTTCTGATGGTGTCAACTTGTACGAGAAATAGCTGGCGCCAGGAATAGCCGCGCCGTCAGCGAACCACTGATAATATCGTATGCCGCCGTCTTTCAATCCATCGGGATCGTCTATCTGCGCGATTAGAGTTGACCCGACTTCTGTGGCGCCCACGATTTTTACGGCTGCTTGCGCAGGTTCGGGTGTTGGCTTAGGCGGCTTGGATGGATTGGGCGGTGTAGTTGGTTTGTTGCCGCCAGGTTTAGTAGATGGGGTGTTCGCAGGTTTATGGTTAGCAGCATTGTGAATTGACGGCCTGCCCGGCGACGCTATTTGGCGGTAATGATAAGCATTGTGATTTCCAACAACCGAGACGCCATTTCCAGCCGTCTTGGTAGAATCACTAGGCGAACTGTTCGTGGACTCGTCAGTCTTGGTCTGGCTAGTCTCGTTCTTGCCGTCCGGGTTTGAGCTTGGTTCTGAATCCGACTCTGGTCGCTGCGGCTTGCTATTTTCGTCGTCTACTTGAGAAGTATTACTATGGCTAGGTCCTTGATTTGTCTGATTATGCTGATTCATGCTAATCAAACTGGTAAACAGCCAGTACAACAAAACTGCTGCTAGTACAACGGCCAATATCCCGATAACAACTTTTATTTTTCTATGGTTCGCTTGTTGGTTTTCCATATTCCTCTCCTCAGAATACAATACTTCAATTTAAGCATAGGCGATATGGAAAGTCAAATAACGAATTGATTGATCAAATTAAAAAATAGACAGCTGTCATTGCTGCTATCTTTGGTACCCCGCACAGGAATCGAACCTGCAACCTTTGGTACCGGAAACCAACGCTCTATCCAGTTGAGCTAACGGGGCACGTTTGGTACGCCCGGCAGGATTCGAACCTGCGACCCCTTGGTTCGAAGCCAAGTACTCTAATCCGCTGAGCTACGGGCGCCTATCGCAATTATATCACATATTGTATAATCAAACTATGAACATACAGCAGGACATCTCTCTCAAAAAGCTTACAACTATGCAGCTCGGCGGCGTGGCTCGGCAAGTTGTCGAGGCTAGAACTCGCGCCGATATCGCCGAAGCAGTACGCTATGCTCATGAGCACGATCTGGATATATACGTTCTCGGCGGTGGCAGCAATACGTTAGCGCACGACGAGGACTTTGATGGACTTATTATACTCAATCGCATCCCAGGTTTTGAAGTTGTTGACGAAACTGACGATTTGGTGACGATTGTAGCTGGTGCTGGCGAGGTTTGGGATGACTTCGTACGGCGGACGGTCGAGATGAATCTCAGCGGCGTGGAATGCTTGTCGGCGATCCCTGGTACGGTCGGTGCGGCGCCTGTACAGAATATTGGCGCTTATGGCCAAGAGGCTGCTTCAACGATTGTCTCGGTTAATGCCTACGATACGCGCGATAACCAATTTGTAACTATTAGCAATGCTGAGTGTGACTTTGCGTATCGTCATAGTATTTTTCGCGGTCGTTGGGCGGGGCGCTATATTATAACATCAGTAACGTTTAACTTGTCGCGACATCAATCTCAACCGCCGTTTTATGCAGCGATTCAGCATTATTTAGACGAGCACGATATTCACGATTATTCACCGCAAACATTACGCGAAGTTGTGATGAAGATTCGCTTTGATAAGTTGCCAGACCCGAAAGTCCGCCCAAACACTGGTTCGTTCTTCAAGAACGCTATTGTTTCGGCTGATAAATTATCTAAATTGCAGCAGAAGTATCCTGATGTCCCGCATTATGATATGTTGCATGATACATACAAAATTCCAACTGGCTGGCTAATTGATCAATGCGGGCTCAAAGGTACGCTTCATTATGGTATGCGCGTTCACGACAAAAACGCGCTAGTCCTTATCAATGAGTCGGCACAGAGCTATGAAAATCTAGCGCAAGCTCGCCAAAAAATTATTGACACCGTTTACCAAAAATTTGGTATCACCATTGAGCAAGAGTCGTTAGAGATACCTGGCAAAAACTCAGAAAAAGCATAGCCATTTTATAAATTGTGCGCTACAATTAAGTCATGAATCGTAAAGAGGGCGGGTTTACTATAGTTGAAGTGGTTATTGCAGTTACCGTCATCGGTGTGCTGCTGATAATTGCTATGACTACGCTCAATGGCTTGACGGCGAAAGGTCGCGATGCAACCCGTAGAGCTCGCGCTGAAGCCATGGCTCTAGATCTTGAACGTTATTATAAATACAGCACTACTTCCAGGGGACATGAATATCCAACTGGCAACGCGCTGTTAGCTGATATAGGCAAATATTTTAGTGACACTACAGTTGTGCAAGATCCCTCCCGTTCTGGTAATAGGCTAGTTAAGAGCTGCCCGGCGGCTGGCCCGATACCAGCCAGCTGGGGCTGGACGGATGAGCAGAAAATGCTCTATAGGTATTGTGCTCAAGACAGAGAGAGATCCGACTGCGATAAAGTTTACGGCGCTTCGGGTAAGGATGTTTGCGTCGGTTTCAGAATATATTACTATAGCGAATCAAATAATGCGCTTTATCAGGTGAATAGTATATGGTCAAGGTGAGAACGGACGAAGGTTTTACAATTGTTGAAGTGGTAGTTACGCTGTTGTTTATTTCGATAATATCGCTTGGTATATTAACGATGCATACCCAGGTTAGTATACTCTCGATTATCAACCGCCAGGATCAAAAGGCTAGTTATTTAGCGTACGATAATATGCGTAAATATGTCAACGGAGCTCCGCCAACGTGGTTTTTGTGTACCGATCCGCTGCCAGGCGCTGTGCAGCAAGTATTGCTTGATTCAGAAGGGCATATTAGTGAGTTGCCCGGAACCACCAAGCAAAAAGTTGTGGCATCGGCGCCGTATGGTTGCGGTGACACTGTCAGCAGTTTGGGTATGCCGATTCGTGTTGAGTCTGTAGTAACATATGGTAATGGTAAGAGGGTAACCCATGTTGCATATGCGGCATTCTAGTCGGTCTGGATTCACTATCGTAGAGCTAATGGTGACGACGTTTGTTATGTTTATAGTGGTTGTAGTATTTGGCGGTATTATATCAGCATCCTACCGTCAGGCTATAGCAGCAGATGCGCTTGCTTCAATGACGCGTGATATGCACGTGACGATGGACGCTATCGAAATGGATGTTTTAGCTTCAGTCGAGATTGCCTCTACTTCTAGAAGGGGTGATATGAATATGCTTGATCGATACGGATATAGCGCTGTAAGTAATCCTGCACCTACTCTGCAAACTTGGAAATATTTTGGTGGAGGTAGCAACAAACGAGCCTTGCTCCTGATACAATATGCGACTAATTTGCGGCGCGGGGCAGGCTCTCGCGAAGTAGTTTACGCCGCAACAAAAAGGTTTAATTGCAGCACAGAAAGACGTCTCCAGCCAAAATACAGACAGATGGTGATCTACTTCATGCGGGACAATACATTGTATCGAAGGGTTATATTTGATGATATAAAAAGCGAAAGATACAAAGCCCTTGGTGTTAACGCTTCTGCTATATGTGGTACCGGTGATGAAAATAACGAATTTTGGCGCAAGATAGCAGTACAATCTATACCTCCGCAGTCATCCGAATTTACTGGCAGTGCAACGCCAGGGCGATCACTTTATCGCGACGAAACAATTGCTCGCAACGTTTCGGCATTTGATGTTCAATATTTTAAGGATGATACGCCAATAGCCAACCAGTACGATGCTGCTCACAGTTCCGACCATATGTTTGAAAATGCTAACAAGGTTAAAATTGATATAACAATTAGTCCTCCTGTGGGGGGAGTGTCTAAAATATCTCAGTCATTAACTGTTCGGAAAGGAAATGAGGAATGATTCGCTTTGATAAGGGCTATTCTCTAGCAGTAATGATTATAATGACAACATTTATATTGGCGGTGCTAGCAGCTGCATATCGCGTTACTACGCGTTCGTATATTTATTCTCGCGAGGAGTATTATTATAAGCTGGCTCAAGAAGCTGGCGAATCGGGGACGGCGGCAGCTAATGCGTGTCTAGATATAAACAACTGGAAACAAACATGGGGTCATGTTGCTGGAGCTGCTGGCTTGTATCTAACGCCAAGCAGCGACTGCAAAGGTCAAGATGGTAAGATTCCGACCAATAAATACGTTATGAGCGAAGGTTCGATCCGTACAATTTTCACCGTTGGCGATCTTAATTTTCATGATGATCATCATTCGGATGTCTCGGCTGTTGGCAAAACGCAGCTTGTGGACTCTGGCGGTATGGTTTTGCGGGAGTACACTGTTTCGGTTAAAAAGCTTATCACGCGTCCCGGTCTGATTGCTACGAAGTCTTCTAGCGGTACATATCGAACGTGCGGTATTTTGTCTAATAGTATTTGGTGCTGGGGTAGAAACCGCTACGGACAGTTGGGCAATGGGAGGTCTGTTGGTCATAATCCAGGCAATCCAGCAAAAGCTGCGCTTAGCGTCGATTCCGATATACCAGTCAAAGTAGTTAAACAAACAGGAGTTCTCTACGGTAAGAGAATTGATGACTTATTTACCGCCCAGTATCATAGTTGCGCTCTGGCTGAAGGTAAAGTTTATTGCTGGGGCTACAATGGTACTGGTCAGCTTGGTAATGGACGATCCGGCGACGAAGAACATTCAAATGTTCCTATTGAGGTTAAGGGGGCGCTGGCTGGCAAAACAGTAACTAGCATCGGCGGTTCATATAATACTTCGTGCGCCATTGCTGGCGGCAAAATATATTGCTGGGGCGAGGGTTATCACGGTGTGACTGGTACTGGTGACAAAACAAAGGTGCGCCCATGGCCGACTTTAGTTAGAGCAGGTGTTTCTGGCGGTCTGCCGAATAATTATACGGCAACTGCGTTAGCGACCAGTGGTACGCGGTCGATGAATATGTGCGCTATCGCCAATGGCTTTGCTTATTGCTGGGGTCAGAATAATGTTGGTCAAATTGGCAATAATACCTTTGCTAGTCCTGCTGATAAGCCAGTATACAGCCCGATGAAAGTTTCTGGTTTGACTAATGTTACAAATATATCGCAGGACGGATATTTGGCTCAAAGCGGCGAGCCAGACAGATTTACTCATGTATGCGCTGCTGCTAACGGCGAGGCATACTGCTGGGGTAATGGTCGTGCTGGGCAATTAGGTATGAATTATATTGGTTATATTAGTAAAAAGGCTACGCCAGTTAAGGTTGACAGACCAGCAGGCCTGTCTCCGTCAGATAAAGTGAAAAAGGTCGAAGTGGGTATTTGGCATTCGTGTATGTTGATGACCAGCGGCAGGGTGTTCTGCTGGGGGACGAATGCTTACGGTCATTTGGGGGCAAATCTCCCTCTTGGCGCGCTTCCCAACAACCGATCGGTAAAACCGATAGAGATATTGGTTGGTCCAGGCGGAATTCCGGCAGGACAGAGAATAATTGATATTGCTGCTGGCGCTAACCGCGGATGCGCAGTGGTGGAAAACGGGCGTTCGTACTGCTGGGGCTTGAATGACGCTGGGCAAATTGGCGACGGTACTCATATTGATGCTCGTGCGCCAACCGAGTCGCTGTTCCTGCGCCCGACACAGAATCGATACATCTATTAAAAAACCACTTGCGCTTTCGTTATCGGTGTAGTATTATCAAATTACAATTAACTAACATAATAAATAGGGGGCACATTACTGTGACAACAAAACAACTTAAAAACCGAGGTTTCACCCTTGTCGAGCTCTTGATTGTGATCGTCATCATCGCGATTTTGACGGTGATCGCACTGGTTGCATATAATGGTATTCAGAATCAGGCACGCAAAACAACGGCAGAATCAAGTGCTAAGACTGCTGCGGATAAGGTACAGATTTATTACACCAAAGAAGGCAAATATCCAACAGATCTAGGTGTACTTGGCTCGGCTAGTGTTAATGAAACGTATCACATTGATTCTAACGCCGTTATATATGAGGTCGGTGGAACGTTGCAGGGCGCGTTTTCCGATAAACCAGACAAACCAAACACTGTTGGCTACAAGAGATGCAACGATAATGGTGGGCAAATCTACTGGTATGATTTTACTCAAACTGGCGCAGCAGGTAACCAAGTCCGTAAGCTTGGCGACCAGACTGGCTGTTAGTACTGTATAGTAGTACAAAGCTTATAAAGTATAAAATACTCCGGCTTCTGTCGGAGTATTTTTGTTTGTTGAGCTGAGCGTGAGTCTTAGATATACTTCAATCCTTGACAAAACTCCCGCACTTCCTCGCGTAGTACGGCTAGCTTCTCCTCGTCTTCGCGGGCGTCAATCGCTTGTTTGATCCATTCAGCGATCCGTGTCATGTCGTCGGGCTGACAGCCGCGGGTGGTGATGGCGGGCGTGCCTAGGCGAATGCCACTAGGACGGAACATCGGCAGCGGGTCGTCGGGTACGGCGTTGGCGTTTAGTGTCAGACCGATCTTATCGATAGCGATCTCGGCAGTTTTGCCATCGATACCAAAGCTCTTGTTGATGTCGGCTAATATCAAGTGATTGCTGGTGCCGCCAGTCACTAATTGGAAGCCGCGTTTTTGCAGTTCTTCGGCTAGCCGCGCGGCGTTAGCGACGATATTTTTCGCGTAGTCGCAGAACTCGGGCTGCAACGCTTCGCCAAAAGCTACTGCCTTGGCAGCGATGGTGTTCATATGCGGGCCGCCTTGCATACCAGGGAATACCGATCGATCTATCAGTGTCGGGATGTTCTCAAGCGTTTTGGCGGGTTTTTTGAGCGGACTAGTCACCTTGCCCATACTGAGTATTAAGCCGCCGCGAGGACCGCGCAGTGTCTTGTGGGTGGTAGTAGTCATGACATGAAAGCCGTAGTCAAGCGGATTCTTGGCTACGCCGCCAGCGATCAGCCCGGCAATATGCGCTACGTCGGCCATCAGCAGGCAGCCGTCGATTTCGCGGCCGATTTCGACGAATTTCGCCCAATCCATTTCGCGCGGGTAGGCGCTAAAACCTGCTAGAATAATGCGCGGCTGGTGTTCGTGCGCTAGGCGACGAATCTCTTTATAATCGATTTCGCCAGTTTCGATATTTTTCATTTTGTACGGAATGAAGTTGTATAAGTGAGCACTGCGAGTGACAGGCGAGCCGTGCGTCAGGTGTCCACCATGGCTCAAGTCCATTGCCAAGATGCTATCGCCTGGCTGGCACCAAGCGCTATAGACCGCTTCGTTAGCTGGCGCACCGCTGTGCGGCTGGACGTTGGCGTGGTCAGCGCGGAATAATTTCTTGGCGCGGTCGATGGCTAGTTGTTCGACGCGGTCGGTGAATTGTTGGCCGCCGTAATAGCGTCGGCCAGGGTACCCTTCGCTGTATTTGTTGGTAAAAACACTACCAAGTGCTTTTCGCACGTCCTGGCTAACGTAATTTTCACTTGGTATCAATTCCAAACCGTCGCGTTGGCGTTCTTCTTCGCCAGCGATGCAAGCGGCAACTTCGGTGTCTGTCATGATTATCCTCCTTTTTCTTATCTATATTTTAGCACTTATAATCATTTACTGTAACGTTTTGAAATAGAGTTGGTTGCGATTGAATTTCTTGACAATATATCATATCAGGTATATTATGGTGACATGAAAACGGCGAAGTATCTCAAAAATATTGGCGCGCTCATCCAAGAAACGCGCCAAGCACGCAATATGACTCAAAACGAACTGGCAGAGGAGCTTGGCACTAGCCAGTCGGCAATTAATCGAATCGAGAACGGCAAGCAGAATATCAGTCTCGAAATGATCGCGCGTATCGGCGAGGTGTTGTCAAGCGAAATAGTACGGATTAATAGCTCGGGCAAAACTAACTTTCGTATCAACGGCGGCCGGGAGCTGCATGGTGAAATTGAAATCAAAACTAGTAAGAATGCTGCTGTTGGATTGCTGTGTGCTAGTCTACTCAACAAAGGCAAAACGACGCTGCGCCGGGTAGCACGGATTGAGGAAGTTAATCGAATTATTGAGGTTCTGGAAAGTATAGGCGTGCGATGCCGCTGGATTGGCGAACACGATCTAGAGATTGATCCGCCGAAAGCCTTGCAGCTCGACAGTATGGATGTCGAGGCTGCTAAGCGAACGCGCAGTATCATTATGTTTTTGGGTCCGCTATTGCACCAATACGAGACGTTCAAGATACCGTTTGCTGGCGGCTGCAGCCTGGGTACGCGGACGGTTGAGCCGCATATGGCGGGTCTAGCACCGTTTGGTTTGAGCGTCGAAGCAGCCAATGACAACTATATTGCCACGTCTAAGCCGCAGCATGTCGACCGAGCGATTATTTTAACTGAACGCGGCGATACAGTTACCGAGAATGTTGTTATGGCGGCGGCGCTTTATGATGGTACAACTATTATTCGCAATGCTAGCCCGAACTATATGGTGCAAGATGTTTGTTTCTTTCTAGAAAAGCTAGGTGTCAAAATAGAGGGCATCGGTACCACTGTTCTCAAGATTACTGGCAAAAAATCAATTGACTGCGACGTCGAGTACTTCCCAAGCGAAGACCCAATTGAAGCGATGAGTTTCGTGGCGGCTGGTGTCGTGACTGGTTCAGAAATTACTATCAGGCGCGTGCCGATTGAATTTATGGAGCTAGAGCTAGCGACTTTGGCGGGTATGGGCCTGCAGTACGATATTTCCGAAGAGTACATGGCGCGCAATGGTTGCACTCGTCTAGTTGATATCGTGCTCAAAAAATCCGAATTGCATGCTCCAAAAGATAAAATTCATGCTCTGCCGTTTCCGGGTATCAACATGGATAATCTACCGTTCTTAGGATTATGTGCCACGGTAGCCAAGGGTCGCACGCTGATTCACGACTGGAGCTACGAAAATCGAGCAATCTACTTTACTGAACTGACTAAGATGAATGCTCAAGTAAATATGGTCGATCCGCACCGGGTTTATATCTCTGGCCCGACTCGCTGGAAGCCGGCTGATATCACAGCACCAGCCGCACTGCGTCCGAGCGTGGTGATTTTGCTAGCGATGCTGGCGGCGCCTGGCAAATCGGTACTGCGCGATGTTTACAATATCAATCGCGGCTACGAAGATATTGCTAACCGCCTGAACTCGCTAGGTGCAGATATCGAAACCGTTTGGGAATAGTGACAATCAAGCGCCTGTCTGCTATAGTAATAAATGCCCTGGGAAGGGGTAATGCGGAGGAAGTAGCTCAGTTGGACAGCCGTGAGCATCAAAAATAGCGCTCGCTCTAACCAACTGACAAGATTCTGCTAGTACATTTCGTAGTATTTATTATGGCGGAAGTAGCTCAGTTGGTTAGAGCGCTGGATTGTGGCTCCGGAGGCCGTGGGTTCGAATCCCATCTTTCGCCCCAAATAAAACACCCGGTTTTCTTCATTAGTCTCGGGTGTTTTATTTGACTCTAAATCATAAATACTATCGGTTGAACGGGTCGCGCGACGGCTTGATCGGCTCGGTGAAGGTGCGCGACGGAACGTCTGGCTCGGTTGTAGGCGTGATGAGTGACGATTTATTTGTCTGCGTCGTTCCGCCTTGTGAGTTTGCGTCAGAAACCCGCGAGCTTTGCGGCTGGCGGCTGTCGGTTATTTGCGTTCCATTAGCATTGGCTGCGGCAATTTGCTGGTCTTGCCAGGCTTTGCGATAAGCGTGTCTAACTCCAGAATCTTTGTATGCGCCGATATATTGCCGGTTGGTGTTTTGGCGCCGTTGAAAGCTATTCTTGGCAATCCTGCCGCCAACCTGCGGCTTGTTATTGGTTAATCCGCTTGAATGCATAGCATCGCTCTGTGTGCTATTAGTTGAGAAGCGGTCAAATAAACGTCCCATGCTTTTATTATACACTAACGTAATGATATAATGTATAGCGCGCGGGTGTAGTACAGCGGTTAGTATGCGAGTTTTCCAAACTCGAGATCGGAGTTCGATTCTCCGCACCCGCACCAAAAGACGTTTGCCCCGATAGCTCAGCTGGATAGAGCAGGAGACTTCTAAGCTCAAGGCCGCAGGTTCGAACCCTGCTCGGGGTACCATTATTCAACTAACCGATAATAAAAACTCATCGCAATGATGAGTTTTTTACATGGAGTTTCGTGGAGGGCCAGGAGGGGCTCGAACCCTCGACACCCTGCTTAAGAGGCAGGTGCTCTAACCAGCTGAGCTACTGGCCCTTATCTTTTCATTATAGCATAGATAGAGGTAAAAGTAAATATGAACGCTAGGAGTTTTCGGTCTGTTGGGTAGTCGAATGATGACGCTTACTCTTGCTAATTCTGTGAAAATCGACGATAATATACGAATAATGCCAGAGTTGAATCAAATTGGCGCCCACTTGCGGGCAGGTGTTATATGTGCACAGCGGCAGTCTGATGAGCGGCAGCAAATACTTAGTCAGGCTGATAAAATTAATGTCGTTGGTGCTGGCGGCATGTTGACGGCAGCTTACGAGCAGCTGCGCAACGCCGCTGAAAATACCGAGGAGCACTTGCTGCTACAAAATGCTATCCGGCGGTTTTTCAAACAATCGTTTATTGTTCGCGATGAGGCGTTGGTCCGCAAAAGCGGCGAAGAATTGGTGGTTGAATTGACTTTTGCGGGATATTTGCCCAACGATAGCGTGTCGCGCAGCCAAATCAAAGAGATTTCAAAACTAGCAACAGCGCACTATAAAGCGTATGAAAAGCTGATTGCTGATCGTTCAATCAATTTGGATCGTTCTTCGGCATGGCTGTTAGAAACTCTGTCGGTATTGGCGGCGAATGTATTGGTTGATCACGCTGGCGATCATGCGTTTATTGATTTTGCGTATGAATATTTCGAGACAGCAATTCCGCGGGATGCGCTGCAATCGACTTCGGCTGATGAATATGGAGCTGCGCTTTATGTGGCTATTCAGCAGGCGCTGATGAAGAGCGACGTAGCCACGGTGCGCGCAGGGCTATTGGTGCGTTATGGAACGAGCGTTGAATCGCTTGAGGCTTTTGTTGAATTTAATCGTAAAATTGATAAGATGCTGCGCAGCACGTCGGTCGAAGAGTTGCGCCGCGTGGTTGATCGGCAGGGGGCGCCGCTGCGCGTTATTCGCCATATGATGGAGACGCAAGACGACTTCCCGGCGTTGTTACAAAAGCGCGAGGCATTTCTCGACGAATTTGAGCGGCAAGTGAACCGTGAATATTCTAGCATGATGGCGCGAATTAACCGGGCTATTATGCGCAGCGTGGTCTTCTTGGTAATTACTAAGTTTTTGATTGGCATCGCTATTGAAGTGCCGTATGACCTGTGGGTGCACGGACAAATTGAGTGGTTGGTGCTAATGATCAATTTGTTCTTCCCGCCGATATACATGGTGTTGCTGCGCTTAACACTGAATGTGCCAGGATACGCAAATACCGAAGCGCTGATTAAACGGGTCGATCAGATGCTCTACGGCGGCGATAATACTGTACTGATGCGGCGGCAATTAGCGGGACGGACGTATAGCTCGATGTTTTCGATTATGTACGGCGTAATGAGTCTGGCGGTGTTCGCGCTGGCGACTTGGCTGCTGACGTTGATTGGTTTTTCACCAGTGCATATTATTATTTTCTTTGTATTTTTCTCGGCGGCGAGCTTCCTAGGCTTTCGCTTGAGCCGGTTGATTCGCGATCTCGAGATTGTGCGCAGTGCTAGCAACGGCTTTACCTTTGTACGCGATACGCTGTATTTGCCGTTTGTAGTCGCTGGCCGGTGGATGAGTGATAAATACGCGCAGGTTAATATTGTGTCGATGGTGTTGGATATGTTAATCGAATTACCGCTCAAAACCATTTTGCGCAAGATCCGGCAATGGGCAGCTTTTATTGATGATAGAAAGGACAGTATATCATGAAAGAGTTAAATGGCAAGGAACTGCAAGGTTTTATTAAGCAGCGCCAAGCGCGTCAAGTACGAAATCTACGCCAAGAATATGGTGTGGTACCAAAACTAGTTATTATAATGAGCAAAAATGCTAGCCAAGCGATTCAAACGTATGTTCGGATGAAAACACGTTACGCAGCAGATATTCTGATTGATGTTGACGTACAAGCAGTCGCGCAAGCTGATATGATGGCGGCTATTGATCAAGCTAACAACGATCCAGTAGTGCAGGGGATAATTTTGCAATTGCCGATTGATGACGTGTCGCAGACCGAAAAGCTGTGCCAATTAATCGCGCCAGAGAAAGATGTTGATGGTTTAGGGTCTAGTAGTATCTATCCGAGCGCTACCGCCCAGGCAATTGATTGGCTATTGGCTGGGTATAATATCGAGCTATCGGATAAGCAAATTGCTATCGTGGGCCGCGGTAAGCTTGTCGGAGCGCCGCTCGAAAAAATGTGGCAGCAGCGCGGTCTAAACGTACAGGTCTACGACAAGACGAATCCAGCTACCGCGGATAGTTTGCAAAAATGTAACGTAATTGTAACGGCGACCGGCGTGCCGCACTTGATCACCTCCGAAATGATCGCGCCAGAGACGGTAGTGGTGGATGCTGGTACGGCGAGCGAAGGCGGCGTGTTGGTCGGCGATGTTGACGATGCAGTTCGCCAGCGCAGCGATATTACGATTACACCGCAAAAGGGCGGTGTCGGTCCGTTGACATACGCAGTACTATTTGATCATCTGATTGAGGCGTGCTTGCGGCGAGTTGGTAAGTTTAGTAATTCTATCGCTTATCGTTCAGCGCTTCTTTGGCGTGGATGACAACTTGGCTAGGTGTTAGATTAGCCTTGACGATATAACTATGAATACCTAGGTTACGCAGTTCGGCAGGTGCTTCTTCTTCGCCTAGGTTGGTTAGGATGATAACTGGCGTATTAGCATTAGCGGGCTGCTGGCGGATTTTTCGCAGCGCTTCGGTGCCGTTCATATTCGGCATTTGCAGATCGAGTAAAATGATGTCAGGATTAGCATGCTTAACCACTTTGACGCCAGTCTCGCCGTCGCTGGCAGTAACCACATCGAATCCAGCCGCCTCGAACTTCATCCGGTACATTTGGTTGATTACTTGATCGTCCTCGATAATAGCGATAGTTGTCATGTTTTTATAATAGCATATCCCAGTTACTTTTCGAGTAAGCTCTAGCGTTATCGTCGAGAAAAGTGTACTATAAAGGGAATGAAGCGGTTTTTTGGTAGAGTTCGCCGTCCATCGTATCGTTCGCAGCAAGTTGTGGACGTTCTGACGCGCAAAATGGTTGATGCCAAAGACATTGATACATTGCTAAATAGCTATTTAGAAACTTTTGTTAGTGTACTGCAAGTACGTTTTGCTGGCGTGGCTTTTTGCGATCAATATCACCAGCCGTATATTGCTGGCAAGCGTAACGTACCAGCATGGTTGGACTCGCAGACGCTTGGTTCTGGCGATATTGGTGATTATGCTCGGTATGGTATTGCAGTAATCTTACCGCTATGCGTTGCCGATCAGAAAATTGGTTGCCTGGTAATTGGCGAGCGGCGTGATGGCTGCGAGATTCGCAGTAAGGAATTTGAGCTGTTTGATGTTTTGGCGCGTAATCTATCGGTGGCGCTTTTGAACATGTTTCGCCTAGAGGAGATTCGCCGCTTAGCTGGAAATTTAGAGAAGGAAGTCGATGAGGCGACCAGTCAGCTGCGCCAGTCCAACAAAAGATTGCAGGCCCTGGATGCCACTAAAGATGAGTTTGTCAGCATGGCCAGCCACCAGCTGCGGACGCCGCTGACTAGCGTAAAAGGCTACCTGAGTATGGTTCTTGAGGGCGACGCTGGCGAGATTACACCGCCGCAGCGGCAGCTGCTAGAAGAGGCTTTTCGCAGCAGCGAGCGGATGGTGCGATTGGTTAGTGATTTTTTGAACGTGAGCCGTTTGCAGACTGGTAAATTTATTATCAATCGTACAGCGGTCAATTTATCGCAGCTGGTTGCCGAAGAGGTTGCGAACGTAGATCAGGTGGCAAATACGCATAAGGTCAAGGTCACGTATCGCCAGCCAGCGCGTTTTCCGCTGCTGTATCTAGACGACACCAAGATTCGCCAAGTTATTATGAATTTCATTGATAACGCTATTTATTATTCACCAGACGCTAATACGGTAAAGGTCCGATTGTCAATTGAAGATGGCCAGGCAGTTTTGCGGGTAATCGATAAGGGAATGGGTGTGTCGCCATCTGCCAAGAAAAAGCTCGGCACTAAGTTCTTTCGCGGCGACAACGCTCGGCGGCAGCGGCCGGACGGCACGGGGATCGGCTTGTTCTTGGCGAAGAAAGTAGTCGAAGGGCATGGCGGTACGATGATTTTCGAATCGGAGCTCGGCAAGGGTAGTACTTTTGGCTTTCGGCTACCGATTGCGGAGTTAAAGTCGCCGCCAGCTCTAGACGGCAGCAAAGCATAAATGGTATACTTTTATTTATGAAGAGGAAGACGGAATTTATCATAGGCGGCGGCCTGGCGGTTATAGCAGCTGTTGTCGCTGCGGCAGTACTGGGATATCTTTACGGCGGTGTAAAAACGCCAGAACAGCGCGCGCTGGTTTACTATAATGTGTGCGGAAATGATATCATTGATAAGTTTAATGGTAGTATATCTTCCCCTGATAATCTGAAGAAGATTGCTGGCGAAATAGAAAAAAAGAATCACTATGCTGATGACGCCACATGTGTTGTTGCTTTGTATTTTTATCATACAACCGCAGATGCGAACGGTCATAGCCAGAAGACGGACGATTTATACAACAAAATAAAAAACCTGTCAGACAAAGGAATATACGCTAGCGGTAGGCTGAAAGTGCCAGTTAATGTTGAGCAGTTAAATTTGCTGCGCAGCAAACAATCAGTTCCGGAGAATAAGCAATAATGCACAAGGGGCTGCTGCGTGGCTTGAAGTGGTGGCTTAGCTGTTTTGTTATTGTAGCGGCCGCAGGTGTTGTTTGCTTGCTAAGAAATGATACGTCTTATGCAGCTTACGGCTGGGGGTCTGGCCGTAATGATATGGAGCGGCAGGCTTGGAATGGTGATCCGTGCGGCGATTATATTAATCACCCGTGTGCTGTTTGGTGGGCGTCTTATCATAATACGGGCTACTTTAGCATGGTGGGGTCTACGCCAAGCAATCCGATCGAGATGGACTGGAACGCGACGGCAATATATTTTACGATACGAGGATCGTGGAACACTCAGCGGTTTCGTAATCCAATTAGAATTTATTCTCTGTTCACTTTCAATGGGCAGGGTAGGTCTGTTTGGGTAACCAATCCAGCAGGTCATATAGACGGTAACGGCAATTATTTCTTTAATAGAGGCTACTATGGCGGCGGCGGTCCTGAGTATCAATGGATAAACGGCGAGAGCGAAAAAGATCAGTTAGATTTAGGTGCTGACGTTAATGGTGTCGGTCAACCTGGCGGCCCGTCAGAGCTGGTTACGTTTGGTGCAAAAAGCTGTTTGGCAGTCATGAGAGGTAATAAAGTATACACTTATAGCGGTTCTCATGTTAACTGCGGTACCGATAATATCTCACTGTGGGTACGCCGTAAACCGCGGCCTAGCGGCTGGAAGGTCCAAGGCGAAAGCTATATCTATAATCGTTCCGATAACAAGACTTATGCGAATTATAATAATTCCAACGCTTTCGGTACTTCTCGCCCGTACGCCGAGCGGCATCTAGATGGTAAGCCTGATGTCTTTCCTGGAAAACAGGCCGAATTTATAGCGACTCTTCGGAATACTCCATATTCAAATTATCAGCATACAAATTCTAGCGTACAAGTAGTTATAGAATCGGCATATTTTAATAATCTGCACGATGTTGCTAGCTGTGCCGGTAAGGATTGGCGCCATTGTGGTGGTAGTAATAATGGGCATAGAGTTCTCATTGCACGCGGAGCGGTCAGTAATATTTATAACAATAAATGCCGGTCAGCGCTTAATAACTTAGTGCAAAGTCCTAATAATACAAATACTTGGAGTGGTCGAGACGGCGACGATTGTATGAAGATTCGCGTGCCTAGCGACGGCAGTCGAGCGGGGTCTTATATATGTACGCAGATATGGTGGACGTGGCCTGATTCGGTGGTGCGTCGAGACTGGGCCTCAAGCGAACCCGCTTGCGCGAGGGTGGCGTCTGACTTTAATTTGGTGCCAGGAGTTGGTTCGGCGGGCGGGTCAACGGCTATTGGCGTACTAGAACAAGGTAATGCGACAACGCTAGATAGCACCATATACAATACGGGCGGGCGTCGCGAAGCTGGCAGTAGTAGTGACGCCGATGTCTTTACGTTTGCCTTCACTGGATCGGCTGCGGAAATGTCGGATGGTCAACTGGGCAGTATGCTAAATGGCATATTCAATAAGAATGACGGAGACAGGCATTATGCCGATACGACCTATGGCGCAGGCGTGAACACATGCTCTTGGCTCAACTCTCAGCCCCAGTTGTCTGGTAAAATTAGCGATTGTACGCCAACAAATAACAAGCAGAGTGCTTTTGACAGGACTGAAGTTATTGATACATCGGCGCTTGATACGGCACGATACAAGATTGGCGATGTAATTTGCCGGGTAGCTACTGTTAATAAGTATAACTGGGATACAACGGGAGATTCTTCAAAACGCCGTGTATCGTATCCGCGTTGCTACCGCATTTCCAAGAGGCCAATGGTACAAATTTGGGGTGGCGATGTGCGTGTCGGGTCGAGCAATATCGCGAATGCTTTAATCACCCAGCAGTATAAGTCGGGCATCTATACTGGCGGCGCGCGTACGCTGACTATGAGTGGCAATACTCATTCGATCGGCAGCTGGGGTGAATATGGCATGTTTGCGCCAGAAATTTCCTCGTATAGTAAGTCAAATGTTGTGTCGGCATCAGGAGGTGCTCTTTCTGGCATGGGTACGACATCGCGGTTGGGTATAGCAGCAGATAGCGAGTTAAATGGTCTAACATTTGCCAATAATAAGGCTAGATATGGGCAATGGGGAACTATCGGCGCGCAAAATACTGTCAAATCTAGTTATTTTGGCGCTCAGCGTCCGTTGGCGGGCGAGAATATCTCGCTTAACGGACTGGATGGTTCGTACAAATTGTCATCGTCGCGAGCAATCGTGAACTTGTCGGGCGGCACTATTGGGATGGGTAGGTCGGTTATTATTGATGCTGGCGACAAGACGGTAGTTATAGATGGTGATATACGTTATGATACTGGTAGTTTCTCTAGCGCTAGCCAACTACCGCAGGCTGTGATATACGCGCGCAACATTATTGTTAAAGATAACGTGACTAATATCGATGCTTGGTTAATTGCTTCGGGTACTAATGCCGGCGTGGGCGGTGTAATCTCTACCTGCGAAGTTGACGAGAGTGGTGTTCGATCAGCATTGATCCGATCTGATTATACTAGCGGATTGAAATCGACGGTTTGTGACAAGCCATTACAGATTAATGGGGTAGTGTCGGCGCGTGTTTTGCAGCTGCGCCGTACTCACGGAGCTGACGGTTCGGCTGGCAATGAGAATGGTTATACCACACCAGCGGAGATTATTAACGCGCGGATGGATACGTACTTGTGGGCCTATAATAAAGCTAACGCAAACAGTTCTATTTCAACCGACACCACAACCGAGCTGCCACCGCGGTATTAGCAGTTGTTTATTGCGCAAATAAGGCCAATCTGTTAAGATATCTGTAAGTGCGGCCTTATCGTCTAACGGTTAGGACACCAGGTTTTCATCCTGGCAATCCGGGTTCGATTCCCGGTAAGGTCACCATATAATATAAATTTGCACTTGTCAAGTACGTCCTAGTCTGGGCGTACTATTTTTGTGGAACGTATTAGAGTATAATAACTATCTATGAGTAATACATTTAAAAGAACTAAGATACTGGCGACTCTGGGGCCAGCTACAAATTCACCAGAGAAAATCAAACAATTAATTGAAGCTGGCGCAAATGGCTTTCGTTTGAACTTTAGCCATGGATCGTACGAAGAACGGCTAGATCAGATTAAATGGATTCGTGATGCTAGCGCCGAAGTTGGCCGAACGGTAGCAATCTTGCAGGATTTACAAGGACCAAAAATTCGTCTCGGCGTTCTAAAGAACAACCACTTAGATGTTAAAGCTGGCGACGAGATCGTTCTCGATCATGCAATTCAAGAACACGATGGCAGTACGAATTTGCCGATTCAATACAATTTAGCTAACAAAGTCAAGGTTGGCGAGCCAGTTTACTTGTTTGACGGCAAGATTCGCGGCGAGATGATTGAGCGGGTTAGTGATACAGCAATCAAGATTCGTATTCTGAACGATGGATTTTTGATGAGCCGTAAAGGCTTGAATCTGCCAGACACCGACTTTGGCGGCGATATTTTAACGCCAAAAGATTTGGCTGACGTAGAGTTTGGCGCCGATAAAGATATTGATTTTGTAGCCCTCAGTTTTATTCAGAGCGCAGACGATATCAATAACTTGCGGCAGATTATGCTAAGCCACGGTTCGACAGCGCAGATTATTGCGAAAGTTGAGACCAAAGCAGCTATCGAGATGGAGTCGCTCAAAGAAATAGTCAAGGCTGCTGACGGCGTGATGATCGCGCGCGGCGACTTAGCGGTCGAGACTAGCCCCGAGATTGTACCGATTGTCGAGCGCGAGGCAATTCGCTTGTGCCGCAAATACGGTAAGCTATCAATAGTGGCAACGCAAATGTTAGCCAGTATGGTCGATAATCCAGAGCCTACTCGCGCCGAAGTTAGCGATGTAGCAACAGCAGTAATCCTCGGTACTGATGTGGTGATGCTCTCTGATGAGACAGCTAACGGTAGTTATCCTGTCGAGGCAGTCAAAATGATGGCCAAGACGGTGCGCTATACACAGTCGCGCTGGCCGATGAATGACATGCCGATTGAATATGGCGAGAAGAACCGTCGCCGTAATGCGATTGCTAATGCTGCGGTAGTAGTAGCTAACCAAGTAGACGCCGATGTGATTATCGCCGAAACTAAATCTGGCGCAACAGCCGCACGGATTGCTGCCTGTCGTCCAGAGTTGCCAATCGCTGCGGTAACGCCGAATAAGCGTGTGGCTCAACAGTTAGCTTTGTCATACGCTACCCGTTCATATGTGCGCGAGGAAGGCGAGCATGTTGGTACAAAATTAGCCAAAGAGTTGCTCAATTGGGGTACTTTCGGGCGCGACGACAAATTGACCGCGGTTGTTGTCAGCGGCCGCCAGTCGGGTGTAGCTGGCGGTACCGACACATTGCGTGTGCGTGTTGTTGAGTAAAATACAACAAAAATTTAAGAGACACCTCGCTTTTGGCGGGGTGTTTTCATGCAAAAAACTAGACGAGCGTTTATAACTGTAGTAAACTAGACGCAAGGGTAAACATAAGCAAGTATAAAACGTGGGCAAGAAACTTATTATTGCAAACTGGAAAATGAACCTCACTGTCAATGAGGCGAGTTTGTATGTTCATAAACTCGACAAGCTGGTTGGCAAGCTCAAAAATACTGAGGTAGTGCTGGCACCGACCATGTTAGCGCTCCAGCCGCTTAATATGCAGGTGCAACATCATCACTTTAACCTGGCAGTGCAGAACTTTTATTGGCGCGACAGCGGTGCTTACACTGGTGAAGTATCAGCGTCGCAGCTGCGCGGTATCGTACAATATGGCATAATTGGCCACAGCGAGCGCCGGCATATCTTTGCTGAGCGCAGTAAAGATATTCGCAGCAAAGTGCAGGCGGCAGTGCGTAATAATATTACGCCTGTATTGTGTATTGGTGAGACAGCCCAAGAACGAGCCAACAAGGAAACGTCTGATGTAATTCGCGATCAGTTGGTGGGGGGATTAGCTAATATCACGAGCGTTGAGGTTGGTCAGATTGTTATAGCTTATGAGCCAGTGTGGTCAATCGGTACTGGTAAATTCGCTTCACCGCGCGACGTTGAACGCGCCGTTAAATATATTCGTCGGCAAATTGAGCATCTTTTCGGTAAGGTCGCTGCCGAGAATGTCCGCGTACTTTACGGCGGTAGCGTTAATCTTGATAACGCTATGTCATATTTGCAAACAGCTGGTGTAAATGGTTTGCTTATCGGTGAATCAAGCTTGGATGTCTATGCTTTTGCTGGTATTATCAAAAAATGTGAAGATATGTCATCCTTACCAGTAAAGAGAGGTAAATAGCCATGACAGAATTCGACTTCGACGAGTTAGATCGTTCAATTACCGAGGCTATGTCCAAGAGCGGATTATTAAAAGAGGACGGTCAACATGCTGAGGCGCCAACACCGCCGGCTGTCTCTACGCCTTCAAATCCTTCCTCTAATACTGCGCCGGTTTCAGTTGAGCCTAATAAATTAGCTCCTGGTCCTGGTCCAGTTGCGAATATGACGGTTTCACCCTCGCCGGCTGCAACGGTTGGCGTCGCTAAGCAGCCAAGTTCATCTGTATCAACAGCTAGCGTACCAGTTTTGACTACAGCTCCAGCACAGCCAGCTGTTGGAGTGTCTACCGCTCAGGTTCAGACTTTGCCAACAAACGGTGCTTCAGCTTCGACTGGTGTGTCGGTCGCTTCTCAGGCTTCTACTGTTGTTCAAAATTCAGCTCTAAATAGTTCAATACCATCGCCAGCTCCCCAGCCGTTGCCGCAAGCCGCAACACCGCCGCAGGTAGCGGCAATTGGCGGAGCTGTGCCAGTCCGATCAGGATTACCAAAAAAAATGAAGACCAAGAGTCGCGGCCGTTTCATGGACATAGTTAGCTCGCAGCCAGGTGTCAACAAACACCCCGCCAGCAAAGTTAAGTATTCTACGATGCCAGCACAGTCGTTAAGTAATGTGTTATCTGATATTTCTGGCGGCTCATCTCAACAATTAGGGTCAACTGGCCAGCGAAGCGCTCAGCATCTTGCTGCTAGTTCTACTCAGTTTAGTTCTAACGAAAATGTAGCAGCAAATACAAATAACGTTTCTAGCGAACTGCAATCGTCTGAATCGCGAGTTTTTCACGGTAGCAGCGCATTGCCTCAAGCTTCACAGTCTAATCCTGGTTTTGAAGACAAAAACGATTATGATGAAGCAGACGACAGCAAAAACGAAAAAAGATCGTATTCTATCGGCGGTACACACGGTAGGGATATTGCACCGTCTGCCGAGCTTGTTGAGTCGCTACAGAAAGACGCGCAAGATGCTAGCAACGAGATTGGCTTTTCGCAAGCAGAATCGCGAGCTAACGACATTCAATCAATTGAGGACGCTTCAGCCGAAAACGATGAAGATGACGCTAGAACACAAGACGCGCCAGCTCCTAAAAAACATCGGTTTATGCCGATTGGCGGTAAGCCAAAGCCTGTTGAAAAAACTCTTAACCCTCCTACTGCCGAAGCCTCTGTTGCTAATGTAGAAGATACGAGCGAGCAACCCGAGCAACTAGCTGAACCTCTGACAAATCAGACGGTAGATTCGCCTGTACAGTCCGCTACTACAGAGCCAGATCCGCCTCGCGAGCAAACCATCGACGAAATTGAATCAGGCGCTATTTATGATACTTCTGAATATTACACTGAATTCAAGGACGACAAAAAACATAAGCAATCGCGCCATTCAGGCTTGAAATGGTTTTTGGTGATCATAGTATTCTTGGCTTTGGGTGCGCTGGCGGGCGCCGGCTATTTCTTCCTGACTCGCTATTAACGCGATATAATGAGTGTGATGGATATATTTGATGGTCTTAATGACGCGCAGAAAGCAGCTGTCGCTTATACGGACGGTCCGTTGTTGGTTTTGGCGGGCGCTGGCAGTGGTAAAACCAAAACTTTAACCCACCGCATAGCTTATCTATTGACACACGAAAGAGTCTGGCCGAACGAAATTTTGGCGGTGACATTTACTAATAAAGCAGCTAGCGAGATGCGCGAACGCTTGGCGGCTTTGATCGATCAGCCTAATACGCGGCAATTCATGCCGTGGATGGGTACATTTCACGGGATTTGCGTGCGAATTTTGCGGCGCGATGGGCCGGCGATTGGCGTGCCGTCGAATTTTATTATTTATGATGAAGCCGACCGTCAAGGATTGATCAAGCAAGCGATGAAGCAGCTGTCAATTGCTCCTGATAAACTCAAACCACGTTCTGTTAGCGCGGCAATTTCTAACGCTAAAAATGATTTACTCACGCCAGATGATTACGCGGCAGCGGCGCAATATCCGAATCAGCAGCATATCGCTAAGATTTATGATAGGTACGAGCAACTACGTAGCGAGGCTGGCGCCCTAGATTTCGATGATTTGTTAATCGAGACGGTGCGTTTGCTGCGCGATGCCAGTGAAATTCGCCAAAAGTATCGCCAGTACTTCAAGCATATTCTCATTGACGAGTACCAAGACACTAACGCTGCGCAGTATGCTATCGTTAAATATCTAGTCAACGATGCGCGTAATATTTGCGTGGTCGGTGATGATTGGCAGTCGATTTACAGCTGGCGCGGAGCGGATTTCAAGAATATTCTTAATTTTGAACGAGACTTCCCTGGCGCAAAGGTAATCAAACTGGAACAAAACTATCGTTCAACAGGCGCTATCCTAGAGGCGGCGCAAAAGGTTATTGCCAAGAATGTCGAACGGACTGACAAAAAACTCTGGACGGCGGCTGGCAATGGTGCGCCAGTGCAAGTTCAGGCGGTACGCGATGAGTCCGAGGAGGCTTACGTGGTGGCAAGCCGTATTGCGGCTCAAACCTCGATTGGTACTCACCGCTACGGTGATTTTGCAATATTGTACCGCACGAATGCGCAGAGTTTTGCTTTTGAACGTGCCTTCATGCAACAAAGAATTCCATATCAATTGGTTGGCGGCGTGCGCTTTTATGATCGCAAAGAGATCAAGGATATTATTGCTTACTTGCGTTTATTGTATCAACCGAACGACCGGATGAGCTTTAGTCGAATTGCCAATGTGCCGGCTCGCGGTATCGGCGCGACTAGTCTAGAGAAATTCTTACGATGGCAAAACGATAACAATATGGAAATCATCGCTTCGCTGGTGAATGTCGAGCAAACTAGTGTTTTGACGCCGCGCGCCAAAAAATCATTATTGCGTCTGGGCGAGATTTTACGCGAATTGCAGGCGCTTGTTCTTTCTAATACTAGCCCAAGCGATATTATTGAAAAGCTAATTGAAAAGATTGCTTATCGAGATTATGTCATGGATGGAACGCCGCAGGCTGAAGAGCGTGATGATAATTTGAGTGTGCTCATAGCGGACGCTAAATCTTTCGCGACATTGCCAGACTTTCTCGAAGAGGCAGCGCTAATGAGCAGCGTCGATCAGCAAAGTGATGGTGAAAAGGTCACATTAATGACCTTGCATGCCGCTAAAGGACTGGAATTTCCGGTGGTTTTCATGGTCGGTATGGAGGATGGCTTGTTTCCGAGTGAGCGAGCGCTTGAAGAAGGTCCGCGCAATCTCGAGGAGGAGCGGCGCTTGTGCTACGTGGGTATGACGCGGGCGCGCGAAGAGTTATATCTGTTGTACGCGCAGAGCCGTGCGCAATTCGGCCTGCGATCGTACAATCAGCCGTCGCGTTTTCTTGACGATATGGGTATGGGATTGTTCTCGGTTGAATCTAACGCTATTAATTCGAGTCCAGCTTATAATGATTTTGACGAGCCGGTGATGAACTATGATATTGGCGATCGAGTGCGCTCGCTGCAATTTGGCGATGGCGAGATCATTGACATTGACGGCTTAGCAGTTAGTGTGAAGTTCGATAGTGGTGCTGTCAAAAAGCTCAATGTTGAATACGCCCGCCTCGAGAAGCTGTAGCAAAATAATCAATCTTTTGCTATAATTATAGCTGCGCGCTAGTTTGTGCGCCTACGTATGAAAAGTATTGCGAGAATTAAATTACGTTGGCTGATTACCGGCTCTATGCTATTAGCTTTGGCTGGATTGTCTGTTTATACAGCAATTATGCCAAAAGCGCGGGCTGACGAGCATAGCCTAGCGGTCGGCGAGCATATCATTACCGTTCATGATGACGGTCAAAGTAAAGGATTTATTACCAAAAAGCAGACCTTGCGCGAAGCTCTCGCTGAGGCAGCTATCAAACTAGATCGTAACGATCGGACCGAGCCAAATATTGATGAGCGCTTGGTGGCAAATTCGTATAGCGTTAATATTTACAGAGCCCGAACGGTGGTTGTCAAGGATGGCTCTCAGCTCACTAAAATTATTACATCGTACCGTACTGGAAAGCAGATAGTTAAACAAGCTGGCATTGCTGTACGCGATGAAGATATTCTAACCTTGTCGCAGTCTAATAGTCCAATGCGCGATAGCGCAGCAGAAGTATTGTCTATTAAAAGAGCAGTGCCGTTTAACTTTGATTTTTATGGCAAAAAGGCCACTTCTTACACGCAAGCTCAAACCATCGGTGAAATGCTAGCCGAGAAGCATATCAAAATGTCTGCCAATGATATTATTATCCCGAATAAAGATACAAAAATGGCTAGAGGCATGAATGTTCGCTTGTATCGTAACGGTACGCAGACAGTTACCGTTGACGAGGATATACAGTTTGAGACTGAACAGATCAAGGACATTAATCGAGATAAAGGATACAAAGAAATTCAAACCAAAGGGGTTAACGGCAAGCGTACAGTTACGTATGAGATTAACGTCCAAAACGGCGTTGAAGTGTCACGCCGCGAGATCAATAGCAACATTATTCAGCAGCCAGTTAAGCAGGTAGAAATTATTGGTGCTAAAACTTCAGCTACGTTTAATGGCAGTTTCGCTGAAGCTTTGGCGCGTTTGCGTAGCTGCGAGGGTAGTTATACATCAGATACAGGTAACGGTTATTATGGTGCGTATCAATTTGATAAGAGTACATGGGGTAATTTCGGAGGCTACAATAATCCTGCTCAAGCTCCGGCTGATGTCCAAGATCAGAAAGCATGGGAGACTTATAAGAGGAGGGGTTGGCAACCTTGGCCGTCTTGTAAAATTAAAATGGGATTACAGGATATATATCGGTAGTTACTGATTGACATTCGACGCATAATTTGTTATAATATAAAAGATACAGTGGGTGATTTTGAATAAAATGAGCTTAAATCGATATTATCAACGCATTTGCTGTTGTGTTTTTGGTGCGGTCTTGGCAATCTTTAGTACTGGTATGTTATCGTTTCTTGCGAATACTGCGGTGGCAGATAGTCCAGTTGCGGCTAAAGCACAACCATCTAGTCATATAGTCACTATTTACGACGGTGGTCGGGAGCAATCGATAATCACTAAGGTATCGACAGTACAGAAAGCGCTAGAAGAATTCGGCGCAAGATTGGATAAACAGCATGATATTGTCGAACCGGGTCTGGATACACCGATTACCAACAATGGCTTCAAAATAAATATTTATCGTGCGCGGACGATAACGATCGTCGAAGGTGCTCGCCGCATGCGAGTCAATACGGCAGCGCAGACGCCAACACAGATTGCGCAAGCTGCGGGGATTGTTTTGTATCGCGAGGATAAAGTTCGATTTACGCCGCCAGAGGATGTCGCTTTGGATGGGTCGAGCTTGCTGATGAGGATTACGCGGGCAACTAGGCGTACTGTGACTGCCGAGGAAGAAATTGATTTCCCGGTTGAGCAAACACGTGACGACAGCCAGCCTCTTGGTTATCGCCAGGTAAAGCAGGCGGGAGCTAAAGGGCTGCGCAGATTGACTTATAAAGTTGAAGCGCGCGATGGTGATGAAATTAGTCGTCAGCAAATTTCTAGCGAAATTATCAAGCAGCCCAAAAAGCAAATTGAAGTGATCGGTACCAAGCCGAAAAATCCACTAACCAAAGGCAAGGGCGCGCAGATATTTACTGATTCCAAAGGCGTGGCGCACCGCGAAACCTATTATGATTTACCGATGAATATTGTTGCTAACGCCTGCGGCGGCGGTGGCTACACGGTGCGTGCGGACGGCGCCAAGGTGGATAAGGACGGTTATATTTTGGTAGCGGCAAATTACGGTAATTATCCGCGCTGCTCGGTGGTGGAAACCAGCATGGGTCCTGGAAAGGTGTATGATACTGGCGGTTTTGCGGCCCAGCATCCGCATGGGTTTGACCTGGCGACTGATTGGACGAACGGGGACGGGCGTTAGATGGCGTCAGCGCGTGGGCCGAAAAAAGAGTTAGGCCAGCATTGGCTGCACGACCCAGAGATTTTGGCGGAGATTGCCGAGGCAGCGGAACTGAGCAAGGACGATGTGGTTTTGGAAATTGGGCCAGGGCTTGGCACCTTGACCAGTCGGTTATTGGCGCGAGCTCAGCGCGTAGTGGCGGTGGAGTTTGATGGGGATTTGGCGCGTAAGTTACCGGGGCAATTTCCTGGCAAAAACCTGGACGTGATCAATGAAGATATTTTGCAATTTGATTTGAATCAGCTGCCAACTGGCTACAAGGTAGTCGCCAACGTGCCGTACTATATCACTAGCAAGATTATTGAAAAGTTGATGACGGCAGAAAATAAGCCGAGTTTGGCGGTACTGCTGGTGCAAAAAGAAGTTGCTGAGCGTATCGCGGCCGAGCCTGGCGAAATGAGTATTTTAGCGGTTAGCGCGCAGCTATTTGCTGAGGCAGAACTCGATATTGAGGTGCCGCGGCAGTTCTTCACGCCGCCGCCAAAAGTTGATTCGCAAGTGGTGGTATTGAGAACTCGCACCGAACCATTAGTTGATTCTGAAGACCAAAAAGACTTTTTCCGCATTGTCAAAGCCGGTTTTTCGGCCAAGCGTAAAAAACTGCGTTCTAGTCTGAGCGGCGGACTGGGCGTCAGTAAAGCTAGCGCCGAGCAGTTACTAAACAATGCTGGTATTTCACCCGATGTCCGTGCCGAAGATTTGGCGATTGATGATTGGCAGCGGCTGCTCAAAGAATGGCGGGCGCGATGATTGCGGCAGATCAGCCCGTCTGCTTTCTGTCTGATGTGTTAGTTGCGGTTTCGTCGAAAGACGACGGCACCATGCTCAATCGTATTCGCGGTCGCCACGTAGCTGATGTGCTAGAGAATCGGCGGCGGTTTTGCGATCAAATTGATATTAATTACGACGACGTTGTCTATCACGTGATTTCATATGACCAAGCACAAACGTTTGATACTATTGCCGAAGTTACTGAAACTGACACAGTGAAATACAACAACGAGGGGATTTTTGCTGACGCGCTCTATACCGAAATGGCTGGCGTCGGCTTATTTTTGCCAGTGGCAGATTGTATCGCTACAGTCATTTATGACCCAAAGCGTCGGGCGCTGATGTTGGCGCATCTGGGTCGACATTCGACGGTGGCGCAGTTGATGACAAGGGCGATTCAGTACTTTGTCGAGCATGGTAGCCAGGCAAAAGATTTACAAATTTGGATGTCGCCTAGCATCACGCAGAAAAATTATCGCATGGATTATTTTAATCATGCAGATGATATCAATTGGCAAAATTTCTGCCATCAAACGGCTGACGGAATTTATCTGGACATGCAAGGCTTCAATCGTTCGTTAGCCATCCAGGCGGGCGTTCCGGCTGATAATATTGTCATCTCACCAATTGATACGGCGGATGATCCAAATTATTTCTCACATTCAGCTGGTGATACAGGGGGAAGATTCGCAGTGCTAGCAGAGATAAAATCTACTAAATAAGATCCAAGGCGTCATGGCAATGTTGCGTGCCATCTTTGATTAGCATTAGTATATTGCTAAAAAAATAAAGTATAAGTATAATGGTACCAAATGAATAGATGCTGGAAAACAAAAAGGCTGAAATTTGGATTGGCCATCAAGGCGTTAGCTGTGACGGTAGGTGCGTTGGCAGCGCTTTCTGGTCCGATATTTTATCCGCCAAAAGCTGCCGCCGACGCTATCAATGACACAGATTTTGTGTTTACTGTGGACACGCGCAAATCTGGGTCGCCAGATACTCAGTTCGTCATTCCGATAAGAGGAGGCGGATATAATTATACTATTGATTGCAATAATGATGGTACGGTCGAAGCAACCGCTCAGACCGGATCTTATACTTGTAGTTACGCTACACCTGGTGTGTATACGATTCGTATCGGAGGTGTGTTTCCAGAGTTTTATCTCAATAACGGCGGCGATAAACTGAAGATGATTTCTATTGATCAGTGGGGGAAGAATAAATGGAGATCGTTGGTGGCTTCATTTTACGGTGCTGCAAATATGGACGTAAAGGCGATTGACACTCCCGATTTGTCGCAGACTGACTCGATATACTCTGTCTTTAGAGGTAATACTTCTCTCAAGGGTGAGAATGCTAACTGGAGTTGGAACACCTCGACCATTACTAATATGGGTAGTGCGTTTAGTGATACTGAAAATTTCAATCAAAACATCGGGTCGTGGGATGTGTCTAACGTTGTTTTTGCTGGCGGTTTATTTAATAACGCGACAGCATTTAATAATGGCGGCAGCGATTCAATTAAAAACTGGAACACTGGCAAAATGACTGCAATGAATGCAACGTTTCAAAACGCAGTTAAGTTTAATCAACCGATAGGGTCGTGGGATGTTTCGAAAGCCGAGTTGATGAGTGAAATGTTTAATGGTGCTCGCACTTTTAATCAATCTTTGGCGGGCTGGCGGCTAGATTCGTTAGTTTCGACAACTGGTTTGCCCAACAGCTATTGGTCTGGCGCTCCTAGAATGTTGAATAATAGCGGTTTGTCTACGAAAAATTATGATGCTACTTTGATATCTTGGAATATTCAATCAACTAACTCGCCGCTTATACTAGGGGCCGCCGGGTTGAAATATTGCACTGCTGATGCGGCTAGAAAAAATCTAATCAAGCCAGTCGCCGACGGCGGGCATGGCTGGACTATCAATGGCGATGCAAAGGAGTGTCCGAAGCATACGGTGGTTTTTGATACCCAGGGCGGAATGGCAATTGCCAACCAAGAAGTTGCTTTTACTGATAAAATTACCGCGCCAGCTGTGCCAAATCGGCAGGGTTATGCCTTTGCTGGGTGGTACACGGATACTGCTTTTACGACGGCTTGGGACTTTGCGAACGATACGATGCCAGACAATGACTTGACTTTGTATGCAAAGTGGACCGAGAATCCTGGGCCTGCTGCAACAAGCGGCGGCGCTTCGGAAAACAATTCAAGCTCATCAACCAAGCTGGCTGAGACTGGGGTGGATGCGGGAATATTTTTCTCTGCAGCAGTTGCATTTATAGCGGTTGGTTCTATCGCGATTAAGTTGATTAAACGAAGCTAGCTTGTAAGTGGCGCAACATTAAAGTAATCTTGATAGTTGTTTAGCGTTGTCAGGGCCGTAGATTACTTCTTGATAATTTTATCATCTGCCCAAAATATGCCGGGTTAGCTCCGGATACGTTATGGGTGCTACCCTCGAC
Organism: Saccharimonas sp. (SeqCode); assembly: GCA_042642485.1. GTDB lineage: Bacteria > Patescibacteriota > Saccharimonadia > Saccharimonadales > Saccharimonadaceae > Saccharimonas. Next base: position 84,805 of record JBHRNN010000001.1, read on the forward strand.
TAGTATGCCTCGGATATCTAGGTCGGGGAATTCCTGGCTAAGCGCCTCTATAAGTTTGCGTATATTTTTCGGGTTGTTATCGTTCATGCGGCTTAATTCCGGTGCAAAAAGAGTGACGGGCGTGCCAGATTGTAGCTTCTTGAGTGAATTTTTAAGATCTTCAACAAAACCACCGCGCGACATCGCAATGACGTCTCTCAGCTGGACTAACAGCGGCACGGCTGGCATTTTTTCTCCGTCGTTTTCTCGCCAGGCTTTCCGAGCCTCAGGATCAGGCGAATTCTCGACGTATCTTGGCAGGTGGAAGAACGCTTCTGTTAACTGTGCCACTACGATACCAGTTGTGCCTAAAGTTTTTTGCCAACTTGGCGCATCGTCTATGGCAACAAACTTGGTCCTCTCCTCAGGACCATCAAGAACGCTAGGTATAGCCGCTGCAAGTCTGCTGCCAAACGAATGTCCAACTACGCCTACTCGGTCAGCATAATAAGTCAGGTGCTCATTTAGTTCGGGTGCTATTTCTTCGGCTAAGGGCAAGAAGCTATTTGTTGCTAGAATTTTATCGGCAACGCTCTTTTTCATAGAACTGGTTGGCAGTGTCAAGACTGAAGCTGGATTTCCTTCTTCGTCGCGCCAGGCCTCGGCTATTTCGGCCATCTCTAGCCGTGCTGCTGTCGTTGTAGGGTTTCCCATGAACCCAGTTCCGTAGGCGATAATATTGCCGGACGGGCCATTGCCAAATTCAACCAAAGTCATCGCCGTATTCCCTAGAGCGCTTGGTATGAAATGTTGTTCGATCCTCTCCATGAGCCTTGCTCGCTCTCCGCTAGGAGTTCTGTCGATTACCCCAGAAGTAGGTTCTCTGTTATTTCCCGAGAATATAGTATAAGGAATCCTTTTGGCTGCGTAGTTGGGCGACCTTCTCATAAATATTGTTATAGTATATAATTTTTCTATTGTCAAATAATCTCGTCGTAAAACCCATTGCTAAAAATCTAAAGCATAAGTATACTAATAACCAGTGAGCAGGCACGATAAAACAACAAAAATACAGAAGTTCAAATTGCCATTAAAAACGTTGGCTGCTGCGTTCGGTGTCTTGTCGGTACTTGTTGCGCCAACACTCTATTCGCCAAAAGCCGCAGCTGACGCTATCAACAACACGGACTTCGTATTTACTATCGATACCAGAAAGCCGGGGTCGCCAAACACTCAGTTTGTTATTCCGACAAGCGGTTCAGGATACAATTATACTGTTGACTGCAATAATGACAGTACACTTGAGGTATCTGGAAGAATGTCTGGCTATACGTGCAATTATTCTACGCCAGGAATTTATACCATACGCATTGGCGGCGTCTATCTTTGTAGCTTCTGGTATTGTTTTGTTCAAGAAGTAAGCGAACGTCCGTAATATAGGCAGGGAAAGTGAAAAGATAACTTCTCCACTATTTCCAGGAAACTGGTATCGAACCAGGAAATATCAAAGACGAGAATTAGTTCAAGGTGTAGGTTCAGTTGTTGCTGGTCAGGCTTGTATTGCGGGGTGATAATGTGCTAGTAAACTTCTGTCGCCTCTGATATACTTAGAAGCAATGGGAAAGAATCTTTATATCACAACGGCGATTCCATACGTCAATGGCAAGCCGCATATCGGTAATGCACTAGACTATTTGCTTGCAGATATCTGGTCGCGCTACCAGCAGCAGAAAGGCAAAAAAGTGCGCTTTCAGGTTGGCACTGATGAGCATGGTAATAAAATCGCCGCCAAGGCTGCCGAACAAAATCTGACGCCGCAAGCATATGTCGATCAGACTCATCAAAATTTCAAGATACTGATGGATGCTGAACACGCCGAATATACTGATTTTGTCCGTACGTCTGATTCACATCATATGGGGGCGGTGCGCTATATTTGGAAACAGTTGGACCAGGCGGGGCTGATTTATAAAAGTACTTACAACGGCTGGTACTGTATGGGTCATGAAGCTTTCTTTACTGATAAAGAAGTTCAAGAAACTGGCGGGGTTTGTCCTGACCACCAAACGCCTTATCAACAAGTTAGCGAAGAGAACTATTATTTGAAAGCGAGCGCCTATACTGATAAAGTCCGCCAAGCAATCGAGTCGGGCCGAATGAAAATTGTACCAGAGTTTCGCAAAAAAGAATTTCTGGAATTAATGAAAGACGGTTTGCACGACGTATCAATTAGCCGGCCGCGCAAGAGTCTGACCTGGGGAGTACCGGTACCAGGAGACGACAGCCAGGTGATGTATGTCTGGTTGGACGCCTTAGCTAATTACATCACGGTGCTAGGTTATCCGGATCAGCCGGAGTGGAAAGATTTTTGGCCAGCTGACGTGCAAGTGATTGGCAAAGATATCCTGCGTTTTCATGCCGGTATTTGGCCAGTGATGCTATTAGGGGTTGGTCTACCGCTGCCTAAGACGTTGTTAGTGCACGGTTTCGTTAATGTGGGCGGTGCTAAGATGAGTAAAACTGTTGGTAATGTCGTCGATCCGATGGAGATTATCAAGGATTACGGCGTTGACGCTTTTCGCTATTACTTTTCGCGGCATATTCCAACCAAGGATGACGGCGACTTCACCTGGGAGAAGTTTGAGAAGGCTTATAATGGAGAGCTGGGCAATGATCTCGGTAATTTAGTGCAGCGGGTTATTGCTATGATTCAGCGTTATCAGTCGGGTGTAATTGGCGAGATTCCTCGCCCAGGACACGATATGGGGCCATACCGCCAGGCAATGGAAGCGCTTGATTTTGATCGAGCAATAGATGAAGCATGGCAACAGGTGCGAGCACTTAATCAATATATTGATGACGTTAAACCGTGGGAAGTTGCCAAGAAGCGCCAAAAGGACGCTGATGCCGCCGAGCATTTATCGGAAATCTTATCTTATGCTGTTGGTGCGCTTGAGGAAATTGCTGATTTGCTAATTCCGTTTATGCCAGTGACCGCTAGCACTATTCACAAGATGTTTTCGGCAGGAGTTGTGCCCGAGAAAGCAGCGCCACTTTTCCCAAAAATCTATATTCATACGCCCAATCCGCAAACGGCATCTAGTAAAAAGAAATAAGCCAAATGAATTCGTTGCTTCGCTTGGTTGATACGCATTGTCATATTCATGATAGCGAGTTCTATAACGCTTCGGCGCGCGAGAAAGCTTACCAGGAATCAGTGAAGAATGGCGTAGCGATGATTTGTGTTGGTACGGATTTGCGCAGCTCGCGTCAGGCTCTAGAGTTTGCTAGGATGCATGATTTTGTTTGGCCAGTCGTCGGCATTCACCCGCACGACGCAGCGACAAATAACGTCGAGGAATTGCGCCAATTGGTAGCAGACAATCGCGATGAAATCGTCGGCATTGGTGAAATTGGTTTAGATTATTTTTATGATAATAGTCCGCGCGATATTCAACAGGGCGTTTTGCGGCGGCAACTCGAAGTAGCGCGAGATTTTAACTTGCCGATTAGTTTTCATGTACGCGACGAAAAAGCCGCTGTTGGTGCAGTCTGGGCGGATTTTTGGCCGATTTTCGATGAATTCAAAGGTTTGCGCGGCATTTTGCATAGCTTTACCGATTCTGAGGAAAATTTGCAGCGTGGGTTGGATCGTGGTTTATACGTTGGCGTTAACGGTATAAGTACTTTTACTAAAAATAAAAATCAACAGAAAATGTTTAACCAAATTCCGCTTGAACGCTTAGTTTTTGAAACTGACGCACCTTTCTTGACGCCAGTGCCATTTCGTGGTAAAGTGAATATACCAGCGTATGTGAGGCAGGTAGCAGAATATCATGCGCGCGCTCGTGACATCGCTATAGAAGAGGTCGCTAGCGTAACTACTCGCAACGCGCGGCAAGTTTTTGGGGTAAGCCTATGAATGAAGATTTGAAGTACAGGAGTAAGTTTAATAAAATACCGGCAGAAAATGTCGGTAGTTTTAGTTATGAGAATAATACTTATGCTAGTAACCCTGAATTGCAACGATTAGGCGAACTGGCTCGCCGACAGGCCGAACCAGCAAAGCCTGATCAGGCTATCGATTCATCGGCAATTGATTATATTAAATCGCTAGACGAACAGCTAGAGAACGAGCATTTTACTCCCGAGGAGATTATTGCTCGGGCGAGTCAAGGGGTGGTAAACCTTCGCTCGGGTTATGAAGCGGGTTATGCGAAGTATCTTGAGGAATTTAAACGTAAAAGCGCAACTTGAATTATGGTAAAAAGCGTACTCAAAAAAACTATCACAATGCTTGTCGGCGATGATTTATCGCTTGGTTTGCCGAAACTCCGCAAAAAACGTCCGCTTAAAAAACTGAGCGAGCGCGAACTACTGGCACTAGAAAGTGAAATTGGCTCGGCGCTTTTCGGCGAGATTCCTAAAGGTCATCGCCGCGAGTTCTTTTGCTTGGACGAAAAAACATGGATGTGGCATGAGGAATGGATTGATGCCAAGCACAAACTTAAAACCCACACGATCAAATATGAAGTAACCGATCGAGGTATCTTGAAAACTCAACCTGGCCCGCGTTATTCATACCTCGAGGGTGATGAATTGCGTAATTTTAGTATCGCTACGCAAATGTATTATGAGCAAGTTGCCCGCCAAGTTTACAAGCGAGATCCCGAGACCGGCGAAAAATTGGTATAATAGAAAGCGTGAAATCATCAATAATCTATCTCGACCATGCTGCTGCCACGCCTCTAGACGAGCGCGTTTTGGCGGCGATGCAGCCGTATTTCTCTGAGATGTTTTATAATCCTTCGGTGCCGTATGCTCCAGCGGTGGAAGTCAAGCGCGCTTATAATAAAGCTAAGCATCGTTTGGCTGTTTGTCTTGGCGGACAGGCTAGCGAGCTGGTTGTGACGGCTGGCGCTACAGAGTCTATTAATTTGATGATAAATAGCATTGACGGACATATCGTATCAAGTGCCATTGAGCATGATGCAGTACTGAAAGCGCTTGATGATAATGTAACGCTGGTGGCTCCATCTAAAAAAGGCAATATTGCGCCGCGCGATATTCAAGCAGCTATTAGGCCAGATACGCAGCTAATAACTATCGCTATCGCTAATCACGAACTTGGTACCGTTCAACCGCTACGCGACATTGCTGAAGTTGTCCGTACTGAGCGTCGCCGCCGGTTTGAAGCGGGTGAGCTGACGCCAATCTATCTGCACACTGATGCTTCGCAAGGGGCTGGGCAGATTGACATCAATGTAGCGCGGCTAGGCGTTGATGCGCTGACGCTAAATGCTGGTAAGATTTATGGCCCGAAACAAGTTGGTTTGCTTTGGTGTAATCGGATGATACGCTTGCGGCCGCTAGTTCGCGGCGGCGGGCAAGAGCGGGGCTTGCGCAGCGGTACCGAAAATGTTGCGGGCGCCATTGGTTTTGCAGTAGCGTTAGAATTAGCGCAGCAACATCGTAATTCTGAGAATAAGCGCTTGCGCCAGTTGCGCGACCAGCTGCAAAATCAGCTGGCAGAAGCTTTTCCGTGGGCGATTGTCTCCGGCGATCAAAAACATCGCCTGGCAAGTCATTTGCATATATCATTCCCCGGAATTGATGCCGAACGGTTAGTTTTTATGCTAGAGCGAAAAGGGGTGCTGGTAGCGACTGGCAGTGCTTGTGCAGCGAATTCCGGGACGCGTTCGCATGTGCTAGAAGCGATTGGCTTAGCGCCAGAGGTGGCGGACGGCAGTTTGCGTCTGACACTGGGTCGCCTATCGGATGCTGAAACGTGCACGGCGGCTGCCCGAGAAATTATCGCTGCGATTAATACAGAAAAGGCCAGGTTAGCTTGAAAAGATTTTTAATAGCTATCGTTACGCTGGCCATTGTTTCGGCTGCAATAATCATCGGTATTACTTTGTTTTTATCAAAGAACGATTTGCAAGGCTGTGGCGATATTCCAGATGCGACACGCCAACAGTGTGCGGCAGCCGATGCGATCGTAGCGGTGAGCGGCGGCGATACCAGCGCTCGTACTGCTGAAGCAGTGCGATTGTACAAGAATAACTGGGCGCACAAATTAGTTTTCTCTGGTGCGGCAGCTGATAAAACTGGCCCGAGTAATGCTCGAGCAATGAAGAGACAGGCTATCGTTGCAGGCGTACCGGCTAGTGATATTCTGATAGAGGAAACCAGCGAAACAACTGCCGAGAATGCCTCGCAAACCGTCAGCCTGCTCAAACAAAAGCAGATATCATCGGTAATTTTGGTGACAAGCGCTTACCACTCGCGGCGAGTTTCAATTGAATTTACTAAAGCAGCACCAAATATACTAACACGTAGTCATCCAGTAGTTGCAGATAATCAATGGTCGAATATGTGGTGGACAACTGTTATAGGCTGGCAGCTGGCGTTGCAAGAGCTGGTAAAAATTATGGGAGTTGCAGCAGAATGACCAGACCGCGTGTTTATGTTGGTATGAGTGGCGGCGTCGATAGTAGCGTCGCGGCAGCATTATTACTTGACCAAGATTATGATGTTACTGGCGTCTATATGAGAAACTGGAGTCAAGATCTACCCGGTATGCAGTGTCCGTGGGCTGAGGATCTGGCTGATGCCAAGCGGGTGGCAGTGCAATTAGGAATTGATTTTAAAGTATTTGATTTTGAAACACAGTATCGCCAAAAAGTTGTTGATTACATGCTTGACGAATATCGTGCTGGTAGAACGCCGAATCCAGATATTATGTGCAATCAAGAGGTTAAATTCAAGCTGTTCTTGGAGACTTCGTTGGCAGCAGGCGCAGATTATATCGCGACAGGGCATTATGCGCGAGTACAGAATACTGGCAGTGCGAGTGATAGCTCTGAAAAAAATCTGGGCTGGCTCCAGCGGGTCTCGGATTCTTCTTCAGGGCTGGCCGAGCAAGCGTCAGCTACCTTGCTTCGGGCTTGCGACGACAACAAAGATCAAACATATTTCCTGTACCGCGTGACGGCTGAGGCGCTGGCGAGAACCATGTTTCCACTAGGCGATCTGACCAAACCTGAAGTGCGTCAAATTGCCAAAGATCGCAGCTTATGGACAGCTCGCAAAAAAGAATCTATGGGCGTGTGCTTCGTTGGCAATGTCGGTATGCGCGAATTTCTTAGCCAGTATATTACGACGCGTCCGGGCGATATTATTGACAAAGAATCGGGCCGGGTGCTTGGCCGGCATGACGGTGCAATTTTTTATACGCTTGGTCAAAGACATGGTCTGGATGTTGGCGGCGGGTTGCCGTATTATGTGGTTGGCAAAAATATGGATAAGAATGAAGTTTACGTTAGCCGTAATATCAACGACGAGCACATGTGGCGAACCGAGATTAAGCTGACAGATATTCACTGGATCAATCAACCTTTGACTGAAGGTGCGCGAATACAGGTCCGGTTGCGCCACCGCGGAGCGCTTATTAACGCTATATATAGTGCCGACACGCTACATCTAGAGTCTGCCGAACGAGCTGTGGCGCCTGGCCAGTCGGCAGTGATCTATCGCGGTGAAGAGTGCTTGGGCGGTGGAATAATGTCGGACATATAAGGAATGCCAAATGTTCTGATAAAATATGCGAAGGTGTTATATTAAAATGAAAATTGATAATAGTTTTCCAGTTGTTCTCTGGGGTAAAGACAAATCAACAAAGTCTCAATTCTATCCGTGTGAAGCCATTCCTGACTTTTCGCTTGTGACATCGTGTATGGTTTGTGCAGTTCATGAAAATAAAATACTTCTGGCCAAGCCACCGCGTGGCTGGGGTTTTCCAGGTGGTCGTATGGAATTAGGAGAAACGCCAGAAGATTGTGCGCGGCGCGAGGTGTATGAGGAAACATCCGTTGAGCTAAATTCTCTAAAATTGATTGGTGCTTGGCATATTGAAAAGCTATTTCATTCTAAATATAACGATAGATACCCTGATAGGGCATATCAGCTGCTTTTTCTGGCTGATGTGAAACGAATAGATGATTTTGTAGCTTCGCACGAATCGTTAGCCAGGGAGTCTGTAGAATTTGATAAAGTACAAGACTATCACCATGATTTTGCTAATTTTGCTGAGATTATGACATATATTAAGAGCTGTGTCCTTTAGATCTTTAGTTTGTCGTAGAGATGGCGGGTTGTTGGTCGCTAAGCAGGTGGTTTTCGTGCTATAATTACCTCTATGAGCACACAAGAAATCCGCCAGAAATATCTCGAATTTTGCCAAAGGAACGGCCACGCTATTATTGAGCGGGCGCCGCTTATACTGCACAATGACCCGACGACATTATTTACCGGCTCGGGTATGCAGCCGCTATTGCCGTATTTGCTGGGCCAGGATCATCCGCAAGGCACTAAATTGGCTGATAGCCAAACGTGTTTGCGGGCGCAGGATATTGAGGATGTTGGCGATAATCGACACACGACGTTCTTTGAGATGCTGGGCAATTGGAGTATGGGCGAATATTTCAAACGCCAGCAGATTGAGTGGTTTTTCGAATTTTTGACAGAAATAGTTGGACTGGATCCGCATAAAATCTACGTTAGCTGTTTTATCGGCGATGAGAAAAACAACATTCCGCGCGACGATGAGGCAGCGCAAATTTGGCAAGAAGTTTTTGCCAAAAAAGGCATTGAAGCTAAAATCGTCGAGCTGGATAGCGCTGAAAATGGCGATAGGCTGGGTATGCAGGGCGGTCGGATTTTCTTTTACAACGATAAAGAGAACTGGTGGAGCCGCGGCGGCGGGATTGATAGTACGCCGATTGGTGATCCGTGCGGGCCGGACAGCGAGGTGTTTTATGACTTTGGCGAGCAGCATCATGATGCCAGCTTTGGGCAGGCGCATCCGGCTAGCGATAGCGGCCGATTTATGGAAATTGGCAACCAAGTGTTTATGCAGTATCGCCGGCTGGATGACGGTAGTTTTGAACCGCTGAAACGTAAGAATGTTGATTTCGGCGGCGGCCTGGAGCGGATTGCCGCTGCGGCAATTGATAGTCCTGATGTCTTTAAGATTAGTCTACTACAGCCAATTATTAAAAAGTTGGAAAGTTTAAGCGGCAAGGAATATGCTACGCATACCGCATCAATGCGAGTGATTGCTGATCATCTTAGGGCGGCGGTATTTTTGGCGGTCGACGGCTGCGTGCCGAGCAATAAGGAGCAGGGCTACGTGATGCGCCGCTTACTGCGCCGGGCGATTCGTTATAGTTTTGACCTGGGGATTGAGCAGAATTTCCTGGAGGAAGTCGTGCCGGTAATTGCTGATTTATATGAAGCAGATTTTCCAGATGTCAAAGAGAATCGCGAGCAGATTATTGCTGTGTTGGTCAAAGAGGAAAAAGCTTTCCGTCAGACACTACGCAAAGGTCTCAGGCAAATGCAGCATTATATCGACGACGGCTTGACTGGCGAAGAGTTATTCATGCTGTATGATACGTTTGGTTTTCCAGTAGAGCTGAGTACCGAAGAAGCATATAAACAAGGCATCAAGCTTTCTGATAATTGGCGCGCCGAATTTGATGCGCGAATGGCCGAGCAGCGCCAACGCTCCAAGACAGCGCGCAAGGGACAATTTAGCGGCGGTTTGGAAGGTCACGATCCAATCCATCTGAAATATCATACGGCGACGCACTTGTTGGGGGCGGCACTGCGCAAAGTCCTCGATGCACCGGATTTGCAGCAGCATGGTAGCAATATCACTGCTGAGCGCCTGCGTTTCGATTTCAATCACGACAAATTGACGTCGGAGGAAAAACAGGCGGTGGAAGATCAGGTCAATGCTTGGATCGACGCTGATTTACCAGTTAGCTACCAGGTTTACCCGACCGATGAAGCGCTAAAAATGGGTGCAATCGGCGCTTTTGGCGAACGCTACGGTGATGAGGTGAAAGTCTATTCCATCGGCGAAGGCGACAATATCATCAGCTTTGAAGTTTGCGGCGGCCCGCACGTCGAGCACACCGGCGTCTTGGCTGAGGGCGGCAAGCGCTTTAAAATCACCAAAGAAGAGTCTAGTTCGGCGGGAATTCGTCGGATTAAAGCGGTCTTGAGCTAATACTTGTAAGCCTCTATGATTTGGCAAAATCTAGCAACCATAAGCAAAAATAGTATATAATAGATGTAGTTATGGTTTTAGAGCGATTACGCAATAAGCTAAATAATCTAAAGGGCGAGTCCGATGATCAGCACGATGATTATATCGTTGCACTCGATATCGGTACCGAAAACGTTAAGGCGCTATTAGCTCGCGTTAACGGCGACGATATTGAGATTCTTGGTGTTGGACGTGCTCATCAGGAGTTGTCTGACATGCATTCAGGCGCAATCGCCGATATTGCTGGCGTAGTGCAACACTGCGAGGACGCTCTAACTCAGGCTGAGGATGAAGCTGGCTTGCAGGCCAAGCATGCTGTCATCGGTATAGCTGGCGAACTAGTAAAAGGTACAACTAGCACGATTCGTTATCGTCGTCCGCAGCCCGACCGTCCGCTTGACGAGCAAGAAGTTGAGTTTATTATCGAGAAGGTCCAAGATCGCGCTGCTAAACGGGCACAAAAACAGATTGCCTTAGAGACGGGCAATGACGAGGTTGAAGTCAAGCTGGTCAACTCAGCGCTGGTTAGTATTCATATTGACGGCTATAAAGTGTCGAATCCGATTGGCTTTCAGGGCAAGGATGTAGCGGTGCAAATTTATACGGCATTTGCGCCGATGGTACATATAGGCGCGTTGGAGCGAGTGGCGCAAGAGCTTGATTTGGAGTTGCTAGCGGTCGCTGCTGAGCCGTTTGCAGTTAGCCGTAGCGTACTTGGCACTGATAGTAGTAGTGCTTTTACGGCAATTTTGGCAGATGTAGGTGGTGGTACAACTGATATTGCAGTGGTTAATGACGGCGGCGTTGAAGGCACCAAGATGTTTGGTATCGGTGGCCGCAGTTTTACTAAAACTATCGCTGATGAGTTGTCAATTCCGTACGACCAGGCAGAAAAACTTAAAGTCAATATCGAGGATAGCAAAATCAAAACTACCGTCAAAAAAGATGTGGCAGTTGCCGTTGATAAAACTCTTGAGGTTTGGCTAGCTGGCGTAGAGCTAGCATTGAGCGAGTTTGACGCAGTCGATCAGCTGCCGCCGCGTATTTTGTTGTGCGGTGGCGGTGCTAGCTTGTCTCAATTAGTTGCGGCTCTCGAAAAGCGTGATTGGTACAGCGAGTTGCCATTTACTAAGCGTCCGACGGTACAGCGTATTCGTCCCGATCAGGTTGTTGGTATTACGGATAAAACCGGTGAAGTCAATGATCACACTTTTATTACGGCGATGGGCCTGCTGCGTGTTGGTTATGATACAATAATAGGAGCAGGCGACACTCAGTCGGTTCGCAGTAAAATTAATAGGATTTTGCGAATTTAATAGAGAAATAATATGCAAAAAGATGTCATTTATATAGATGTAGAAGACGATGTTACTTCAATTATTGGCAAGATAAAAGCCGCTAATTCGAATATCGTTGCTTTGGTGCCGCCAAAGCGAATCGGGGCGATTCAGAGTGCGGTGAATCTTAAGTTAGTGCATCGCGCAGCTGAGCGGGTCGATAAAAAACTGGTAATTATTACTAATAATGATGCTTTGTCGACGCTTGCGGGCAGCGCGGGTATTCCGGTGGCCAAAAATTTGCAGAGTCGTCCAGAGTTAGCTGAGATTCCGGCTCTTGAAGTCAACAGTGACGATGACGTGATTGATGGATCGGAAACGTTGAACGGTGGCGCTAAGCCTAGCATGCTAGCTTCTGGCGATAAGAAAGAGCAGTCGTCTCTTAATGATGAGCTTAGCAAAATTGAAGATGAAGGAGAGGATGAGCTGCCGTCTTCTAAGGGTAAGGATGGCGGCGATAAGAAATCTGCTGACCAGGCGGATAGCAAGTCAAAAAGAAGTCCGAAAATCCCCGATTTTAATACTTTTCGTAAGAAGTTCTTCATTATCGGTGCGGCTGTTATTTTGTTGATCGCCGGTTTGGTGTGGGCGTTTGTGTTTGCGCCGCGAGCACAGATTGTCATTTCTGCGCAAACTAGTAGCGTAGCTGTTAACACTCATATCAAATCAAGCGCTGCTGTTAACACTAGTTTGCAAGATGGTACTGTCAAACTGACGACCAAAACTAGAGAAAAAGCGATTTCTAAAACATTTACAGCTACCGGCAAGAAGGATGTTGGCGAAAAAGCGACTGGTATAGTAAGCTTTTCGACGCGCGATATTGACAATCTTGGTACAGAAATCCCAGCAGGAACAACTTTGACGACAGATTCTGGCGCCGAGTATGTTACCAATGAAGGCGTTAAAATCTCGCTTAGTAATTATCGTAATGCCAAGGTGAAAATTACTGCCGCACGCAGCGGCGCCAGCTATAATGGTGCTAGCGGTACAGTCAAGGGAGCGCCTAGTGGTATTTCAGCAAGTATTAGCGGCTCGACGACGGGAGGTACTGACAAAACTATTACCGTCGTTCAACAAAGCGATATAAATAAAGCAATGCGCGAACTCGTCACCGAGGACGATAAGAATCAAAACAAAGCTGCTTTGCAAACTGAGTTTGGCAAGGATTACACAATTATCAATGAGTCATTCGCGGCGGATATCGCTGGCATTAATAAGCCTGCTGTTGATAGCGAGGCTAACGACGGCCAAGCGGCAATTACTGGTACAATGAAGTTCTCGCTTTCTGGTATTGCTCGCAGCGAGTTTGATACGTTTCTCAAAGCTTACTGCCAGCAGCGCATTGACGGCAAGTCAAACCAGAAAATTTATGATACCGGCAGTAAAACAGTTTCTCTGACTAATATAGCTATCTCGGGCGATACGATTAATGCGACAGTCTCGGCGAACGGTAAAGTTGGTCCGAAAATTGACGAAGACGCCATCAAGGAGTACGTCAAAGGCCAGTCGGTCGGCGAGGTTCAAGAGCGCGTCAAGACAGTTGAAGGCATAAAATCAGTAGATGTGAACCTTTCGCCATTTTGGGTTTATAGAGTTCCAGATGACACCAAGAAGATAAGCGTAAAGTTTCAGATAGATGGCTAAGCAGTATTTGGCGCTTGACGTCGGCGAGCGGCGAATTGGCGTGGCATCGGCAAGCAGCGATGTTAAGATTGCCGTACCAGGTGACTGGATTGATGTTGACGGCAAGGAACTCGATGCTATCCGCGAGATGCTGATTGACGAATCAATAGATGTTTTGGTAGTGGGTTATCCGCGCAATCAACGAGGCGAGCCGACTGCGCAGACTCGGTATGTCGAAAACTTCGTTGATAGTCTTGGCCAAATTGAATCTGACATTGTATTCCAGGACGAATCGTTGACGAGCGTCAAAGCAGAGAATATCTTAGCGTCGCAAAAACGTCCGTATAGTAAGGGCGAGATTGATTCTATGGCAGCTAGCATTATTTTACAAGATTATTTGGAGGCTCAATAATGGATGGTTTCAAACGGCAGAATGGCCAACAATTTAATTCTCGGCCGAATAATAATCGGCAAGTACCGCCGCTTGGCGCGGCTCCACGTCCTGCGCCTCGTGCTATTGATCCAAATCAGCCAATGGGGCAAAAGGCTAATATTTCGCTTAACCCCGACCATGACGCTGCGAGTCAGAAGGTATCAAAGAAGAAACGTTGTCTTCGGCGCTGGATGATTGTTTTGATAACGGTCATGGTGTTTTTGACAGCGGTTTTTGCGGTACTGTTTAAGTGGTACGAGATGCAGCTAAAACCAGTCTCAAGCGATAGCAATAAGGTGTCGGTTACTGTTGAAGACGGCTCCTCGGTCTCAACAGTTGCCAATACGCTGGCCAGCAAAAATCTTATTCGCAACCGATTAGCTTTTGAAGTTTATGTGCGCCTTAATAATAAGAATAGTATCAAAGCTGGTACTTGTATGATTGCTCCGTCTGAGTCGGTCGCTGAAATTGTTAACCGTATGAATAATGGTTGTCGTGACTTTAAAACCATTACTTTTTATCCTGGCGGTACGTTAGAGAGTTCTAAGTATAAGGCTTCGCAGTCGTCTGATGGTGTTGATAAAACGAGCGTCCGTTACATCTTGCGCCAAGCAGGCTACTCTGATGATGAGATCTCAAGTGCTTTCAAAGCGAAATATGATAGTCCTCTGTTTGCCGATCGTCCAAGCGGGTCGTCTTTGGAGGGCTACGTTTTTGGGGAGACATATCAATTTACGGGCGATGCCACAGCTAAAGATGTTTTACAGACAGTGTTTGATCACATGTACAAGGTTGTGCAGAAAAATGACTTAGTTAATAAGTTTAAGGCGCAAGGTTTGACGCTTTATCAAGGGTTGACTATGGCTTCGATTGTTGAGCGGGAATTGGGCTGCGAAGATAAGCCGACCGTCGAGCGCAAAAATCGCTGTTATCAATACCAGCGGGGTATTGCGCAGGTGTTTATAGCTCGCTACAAGAAAAACATGCAGCTTGGTTCTGATGTAACCTTTATTTATGCTGCAGACAAAGCTGGTGTTAAGCCTAAGGTGGATATTGATTCTCCGTATAATACTCGCAAGCATACTGGTTTGCCGCCGACGCCAATTGCGACACCTGGCGAATTATCGCTTAAAGCGGTCGCTGATCCGGCGCCTGGCGATAACTTGTTCTTCATAGCTGGCGATGACGGTTTAATATATTTTGCCAAAACTGATGAGGAACATAAAAACAATATTGACAAATACTGCCAGAAGTTGTGTAGTATCGTATAAAGTATTGACATTAACGCTAGTGATTTGCTATAATATAGAGTATACACGAGGACTTGCAGGAACAATTATGAATTATTGCCAGCTCTATCGTGCTCATAATATGATTTTCTAGGAGAACCATTATTAGTACGCAACCAAATCGAGTTAAAACTAATTTTGTACCGAGCGCAAAGGCTCATTCTAGCAAAACTAAAAGGCGCGGTGGTGTTTCTTGGACTTCCGTAGTATCGTATGTCGGCGTTTTTCTATTCATAGCAACGCTAATTGCTATCGGACAACGTCCAGTCGGCGTTCAGGAAGGTAGTAATAATACGCCGCTGGCTAATGCTTCTACCTCAAGCACTAAAAATACTGTAGCAGCTGCAACTTCCGCTAGTACGGTAGATCCAGTTGTCGCTACGAACATAGCTTCGTCGCTAGCAGACACTACCAGCATGCCAGTTAGCGCTAATGTAGCGACACTTTCTCAGACGCTGACTATTGAAACGGTAATGTCGCAGACCTCCAGCAACGCGATTAGCAAGCCGCAGATTGTCCAGCCGACAGCTAATTCTCGGGCAGCTACTACTTATGTTACTAAGGCTGGTGATACGGTTGATACAGTAGCCAGTAAGTATGGGCTCAAGAAAGAGACTATAGCTTGGGCCAATAATCTATCGTCTGATGCGCTGGAGCCAAATACTACTTTAACAATTCTGCCAGTTGATGGTGTTCAGCATACCGTTAAGGCGGGTGACTCTGTTGATAGTATCGTTGCCAAGTATGGCGGTAATAAGGCCGATGTGGTGTCGTATAATGACCTGGAACTCGCTGGCTCGCTGACTGAAGGCAAGAATATTATTGTTCCTGGCGGTGCTTTGCCAGAAAATGAACGTCCAGGATATGTGGCTCCTCGTGCTGCGGCTAGTAATCGGCGCAGCGCTTATGGATATGGGTCGGGCCTGGGCGGTTACGGAAGCAATTATAATGGGGTTATCTCTGCCGGTAACAAATATGCGTGGGGGAACTGTACTTGGTACGCTTACGAGCGCCGAATGCAGCTAGGACGCCCAGTTGGTAGTTTCTGGGGTAATGCTAGTACTTGGGCTTATGCGGCAGCAGCGGCTGGATTGGCAGTTAATGGTACGCCGGCGCCTGGCGCAATAATGCAAAACGGCGGCGGATACGGTCATGTGGCGATTGTCGAGAGTGTTAACCCGGGTGTGTCGATCACAATTAGCGAGATGAACGGTTATCGCTTTGGTGGTGGCTTCAACCGCGTCGGTCATGGCCAGATTTCCTGGGGCGAGGCCACTAGCGGTTACTATAGATATATTCACTAAGTATTTTACAAAACTAATCAACACCTCTGTCAAATCAGGGGTGTTTTTGGTATAATGTGTCTGTATGTTTGTTGATACAGCTAAAGTTTTAGTCCAGGCGGGCCGCGGCGGCGACGGCGCGGTCAGTTTTCGCCACGAGATTTACGTTGATAAAGGCGGTCCGGATGGCGGCGATGGTGGTCACGGCGGTAATGTTGTGTTTTTGGCGACGGAACAGCTTAATACGTTATTAAAATTTCGTTACAAACCCGAGCTAAAGGCCGAAGATGGTGTCTCGGGCGCCAAGAAAAAAATGGCAGGCCGCGCTGGTAAGGATTTAGTTATTAAAGTGCCAGTTGGTACTATAGTCAAGCGTGATGGTAAAATCATCGCCGATTTATCTAAACCAAACCAAAAAACTATTATTGCCAAGGGTGGCGATGGCGGCTTTGGCAACGCTCACTTTAAATCTAGCGTTCGTCAAACGCCGCGCATGGCAGAGGTCGGTGAACTCGGCGAATCGTTCGAGGCAGAACTAGAATTGAAATTATTGGCTGATGTCGGTTTGGTGGGTTTCCCTAATGCTGGTAAGTCAACCTTTTTGAGCGTGGTGTCAAATGCTCGCCCTGAAATTGCAGATTATGAGTTCACTACGTTGACGCCGAATCTCGGTGTAGCTGATGTCGATGACAGTTCGCTTTTAATTGCTGATATTCCAGGGCTGATTGAAGGGGCTAGCGACGGTAAAGGGTTGGGAGATGCCTTTTTGCGGCACGTTGAGAGGACTGCCGTACTGCTCCATTTGGTGGACGCTTATAGTAACGACGTAGCTGAACGCTACCTGGCGATTCGCCGCGAACTCAAAAAGTACAGCACTGAACTGGCGTCGCGTCCCGAGATAGTAGCCCTAACTAAATGCGAAGGATTAGATCAGGATATCATTCAAATGCAAATTGACACCTTAAGAGCTGTCACTAGCGAGGATACGCAGGTTTTCGCTATTTCCTCGGTATCACATAAAGGCGTAATTGATGTACTGAGAGCTCTGCAGGTGCAAGTTGTAGCAATGCGCGCAGCTGAGAATGAGCAGAAGCAGACTGACGATTTGAATAACGATAAACTTGAGACAATCACTCTCAGTGGCAACGAGACGATCTCGAGCAGTTGGGAAGTTTCATACGATGCTGATAAGCAAATCTACCGCGTGTTTGGCGGCAAGATAGAAAAATTTGCTCGCCGCACCAATTTTGATCAGTTTGAAAGCGTCAATCGTTTACGCGATATCATGCGCCGTTATGGTATCGCGCACGAGCTAATGCGCCAAGGCGCTACTGGTGATAGCTTGGTGCAGATTGGCGAATCGACGCCGTTTACGCTGGTTGAGCAGTAGGTTTGGGTGTCATCTCGTAGCTTTGCTATACTATAGGTATGGCACAGACATTTTTCTTCTATGACTTAGAAACCAGCGGACTAAATCCGCGGCAAGACCGCATCATGCAGTTTGCTGGGCGGCGGACGGACATGAATCTCGAACCGATTGGCGAGCCGTATAATCTATTGGTGACGCTGAATGATGATACTTTGCCGAGTCCTGATGCGCTGATGGTAACCGGCATCACGCCGCAAAAAACGGTTGAGGAAGGCTACACCGAAGCGCAGTTCGCCCGGATGTTGAGTGAGGAGATTTTTACACCCGAGACCATTGCGGTTGGTTTTAATAATATTCGGTTTGACGACGAATTTATCCGCCATTTGTTGTGGCGCAATTTTCATGATCCGTACGAATGGAGCTGGAAAGACGGTCGCTCGCGTTGGGATTTGCTGGACGTGGTGCGATTGACGCGGGCGCTCAGGCCGGAAGGAATCAATTGGCCGCTTGATGACAAAGGTGAGCCAAGTAACCGCTTGGAATTAATCACCAGCGCCAACGGTATTGCGCATGAAAATGCTCATGACGCCTTGGCGGACGTGACGGCGCTGATTGCCGTGACAAAGTTGATTAAGCAAAAGCAGCCGCAGCTGTATGACTATTTACTAAAAATGCGTGACAAAAAAGTAGTCCAGCAACTGGTTAATGTAGATGACAAGAAACCGTTTGTCTATGCCAGCGGGCGCTACGATAAAGAATTTGCCAAAACCACGGTGGCCTTTCCACTGACGACCAGTCGAAACGGCGGCGTGGTTGCCTATGATCTGCGCTATGATCCGACGCCGTTTGTTGGGCTGAGCGTGGAGGAATTGTCAGCAAAAATCTTTGCTTCGTGGGAGGAGCGGCAAGCTGAGGATTTCGTCAAATTGCCAGTCAAAGAGTTGCAATACAATCGCTGTCCGGCGGTGGCGCCGCTGGGCGTGTTGGAACAGGGCGATGGCTGGCGGAAAATTTCGCTTGATCTAAAGACAGTGCAGAAACATCAAAATATTTTACTGAATCACCCGGACTTTGCCGAAAAATTACGGACTATTTTTGAAAACAAGCCAGCCTTCAAAAAACTGCCCGATCCAGAAGCGCAATTGTATGATGGCTTTTTGAACGACCGTGATCGTATCCGTGTCGAAGCGGTGCGCAATGCCGATGAACGCGAGCTGGCTGATTTTCATCCAGAATTTCAGGACGAACGTTTAGCGCCACTATTGCTGCACTACAAAGCACGCAACTTTCCGCGTTCGCTCAGTGAAGACAATTTGGCGCAGTGGGAAACCTGGCGGGCTCAGCGCCTGCAGGTGCAGTTACCAGGGTTTATGACGGCTTTGCATCGTTTAGCGCCAACAGCGACTGACGAGCAGCAGTTTATTTTACAAGAATTGCAATTGTGGGCTGAATCTACATTACCAGCTAGCGATTAGATCTTTCTTGTGTCGGCCGCTATTCTTTTGGAGGTAATGGACGTTGGATGGTATTTTCTATGTAGGTGAATATGTTTATGACTATCATTGCGTATAGCAATAACATAACCCAGTATGGTACTGATATGTGCGTGCCAGGTATGGCGCCGACTAGTACGAAATTCATTAGCGAATCGTAAATGTCGTGGCGCAGCAAAAATAGAGGTACACCGATAAGGCACGCCAATACAACACGAATCTTGATGCTGAGGACAGCGAATAGTTCAATTAATGCTCTCATTTGACTATACTATAGCAAATATACTATAGTATGTGCAACGATAAGCACGATACAGTTTTAGTTTATTTGGATGATATTTAAAGTGTAATACGTGCACAGATGTTTTGCGGTAATGGATTTTTTTACCGAAAAATGCTAAAATAAGTAGTCATGTCAGATAGTATCAAGATCACCGGTGCACGCCAGAATAACTTAAAAAACGTGAGTTTGGAAATTCCACGCGATAGGTTTGTGGTAGTAACAGGACTTAGCGGCAGCGGTAAATCAAGCCTGGTTTTCGATACTATCTATGCCGAAGGACAACGGCGCTATGTTGAAAGTTTGAGCAGTTATGCGCGGCAATTCTTGGGCATCATGGACAAGCCAGATGTTGACTCAATTGATGGATTGAGCCCAGCAATTTCAATAGATCAAAAATCAACCAGCCGTAATCCGCGTTCAACAGTTGCCACGGTAACAGAAATTTACGACTATTTACGCTTGTTGTTCGCGCGTGTTGGTGTACCTCATTGTCCGGCGCTTTTGCCAGATGGTAAGCGCTGCGGCAAGCCGGTACAACGACGAACAGCACAATCAATTATTGATGAAATCATGAAATTACCTGAAGGCGCAAAATTAATGATCCTGGCGCCGATTGTCAGTCAGAAAAAAGGCGAGTTTCAGCATATTCCTGAACAGTATATGCGCAGCGGCTTTGCTCGAGCGCGAGTAGACGGCGTAATTTATGCCCTAGATGAGTTTCCAGAATTACAAAAAAACTATAAGCACGACATCGAACTGGTCGTTGATCGCTTGGTGATGCGTCCAGACATGATTTCGCGTGTATCGCAATCAGTAGAACAATCATTAGAATTGGCTGGCGGCATAGTCCAAGTGTTAGATGCTGATAGCGGCAAGATTTTGACTTATAGCCAGCGCTATGCTTGTGTAGATCACCCGGGCGAGGAGATTCCTGAATTGGAGCCGCGGTTATTCAGCTTTAACGCGCCGCAAGGTGCTTGTCCGGTATGTACGGGGCTGGGCACACGAATGGAGATTGATCCTAGCTTGGTTTTTAACAAAAATTTGACGATTGCTGAGGGTGCGATTCGTCCGTTTAATCGTTTCAGTGTTGATGCTTGGTATATGAAACGGCTTGAAGCGGTAGCGGCTGAACATGGTTTTAGTCTACACGTACCAGTGCGCGAACTAAGCGACGATGTGCGGAAATTATTGATGTATGGTACAGGCGAGCAAAAATATCGCGTTGAGCTAGGTAATGGCCGGCACTATGATTCAACCTTTGAAGGGATTATTCCAAATCTCGAGCGTCGTCACCGCGAAACTGATAGCGACTTCATGCGCAAAGATATTGAGCGATTTATGCGTGAACGCAAATGCACGGCCTGCAAAGGCGCTCGCCTCAAGCCGGTAGTCTTAGCAGTGACGGTTAGCGGCTTGTCGATTATGGATATTTGTAATCTAGACGTCGAGAACGCCTTAGATGTCTTTAGTCAGCTGAAATTTGATGATAACGAAATGAAGATCGTCAAGCTAGTGATTAAAGAGATTAACGCTCGTCTGGGATTTATGAATAACGTAGGGTTGAACTATCTAGAACTGGGGCGAGCTGCTAACACTCTGAGCGGCGGTGAGGCACAACGGATTCGTCTAGCGACACAGATTGGCTCTGGGCTACAAGGGGTGCTATATGTGTTAGACGAACCGTCAATCGGCTTGCATCAGCGCGACAACGATCGATTGATCAAAACGCTCAAGCATTTGCGCGATCTGGGCAATACCGTATTGGTGGTCGAACATGACGAAGAGACAATCGCTGCAGCTGATTTTTTGGTGGATGTAGGTCCAGGTGCTGGCGTGCATGGCGGCGAGATTGTAGCTGCCGGCACGCCAGCCGAGGTGGCACAGAATCCGGCCAGTATTACCGGACGATATTTATCTGGAGCAGAAAAAATATCGGTGCCCAAGAAACGCCGTGCGGTCGAGAAAGATCGCAAACTTGTCGTTCGCGGTGCTAAGGAGAATAACCTTAAAAATATTGATGTCGAGTTTCCGTTAGGCGTAATGACATTAGTGACTGGCGTTAGTGGTAGCGGCAAATCGACACTAGTCAATGACATTGTAGCCAACGAATTGACGGCACGTCTACATCGAGCGCAGACTGTGTCCGGCGATCATGATAGAATTGACGGTGTTAAGCAATTAGATAAAGCTATCGTCATTGATCAGTCGGCGATAGGTCGTACACCGCGTTCTAATCCAGCAACTTATACGGGCGTGTTTACACAGATTCGCGAATTGTTTGCTAATACCCCCGAGGCTAATATTCGCGGTTACAAAGCAGGGCGTTTTAGTTTCAATGTCAAGGGCGGACGCTGCGAGAATTGCCAAGGCGACGGTGTGATAAAGATTGAAATGCACTTTTTGCCTGACGTTTATATACAGTGTCCAGAATGCCACGGCAAGCGTTACAACCGCGAAGCGTTAGAGATTAAATATAAGGGCAAAACTATTAGCGATATTCTAGAAATGACGGTCGAGCAAGCCTGCGAGTTCTTTACTAATATTCCAGCCATCTCCCGCAAGCTCGAGACAATTAACGAAGTTGGTTTGGGTTATGTGAAGCTTGGGCAGCCAGCGACGACGTTCTCTGGAGGTGAGGCGCAGCGCATTAAATTGGCAACAGAGCTATCACGTCGTTCGACTGGTAAAACACTTTATATACTCGACGAGCCAACGACTGGCTTGCATACTGCTGATGTGCGCAAATTGCTCGAGATTTTACAAAAATTAGTCGATGGTGGTAATAGTATGATAATCATTGAGCATAACCTGGAAGTCATTAAATGCGCTGATTGGATTATTGATATGGGCCCGGAGGGCGGACAAGGCGGCGGCAGAGTGGTTGCTGCTGGCACGCCAGAAGACGTCGCAAACAATCCAGAAAGTCGAACTGGTAAGTACTTACAGAAGCTGTTATAAACGATAATCTTTGCAAAGACTAAAAGCCCAATCTCAGACGAAGGATTCGGTGCGGATTTGCGTTATTTTTTCCGTTTGGACGTCTTGGCTTTTGAGAATAAAACTTGGAGCTGTTTTTTGAGAGCCGCGCGGTTTGATGGTTTCTTGAGCGCGTGAATAATCATCGGCGAGACAGAGAGGAATATAATTATAAGCGCAGCAACCTCGATGTTAACGCCTGCTTTGGTAAGTAATTCACCGGCGTAATAACCTAGATAAACAAACAGTGATGACCACAAGAATCCGCCGATAATGTTAAAAACCAAAAATGTTCTGTAATGCATTTTGCTGGCGCCAGCAACGATTGGCGCAAAAGTTCGGACGATTGGCGCAAAACGAGCCAACACGATAGTGATTGAACCGTGCTTGTCGTAGAATTTTTCAGTTTGTTCTAAATATTTTTTCTTGAAAAAACGCGAATTTTCTTTTTCAAATAATTTGCGGCCGACCTTATGTCCAAAACTATAGCCAACGCTATCACCTAGCACGGCTGCCAAAAATATCAGGATAGCGAATAGATGAATATCAATTGGCAAAATATGCTGTTGTACCATATATGCTGCCGTAAATAGCAAGCTGTCGCCTGGAAATATGAAGCCGATTAATAAACCTGACTCAGCAAAAACTACCAATAAGATAATTGGCACGCCGAGATGAATAATTAAATTAATAAAGGCTTCCATGCTAGAGATGATTATAGCACAGATTTCTAGCACCAGCTAATGGAACAGGTTTGGGTCTAAAAATTTATTATCGAAACGAATCGGGGATATCGTGAATTACCAGCTTGGTTAGAATCATTATCATAAACATGTTATAATAGAGAAGCAATAGTAAACCTCCGGAAAGGTATCTAACGAAAGGAAGAGAGAAATGGGAGAAAAAATTACTCTGAAGATTGCTAAGCGCGAAGTGCTTGGCAAAAAAGTTAAGACGCTACGTTGCCAAGGAATTACGCCAGGCGTGGTTTACGGTGCGGGTATGGAAGCGGTGCCGATTCAGGCTGAAGCTGGCGAAGTGCTGCGCGTCTATAAGCTAGCTGGCAAGCATACGCCCGTCCAGTTGCTAGGCAGCGAGCGGCGCATAGCGATGATTAAGGATGTTGAATCATATCCGACTAGGTCAAATGCTCTTCGCCATATTTCTTTTCACGCAGTTCGGGCTGATGAGCCGGTGATTGCCGAAGTGCCGATTCGTTTGAGCGGTACAGGAGAATCTGAGGCGGAGCGTGCCGGCTTGGTAGTGCTACAAGCGCTTGAAAAGATCAAGGTCAAGGCCTTGCCGATGGATCTACCGGAAGCATTGGAGGCGCCGACGAGCGGTCTCGTTAAAGAAGGCGACCGCGTGACCGTGGGCGATATTGTTTTGCCGGATGGTGTTGAGCTGGTCGATAGCGACGACGGCCGCGAAGGCACGGCTGACGACGACATTACGGTCAAAGATTTGGTTGTGGCAAACGTCTATGAGCCGAGCGCTCTAGCAGCTGCCAACGATGCGGCGGCCGGCGAAGCTGAGTCCGCTGACGCCGAACAAGTCGAGGTTACGGGAGAAGCTGAAAAAGCTGAAACGTCAGAATAGTCTGACCTTAGAATAGCGAAAAACGCCGTCATGATTTGGCGGTGTTTTTCTATTGTTGTTACAGTCGGAAATGCTAGAAATTATTCCTCGATGAATCCGCCTGATTGCCGCGCCCACAACTTGGCGTAAACGCCGCGTTTTTTGGCGAGCAGCTGGTCGTGTGTGCCGTCTTCAACGATCTGACCGTTATCCAGGACGATGATACGGTCAAGTTTAGCGATGGTCGATAAGCGGTGGGCGATGACAATTGACGTTCGGTTTTTCATCAACGTTTCCAGCGACTTTTGGATTAGCGCTTCTGACTCTGAGTCTAATGCCGATGTCGCCTCGTCAAGGACTAGAATTGGCGCATCTTTCAAAATCGCCCTGGCAATGGCGATACGCTGCCGCTGTCCGCCCGAAAGTTTGACGCCGCGTTCACCAACTAGCGTGTCAAAACCGTCTTGCAGTTTGACGATGAAATCATAGGCGCCAGCCTTCTTAGCAGCTTTTTCAATTTCGGCATCAGTCGCGTCGGGTCGGCTGTAGGCGATATTCTCGCGGACGGAGCGGTGAAATAGCAGCGGCTCTTGCGGCACATAGGCGATTTGTTCGCGTAGACTTACCTGGGTAACTTCAGCAATATCTTGCGAGTCGATGGTGATCTTGCCCGAGTCAATATCGGCAAATCGTAGTAATAATTTGGTGAGGGTAGTTTTGCCAGACCCGCTTGATCCGACTAAGCCGATTTTTTCGCCTGGCTGAATATTGAGCGAGAAATCATGAAACAAGGTATCGCCTTGGCCTTCGTCGTGCGTAAAGGTCACATTGTCCATGACAATGCCGCCGCGTTTAATTTTTAGTTTTTTGTCGCTGCGATCAACTAGCGTCGTTGGTGTTTTAAGGATTTCTACCATCTCGTGAGCATCGCCAATAATACGATTGTAACTGCGCATGATGCCATTCATGTTCCACAACTCGTGCGCCACGCTGCCCGTATACGTTATGATTAAGTAAACTGATGCTATTGATACTAAATTGTGCTGAGCGGCGTATACTGCAAAAGCAATTGCGCCAATTTTGATAATCGTGTTGATGGTCGAATAAACGGTACTAACTTTCAAGAAACCGCGCATCGTGCCCAAGCTAGCGCTGCGCCATGAACCGACCGTTTTTGAAAAGCGGTTTTGTTCTAGCGATTCAGCGCCAGACGATTTAACTGCTAGGATGTTTGAAACCATGTCGGCTAATTGGCCGCTAACTTTATTGCTGGCTTTAGCCTCTTTTTCGCTCAATTTGGCCATTGGCCTAGAGCCAAAATAGACGGCAATACTAAAAATAATTGAAAAGACAAACAGGAATAAAGCATATTGCCAAATTAATGTCGATAAGATAATTATTGATCCAATTAAAGATATAGCTAATGGCAAAATCGACCAAAAAATTGTATCCCAAAAACGTTCGACTGCACCGTTTAGTTTGTTAGTTTGGCTGACGAGCGAACCGCCAAATTTATTAGCATGGAAAAACATTGTTTGATTGGTCAATTTACTAAAGCAGCGCGAGTGTAAATCGCGTTGCAATGCAGTCTCGAACGTCCAAACTAGATACAGTACCAAGCGCCAGCCAATCACCGTTGAACACAGTTCGCTAACGCCATATAGAACAATTAGCGTCCATAAATTGTTAGCAGTTTGCAGCTGGTTGTGCTGGATAATATTAAGCAGCTCTGCAATAACAAGCGGGCCGACAAAAATAGAAATAACGATTGTAGTAATTGCAAAAAATATAGCTAGATTTCTGCGGCGCCTGTAGGGTACAGATACTTGCCAGAATAGGCGTAAAATTTCTTTATCGTTAATTTTATTTTTCAAAAGTATCTCCTTCTTTTGTGCAGTTTATATTGTGAGCAGTTTGATCATTGGTAAGGTGATTCAAACGCGAGATTTAGAGGAACTCTTTTGGCTCGAGTTCATAGATTAACCAATTATAAGGTATAATCTTGGTATGAGTCAAGAACAAACAATTTCGTATGTTTTAATAACAGGCACTACTAGTGGCTTGGGCAGAGAATTTGCTCGTATATTTGCGCAAAATGGTTATAATATCGTTGCTGTTGCGCGTAACGAAGTTCTATTGCAACAGCAAAAACAGGAGTTAGAACGCCAGTTTGGCGTTGAAATGGTCTACATAGTTAAAGATTTGAGTGCTGAGAATAGCGCTCAAGAAGTTTATGATGAGATTAAATATAAAGGCATTAATATAGATATCTTAATTAACAATGCTGGGTTTGGTTCGTTTGGCCGCTATATTGATGTCGATTGGCAGCGCCAGAAAGGGCTCGCTAGCGTTAATATGCTGGCCGTGATGCAGTTATCATATCTATTTGGTAAAGATATGGATCGTCGCGGTGAGGGTAAGATTGTTAATATTGCATCGATTGCCTCGTTTCAAGCTGGGCCGTACATGGCGATGTATTATGCGTCGAAAGCTTTTGTCCGCTCGTTTTCTGAAGCTTTGCATGAAGAAATGAAAAGTTCTGGCGTGTCGGTGACGGCGATTTGCCCAGGTCCGGTAGCGACTAATTTTGAAAGAAATGCTAATATGATAAACTCGGCAATGTTCACTAGGCTCAGAGTTTATACACCAGAAGTAGTTGCTGCGAAAAGCTATCGCGCTATCATGAATAACAAAGCAGTGTATGTAGTTGGTTGGCCGAATAAACTTTTGGTGTTTTTGACGCGATTTTGTAGCTTGAAGTTTAGTAGAATTCTCGCTAGTAAAATTAATTTAGGTGGCGGGCGAAAATAGCCTAGTCTGATCAGCAATTTAATTGTAAAAACATGACCAAGAAGTGTAGTGTGGTAAGTTTTGTAAAAAAGTATTGTATTTTTATTGTAAATGATTTACAATAAAAATATGACACAAATAGTTAGTCGACGAATCACGAAATATACTGATAGTATACTATCGATTTTATGCCAGCTGCAGCATGCTACTAATGCCGAGATTACTAGCCGGTTGAGAGAGTCTTATTCAAATGTTAGCGACACTACGGTGCATCGTATTACGCAACGTCTGCAGGGTGATGGCGTTATTGGACTGGCACCCGCGTCAAGGCAGGGCTGTTTGCGGTACGACTTTTCACCGGAATCGCACGATCATTTCATATGCAGCGAGTGCGATAGTTTACAGGATATTAAAGTTCCTGATTCAGTGCGTTGCCAGATCGGGCGCCAGCTTGATGGCTGCTGTTTCGACGGTCCTTTAGTCATTACTGGAGTATGTCAACAATGTAAAAATAGAAGGAGGAATTATGGCATTAATTAGTATTACCACTAAGCAAGAGTTTGAAGAAAAAGTACTAAAAAGCAAGCGTCCGGTCTTGGTCGATTTTTGGGCGCCATGGTGTCCGCCGTGTCGAGCGATGGCGCCAATATTGCAGCAGATCGCTGACGAGACAGATTTTGATGTCGTCAAAATTGACACTGATGCTAGTAATGACAACAAAGAACTGGCTATACACTACCGCGTGCAGGGCATCCCAAATATGAAGATTTTTGCTGCTGGCGAGGAGGTTGCTGAGCTGATCGGTATGAAACCAAAACAGACGCTAATTGATGCATTGGAAGGGGCTAGTAAAGTAGAGAATTAGCGTATTGCACATTAATATTAACGCCAAGTATAATATAGTTTATGAAGTGTACTGATAATAGCCTGGCTTATTATTGTCTATTGGCTATAATGTCAGGCAGCGTACTGGCGGCTACTGCTTTTGCGCCCCATTGGATATTGCAGTTACCGGCTATATTAGCTACAGCACCAATATTTTGGCTGCTGCGAAATGTGTCCGTAAAGTATACATATGCGGTAGGCGTGTGTTTTACGCTCGCTTGGCTGATACCGACGACATATTGGTATTATACTTTCATGCTGCCTGGCGTTGCGTTTGCGGCAAGCGTCGGATGGGCGGCATTGGTCTCTAATCTATTTTGGCTTGTTGGCTTGAGGAAGAAAATTGGAACACTGGCGGTCTGGATATTATTCACTCTTTTTTGGCTGATATTAACGTGGCTTCGGCTGCGATTGCCGATTACTGAGGATTGGTGGCTGCCGCATTTAGGCTATAGCATTTGGCACAACAGCGGTGTCGTTTGGCTTGGTAAATTCGGCGGCGAGATAGTAATGGAGCTAGCGCTATTGCTTAGCGGTATGATTATTGCTGGTGTATTTGTTTGCTGCGGTTGGCGTAAGATGTTGGTAGCTAGTGTGTTAATTGTTGTGGCGTTTGTTGGGTTGAATAATATAGTTTGGAATATGCCTGCAAAACCAATTCATCCTGTCGTCGCTATACAAAAGATGACTCGCGGCGGTATAGATATGCCAGCAACTAAGCAAGATACAGAGGACCTGATAGCTATGACAAAGCAGGCGGCAAGTAGCAGTCGCAATATGCCTGCAACTATCATATGGCCAGAGAACTCAGTTCCTAGATCTTCTTATAATCGCGTAGCAGAATTTGCGGCGCAAATGCGTAGCTTAATTATATATCATACAACAGAGCGTGTTGGTAAAAAGGTATATAAAAAAGTTGTTGCTATTGACGGTACAACAGGCAAAATTATTCTTACTAATTATAAACAGCACTTAGCGCCGGATGAGAAAACTGGCTTGTCGCGAATGTCGCGAAGTATAAGTACATTTCATAACCGACGCATAACTGCCTATATATGTTACGATTTGCACTATCCAGACATTGTTGAACGATTACGCGGTAGCGATATTGCATATGTAACTCTAAATGACGCAGCGTATGGTTATTTGCAGAAGCAGTTTCATGCAGCAGATATTGCTTTGCGTGCTACTCAGGCATATACGTCTATTGTTGTCGCTGGGACTAATGGTCCAACTATGATTGTCAATAGTAATGGGGTTATTTTCAGATCATTACACAGTGTTAATGCTGGGTATATCCAGGGTGGCTATTAATACAAAAAGGAAATGTTAATCATATATACTTGATATGAAATCACAAGGTAATAATTATCAAAAGCTTTTCGTGCGAAGATCGCTAAGATATTTACCGCACCATACCCTAATGTTAATTATTTACAAAAGTAAGTTGCTTCGTTTTGAAAAGGCTTTAGATACCATCGCTAAAAGGAAAATAATTAATGTAAATGATTTACTTTCATTTGACAACTCTGATATAAGAGAATATCAAAAACTAACGAAAGAGACTCAATTCTGGCATGGTACTGGTCGTTGGCAGCACGGTAAGGACGGTATCGTTGATGTAATGAAAAGTTTTTGCGATATTGCTGGCCTCAAGCCATCCCGCGATGTGTATGCAGTTTTTGGCGGCAGTGATCGGCATATCGTACATTCGATTTCATTATGCCGGAGTCGAATGGTGGCGCGATCATATGCTGACATGCATGGTCTTGGCTGGAAAGAGAAAAATCGCTATGGCGATGCTCTGACTTGGACATCGTATTACTACGGCTTGTTTTATGCGCGGCTATTTACGGTCAATGGGGTCAAAATGTTGCGCCGTTGGAAAACTTGGCGTACATTGTCGCATGATGAAAATGGCGATAATACTTGGGGAAAGAAAGTGAATAAGCAGGCACGCGATGTGTGGGATGTCTTCTGTCTGGGTAGTGATATTTCGGGTAATTATCCAATTTTAATTGGTGTTAGGAGTCTTGATTCGCAATTAAAACTAGAAAAACCAATGAGTCATTACGAAGTACGCGCTGATAAACGAATAGGCGTTGCAAATATTTCACACATAGAAGTTCCTCGCGATAAGCAGGACGAAATGCGAGAATTATTGCTTTCATGTGGTATCGACATACCAGTGACAAGCATTGAATTAGGCGAATATGTCAGTACGCAGAAGCGTTTTACTGAATTGCTCGGCTGGTAGAGAAAAGAAATTAGGCTAAAGCTGACGAAGTGGATGTGATAAGATTATTAATAATATATGAAGTCGCATACTAAACCGCTTTTATATGATCAGATCGCAACCGATCCAATGAATGCTGATTTTGTCAATAGAGGTTGGTCGCCCGTGTATTCTGCCTCAGTAAGTTCGCGAATTGTACTGGTCGGGCAGGCGCCAGGTCGAATTGCTCAGCAAACGTTAAGGCCGTGGAATGATGCTAGCGGTCGCTTGCTTCGGCAATGGCTGAATGTGACGGACGAGCAGTTTTACGATTCCGATCTCTTTGCGCTGATGCCGATAGATTTTTATTATCCAGGCAGGGGAGCGCACGGTGATTTGCCGCCGCGCTTGGATTTTGCCAGGAAATGGCACCCGCGTTTGCTAGCGCAGATGCCGAATGTGCGATTGACAATTTTGGTTGGTTCGTATGCGCAAAAATATTATCTTGATCACCGCGCCAAGCAGAATTTGACAGCAACTGTGGCGGACTTTAATATGTATTTGCCAGATTATTTTCCATTGGTTCATCCATCGCCGCTCAATATTGGCTGGCGCAAACGTAATCCCTGGTTTGAATTGGACGTTATTCCAGTTCTACAAACGATAGTTAAGGAGGTATTGTCATGACAGTCTATAAAATTAAACGAATTTACGAATCGCCAGAATCGGACGATGGCTACCGCGTGCTAGTTGACCGATTATGGCCGCGCGGTATCAGTAAAAAACGAGCGGCGCTAGATGAGTGGGCTAAAGAAATCGCGCCAACCAATGAGCTGCGCCAATGGTTTAATCATGATCCAGAAAGATTTACAGAATTTTCAGAACGTTATACAAAAGAATTAGATGAAAATCCCGCCGCTATCAAGGCGAGAAATGACTGGACTAATCATCCAGCCGTTACGCTATTGTATAGCGCTAAGGATGCGGAGTTTAACCAGGCGGTAGTACTTAAGCAATGGTTAGAATAAATAGTGCTCTTCAAAAATACTCATTTTTGACGTAAAATATAATTAATGATACGACTCCACAACACTCTGACGCGTCGGCTTGATGATTTTAATCCGCTATCGTCTGATAAAGTGACTTTATATACTTGCGGACCGACTGTCTACGATGATTTACATGTCGGTAACTGGGCAGCCTACGTCTATTGGGATACGCTAGTTCGGACATTGCAAATTGACGGCTATACGGTTGATCGCGTGATGAATATAACCGATGTTGGACATTTGGTTAGTGATGCAGACGAAGGTGAGGATAAGCTTGAAAAGGGCGCTCGTCGCGATGGAAAAACTGCTTGGGAAATCGCTGAATACTACACGCAACATTTTCTTGATGGCATGAAAGCGCTCAATCTTATTCCACCGACGCATATAGCCAAAGCGACTGACTACATTTCGCAGCAGATTTCTTTGCTTCGGGCTCTTAAACAGCGCGGCTGCACCTATCAAACCAGTGACGGTATTTATTTTGATACTAGTACTTTTCCGCGTTACGCCGACTTTGCGCAGCTTGATTTGAGCGCTCAAAAAGCTGGCGCTCGCGTCGATGCTAATAGTGAGAAGCGTCAACCGTGGGATTTCGCGCTCTGGAAATTTACCGAGAAAGGCAAAGTACGCGATATGGAGTGGGAGACGCCTGCTGATTTGCTAGATACGCCACCAAAAGATAATAAGCCAGTCATGGGCTTTCCTGGTTGGCACTTGGAATGCTCGGCTATCGCCATGAGCTTGCTCGGCAAGACAATCGATATTCATACTGGCGGAATTGATCACATCCCGGTGCATCACACTAACGAAATCGCCCAGAGCGAAGCGGCAACTGGCCAAAGGTTTGCGAACTTTTGGCTGCACTGCAACCACCTGAAGATTAATGGCGGCAAAATCAGCAAATCCCTCGGTAATGGCTACACGCTTGATGATCTAAAGCGGCATGGTTTCTCAGCGATGGATTTGCGAATGTTTATTTTGCAGGGACATTATTCTAATGAAGGTAATTTTTCATTCGAGAATTTGCAGGCAGCGCACAACCGGCTGCAACATTGGCGCGACGTGGCTTGTTTACGACATCAAGTTCACGATCGCTTACATAGCGATACCGAGAACAACGATTTACGACATGATTTCTCGCCAAGCGCGGCTATTGGCGCTGTCAAAGAAGCGTTAAACGATAACTTAGAAACGCCACGGGCGCTAGCTATTGTCGACAAAGCCTTAACTGAACTCGACAAAAAACCACCGCAGAAAATCTATCGAGCTGGATTAATCGAATTTTTGGAGTTTGTTGATGCGGCATTGGGGCTTGAGCTGTTGGACTCAACTCCCGATATTGATGATGAATGTAAGCGGCTATTGGTAGAACGCCGCCGTGCTCGCGATAACAAGAATTGGGTAAATTCCGATGAATTACGCGACGAGCTGCTCAATGAATATGGCGTAGTTGTTAAAGATACTGCACATGATACTTTATGGGCGTATGCTGACGAAAAACCAGAGTAGACTCAAGTGTTTAAAAGATTCTTTTTGAATGGCGTGAGCTGGCTAGGCCAATCCTTTACTAGGCTTCAGCTTCTGATTTAGCTGCCTCTGGTTTACTTTTTTCGCGGCGAACACGCTTGAGCAGGCGAGCAAGCTTTGTTGGTTTGGCAGCTGGTTCTTCGCGGCGTTCGACCTTGATATATTCAGTTGCAAGCACTTTGGCACAGCCAGCTATCGGTATCGAGATAATACCGCCAACCATACCGAACATGTACAGTCCTATAGTTACCGCCATCAAAACCATTAGCGGCGAAAGTTCAATACGCTTGGATTGAATGGTTGGCGAAATTACATTATTCTCAATCTGCTGATAAATGATGAAGTAAATACCAAAAGCTATCGCTGCTGGCATACTATTAATTGCCAGTAATGCAAAGACGATAATGCCGCCAATTCCTGCGCCGAACATTGGGATCAGCGACAAGATAAACATGATAGCAATCGTTGGCAAAGCAATGTTTGCTGGTACTGCTGGAAAAACTTGACTCAAGATAAATACTGTTAAGCCGGCAAAAGCACCATCTAAACCCGAAACGATCAATTGTCCGCTTACATATCCAGAGATTACTGCATTCATTCGCCGGAAGATGATCCGATGGTGCTGCATTCGCTTGTCGTTGCTATATAATCCCCAGAAGTATTGTGACCAGCGCGGTCCTTCGACTAGCATTAGGAATGTTAGAACTAGCGCTAATGAGGCCTCGGTGATTAGCGACATTGTTGTTCCGACGCCGCTGAGAAAGTTCTGTCCAAAGTTTGCCAGCCACGACGTTGCATTTCCTTGTATTGAAACAACCATTTGATCAATCTGCGATTCTAGATGATAACGCGATACTATAGCACCAAAGCCCTTCCACTGTGCTGACATTGTTCGTATCGTATCGGGCAGAGTTTGTAAAAAGCTAATTGTTTGCTGAACTATTGGCGGCACTGCCAAAAACAGAATTGCTGCTAGTATTGCTACAATAACGATAAAAGCGATAGCTGTACTGAGGGTTCGGCTGCGGTTGGGCAGTTTATTAGCCAACCAGCTGACTGGCCCATTGAGAGCTAGTGCTAAGAATGCTGCCGCTCCAATAATTACTAACGCTGTACGAGCATTCCAAATTAATAAGCCTGCTAACCCAAAGCCGATTACTACCAGCCAAAAACGTACGAATGTTATAGTGTCTATCTCGATTTTAACCTTCATATTTTCAGTATAGCGCTTTATTGTTAAAAACTAAAATTTGCTATAATGTGCTTATGGCTTTTTACGATAAAACCATTAAAGAAACACTAGTTGAACTTGAATCAACCACCAAAGGCTTATCCGATATCGAGAGCGATGAGCGGTTGCGTCACTACGGCTTAAACACGATCAAGGTTAAGTCTGACCCGCTTTGGCGTAAAATTGTTGAGCCGTTCAAGTCGGTTTTTATGACAGTGCTGATAGTGGCGGCAATTGTTAGTTTGTGGCACAAGTCGTATTTTGATGCTTGGTTGATTATTTTTATCATGGCGGTGAACGCAATTATTTATTATGTGCAACGGTTTTCGACTGAGCGGATTTTGCGATCGCTGCAAAAACAGTCTGTGGCTGAAGTCGAGGTACTGCGAAAAGGGCGGCGTGAGATGATTGCTGCGACACTGTTAGTTCCAGGCGACGTGATAATTCTTGATGAAGGCGACAAGATTCCTGCTGACGCTCGCGTCTTTGAAGCGCGTTCTTTTCGTGTTGATGAATCGCAATTAACCGGCGAATCGCTACCCATAGAAAAAACTTGCGCCGTCCTGCCGAGCGACCGCGAAATTTACGAACAATCCAACATGGTTTTTCAAGGCTCATTTGTCGTTGGCGGTACTGCCATGGCTATAGTAACCGCTACTGCGAACGATACCGAATTTGGCCGTTTGAGCGATTTATCGTCTGGCGACCATAATGTCAATCCTGTACAGCAGAAAATCGATAGTCTTATCACGCGTATAGTGGCTGTTATTCTAGGCATTGCTTTGTTTGCTTTTTGGTTGGCGCTAGCTCGCGGTGTTGAGTGGAGCGAAGCATTGCGCTTTGTGATTGCTCTCAGTGTCAGTGCAGTGCCCGAGAACTTACCAATTGCTATATCAGTCATTTTGGTATTAGCGATGCGACGGATGGCTCGCCGCAAAGCATTGGTACGGACTATGGGCTCGATCGAGTCAATCGGTGCCATCACGACTATCGCTACCGACAAAACCGGTACGCTAACGCGCAACAAATTATCGGTTCAAGAAATTTGGCACCCACGCCATAACGAAAAACGTATTTTGCAGACACTTGCTGCTAGTATTTTGTTAAACAAGAGGAAAACTGCTGATCCACTTGATAAAGCTTTCGCTTCGTTCATTAACTCGTCCGAAGCGGTTCCCAAACTCGGCCAGCCTTTGCGGGAATTTACATTTGAGCATTCAATGGCAATGAGCGGCAATTTGCGACATGATGGCGCTAAGTATGCTCTAGCTGTCAAAGGTGCGCCAGAGAAAATCGTTGACCATTGCGATATCACCGAAGGCGAACGCGAGAAAGCTTTAGTTGAATTGCATCATCTGACTGGACTTGGTTTCCGGGTAATTGCGCTAGCGCATGCGTCGCTCAATAAACCAATTGACTCGCTTGAAAGTATTCCAGATAACACGCCGCTGGTTTTTGATGGTTTTGTCGGCGTGGCAGATACACTACGGCCAGAAGCCAAAGGCGCCATTGCTCGCGCGCAAGCCGCTGGCATCAGCGTACGTATGGTCACCGGCGACCACTTCGAGACGGCTTATCATATCGGTAAGCAACTTGGTTTGGTCGAACATCGCAACCAAGTCTTTGATAGTCGGCAGATTATTACATTATCTGACGACGAACTAGCTGAAAAGTTGCGTACTATCCGTGTTTGCGCGCGCGTTTTGCCCGAGCATAAGCATCGCATCCTTGAAGTACTCAAGCGCGATAATATCACTGCCATGACTGGCGATGGTGTCAATGACATTCCGGCGCTGACTAATGCTCATGTTGGTGTCGCTATGGGGGCAGGGGCACAAATCGCCAAGGACGCGGGCGATATCATCTTGCTTGATAATAATTTTCGCTCGATTGTTTCGGCTATTCACGAGGGTAGAACTGTCTATGCCAATATCAAGCGCATGGTAACGTATCTGTTGGCTACTAATCTCGGCGAGGTTATCGTATCGCTGGGCGCATTGATTTCTGGTCTACCGCTGCCGCTGGCGCCTGTGCAGATTCTATGGGTTAATTTAGTCACTGATAGCGCTATGGTAATTCCGATCGGATTGGAGCCGGGCGAGCCTCGGAATATGTTAGAGAAGCCAAAACGCGCTGACGCGCCGCTACTCAGTAAATTTATGACTTCGCGAATATTGTTGATTGCCATAATTATGTCATCAATGACGCTGGGATTCTATATTTATTTCAATCAACGCTTTGGTGCTGATTATGCTCGGACAATTGCTTTTTGCTCGCTGGTAACCGCACAGTGGGCTAGCGCCATCGAGGCGCGCAGTGATTACGAATCATTGATCGGTCGTCTGCGCAAGCGGAACGCACCTTTCATTGTTGGACTAATCATCGCTGTCACGCTGCAGATTGCCGCCCTGGCTACGCCGCTTGGACGGTTGCTGCATATTACGCCAGTAGACAACATGCATCTTCTCTTAGTGACTGTCTCTGCTCTCATTATACCTATCGTCTTGATTGAACTGCACAAATGGGTAGGGCGAAAGTTCTTTGGTAAGCGACCGAATCTTCAGCGAATTACCAAGCGTCTTAAACGGCCGCTCAAGAAAAATAAAAAGTTTGCTAATTAATTCCGACGCTTGATGTGTCCACGCAATAGTTCTAAATCAGCTAAATCTTTACGACGAGCCATCTTTCGTTTGGCAGCAATCAGCCGGTCGGTCGAGACCACGGGTATTCCATCGATGGTTTGCATATCTCGCTGTAATGCTGTCAAGGAATTACCCATCCAACTTTTTAGCAGATTGTATTGTTCATGTACCAAAATTCGCTTGCCGCTAGTTAGTGTCACCTCGCGCCAATGTTTCTTGCTCGCGAAACGGTCATAAACTTCGCGTGATACTACTAAATCAACATTAGGTGTATCGCGCAAATGCATCATATCAAGTACGGCGCCGCCGACCACGATATACGAATCGCTAGCGATTTTAAGGTCTCTGATCATTTCAATTGCCGAAGCCTGTTTCTGATGCGCCAATGCCAGAGACAATGTTGTGTAAATGTTGCGGCTGCCAATTATATCGGTAATACCGTAGATATCAAACTGGCTGCGCAATCCCGGTGACACGTGCGCAAAAGCAATCGCGATACCATCTTCGCCAAGCTCGCGGTACAAACGTTTGAGCGCTTCAACCGCTGTATAGTCGATATCATCAATCGCTCCGGCATCAATCACCACGTATGTTATTGGATGTTTAGCGCGTTGAATGGCTCGCCGTAACCGTTCAGCGAAATAATTAATATTCTCGAAAAAAAGCGATTCGCCGAAAGCATAAACTAATGTATCTTTTGGCAAAGAGTCTATCTTATCTTTTACCCGATCAGCCGCCCATGACGACAACTCGCCATCACGCAGCAGCACAGCGTCATCGGGGTGGTACTGCCGGCGCAATCGCTCCATCAGCGAGGCTGCTACCGCTACTAAAATACCTAACTGTACGCCGAATAGTACCGTACAAGCTAGAGCAACTAGCGCGATCATAAACTCCTCATGATGAACGGCCCACAAATAATGCAATTCACGAAAACGAATCAAGCGCAAACCTGCCGTACAAACTATCGCTGCTAGTGCTGCTAGCGGTACGTAGTGTAACAAAGTACCGCCAAAAACGATCAACGCCATCATTGCTAAGCCGGCAACAATACCGCTCAATTGCGAACGCATACCCAGCGAGTCGGCTAATTGGCTGCGCGGCGGCGAGGCGCTAACGGTATAGCCGTGGAATAGAGCTGAAGCAATATTGGCTATTCCAAGGGCTGCTGTATCTTGGTTGGTCTGGATTTTATCGTCGTGCTCGCTACCAATGGAACGCGCTGTCATGGAACTCTGGACTAGCACTACGAGCACGATTGATAGCACGGTCGGCATAATTGTATTTAGCATCTCGAGCGACACCGTGGGCACTATTAAGTTTGGCATATTGCTTGGTAGCGAACCTAAAAACTCTACGCCGTACGCATCGACATGAAATACCATTGCAAATATTACGGCCATAGCGATGCCGATTAGTTCGCTCGGTATTCGCGATGATCGCCAAAACAACACTACACCTAGCACCAAGAGTGCTAGCGTAGCGGTCATCCAATTAATTGAACCAGCTTGCGCGGTAATTGACGCTAAATGACTCCAGAAACCGCCTGATGCTTTCAAGCCTAGTAGAGCTGGTATCTGTGTAACAATTAGTTGTACTCCTACGCCTGCCATAAAGCCAATCATCACTGGTCGCGATACCAGATCTGCCAAAAAGCCAAATTTGAATAATCCCAGCAATAGCAGTAGGACGCCTGATAGCAACGTCATCGCTGCGATTGTATTAACATATTCTGGCGTACCTGTTTGCGCCACTAGCACTGCGCCTGACGCCAGCAGAATGGCCGTCGCTGAATCTGCGCCAACCACCAATCGATGCGAATATCCCAACAATCCAAATACTAGCGCACCAATAATTGTCGTATATAAGCCAGTCTCGGGCGGCAGTCCGACAATTACCGAAAAAGCCAACGCATTGGGAACATTCACGACGGCTATCAACAACGCCGTTATGATATCATGCCGCAAATAAGATTTTTTATATCGCAATATGCTCGGCAGAGACACTTTTCGCATACTTATTATACTAATGGTATTTAGGGGTGGCGTCAATAAAACAAAGCAAACTATGAATTTGCTAAATGTCGATACGATTCATAAAAATAAACCGCTTAGATTATCCAGATTTGAGCGGTTTATGATATTTTCGTTTGCATAATTTGGCTGGGTCGGCAGGATTCGAACCTGCGAATGCTGGGACCAAAACCCAGTGCCTTACCACTTGGCGACGACCCACTAATAAACGAGCGTGCAACAAGTATTATACCACGCTCATCAACGATATGGAAATTACGACATAGAATACAGTCGCACCCATTCCTCGGGAGTCAATTCTGACGGTTTGCGTTCAGGGTTGATACTGGCTTTGGTGCGCGGTACGGCAGCGAAGGCTTTTTGCGAGGCGTAGCATTTTGCGACGAAACTTTGGTACTCGTCGCGTTCTAATATAGGCAAGAGCGGCTCGGGTCGCGGTTTCAGCTCTAGCAGTACGGTATCGACTGCTGGCGGCGGCGTGAAATCTGTGCGGCGTAGTGGGCGGCGGATTCGTGTCTGCCACCATGGAGCTAGCTGTGTGCCTAATTGCGAAGTAAAGTGCTGGTCGCTCGGTACTATTTTTTGCGCGAATTGTTTTTGGACGATCAGGTAAATTGATCGCGGTGTGTGTATCTCGTCGTTGCTAGTCAATTTGCGTACTATGTCGGCGCTCAAGTGAAAGGGAATATTAGCAAAAACTTTGTATGGTTCATTTGGTAATTTCGCTCGTAGAAAATCTTGCGCTATGACTTTGATGTTTTTATATCGGTGCATATTTTGCTGTAGTTTGTTGAGAGCGCCTGGTTCGTTTTCGTATGCTAAAACTTGCCGGCATCGGCGCGCTAGTACTGCTGTAATGGCGCCGCTACCAGCGCCGATATCTATTACCAAATCGCCGCGGCGTACGTTGCTATGACCTATCAGCTCGGCAATCAAGCGCGGATTACGCAAAAAATGCTGTGAGTGGGTGGCGACTTGACGTTTCATAATGCGATTTTATCACGAAAAGCGTTTAATCAGTTGGCAATCTTTGCCATAAGCTTTATAATATGTAATTATGAATGCACACGAAAAACACTCGATAAAGCAATATTTGCGTGCGGCAGACTATCTGACGGTGGGGCAAATATTTTTGGCAGAAAATCATCTGCTGAAAAAGGAATTAACTTTTGACGATATCAAATCGCGGATTCTCGGACACTGGGGAAGCGGGCCAGGTATTAACTTTGCTTATGCGCATCTCAGCTATTCGGCCAAGAAACATAATAAGGACATGATGTTTGTACTGGGGCCAGGTCATGGCTTCCCGGCATTGCAAGCTAATCTGTTTTTGGAAGGTACGCTTGCTAATTTTGATCCGTCGATGGAGACCAATCTGGATGGTATTCGCAAACTATGTCGCGAATTTAGCTGGCCGTACGGTTTTCCGAGCCATTCTAATCCCGAGACGCCGGGCGTGATTCTCGAGGGCGGTGAACTTGGTTACGCGCTCAGCACTAGTTATGGCGCGGCGATGGATAATCCTGATTTGACGGTAGCTTGTTTGGTTGGTGATGGTGAAGCTGAGACCGGACCGACAGCTGGTGCTTGGCATCTTAACAAATTGCTCAATCCGCGCAAAGATGGTTTAGTATTGCCAATTCTTCACCTCAACGGTTATAAGATTTCGGCACCGACTGTTTTTGGCCGAATGAGTAATTACGAACTGATGACGCTCTTTAGCGGCTACGGTTATGAGCCGCGCATTGTTGACGCTACAAAAGACGGCGTCGATCCGCACGACGAAATGGCAAACGCGCTTGAGTGGGCGCACAATTTGGTTGCCGAGATTCGTGCTAGTGCAAACACAGAAGCGCCGCGCATGCCAATGATCATTATGCGCACTCTAAAGGGGTGGACTGGACCGAAATTTGTCGAGGGTAACAAAATCGAAGGTAATTGCCTGGCGCACCAGACAGTGCTTAGCGAAGCAAAATCTGATCCCGAGCAGCTCAAAATCTTGAATCAATGGCTCAAGAGTTATAAGTTTGACGAGCTATTCAACGAAACGACAGGTTTTGGTGATTTTGTCAAAGAAATTTTGCCAGACAAGTTAGAGAGGCGGCTGGGCATGTCGCCGCACGCCCGTGGCGGTGCTGATGTCTATCAGCCGCTCAAATTGCCGCGCGTTGAAGATTATGCTGAAGACGCCGAAATCCCTGGCACTATTGGCTCTAGCAGTATGCGCCGGGCTGGCGCTTACTTGACCGAGGTCTTTCGTCTCAACGCCGAGAGTAAGAACTTCCGTTTCATGAGTCCAGACGAAACTTATTCCAACAAGCTTGACGAGATATTCCAGGCTACTAGCCGCAGTTGGCAATGGCCGATTATGGAGTGGGATAAGGATCTATCGCGTGATGGCCGAGTCATGGAAATGTTGTCCGAACACAACATGCAAGGCTTAATGCAAGGCTACGTACTAACAGGCCGCCACGCTATGTTTGCTAGCTACGAGGCTTTTTTGCAGGTTGTTGGCAGCATGGTTGATCAATACGCTAAGTTTCTCACCCAAAGCCGTAACGTCGAATGGCGAGGTACCATACCTAGTATCAACTATATACTGACTTCGAGCGGGTGGCGCCAAGATCATAACGGCTTCAGTCATCAGAACCCTGGCTTTATCGACGATATTTTACGCCGCCAGAGTAACTTCAGTGATGTTTACTTCCCGTCGGACGGTAATGTCACGCTAGTTTGCTTAGAGCATATGCTGTCAAGCGTTCGTCAGATTAACGCGCTGGTGGCCGGCAAAACTCTCGAGCCGCGCTGGCTGTCGCCAGAACTCGCTCGCCAGCAGGTCGATGCTGGTCTGATGGTTTGGGATTTTGCTAGCGATGAACATCCTGATCTAGTTATGGCCGCTTGCGGCGATTATCCGACCAAAGAAACTATGGCAGCTATTGATATTGTCAAAACGCATTGCCCGAACGCTAAAATTCGCTGCGTTAACGTTTCGAGTCTGACTACTGTTGGCTTTGGTACGTTGCGTCGCGTTGCCGACCAAAAGTTCTTTGACAAGGTGTTTACTGACGACAAGCCAGTTATCTTTAATTTCCATGGCTATCCGCAGACAGTCAAATCGATACTCTTTAACTATGCTGTCGATTCGACGCGCTTCGATATTCGCGGTTACAAAGAGATCGGGTCGACGACCACGCCGTTTGATATGCATGTTCGCAATGAAACCAGCCGCTATGATTTGGCAATTGCTGCATTCCGCCAGCTGGGCCGCAATGGCGTCGTTCCGTTTGAGGAGGCCGAGCACTTGGCTTCGATCTACCAGGGCAAGATTGACGAGAATACTGCTTATATCAAGACTAACGGCGTTGACTTGCCAGAAATTGACGCCTGGGTGTGGCCAGCAGCGCGCGGATTAGACGAGGCAAAAGAGGAAGCCTGGCACGGGCAAACAAATTAACGTAAAGAAAAGGGTGGGGGAATGTCATTACTACTAATCGCAAATCCAGGCAGCGCTAGCCGCAAATATGCACTGGTCGACGACAAACTCAAAGAGGTTGCTGCGTTGCATATCGAGCAGAGTGGCAGCGAACTAATCGCGACGTTGCGTACTGGCGGCGATACGCGGCAAGTACCGCTTGGTTTTGCTGACATTTCCCAGTCGGCCGCACATCTGTATGGCATTTTTAACCGCGAACATTTACTAGAAAGTCCTAGCGACGTTCGCGCAATCGGCCTGCGGATTGTTGCACCGAGCAACTATTTTCTCAAAGACAGGCTTGTTGACGATGACGTTGTTCAGCATATACGTGATATTTTGCCGCTTGACCCGATTCACGTCTCCGGTACGCTGCAAGAGCTAGAGGCTCTGCGCTCGTCGCTGCCGACTGTACCAGTGGCGCTAATTTCGGATAGTGCTTTTCACGCTCGCAAGCCGAGCTATGCCTGGAATTATGGTATCAATCTGCAGGACGCTGATCGCTTCGAGATTAAGCGTTTTGGTTATCATGGTCTGTCAGTTTCGTCCGCCGTTAATGAGCTGTGGAACCGCGGCAAATTACCACCAAAGGTCGTCGTCTGTCATCTAGGTAGCGGCTCGTCGGTGAGTGCAGTTTTTCACGGGCGCAGTATCGACAACACCATGGGTTACTCGGCGCTAGAGGGGGTAATTATGGCAACGCGTACCGGTTCTATCGATTACACTGCTGCTATGGCGCTCAAAACTAAACTTGGTCTCGATGATGATCAGCTTGAGCATTATCTTGATGAGAAGGGCGGCTTACTCGGACTCAGCGGAACTAGCGATATTCGTGAAATTCTTGATCGCGAAGCTAATGGCGATCATATTGCTCATCTAGCGCTGATGACTTTGATTCACAGTATCCATAAGGCTATCGGCGCCATGGTGGTCGCTATGAACGGTGCCGACTTGCTGGTATTTACTGGCACGGTAGGGGAACGTTCGGCAAACTTGCGCCGGCGCATTGTTGCTCACTTGGAATGCCTCGACTTCATACTTGACGGCAATCGTAACAAATCATGTCTTAACCCGACCGAGTTCACTAGCATCTCGCAAGCGGCAGTCAGTAAGCCGATAATTGTCATACCGACAGATGAAGGCGTCGAAATCGCTCGCCACACTATTAAGTTACTAGCGTCATAATTTTGGTCGTTGGAAAGGCATGCGTTATTGTTATGGAGACGCCTTTCGTAATCTCTACTAAACAGTATCTTTCATTTTGTTATAATAAGTACGATGAAAAGACAGTCACTCGAGACTATTCACCTTGACAAAATCGTTGGCGGCGGGCAAGCGCTAGGGACGCTGGCCGACGGGCGCAAATGCTTCGTATGGGGCGGACTACCCGGTGAGACCGTCACCGTTCGCATTACCAAAAAGAAGTCGCACCTCGTCGAAGCGGTCGTCGAGGAAGTGGTCTCGCCAAGCCCCGACCGCATCCAACCGCGCGACCCGGATAGTTATCTTTCGACCAGCCCGTGGCAAATCATGCCACTAGAAGTTGAACAAACATACAAAGCACAGTTGATCGACGACGCGTTCGCGCTGCATAATGTTGCATTACCAGCGGCGATTGACGTCTATTGCGACAATGTTGCATATGGTTATCGTAACAAAGTTGAATTTAGTTGGTATAGTAAATCGATAATGTCCCGAGCGGTGTCTCAGAAAGAACTTGGGGCTGTCTCGGGTTTCGGATTATTTTCTGATGATACCCGAGGGGTAAATATGCATAGTGACCGCGATGGTCTATCTGGTGATACACTTGACTTGGCATTTTTCCGTCGCGGCAGCAAGGGCAAAATTGTCGTTGATGGCACGAGCTTGGCGCACCCTGCAATCAATAACCTGGCACGGGCGATCCGCGATTTACTGTGCCATAAGCGCGTCGCGGCTCGCCAGCTCAAGACCTTGCTCGTCCGCTGCGATCAGTCGGGAAGTTGCGTATGGCAGTTGTATATTAAAGATCGCTTGCCCGAAATAATTACCGCCGACGAAGCCGCCAAGCTACCGGCTCAGGGCGGAGAAATTATCTATTCCGATCCGCGCTCGCCAGCCAGCCGCATCACCGAGCGCTTGGCGCATTTCGGCAACACTACCTTGATTGATGCTATCCTGGGTATACC
Organism: Saccharimonas sp. (SeqCode); assembly: GCA_042642485.1. GTDB lineage: Bacteria > Patescibacteriota > Saccharimonadia > Saccharimonadales > Saccharimonadaceae > Saccharimonas. The sequence goes on from JBHRNN010000001.1 coordinate 128,583, forward strand.
ATTCCGCTACGCTTGTGAAGGCTTCTTCCAAGTCAACATTCCGGTTTACGAGCAGGCGCTACGCGATATGCAGCAGTGGACAGGGCGTGATTATAGTGATCAACAGCGAGTAATATCTCAGAAAAAATCTGGGCAACATAGAGAAAGTAAGCAGCACGGCTCGTCAAACTCTTTTTCTGAAGGCTTTGCCTTTCCGGCAAAGGCGCGCCAAGAGCGCCAGCTAGATCAGTTAGCGGCGCGCCGGCCTGAAGAGAAAGATGTTTGCGAGACGGGCGAGCCAACCCTTGATCTCTACGCTGGCGTTGGCACCATCGGCCTGACCATTGGCGGCGGCAACGTCACGCTGGTGGAAATCAACACCGACGCTGTCGCCGAAATGCAGCGCAACATCGCCGAACTTGACCGCACCGACGCTCGCACTGTCCTCGCTCCCAGCGAACAAGCTCTCGATTATATTACAGGCAAGGAAATCGTCATCGTTGATCCACCGCGCGCCGGCTTGCATCCCGACGTTATTGCGACATTGTTGCAAAAATTACCGCCGCGTATTATTTATCTCAGCTGCAATCCTGTTACCCAGGCCCGCGACGTCGCCTTGCTCCAGCAAAGCTACCAAATCGCCTGGCATCGCGGCTATAATTTTTTCCCGCGTACGCCGCATATTGAACACTTAATCATTCTTGATAAGAAGCCGTAAAGCTGCCCTTTCTATGCAGAGTTTATCTGGCTAATTCGAATGCAAGGCCAGCTAATTGCTGCTATACTATTAGGTGATGTTCGATAAAGCTATTGACACTATCAATAACGCGCAGAAAATTGTTGTAGTCCAAGCGGAAAATCCTGACGGTGATAGCATCGGCAGCAGCCTAGCCTTGGAGGAGATTCTAAGTGACCTCGGCAAAAATGTTCAGCTGCACTGTCCAGTTGATACACCGAAATACTTACGTTACATTCACGGTTGGGATCGAATAACTAGCGATTTTGACACGAGTGCCGACTTAGCAATTATCGTTGATACTAATGCTGAACTATTAATCAGTAAAAGTTTAAGTATGCCAGGTGTGCGTCATTTTCTTGATACGCATCCCGTTATAGTGTTGGATCATCACGCAACTGATTCGACGCTGACTTTTGATACTACTCATATCAACCAGCCGGTAGTTGCAGCTGGCGAACTGATTTACAATCTAGCACATACTGCCGGCTGGGTAATTAATCCGCAAGCTGCAGAAAATATGCTGATTGCTATCATGAGCGATAGCCTAGGCTTAACAACGCAAAATACCACAGCCGACTCGTTTCGTGTCGCTGGCGAATTAACTGCGCTCGGTGCTAGCAACTCAGCTATTGAGGAACGACGCCGCGAATTTATGAAAAAGTCGCCAGAGATTTTGGCATACAAGGGCCGCTTGATTGAACGTATCGAATATTTGCTTGATGGTAAATTAGCTATAATTCACATCCCGTGGGAAGAAATCCAGAAATATAGCGATCAGTATAATCCGAGTGTTCTAGTGCTCGACGAAATGCGTTTAGTCGAGGGGGTTGAAGTGGCTTGCGCTATCAAAACTTACCCTGACGGCAAATTAACTGGAAAATTACGCAGTAATATGCCAGTGTCAGAGCAGATAGCTGGATATTTCGGCGGCGGCGGGCACGCTTATGCTGCAGGTTTTCGCGTGTATGACGATTATGCAGTGATTGTGCGCGAACTAGTTGAGGCTGCGGATAAGTCTTTACGCGGGTAATTTGTCTATATCTAAATTAAAAAACCGCTAGCGTAGTTGTAGCGGTTTTTCTAATTCCACTAGTTATTTAGTAGATGAATTGTCCGAATGTACCTGGTCTTACTGTACGTTTGTTGTAATTGCCAGCGCGGTAATTCCAACCCATTTCTGAAACAGTATAGCTGCCATCGCTATTAACCGACTCGACGTAAGCAACATGGCCGTTTGTCACCGCGACAGCTCCAGCGCGCGGGGCACTACCAGTTGATTTACCAGCAGCTTGGGCGCTGGAGATCCAACCATAACCGGCATTGCCATATACAGCGACGTCTGGGCGGCGGCTGTGAACATAATCGGTGCACCACATACCGTTGCCAACGTAGTAGCTTGACGAGTTAATCGGCTTTGAGCTATACGATCGCGTAGTAACTGTAGAAGTCCGAGCTGATAGCGTAGAGCTGGCGGCTGCTTGTTGCGCTGCAACGATAGCTGACAAGCGGTCTGGCAAGACCTCTTCTGCGCTAGGAATTCGCAGCTTCTGCCCTATGTCAATAGTATTTGGGTTACTAAGCGACTCGTTGGCGTCAAAGATACGCGTCCAGGTTGTATTGTATTTTTCGGCAATTGACGCTAGACTGTCCCCTGCGGCTACTACCACGTATATTGGCTGTTCAGTTGGCTTTGTTTCGTCAGATTTGCCCTTTGGCGTAGACGCTGGTTTTTTGGTTTTATCGTCGTCAACTCCGCTGGTTTGCTTTTCGTCGGCTTTTGCTAGCAAAGCTTTCTTGTTTTGGGTAGCTAGCAGCGGTGTTCTCCTTGCGATTGTTAATTTATTTTTATTTTGCTGTGCGAGTAGTAGCGAGCGGCCCGTACTCGTTTCGGCGTAGGCTGGGTGCGTTGCTATTAAACATATTGCACCAGCGGCACCGAGTGTCGTCAAGACCCCGTATAAACGCATAATTGTCTCCTTGGTTAAATACCCCCACGGATAGGCTAAACTTCAAATACTCGTGGATTTATGTCCTGGCTTATTATTGTTTTAATCGTAATTTTCACAGGACATGAGACCAATCATAGCAAAACGTAGTATTTTGGTCAATAATTTTATAGTGGTAATGCTACACTACCTCTGGAAAATTAGGTAGACTTTCGAGTTATTTTTTGGTATAATCGTAGACGTTTTATTAAATCAATGTTGGGAGACGTCAAGTCGCTTGTACCACAGAAAGGATTAAATATCTGATGGCTAAAAAAGCCGAACTATTAGAAAAAGCTGCCGAGCTTAAGCTTGACGTCAGCGAAAAAAATACTATAGCCGAGATTGAAGCGGCCATCGCTGCCGCTGAAAAGCACTCAGTCCGCGAAGCGACAGTTGCCAAAGCTGGTAAGCGCAGCGCCAAAGCTATCGAAGAGGCTGAAGCCAAAGCTGAAAAAGAAGCTCGCAAAGAAGCTGGCGACACTACGCCGCAGGGCGACGCCGAAGCAGCTGTCAAAAAAGGTCCAGCGCCAAAAGTTCGTCCGTTGATTGAACGTCGCGGCAAAGCTTACCGCCAGGCTGCCGAAAAAGTTGAAAAAGACAAAGCTTACACGCTTGCCGATGCTATCAAACTTGCTACCGAAACCAATCCGAGCAAATTTGACGCTAGCGTTGAAGTTCACGTTCGTTTAGGCGTCGATCCGCGTCAAGCCGACCAAAATATTCGTTCGACCGTAGTCCTGCCTCACGGTACCGGCAAGACTGTTCGGGTAGCCGTTTTCGCAGCAGATACCGATGCCGACAAAGCCAAAAAAGCTGGTGCTGATATTGCTGGCGATGAGGCTATCGTCAAACTTCTTGACAAGGGCACGCTTGATTTTGACGTCTTAATCGCTACGCCAGCCTACATGCCAAAACTCGGTAAGTACGCTCGTTTGCTCGGCCCGAAAGGCTTGATGCCGAACCCGAAGAGCGGTACTGTCTCGACCGACGTCGCCAAAGCTACCGAAGAAGCCAAAGCCGGCAAGGTAGAATATCGTGTCGACAAGCAGGCTGCTATCCATTTAAGTGTTGGTAAAGTTAGCTTCGGTGCTGAAAAATTGCTTGAAAACGCCAATACTTTCTTTGCTAGCTTGCAGGCACAGAAACCGTCCTCTATCAAGGGCGTTTACATCAAATCTGTTGCTGTCACTACCACTATGGGTCCAGGCATCAAAGTTGATTATCAAGCAAAATAAACCCATATAATTTCAGAGCGAGACCTAGCATCTCGCTCTATTTTTAGAAGGAGGGGAGGAATGAGACAATATCTTGATTTACTTGACCGTATTCTAGCAGAAGGCGTCGAAAAGCATGACCGGACAGGCACTGGTACGCTCAGCATCTTCGGACATATGATGCGTTTTGATTTGCGCGAGGGCTTTCCGTTGCTTACTACTAAAAAGCTCTTTACCAAAGGTATCTTCGGCGAGTTGATTTGGTTTTTGCGCGGTGATACCAACGTGCGCTGGCTGCAAGAACGCGGAATTCATATCTGGGACGAGTGGGCTAACGAGAATGGTGATCTCGGTCCGGTTTACGGCGCGCAGTGGCGGGCATGGCCAGCACCTAATGGTGAACGTATTGACCAGATTGCTAACGTTATTGATCAACTACGCGCTAGTCCAGACTCACGGCGGCTAATCGTTACTGCTTGGAATCCTGCCGAAGTAAACAACATGGCTTTGCCGCCATGCCATATGTTATTTCAATTCTATACCACACCCGCTGATTCCAATGACTCTGATCAGCGGCGCTGGTTATCGTGCCGGCTTGATCAGCGATCGTGCGATACATTTCTGGGCGTCCCATTCAATATTGCTAGCTATGCATTATTGACTATGATAATTGCACAGCAGGTTGACATGCGGCCGCGTGAATTTGTTTGGATGGGCGGCGATGTTCACTTGTATTTGAATCATCTCGAGCAAGCAAAACTTCAGTTGACACGCCAACCGCGTCTGTTACCAACTCTCGATATCACACCAAAACCATCAATCGATGATTATGACCTTGATGATTTCAGGTTAAAAAACTACAATCCATGGCCAGCTATCAAAGCGCCAATTTCAGTCTAAATATTGCTGCATGGCAAGACTACTTTTCATATATCGCAAATATATAAGGATAAATGTTAGCATTATCAGCAGCATGTGATTCTTCTGATGTTTTACGCCAAGTATCGTCAAGCTCGGGGAAAAATGTATCCGCTGGAAGTTCTGCGTCGACTTCTGTAGCGCATATTTTACTTACCACATTTGATTTGAGTGCGGCCGCGTAAACGGTTGCGCCGCCAATGATGTATATTGTATCTTTGCTTGCCATTTGCAGAGCGCTTTCTAGCGAGCTAGCTGTTGCGACGCCGTCTAGCTTAGTATGAGTTAATACGATATTTTGGCGATTTGGTAGCGGACGGCCGATAGATTCATAAGTTTTACGGCCCATAATTACTGTACCGCCAGTGGTTAATTGGCGAAAATGCTGCAAATCTGCTGGCAAACTGCGCCCCCACGGCAGTTTGTTGTCAATGCCAATGCCGCGCCGGCGATCGTAGGCGACTACTATGCTGCACTGCTTTTTCTGATTGCGTTCCACAACTTAATCATATCACAGGCTAGTTGTGTAAGCGGTAGCGGTGAATGTATAATGAAAAGACATGAAAACAGATTCGACCGAATTATCATCGCCAACCGGCATTTATAGCGATAGAGAAATCGCAGCAGCACTAGCAGACGGGCACATCGTTTGCGACCCAGCGCCAGCGCGTATCAATGGTAGCAGTGTTGATGTAACGCTTGGCTATTATTTTTATAGAGCTGGCAGTCAGGGGAAGGAAAGGTTGTTTAACCCATTCGACGAAACTGACGTTCGGCGCTACTTTGGTGAATACAAAATTGCCAAGCCGTGGCACGAAGTTCGTCGCCGAATTACTGATCAAGGTGTCGCTAGCATTGATAGCATCAAAGGTATTAACGACGATCATCCGGTCATCGTCTTGCGGCCAAACGAGCGAATTCTGGCACATACTCATGAATTTATTGGTATTCTGCCGCCAGGTACTACCAGTATGCAGGCTCGTAGTACTACTGGCCGTATCGGCATCTCGGCTTGCTACTGCGCTGGTTGGGGCGACCCAGGCTATATTAACCGCTGGACTATGGAGGTTCATAATCTCAACGAAAATGAGTACATCGTGCTACCAGTCGGCTACCGTATAGCGCAGATTGTTTTTAGTACTACTGGACCAGTGGCTACCGAATACGCCAAGGCTTCTGGTAATTATCAAGCTAATATTAGCGCTGATCTTGCTGCTGTTAAGGCTGCTTGGCGGCCGTGGATGTTATTGCCGCGAGCTTATGCTTCACCGGTAGAATTACCACAGCCTATCGCTGGTCTTAGCGAAGGATTGCTGTAAAGGCTGGAGATTATGCAATGAGCGGTACTTATATCGTCATCGAAGGTAACGACGGTACAGGCAAATCAACCCAAGCTGAGCTACTAGCTGATTACTGCCGCCAGCAAGGCCGGGAAGTGATAATTGTAGAGGAGCCTGGCAGCGACGACCCAGATAAAACCACGCCCATTGCTAGCTACTTGCGCTCGCTAATCAAAAACGGCGCTCTAACCCGCGATCCTGAAATTAACCTAGCGCTATTTAGCGCTGCTCGCCGCGAATTATGGCAACAAAAAATTGCGCCAGCCTTAAATCGCGGCGCTGTTGTCATTTCGGCGCGTAACTATATTTCAACTTTAGCCTATCAAGGTTATGGCGAGGGAGTTAATACGGATCATATTATGGCAATTACTAAACTTTTTACAGATGAACGTTACATGAAGCCGGATCTCATTATTATTTTAGCTCTCGACAACGAGAACGAGCGTAAAAAACGGATTGCTAAGCGCAGCCAAAGTATAGACACTTCAGATACTTTCGAGTCGCGCAGCAGTAATTTTCAAAAACGTGTTGATGCCGCTTATCGTACAATTGCTAGCAAATTGCCTTCGTCTCATGTTATAGAATGTTACAGCAATGGTCATTACAAGACAGCCGAGCAAATAAACGTTGAAATTCAATCAATTGTTCAGCAGCTATAATTCAATTATATCCAGCTCTTTCAAAAGATGCTCAAGCTCGTGGAATAGTTTCTCGCCGCCTTCGTCTGATTGGCCGTTAGTTTCGTAACTGTCAGGATTTAAGCGGCTCATACGGTCGTAGATGTCGTTTAGTACTCCTACAAATAATTTGCGCGTTTTACGAGCCTCTTCGTCTAGGACTTTCTTTCTAGGGTCGTCATCAGATAACTCATAGTAGCCTTCTTTCTTGAGCTTGGTATCGATATATTTGTAAGCAATGTGCGCAATGTCGCCGATTCGCGACCGCCGGCGTTCGTCTATAGTCAAGAATTGGAATTCGATAGGAATATCAACTATCTCGCCAGGCTGGTACGGATGTTCTTGTCTCACGATAAACGTTACTTTCGAAACCTCCATCTTCTTGTAGCCGCGTTTTTCAATATCTGCTTCGGTTTGCTGTTTTATTTCGATTTCTGATTTATCTACGCCAGCTTCGGCTAGGGCTTGAGTCATTATCTCGACATAGTCGCCAGCGCCTTGGATGTAGAGGGCGGATTTTTTACTAGGTGCTTTTTGCAATTCAATATTTGGCGTGTTGGAAAGGATTTTTACTATTTCAGCAAAATTTTTCGCCGACGATTGCTTATCGGGCGAGATATCCATCATGGCAAATGGATCCATAGGCATATCGCCGTTGCTGCGATTTAATTTATCAGCAAGCGAGCCGATAGTTTTTAAGCGGTAGTTGCCAGAAATCAGACAGCCGTTCGGTAGTTGAGCTGCGAATTCGCCAACTTCAGCAGGACATTCTCCGCTATAATCAGGACCCACTACGAGCGAGACGTCGTATTCGTCTCCGAAAATATTTTCCAGTATGCGCCTGACTCCGACTGTTTTTATGTTGAATAGCATGTCTCTTGCTTGTTTTATTGAATCGAACTTATTTAACTTTTCGAGGCGGATACGTTTTGCCAGGCCTAGCAGTTTCGAGCCTAAAGCTTCTAGTCCTAGCACTTCGCACAGCGGAGCATAGAACGACTCCGCTTCTAAAACATCTTGCAACAGCGCGGACTCCCGGTTGGATACTGGATGTTCCAAATTATCAATTAATTCGCAAGCTTTAATAATCACAGATTCGACATTTACAGTTTGCAAGAAATCTTTCATGTATTCTGGGTCAATACGAGCCTCTGATACAGCCCAAGCTTCTCTTGGAACGACGCCTTCGTACCTATCGGAAATGACGCTGGCTATATCTTTGCGGCGATTATCCTCATCTGGCAAGCTTGCAGCGGTCTCGTCGGCTAATGTTTTCCGATGTCTGCCAGCTGCCACCTCAATCTCGTCGAAATCTGACAAGATATCCCGCATATAGTGTGCTTTATCATGGGGAATTCTGGGATCGGTAAAGTATCTTAATAGTGCTAGTCCGGCAGCGTCGCGCGATTCTTGGCTGTATTTTCCGTCTGAGTTGCGGAATCGGGACACGATATCATGCATCATAATTGCATCGCGCGTATCAGGCATAAGATCGCCGGCAAAAGCCTTAACTAACCCATAAACTCTATGGGCGTGCTCAATCAGATCAGGACGTTCCCGCGAGGCAGCCCTTAGATAATCAATAGTCAGACTGTCAACTAGATCGTTTGAATTATACTTATCTGGATGTTGTTGACTGGAAAACTCCTGCTTGTCAGCAGGTTTAGGCGTATTATGTTCCCCCGTATGAACACCAGGGCCCTCTTTCGTTCTCACGAATCTCTATTGTACCAGAAACGCCTAAATATGTCAAGCATTTACTATTGTGTAATGCAGCAAAATTTGCTATAATAGATATTAGACATTGCCAGAGACAGTGGCCGCAGGAGTAATTCTGCTTAATATGCCGCCGAGGGAATCAACTTTTCCTGTAGTATAGTCTTTGGCGAGCGCCAAAGTTTTTTGTTGCTCGCCGAATGTCGCCCCTTAACAATACGATCGCATAAATATCAAATAAACCAAAGGAGTATTATCAATGGCAATTTCCAAAGATAAGAAACAAGCTTTGGTTGCAGAGATGAGCGAGTTGTTTGCCAGTGCAAAAGCTATCGCCGTGGCTAAATACCAGGGCACTAGCGTAGCTGAATTGCAAGAGCTGCGCAAAGCTGCTCGCGAAAATGGCGTGGTCGTCAAAGTTGTCAAGAACCGCTTGGTGCGTGTAGCTTTTGCCGCTAGCGAGACGTTCAAAGAGACTGATACTTCTGCGCTGCAAGGCCAGCTAATTTATGCTGTTTCTAGCGACGACGAGGTGATGGCCGCTAAAGTCCTTAACGACTTTGCAAAGACTCATCCTAGCGTCGAACTAGTCGCTGGATTCAGCGGCGAGGGCTTGGCTCAGAGCGCTGCCGATGTGGTGGCGCTGGCTGGTTTGCCGAGCAAGAATCAGCTCATCGCCGAGGCTGTGGCGCAACTGCTCAGTCCGGTGCACGACGTCACCAACGCGCTCTCTGGCAATCTGCATGCATTGCTGGACGGCGTGGCAGACAAAGCAACCGCTTAAGCAACCAATCTAATTAAAATTTAACTATAAGGAGAATTACTATGGCAGACCTAAAGAAACTTGCCGAAGAGCTGACTAAATTGACAGTTCTCGAAGTAAATGAATTAAAGAATATCCTCAAAGAAGAATACGGCATTGAGCCAGCTGCCGCCGCAGTTGCCGTTGCTGGTCCAGCTGCCGACGCTGGTGCGGCCGCCGCTGATGAAAAGACTGAATTTACTGTCACTTTGAAAGACGCTGGTAGCCAAAAAGTTGCCGTCATCAAAGCCGTCAAGGAACTAACCGGCCTTGGCCTCGGCGAAGCGAAAGCTTTGGTTGATAACGCGCCAAGCCCAATCAAAGAAAAAGTCAGCAAAGACGAAGCCGAAGCTGCCAAGAAAGCCTTGGAAGAGGCTGGCGCTACCGTCGAAGTCGCTTAATCTCGAATATATTTCCAGATTCGCACGATCGTATTGTTTTAGAAAACGCCTCCAAAATTTGGGGGCGTTTTTGTATGCCTGAAGCGGTCGACGATTTTTACAACGACTTTACGTTCATATCTGTTAAACTTGTGGAAAGATAGCCTAAAGGGTTGACGTGATATCCTGATGCGTTATAATTGGAATGATATTATAAAAACATACAAAGGATTGCGAGACTAGTATGTCAGAATTACCAGAGAAACAAGTCAAGCGGCTCAAGATGCTTATTCAAGACGCCGAGACTAATTTGGCTGCCGCCAAAGAGTTACTAATTAGCATAATGGGCGAAGATGGGCAAGTCGTTATGCCAACTAACAGCCGCGAGGATGTTTCGGGCAAAGTTATCGAGGGCGTTTTCGACGGCCAGACGATGGTCGGCCCGGATGGCAAAAATTACCCGGTACCGGCTAATTATGCTAGCAAGTCTAAGCTAGTTGAGGGCGATATCCTCAAACTAACTATCGCAGATGATGGTGGTTTCATTTACAAGCAAATTGGCCCGGTTGCCCGCAAGCAAGTTATCGGTACGCTTACGCAGCATGACGGTGCTTACTATGTTGAAGCGCAAGGCAAAGAATATCGGATTTTGCTGGCGAGCGTGACCTATTTCCGTATCAATGTTGGCGATCAGGTTACTATCATTGTGCCAGAAGACAATCCTGATGCTACCTGGGCGGCAGTTGAAGCAGCTCTATAACCTATAAGTTTGGATCATCACAAATAGGGGTATTAATGCATGATTTAGGCGAGGGAACTTTTCGATTTACGCGAGTCAGCTACGATCCCAGTAGTAACTTGCCGTATTTGCGCGTCATGGATAATGACGGTAAGTTCTGGCGTATGCAACCGCAAGGCGAATTTACTCTGTCGTTTGATACTAGTACCAAAAAATGTATTGGTTGGTACGATTTGGCAGCTAAGCAATGCCATCGCTGTCCCGGTGACCGCCAGCTTGATGATAAGTACGAACAATGTCCAGAATGCCAGCAGAAGACTGGCTTTAATCCAGCATTCTATAATACTACCAATATCAGCCAGCAGCAGACCGAGCTTAATCAGCAGCCACATATCTTGTACTTAGCTTATTTCTCGCCAGAGGTGATAAAGGTCGGTATTTCTTATGCTGAACGCAAACTAGCGCGATTGTTAGAACAAGGTGCCCGCAATGCTGCTATCCTTGAGGTGTTTCCTAGCGCTAATATCGCTCGCCAATACGAAGCGAAGATCGCCCGGCTGCCAGGTCTTTGCGAGAGTGTGCAGCTGCGCAAGAAAGCGGCAATTCTAGCACATGGGCATTACGATCCGACGCTAGCCGAGCAGAAATTACATCAAACAATTCAGAGAATCGCAGAGCAGTTAGGCGTTAAATTTGATAACAGCGAGTTCTTAAATTTATCGCCATACATGCTAACTATCGAACCAAAAAGCGATGATCTAACGGAAATAATCGAGCCAAAAATCGCTGGACGCTTTGCTGGATTAATCGGCGGTATATTAATTATGCGACAGGATAGCCGCTTTATTTTCTCACCGATTAAAAAATATATTGGATATGATATAACCATAAGTCGCACTGTCGAGCAGCTAGATTTAGCGCCAGTTCAAGCTTCGCTATTTTAATCGCTGATTCTGCGCTATAATATAACAAATGGGTAAGGCTTTATATCGGAAATATCGCAGCCGGTCGCTGAGCGAGATTGTCGGTCAGCCGCATATTACGGCGATTTTAGAGCGGGCAATTGCTAACGGAACGACGGCGCATGCTTATTTATTGACAGGGCCGCGCGGCGTTGGCAAAACGTCAATTGCACGGATTCTGGCGCACGAAATCAATCGCTTGCCGTATCGCGATGAATCAACTCATCTCGACATTATCGAGATTGATGCAGCCAGCAATAACTCAGTTGAAGATATCCGTGATTTGCGCGAGAAGGTTCAGATTGCGCCCGTTAGCGCTCCCAAAAAAATCTATATTATTGACGAGGTTCACATGCTGAGCAAATCAGCGTTCAATGCACTGCTCAAAACGCTTGAAGAACCGCCCGAGCACGCTGTGTTTATCCTAGCAACCACTGACGCTGATAAATTGCCAGCTACGATTCTTAGCCGTGTTCAGCGCTTTAATTTCCGGACAATTAGCCAAGACGAAGTTGCCGCGCATCTGCGTACCATTGCTGATGCCGAGCAGATTTCTATCGACGACGACGCCCTGCAGTTAATTGCTCGCTATGGGCAGGGAAGCTTCCGCGATAGTATTAGCCTGCTAGATCAAATGCGAAATTTAAGCAGCGAAACAATCACTGCCGCTATGGTCGAAGATTCGCTAGGCTTAGCAAGCACGGCTGAAATTCGACAGCTGCTAAAGGCTTATTGCGCGGGCGATTTACAAACTATCGCCGATACCTTGCGCGCGCTTGAGCATAGAGGCGTGCCAGCCAATGCTATCAACGAGCAATTACTGCACGAAATCCGCAGCGATATCATCAATAAATCTAATTGCTTGCCGCTGGCCGACAAATTATTATCAAATCAGAAAACCGCTTGGCCGTATGTCAAATTGCTGATAGCGCTTGGTTCTAATACAAATGTTTCTAATTCTGATATTCCTGCGGAGTCAACGCCAGCGCAGCCAGAATCAGCGCAACCAATGACTGTGAATGAACCAGCACCCGTTTATGCGCCGCAGCCAGCTAGCGATACTCCGCAAAAAAAGAAGAAAAATGTCCAGCCAAATCAAACAGCTAATTTTGGCTGGTCAAAATTTCTCGAGGCTGTTCACGCAAAATCCACTGGCGCCTATAGTTATCTCGCGAAAAGCGGTTACGAATTAGACGATCAGCAGTTAACGATTTTTGCTGGTAAGAAATTTGCTAAAAATCAAATCGAAAAGTCGCTGCCAGTGCTTGCTGGCGCTCTACAGGCACAAAAGCTTGACCGTGAAATTATCGTCAGCACTAAGCCAAAACCGCCAAAAGATAGCCAAACCGCCGCTATTCTTGATATTATGGGCGGAGGAGAAGAGGTGAATTTGTAATGGCCAAGCAAAAAGAAGTCGCTGCCAAAATACCGCCGCAGAGTATCGACGCCGAGATGAGCTTGCTCGGAGCAATTTTGATTGACGACGACGTGCTAGCAGATGTCAGCGAGACGGTAAAACCGCAGGATTTTTACGACAAACGGCACCAGCTGATTTTTAAAAGTATGATGCATTTGTACGAGCAGCACAAGCCAGTCGATCTATTGACTCTAACCGAGGAACTCAAGAAAACGGATAATTTCGAGACGGTTGGTGGCTCGACGTACTTAACCGAACTAACCAACTATGTGCCTACAGCTGCTCATGCTACTAGTTATGCCGAAATTGTTGCTCAGAAAGCTGTCCGCCGGCGCCTAATCAAAGCTAGCGGCGAAATTAGCGAATTAGGATTTGACGAAGAAACACCAACCCAGGAAATCCTCGAGAAGGCAGAAGCTGAGCTATTCAACGTCTCTGACCAAACGATTAAGCAAGATCTGGTCAGTATCGAAACTATCCTCGACGAGAGTTTTTCGCGCATCGAGGAGTTACACCGCAATAAAGGCCAGCTGCGCGGTATCCGCACCGGCTATCAAGATCTCGATAATATGACAGCCGGCTTACAGCGCAGCGACTTGATTGTTCTGGCAGCCCGGCCAGCTATGGGCAAGACTGCGTTTGTGACTAACTTGGCATACAATGTGGCGACTATTGCTAAACTGCCAGTGTTATTCTTTAGTCTCGAGATGAGTAAGCAGCAGCTAATCGATCGTATGCTGGCTGATGCTGCCGGTGTTGATAGCTGGAATATTCGTACTGGTAATCTCAGCGATGACGACTTTGCGAAAATCAGCGAAGCCATGGGCGAAATGGCTGAAGCGCCGATTTATATTGATGACACGCCAGCACTTAGCGTTCTCAGTATGCGCACCAAAGCCCGCCGAATTGCGCATAATCAAACGCTCGGGTTAATCATTGTCGACTATCTGCAGTTGATGCAGGCTAATGGTAATTACAACGGCAATCGCGTCCAAGAAGTTAGCGAGATTAGCCGCGGCTTGAAGATTATCGCTCGCGAGCTGAATGTGCCAGTGATAGCGCTTAGCCAGCTTAGCCGGTCGGTCGAGAACCGTACGCCGCCAATTCCGCAGCTGGCTGACCTGCGCGAGTCGGGAAGTATCGAACAAGATGCTGATATTGTTACCTTTATTTATCGACCTGGTTATTACGAACCAGACAACCCAGATGTCGCCAATATTACCGACTTAATCATTGCCAAGCACCGTAATGGCCCGGTTGGCAAAGTTCAATTATACTTCCATCCAGAGCGTCTGCGGTTCATGTCACTTGATAAGCGCCACGGATAGCCTCTCGCGTGATATAATCATAATTAGTATGCGTAAACCTGCGGACTATACTTTATATAAATATCGCTATGTTTTGAGTTATTTTTGTATCGCTGTAATTTTGGTGGCAGTGCTGTGGGTCGGCGCACTGTATACTCCCGGTGGTTTGCGCGAGCAAGAAATCAAATCTGTCAGCCAGGCTAGTATGTTATCGCGCCAAACTCTTGAGCCGTCGATGGTGGTAAATCTACCGTATTATCTACTGCAGCGGCTATCAATTTTTGTGTTTGGTGTTAGCGAATTTTCGATTAAACTGCCGTCAATTGCGCTAGGCACCTTGACTATGCTGGGCATTTTCATGTTGATTCGCGCTTGGTTCAAGCCTAATGTTGCTGTCATCTCGACGGCCGTATTGGCGACTTCAACGCATTTTCTGTTTCAAGCGCAAGACGGTACGCCCGGTATTACCTTTAGCGCTGTTGCGGTATGGATGATGGTTGCGGGTATGTATGTAACGCGCGGCAAACATTTTCATACATTCTGGAAAGTGCTTGGCGGCGTGTTGATGAGCGTCGCGCTTTATTTGCCGATGGGCGTATATCTGGATTTAATTATAATTATCGTAGCCTTAGTTCATCCGCATATTCGAGCGATTATCAAGCGGCTGCCCAAGAAAAAACTACTCATTGCATTGCTGGTCGGCTTGGCTGCGATGGCGCCGCTAGTTTATGCCTTAATATTAGAGCCAAAAGCTATTGGCAAGGTGCTGCTCGGTTTGCCGTCAGACTTCGTGCATCTCAAAACTAATGCGCTACTTTCGAGCCTTAGCCTGTTTGGTTTTGCTGCTACTGATAGTGCTGCTGATGGTCTACTGAGGCCGGCTTATGCTATGCCGTTGGCAGCTATTGCCTTACTAGGTTTTTGCCGCTTATTAGCGACACATTATACAGCGCGTAGCTATGTTACTATCCTGATGGGTTTGGTTATGGTGCCGCTTACCTTGCTTAATTATAATAATCAGTATGTAATATTTGTTCTGATGGTAATTGCAGTTGCTACTGGTTTTGATTTCTTGATTCGCTACTGGTATCGGCTATTTCCTTGCAATCCGTATGCTCGCGTTGCGGGTTTGCTGCCATTGAGTGTGTTAGTTAGCGGATTGATTTATATTAGCGTTAATCAATATTTTAACGGGTATACGTACAATCCGGCTGTTGTTCGCGCCTACAACAGTGATCTATCGCTAGTTAATGCCCAATTGCAGCGTCAAAAAAATATGACACTCTTGGCTAATTCGGACGAGGCGCCTATTTATAATCTAGCTGCTCACTACAATAAATCCTTAACGGTTGCTACTGAGCTTAATCCCGAAGCAACTCAAGCTGTGGCGACGCGCGCCGCCCGCCGCAAGATTCCGAAAGAATGGCAGCTAGAGAGTATCATAACGAACGCTCGTGCTCAAAATGGCGACCGGCTCTATGTCTACAAAAAATTGCCGTAATAAGTTATAATTGGTAGAGTTAATTTCTGAAGAAGGGGAGTCAAAATGGCCTTGAATCAAATGAAAATGTTGAATGATTTGCGCAAAGCGCAGAAAGCTTTAGCCAAAGAGATCGTCGAGGTTGAGGCGGGCGATGGTGCAGTCATTGTCCAGATCACCGGCGAGCTCAAGATCAAGTCAATTAAAATTAATCCAGAGTACGTTGATCTGGATGATATCCACCAGCTTGAACACTGGATCGAGATTGCTATCCGCGACGGTATGGCTAAAGCGCAGGAAATTGCTGCCGAAAAGATGAAACCGCTGATGGGCGGGCTAGGAAGTCTCGGATTATAAACTAATGGCTCTATTGCCAAGCGCACTTGAGCGTGTTATTGAAGAGCTGGGTCATTTGCCAGGCGTTGGGCCGCGGACGGCTGAGCGCTATGCTTATTTCTTGCTAAAAAACGATTCTCGCACCGCCGAAGCGCTAGCGAACGCTTTGCGGCAGCTGCACGCGCAGGTCAAAAGTTGCCCGAAAACTTTCGCGCTAATTGACGCTGACCAGGAAATCTCGCCCTTATATAGCGATCCGAAACGCGATCGCCAGCTAGTTGCCGTTGTTGAAGAGCCGCTAGATATAGTGGCATTAGAACGCACCGGGCAATTCCAGGGTACTTATCACGTATTGGGCGGAACGATTTCGCCGATTGACGGCGTCGGTCCAGAGCAGCTTCATATACCCGAGCTATTGCAGCGATTGCGCGATGATAATGTCGAGGAAGTCATTATTGCTACCAACGCTAGCGTCGAGGGCGAATCAACGGCGCTATTCATCCAGCGCCAAATCAAGGAATCGCACCTAGCTACCAAAGTTTCACGTTTAGCTCGCGGCATTCCTGTGGGTGTCGATCTAGAGTATGCCGATCAAATTACCCTCGGGCATGCCTTGGAAGGTCGCAGATTTTTGTAGATTTATAGTATAGCATAAAAATAACCCACCGAACGGGCTCAAGCCGGAACTGGGAGTCTCAACCCAGCAAGGGTGACTTTCGCCCTAAACTAACTTTGAGCAAAAGTTAATATATGTCATACTTGTTCGCGTATGTCAAAGATTTTTCGAAATTTGCGGTTTTTGTGCTGTGGCGCTCCGCTCTTCGCGCCGTACAGTTGGCGCCAAGTGCTATAATGGTTACGTAAGGAGGTATAATATGCTACTAACATTTTTCTCGCGGGCGGGCGAAAATTACGGTGTTGATGACACTGAAGTTGGCAATACGGAGGTGATTGCTGGTTATATCAAGGATTATTTCGGCGATAAAATCGACGTTTTCAAGTTGGAGCCGGTGAATCCGTATCCCGACGCTTATCAAGAATGCACCGAAATCGCCAAGCGCGAAAAAACCGAAAACGCGCGGCCAGCATTCCAAGGCGAGGTAGATTTGTCTGCTCATGATACTATTTTCTTGGGCTATCCGATTTGGTGGGGCGAGCCGCCTATGATTATCAATACTTTTTTAGAGAAGTATGACTTTGCCGGTAAAACAATCATTCCATTCAATACGCACGCCGGTTCTGGCGCAGCTGGCTCGTACAAGGCGATCAAAAAGAAGCTGTCAGACGCCAACGTCAATACTAACGGCTTGGCGATTATGGGTACTGATGTTAGAACTCAGTCCGCGAAGGATGCTGTCGAGGTATGGCTAAAGGAATTAGAGTTTTAAGATTTTGAATAAGGATGAACTCGCTGCTCAGACGCCGTTTCCGATTGGGCAGGCAAATGATGATTATGCGCAGTATTTCACCGGACAAAGCTATCTGCAGCCGTTGTCGCAACAGCAAGTTAATATTTTTAACGTCACGTTCGAGCCGGGTTGCCGCAATAATTGGCATATCCACCATGCAACGAGCGGCGGTGGACAGATTTTGATTTGTGTGGCTGGTCGTGGTTACTATCAAGAATGGGGCAAGGACGCTATCGAAATGAAACCGGGCGATTGCATTAACGTACCAGCTAATGTAAAGCATTGGCATGGCGCAGCGCCAGACAGCTGGTTCCAGCATCTGGCAATTGAAATCCCAGGAGAAGATATATCAAACGAGTGGTGCGAGCCGGTTTCTGATGAAGAATATAGCAAGCTGAAATACGTAATGGAGATTAGAATATGAGTCAAAAAGTAACCACTGGGCGCGACAATTTGGGTGAGTTAGCGCCGCAATTTGCCGCGTTGAACGGATGACGTGCTATTTGGCGAAGTCTGGGCGCGCGAAGCAGAATTATCGCCGCGCGACCGCAGCTTGGCGACAGTTTCGACGCTGATTGGTGCTGGTATTTTAGACAGCTCTCTCAAAGCATACTTGCAAAAGGCGCTTGATAACGGCGTCACCTGCAGCGAGCTGGTCGAGGTAATTACTCAGCTTGGCTTTTACACTGGCTGGCCGAAAGCTTGGGCGGCATTCCGGTTGTTGAAAGAAATTTTGGCGGAGGCAGAGTAGCTATTTAGATAAATAGACCAAGCCGTCAGTATTTAGACGGCTTAGTTTTCAGTGTAAATTTGTCAGTTTAATTTTTTATTTCTTTGACTTTTTGTTCTGCTTTGACTTTACAATTGGCGAAGCAACAGCACAGCCAATCGCGCCAAGTATTGACACGACGGCGATTTGGCGCATAATATATTTGCCTCTGCCGAATGGGCCTTCTTCCCACGCCATATGAGCTTTCAAACTTTCTGAAGTTATCGGGCAATTTTTCTTAGTGTCTTTGAATCCGGAACTTGGCTGGCCGTTTTTGGCGCAAACGTATTCTGGTTCTGGTCCGGACGGCGGTATGCAGCTGACAGCAATTAATACTGCCGCAATAGCCGCAAGCGATCCAGCGATGATTAATAGTAATTTTGGCGTTTTCATAAAACCTCCTCAATTTAACAAAGCTTACAGATATTGTAACACGAGGTTTACCTGTTAATAATTTTTAACCTGCTATGTCAAGCAAATCGCAATACGCTAAACCTATATTGACTGAATGAGTTGTTGGTAAATGCCGTGCGTCTGTCTAATTCTTGCTACTGATACCGATTCGTTTACGGTGTGCGCTTGGTCGAAATCACCAGGACCGTAGATGACCGTCTCTGCGCCGATGGCCTGGAAGAAGGCTTGATCGGTGCCGCCGTAGCTGACTGCTGTCTCAGCTTCTGGTAGCAAGCGCTGCATGGTTTTCAAGATTTTGGCGTTTGTATCGCACAAAGCAGACGGCACAGGCGTAGCGGGATGCCGCCATGTGCAATCGTAGCGGGCAGCTATCTTGTCAACCCACTTCTCAAAGTCTGCGTCCAGGGGCGGCGTGGTGCGGATATCGACCATCACAGAGCTGACACCAGCTGTTTTGTTGTTAGAGTATGACCCTGCAGGTTCAACGCGCGTTGGCGTGAAGCTAGGAGCGCCCAAAATATCGTGGCTATAGGCGGCATGAAGCTGTTCGCGAATCTCTGGCAAATCATTCAGGAACGACACCACGGCTGGCAGCGAACTATCGTAATAAGCGCTCTCTTGCGAGGCGTGGCTTGATGTGCGCTCAAAGATAAATTCAACAAACTTATTGCCGCGATGTCCGATTTCAATTCGATTATCCGTCGGTTCGGCGATGGCGCAGCTAACTTCCTCGTACTGTGTCTTTTCTGAAAAATACTTCGCAAAATCAGCCGACCCAGCGCCGTCAACCTCTTCGCTAGCAACGGCGACGCACCACACATCAAGATCATCGCGCCGGTTATTTGCGTATTCGGCGGCGGCTATCATTTGTAGAGCGACGCCAGCTTTCATGTCGGTGGCGCCTAGACCATATAGCCGGCCGTTCATAACGTATGGTTGCCACGGACTCTGCCGCCAAGCCGACTTGTCGCCAGGAGAAACCGTATCAACATGCCCGCACAGAATAAGGGCGCGCTGTGCTGGCTGTTTGCTGGCGCGAATAAGTCCAGTAGTAAAACGTTTCTCGGTAATAACCTTATCGAAATTCACCGATTGCATCCATGACGCGACGAAGTGTAAAATCTCGGTCTCGTTGCCTGATATAGACGGGATGGCTATCAGTTGCTCGGTTAATTCAATAATATCTAGCCGTCTGCGTTTTGCGTCTTGTCCCATACCATTACGGTATCACAACAACCATGCTTTTTGCTACCCTGACCATACAACGGACACTCTTGGCATAATTCCAATGCCTCTGGGGGCACTTCGTCTGCTGATTCTATCTCGCGCCCGCCAAGCCGTTTGGCTATAGGCAGGCTATCTGAATTACAAAATGCATAAGGTGTAATTCCTTCGTCTTGCATTGCCTTAATAATTCTTTCAAATAAAATCGTTCCGACGCCGTGACCGCGTAGGCTATCGTCTACTTTTAGCGAGCCGACCTCGGACATTGGACGGGCGCCGTGCTTGATTGGTCCCATCGCTCCAACGTATCCGACTATACTATTTATTATAGAGTTAGTGTCTATAGCATCTTTAGGTTCTTGGGACGGGGTTTCAGGCAGTCGCAAGGCTACGATATCAGTGTATTTACCAGTGATATCTGCATAAGATACAGGTAGCATCTGCTTATCGCCTGGTTTGCGGCGGTTGACTAACTTAGCAATCGCTTCTATAGCAGTGGACGCCTTATCGTCGCCTAAGTGCAAAGTTAGTTCGCCTAGAGGCATAATCAACAGTTTAACTTCCGCTTCTTTCGACTTTGGGGCGGTGGTGATTACTTCAGCCATATCTTTATATTATAGCATAAATACTATAGAAATACAAGGGCAGCTAATGCGCTAGTGGCGGCAATGAGATATAATAAATGCTATGAATAATAAGCAAACTCCTGAACTTAATAAAGTTAAACTATTGGTTCGTGAATTACTAGGCGGCGACACTTCAGGTCACGCTGACGATCATGTCGAGCGGGTGGCGCTGCTGGCGGAGCGTTTTGCTAGCGAATGCAGCGAATCAGTGGATCTACAAGAAGTGCTGTTGACGGCTTGGCTGCATGACGTTGATGATTACAAATTGGTCGGCAAGGCGCAGGCAGAGAAATTAACGAACGCAGTAAATATTATGGCGCAAGCAGAAGTGGCTGATAATCTAAGCCGGGCGGTGCTAGAAAATGTTGCGGCGATTGGTTATAGTAAACGACTGAACGGCAAGCAGCCGCAGCGTCTGGCGGGGCAGCTGGTATCTGACGCTGATATGTGCGATGCTATTGGCGCAGTTGGGATTGAGCGGGCGCTGGTCTATGCTTGCCATCACGGCGGGCGGATTTTTGATCCCGCGGTTTGGCCGAATGTTAATCTGGCGGCGCACGAATATAATGCTGACGGCAATACGCATGATACCGACGGCTTCATTAATCACTTTTTTGAAAAGCTACTGAAACTGAAAGACTTGATGCTGACCAAGCCAGGACGAATAGAGGCAGAAAACCGCCAACAAATTATGGTTGATTTCTTGTGCCATTATTTCCGCGAAAAGAACGCGCCGGAGTGGAGCGAGTTTCTGGAAGAATACTTACGCCGTCGATAGGTAGCTGAAGTACCTTCTCGTTTATTTCAACTCTCTGTCTGGAAAGCTGGTGTTCAAAATTTTTAAGCCGGCGTCGACGACCAGGTGGCAGGCTTGCTGGTGCGAGAGGGGAGCGAGGTGCTTGTTGTCGCCGCTTGGATGGAGTGAACATCCGAATTTGCCAAGCGCCAGCAATTCAATTTGGATTCCATGGCTGCAACAGCAGCTGCTAATTTGCGGTATTGACACTCAGACGCCCGAGATGCCCGAATCGTGGCGACCAGATTACTCGTTGTGGCGACAGACTTTTGAAAAATATGATGTAA
>JBHRNN010000002.1:0-80746 GCA_042642485.1 Saccharimonas sp. (SeqCode)
TTCGGCGGCCTTCTTCTCGGCGGCTTCTTTGGCTTTCTCTTCTTTCAAGCGAGCGGCTTCTTCTTCGGCATGTTTGTCGCGGACGGCGTTCACTGCCTCGCGGTCGAACTTAACAGCAGTCAGGCGGGCCGACTTGCCGCTGCGCTTACGCAAGAAGCTCAAGAAGTTGCGGCGAACCTTAGCCCGGCGCACAATCTCGACTTTTTCGACCAGCGGACTGTGCAGCAAGAATGATTTCTCGACACCGACGCCCGAAGCAACTTTGCGGACGGTAATGCGGCTAGTGTGCTGGCCTTTGTTGTCGGTGCGGATAACCACGCCTTCGAACATCTGAATGCGCTCTTTGTTGCCCTCTTTGATTTTCTGATACACGCGCACGGTGTCGCCGCTGCGAACATCGACAACTTGCGCTTTCTTTTGCTCGTCGTTGACTTTTTGGATTAATGCAAAACTCATAATTTTTCCTATCTTTCGAACCGATTCTGGCTGGCCACGCAGTTGTACCTCTGCGGCTCCACACCGAACAAAGCCCGAATAATTAACTCTCGTACAATGCGAATTATTCTAGCACAAAATCAGCCGGTGAGCAATAGCTCGTAGCACGCAACTCCTCACCGCTCGTGTGATGAACCAAAGCATAAAACAAAAAATCTCACCAAAGAAAATAGTGCGGCGTACATCGCAGCACTATTTGGCGTTGGAAGCAGAAAAGCCTTACGCTGTAGTTGGTTGGTCAATATCAACGTTGACAAAAAATTGAGTGTCAGGATTAGAGCCGATCACCTGTTGAGCGCCCTGGACATCCTGAAAACTCGGCTTAATTATTCGGTCAGGGTGAGGGCACACAGCCTTACTATCAACCACTCCTTGTCCCTGAAATATCTCGCAAGTCGTCACCTGAGATCCTCTATCGACCACTATTACTTCTTCTGGTGTTTTGTTGCCATCAGAATCGTCTACTGTTACCGGCTGCCGCAGCAAATCTTTAGGCTGTTCATTGGTATCTAACGGCTGCTGGATGCCAGTATCCGCATTACTGCTATCATCTACCGCACCGTGCTCGCAGCCAGACTTTGCGATGAAAACGCCTGTCGCCAAAGCAAGTGCACCAACAGCAACGAGTGTTTTTTTAGTTTTATCATCTTCAGGCAAGTATCCTTTAATTCTATCAAGCGTACTTTGGCGCTCGCCTGCATGCCTCATAGCTGGCCTGTCAGATTCTAATATACCCATTTCGTTATACTTTCACCTCGAAATTAAAATTGGTATGTCTTTTTATTATACCACAAACTATACTAAAATGCAAGCAAAATAGCTATTCATCGGTTGGGTCAAGAGCTTGACGCGGGGTCAACGGGTTTTCTGTTGAACTCTCTACATATACGACACGGTAGGGCTTGCCGTCAATAACCATAGTCGTCGGAAGCTCCGCTCCTGGCTGGAATCCGTCGACTGCCCCGTCAAATTTCACGCAGATAACCGTATTTTCATCGACGCTATCCGACCGTCTGGCCGCCTTGGATGACGGAGGGTCTACTTCCACCAATTTGCCATCTTCAACGGCGTAGTATCTTACCTGTTCGTCGCCCACCTGCCGCGATTCGCCAGGCTGCTGGCATGTCGGGTCGCCGTTGACTTCAGCAGCTGGGCGTACAACAATCTTGCCGCTGTTTTCACCGTCTGTACTCTGTATGTAAGCAACTGGCGCGATCCAAACTGAATCACCCTCGCCAATTTTTTTGGCTAACTCCTCATAAGTTAGTGTACCGGCAGTAGCGCTCTCGGAGGCAGTACTCCCGGCTGGCGTAGAATCCGGCGTCTGACGCTTAGCCGAGCACGACCCGACAAACGAGCTTAACGCTAAACTTCCAACTGCCAAAAATGTTGTCAACCGGTTTCTTATTGTGCCTAAAAACTCTCCATTTCTTCTCATAAATATATTATGCTACAAACTGCCATTTAGTTCAACATGCGCGCCCAAAACGCCAAAACGCGCTATAATATACTCATGGATTACAACAAACTAGCACTCGAACTACACCAAAAATATAAAGGTAAAATTACCACCGCGCTGCGCGATAACGACGAAATTGACCGCGATAAACTTAGCGCCTATTACAGCCCGGGCGTCGGCGCCGTTAGCCAAGCCATCGCCGAGAACCCGGCGGATTTGCCGAAATACACTTGGACGAACAATTTGGTCGGCGTGATTTCCGATGGCTCAGCGATTTTAGGCTTGGGTAATTTGGGGCCGAAAGCCGCCATGCCAGTGATGGAGGGCAAGGCGCTGCTGTTCAAGCATTTTGCTAATGTCGATGCCGTGCCAATCGTGCTGGACGTCCACCAGCCAGAAGAAATTATCGCTGCCGTCAAGGCGATAGCGCCGAGCTTTGGAGCGATCAATTTAGAGGATATCGCTTCGCCAAAATGCTTCGAAATTGAGGAGCGTTTGAAAGCCGAACTAGACATTCCAGTATTTCACGACGACCAGCACGGTACGGCAATAGTAGTGCTAGCTGGACTGATCAACGCCGCCAAGGTTGTCGGCAAAAACTTACGCGACTGCAAAGTCGTCCTGGCAGGACCAGGCGCGGCCGGTACAGCAATTATTAAGCTGCTCAATCTGTACGGCGTCAAAAACTTGATTGCGCTCGATCGCCACGGCGCGCTGAGTAGCGACCGCACTGACCTGTCGCCAGAAAAAACCGCCTTGCAGCAATATTTGAATACTTCAGAAAGCGGTACGCTAGCAGAAGTATTAACTGGCGCCGACATCTTCATCGGCGTATCGGCCGCTAACTCGCTAGCGCCAAAGATGGTCGCGGCGATGGCCAGCCAGCCGATTATTTTCGCTCTAGCCAATCCAGTACCCGAAATCATGCCCGATGCCGCAATTAGCGCTGGCGCAGCCGTCGTAGCGACTGGCCGCAGCGACTTCCCGAATCAAGTTAATAATTCCTTAGCCTTCCCTGGTATTTTCCGCGGCGCGCTCGACAATGGCGTCCAGAAAATCACTGACCAGCACAAGTTAGCCGCCGCCGAAGCTCTAGCAGCGCTGGTCGATAACCCAACCGCCGACGAAGTTATACCGTCGCCATTCGACAAACGTGTCGTACCAGCGGTAGCAAATGTCATAAAATAAATCCTAAATCAATACTAAGTAGTTGAGTTGGGGGCGGGACGGCGAACGACGCATGAAAAGGATAGACCTCTACGGAAAACCCCGCCTCGCGGGCGGAGTCCGCGAGGACAGAGCTGCTTCATCTCGCATAGCCAGCCACGCGAGGTGTCCGCGTCCAATCTTTTGCAGACGGTCATCGTGACGCGAAATACTCTTGAACCAGCCTCTCAAAAACAGTCCCCTGTCGATATCCACCCCAGACTCTCTTTCCGCCCTGTACTAGAGCACTCGTCAACAACATCTCAAGCTCCACGCTTAGAGCCAGCACCCAATACTATACCACAATTTGCATTAAATCACCCGTGCTATTTCCTCGAGCGTGGTTTCGCCGCGCAAAGCCGCCAATACGCCGACTTGCTCGAGCGTTAGCATGCCTTCGTTTCGGGCGGTTTCTTCGATTGTCTCGGGGTGAACATCTTGGACGTCGCCGCGGATAAACTTCTGAATTTCATCGGTAACAACCAGCTGTTCCATGATAACCACCCGGCCTTTGTAGCCAAACGGCGCATCCTCGCTAGGCACGGGGCGCCACAGCTTAAAATTATCCAGATCAGGCTTCTCGACATCGGGCGGCAGCTTTTCGAGTACGCGCTGAACATATTTACGTGTTGCCTCATCGGGTTCGTACGCTTCCTTGGTATGATCGACTAAACGCCGCACCAAACGCTGGGCAATCAGTAAACGGATAGCGCTTGAAAAGATCGGATTAACTCCAATCATATCAATCATACGGCTAAAGGCTGTACTGGTAGTATTGGCGTGAAAGCTCGATAACACCAAGTGGCCGGTGATTGACGCCTGAATAGCCGTGCGCGCCGTATCGACATCACGAATCTCGCCAACCATCACCACATCCGGGTCGAGGCGCAAGACGCTGCGCAAACCATCAGCGAAACTCTGCCCGTGCGTCGTGTCGATCGGAATTTGCGACATGCCGCTCAGGCCATACTCGATCGGATCCTCGAGTGTAATCAGCTTGCGGTCGGTGGTATTCAACGCGTTGAGCATACTATAAAGCGTCGTCGATTTACCCGAGCCAGTCGGCCCGACCATCAGCACCAGACCACGCGGGTGGCTGACAACTTCGTCGATTTCTTTGCGCTGGCGCGGCGGAATGCCCAGCAGATCCAAGTTCAGCAATGATTCATCAAAATTAAACAAACGCAGCACCGCATCTTGCCCGTACAACGTTGGCACAGTCTCGACGCGCAGGTTCAATAGATGCGTGCCTTGGTCGGTGGTGATCTCCATCTGCATATGGCCGGACTGCGACTCCATGGCTGCACTGCTAACGCCAGCACGGCTAGCTAGCTCGCCCATAATAATTCGGTAGCGCGAACGTTCTAGCTGTGCCACCGGGTGCAGCGCGCCGTCAACGCGCATCCGCACGCGGATAGAATCGCGCTCATTTTCAATGTGAATGTCGCTAGCGCCAAGCTTGTCCGCCTGCTTGATCAGAAAGTCGAATAATTCCTCGCTCGATACCAAATTCAACGTCTGGCTAACTTGAGCGATAGTATTACTGTCGCCCTCCTTAGCAATCTCGATATCATCGTAAGCAGTACGCTGCGGCGGATCGTAACGCAGCATCATCGCCCGGTAGCCGCTGGCACTGATCAGCAAAAACTGCAATTTGTCGCCGCGGTCTTGATACTCGCGCTTGATCTTCTGCAAAATAGATTGCGGCGTTTGTGAGGTTACGCCGATTTGGTACATCACTTCGTTGCCGCCTTTGGCTAGCGGCACGATGCGGTATTGGTGCATTTTCTCGATCGGAATCATGCCAGGGACTAGCGGTAGCGTGTCCTCTAGATTGCGCATATCAACATACGGCAAACCCAAAATAGTCGCCCGCTGGCGGGTAGCTTTTTCGTCTTGTTCGCGCCGACGGCGCTGAACTTCTTCTTCATCCATCACCTTTATTTTAGCAAAAAGCTTGCGCTAAAAACAATGCTACAATAGAATTATGCCAAAAATCGTCGTCATCGCCCACAACATCCGCTCGACTTTCAATGTCGGGTCGATTTTTCGTACCAGCGAGGGGTTCGGCGTCGAAAAGCTAATTTTGAGTGGCTATACGCCCTACCCAGATTTGAGTTTGTGCCGCGAAGCGCCAAATTGCGCGCTAATCGACGGTGAAATCACGCGGGACGACCAGCGCCTGCCGCACATTCGTGAAAAAATCACCCAGCAAATCCACAAAACGGCGCTCGGCACCGAGAGTTTAGTGCCGTTTGAGTATCGCGAAGCACCGCCGCTAGACGAACTACGGCAGCTAGGCTACCGCATCGCCGCTCTGGAACAAGCCGCCAATAGCACCAATCTGCGCGATTATTCGGCGCCAGACCGCATTGCGTTGCTGCTAGGCGAAGAAGTCGGCGGTATCGCGCCCGAATGGCTGGCTTTGGCTGACGATATCATTGAGATTCCGATGTTCGGGCAAAAAGAGTCGTTCAACGTATCGGTAGCGGCCGGAATCGCGCTGTACGAGCTGGCAGCGAGCGGCAAAACCACCAAAAATGCCTAAAATTTGCAAATTTTACGAAACAATTGCGAAAAGTATTGACTTTGCAGTCCATATGTGATATATATTAGCTTTTCGCTCAAGTTTAGGAAAATAAAGGGCGTGAAGTTGCCCTTTTACTTGAGCAAGCTTCTCTAAGAGGAGAGATCATGAAGTACAAGAGACCCGCCAGAGAAAGCGCCTACCTATACATCCTCAGGCACGCCACGAAGATGAAGCGCCAAGGAGGACTGTGTTACATACTATTCTACGGTATTCTCATCAAGTGTCTTCGAGTACTTGATAAAATTCGGCGCTGGCAGTGGCAACGAGAAGACTCAGACAAGAGCAGCAAGGGCTAACCGCCCGCCCGAAAATAGCTCGCCTAGAGGCCACCAGCCTCGGCGCAAGGCCTTTCTGGCGGGCTATTTTCTTTGGCCAAAATTATCTTATCCTAATCTATTTTACTTTGACACATTCGTCGCCCAGTAGTTCGGCTAGGCCAGCGCGCAGGTTGCGCTGAGCATCGACCCGAAACGGCAGGCGGATGGCATTGGACTTATCATCGCCCAAAATCATAATAATGTCGTTCTGGCCAGGATTTTGGCTGCACAGTTTCTTGAGCGAGACCAGCAGGTCGCGGTCGCTCGGGTTTTTGACTTTGACATAGACAGTTTCCAGTTTTTCTAGAGGCTTGGCGGTGATTGCCGGTGCTGCTTTGGCGCTGGCTGCAGCCGTCACAGCTGGCGCACCGTTAGCGTTTTTGCGCGGATAACGCTTGCTTTTGACAGCCGCGCGGCCTTTCGGCGCCGTCATTTTGCGGCCGTGGCTTTGGTATTCGTTGAGTTCTTTGTCGGTAACGATACTAATTTCGTCAGCGATGATTTTGGCTTCGTCGGTCATGTTGCCGTCGCGGTCGCGGGCGTTGATTGTGCCGGCCACCTTGACGATAGCATCTTGTTGCAAGCTGTCGCCAAGCTGCTCGTACAGCCTCGGGAAAACGATTAATTCTGCCTCGCTAGTTTTGTCCTCGATACCAACAAACGCCATTTTAGTGCCAGCCTTGGTGACGATGGTGCGAATCGTCGACACCAAGCCGCCGACCGACACTTTCTGCCCGTCGATTTGCGGCGTGCAGGCGTGCAACGGAATGGTCTGTTCCTCGAAAAAGGCATCGTAATTATCTAACGGATGGGCGCTAATGTAAAGGCCCAGCAATTCGCGCTCCCACATCAGTTGCTCTTTGCTGGTATATTTGACCGGCGAAGTCTTCAGTTCGACCGACGGCATCAATTTGTCGCCGCCGAGCGCCGCGAACATATCAACTTGCCCGCTGAGCGCTTCCTTTTGCAACTTGCTAGCAAAAGCCAGAATCGTATCAAGATTAAATAGCAAATCGCTGCGGTCGCCTAGCGCGTCGAAAGCACCGGCTTTGACCAGCGATTCCCAAGCTTTGCGATTGACTTTGCTAGTACTGACACGTTTGGCAAAATCCTCGACCGACTTGAACGGGCCATCGGCCTCGCGGGCACGGATAATCTCTTCGACTGCGCCGACGCCGACACCTTTGACTGCGGCCATACCGAAGCGAACCTGCTTGGCAGCTGGCACCACGCCGAACTCGACGTATGACTGATTGACGTCTGGCGCCAGAACCTCCAGGCCCATATGCTTGCACTCGGTAATTTCAATCGCCAGGCGGTCGATATCGTCGTGATCGCTGGTCATTAGCGCCGCCATGAAAGCGTCCGGATAATGCGCCTTCAGATAGGCTGTCCAATAAGCGATCAAGCCGTAACAAGCGGCGTGAGACTTGTTGAAACAGTAATTAGCGAACTCCTCCAGCTGTGTCCAAAAGGTTTCCGCCATTTCGCGCGTGGCGCCGCCGACTTTGACCGCACCCTCGACAAATTCAGGCTTAACCTTTTTCATCAAGTCGATTTTTTTCTTACCGACAGCTTTACGCAGCGTATCAGCCTGGCCGCCGGTAAAGCCGCACCATTCCTTAGAAATTTGCATAAATTGTTCTTGGTAGACCAAAATTCCGTAGGTGTTTTCCAGCGAGTTGCGCATACCGTCGTGTAGATAAGTGATCGGCTCCTCACCGTGCTTGCGGCGAATAAAGCTATCGATAAATTGCATCGGCCCCGGACGATACAGCGCCACCATAGCGATGATGTCTTCAAAATGCGTCGGTTTGAGCGCCCGCAGGTAGCGTTTCATGCCCGCCGATTCCAGCTGAAACACGCCGGTGGTGTCACCGCGCTGAAATAGCTCGTACGTTGGCTTGTCGTCAAGCGGCAAGTGTGCCAGATCGATTTCCTCGCCGTAAACTTTTTTGATAATACGCATGGCATTATTGATAATCGTCAAGTTACTGAGTCCCAAAAAGTCCATCTTCAGCAGTCCCAATTCCTCAACTTCGCCCATCGGGAACTGCGTCGCCACCACACCCTTTTGCGCCATTTCTAGCGGAATATAATTAACCAGCGTGTCCGGCGCAATCACCACGCCGCAGGCATGAACGCCGTGGCTGCGAATCGTTCCCTCGAGCTGGATGGCGTAATCCAGCACTTCTTTGGCGGTAGGATTATTCTCGTACTCCTTACGCAGATCGGCATCTTCTTTAACGCTAACCGACAGCGGAATGTGCCGGCCCTGGTTCGGCGGCGGCACCAACTTAGCCAAGCGGTCGCTCTCGGCGTACGGCACTTCCAGCACCCTGGCGACATCGCGCACCGCCATGCGGCCAAACATCTTACCGAAGGTAGCGATATTACTGACGTGGTCTTCGCCGTATTTTTTAGCGCAATATTCAATCACTTCGTCGCGGCGGGTATCTTGAATATCGACGTCGATATCCGGCATAGAAATACGATCTGGATTTAGGAAACGTTCAAATAGCAGACCATACTTTAGCGGATCAAGGTCGGTAATGTTCAGTGCGTAGGCAATAATTGATCCGGCGGCGCTACCACGGCCCGGACCAAAAACAATTCCTTTAGATTTACCCCAGTTAATAAAATCCTGAACGATCAAGAAATAACCCTCATAACCCATGTTGCCCATCACGCCCAGCTCCATCTCGGCACGCTGACAGACTTCATCAGACAACTGCGGAATGATTTCTTCAGGGTCCAATTTCTCGGCTTCTTCCTTTGAAACGCCGTTATATCGCTGCAGCAAACCCTGATAAGTCAACCTCAGCAGATACGAGTGCTCGTTCTCGCCTTCAGGCAGCGGATATTTAGGAATAAGAATGCGACCCAGCTCAATTTCAACATTACAGCGGTCAGCCACCTTTTTAGTGTTACGAATTACCTCGGGATACTCCTCGCCCCAGTGAGCAATGATGTCGCGCGGGTCGGTCAAGTGCAGCTCAAAGTCTTTCAGACTCATCCGCTTTTCATCGCTCAAGTACGAACCAGTACCGACACATAGCAAAATTTCGTGCGCGTCTTGGTGATCGTGCGTCAAGTAGTGTCCATCGCAAGTCACCACCATCTCGATGTCCAGCTCCTTCGATAACTTAATCAAGCCCTCATTGATTTTTGCCTGGACGTCCCAGTGCGTATTTGACTTCGGGTGGCCGTGGTCTTGCAACTCCAGATAGTAGCGGTCGCCCAGAATCGATTTATACCATTTGGCAATATCGCGGGCACGATCGTAGTCATCTTCTTTGAGTGCTACGCCGATTTCACCGCTAGCACAGCCGCTCATCACAATCAAACCTTCATTCAACTCCTCTAGCAAGTCGTGGTCAATCCGCGGCTTGTAATACATACCCTCCAGATTAGCCTGCGTCGATAGCTTCATCAGATTATGAAAGCCGGTGTTGTTCATCGCTAGCACCGTCAAGTGGAAGCGCTGCTTGTCCTTGGCCGGATCGCGGTCAAAGCGCGAACGCGCCGCTACATATGTCTCGATACCGAGAATCGGCTTGATGCCAGCTTTTTTGGCAGTTTTATAATAGTCAAGAATACCGCTCATCGTACCGTGGTCGGTTACTGCCGCCGCTTCCATACCGAACTCCTTGACTTTATCAACCAAATCATTGATTTTAGTCAAGCCATCCAGCACCGAATGAAAGGTATGATTATGCAGGTGCACGAAATCGCTCGGTTGCAGCGCCGGCTGGCCTTGTACTGAATTACTACCCATATCTTATGCTTATTATAGCGCAGACTAAGTTGTTTTTGAAGACGCGCCGCGCCAATCTGCCTGCACTCTTGGCGCAGTAATTTTAAGGAGTAAAGAAGCCGTTTAGCAACGCTAGCGCCGGCTATTCTGCATAACATTAAGTATTTGATCGATAAAGCCAGCCACGCTCGGGACGAGTTGGCCGGTGAGATTAAGCACCCAAACCAGCAGCACAATCAGCATAGTACCGCCTAAAAGCGACCCGAAACCGAAAAATATACCGCGAAAAAAGTTAATCTTGTAAATCTCGTAGCGATTGCGATTGAAGTCGTTGAACAGCTCCTCGAGCAGCGCCTGGCGCGAGCCTTTTTCGTTGTCATCATGCAGACGCTGAGCCATGCGGGCGAAGATATTATTGTGCTTTTTAGCCATAGATTTAGTTTGCCACAACTCGCCAGTTTTCACAATAAAAAAGCGCCCTGATTTACAATAAAACAGAGCGCCTTGAGTATTTGATTGGCTACAATTATTTGCGCTTACTTGGGCGGTTGAATTCGTCCTTGGCGGCGTTAGCGGCACGCACAGCGCGGTCGCTATAGTCGTCAACAGTTTTGCGGCCTTCTTCGACGGCAGCATTAGCTTTGTTGCGGACATCGCTATAAACCTTCTCGCCCTTGGCCTTGACCTCTTCGGCTTTTTCGCCAGCTTCGTTCTTTAGTTCGTTAGCCTTTTTCTTGAGATCAGCACGGGTTTCTTTGCCTGATTTCGGCGCCGTTAGGACGCCAGCGACTACTCCGGCAACTGCGCCAAAGAGCGCCCCCAAAACAAATTTACGTTTTGACATAATTAGTCCTCCTTATTTTTATGTTTTTTAGTTTTGTACATCATCGATTTGATGATCTTGGCGATTGCTGCCGGCGCCACCATAGCAGCCGCGCTGTTGGCAACCGACTCTACCTTGAGGGCAGTGCGTTCGGCGGCGCAAGCCACCCGTTTGATTTGGCGGGAAATCTGGATTAGCTTGATCGTCAAGATAATTGCTAGCAGCAAGAACAACGCCAAAGCTGCCGCCAAAATGATGACAAGTATTTGAGCCCATTCCATCAATATTTGCGCTCCTTTTTGTTTATTTTAATACTGCTTTTTGCAGCTATACTCTCATTATACCACGTTCTGTCAGAAAAAGCTAGTGCTTTTAGCGATTTTCGCCGTTAATTCGCGACTGCAAGAATTGCCGCAGCGCTGGACCGAGCTTCTGATGCTTTAGTCCAAAATCAATCACTGTTTTGATGTATTCCAATTTATCGCCGGTATCATAATATGTACCGTTGATGATTTCTACGCCGTAAAAATCAAATCCATCGTCAATCATTTCTTGCATAATCGGCTGGACAGTAAATTCGCCGCGGCCATCAAAGTCATCGCGAGCCCGCTCGAGATAGCCGAAGAACTCGCCCGGCAGCAAATAGCTGCTGACGCTCGCCAAGTCGGACGGCGCGTTAGCTTTACCAGGTTTTTCAACGATATTAGTCATTTTAATGACGCCGTCTTTGACTTGCTGGCCGTTAACTACGCCGTAACGATCGAATTCGGCGTCTTCGACAATTTTCTTACACGACAAGATTGCCCCGTCGAGCTGCTGCGATGCCTCAATCATTTGGCGAAAACGACTCGGGCTAGCCTCGATGAAGTCGTCAGCAAACGTGTAAATCACCGACTCGCCTGGCATAATCAAATGTGAAGCGCAAGTCAGCGGCGTGGCATTACCATAAGGGCCTTTCTGGCGAATATAGACGAAGTTGGCCATATCGGACAGGCGCCGAACGATGTCGATTAGCGGCTGCTTTTTGGCGCCGCCAGCGCGCAGATTGGCGAGCAGCTCTTCGTTTGGCGTATCAAAATGGTCTTCGATCGCCCGCTTGTTAGCGCTACCGATGATAATTATATCCTTAATGCCAGCCTCGACCAATTCCTCGACGACATATTGAATAATCGGCTTGTCAATTAGCGGCAGCATTTCTTTGGGCATAGCCTTAGTCTGCGGCAGGAAACGCGTACCGAAACCAGCGGCAGCGATGATAGCTTTGGTTGGTTTTTTCATAATTTAACTCCTATTCTCTCCTATTTTTGAAGTGTCGAACCTTATAATTTTTCGCGGATTAATTTCTGCGCCAGGCTCGGGTTGGCTTGGCCTTTGGAACGCTTCATGACTTGACCGACTAGGTAGCCGATAGCTTTATCCTTGCCAGCTTTAATGTCGGCAATGGAAGCTGCTGAAGTTGGGTCGTTTAGCACTTCGTCAACGATGGCAGCGATGGTAGATTCGTCGGAGACTTGCAGCAAGTTCTTTTCTTCAGCTAGCTTGCGCGGATGTTCGGCACCCGCCAATAGTTCATTAAATAGCTCTTTAGCATTGGTGCTGGAAATTTCCGTCTTTTCGGTCATTTCTGCCAATTCCACCAAATCGTCAACCGACACATACGGCGCACTGACATCGACCGGCGTATTGTCATCGTCGGCACCGCTGCCGCTGGCTGTCAGCGCGCTAGCGAACCAGTGCGCGACTCGCTTGGCAGATGCATCGCCCGATTTTTCTTGAACTTCCAGCATGATACGCGCGTAATTTTGATTGGACAACAACGAATTGATCACCGACTTGTCCAAGTTCAATCCGCTCCACTTTTCACGATATTCACCTGGCAGCATCGGTACTTCGGCTTGGATATCAGCGATGAAGTCATCGGTCAATACTACTGGAGGGATATCGGCGTCAGGCATATAGCGATAATCCTGGGCGTCTTCTTTCGAGCGCTGCGAAGTGGTGACTTGCTTGTCATCATTCCAGCCGCGGGTTTCCTGCACTACCGATTCACCACTTTCCAGCAAGTCAACTTGACGCTTAAATTCATACTCGGCGGCACGCTCTACGCTACGGAACGAATTAAGGTTTTTAACTTCTGCGCGCTTGCCAAGCTCAGTCGCACCTTTTTTAGCCACCGAAATATTAACATCAAACCGCATGTTGCCGTGGTATAAATCACCGTGCGTAACGCCAGCGTAGACCATCAATTTGTGCAGCTCCGAAGCGTACGCTTTGGCCTCCTCGGCAGAATGCATGTCCGGCTCAGAGACGATTTCAATCAGCGGCGTGCCAGCGCGGTTGAGGTCAACCAGCGAATAACCGTCGTGGTGCGTCAACTTGCCGGCATCCTCTTCCATGTGTGCATGGTGAATCCGCACTCGTTTGAGCGAACCGTCTTCTAGCGGCGCATCGACATAGCCAGACAAAATAATCGGCTGATACATTTGCGATGTCTGGTAGCCCTTTGGCAGGTCAGGATAGAAATAGTGCTTGCGATCAAACCGGCTAACGCGAGCAATCGGCGCGTTCAACGCTTTACCGGCGCGCACCGCCAGCTCGACGGCGTGCTTATTCAGTACTGGTAGCATTCCCGGCAGACCAAAGTCAATTTCGTGCGTTTTTTCGTTCGGCTCGGCATTACGTGCATCATTATCGGCTGGGCTAAACAGCTTGGTTTTGGTCGCCAGCTGGACGTGGCACTCGATACCAATGGTCATTTCATATTGTTGTAAAATTTCGTCAGATACTGCCATTAGATTGCTCCTAAATCTTTCAATGCTTGTTTGTAAGCGGCCAGAGCGCGGCGCGCAATATCATAATTTATCTTGACATCAGCTTCGTGCGCGATATGGTTGCGAATTTTGTGCGCGCCCCAGATATGGTTAGCATTCGACCAAACCTTACCAGCGGCCTTCATGCGCTCGCCCATAGTCTCGCCCTTGTAGCGGCTATCACGCAAGGCTTTGTCAACAAGCTTATCAGCGTTGAGGATAGCTAGCTGCCAGCTAGGAGCACTTTCTTTGTCGAGGCTATTTTCGATCGCCAGCCAGCGGGCGCGGAATTTTTCGACTTTGAGCTTCGGCGAACGCTTGCTGGCAAAGGCAATAAAAACTGCGCCGACAATCGCCAAAATCAGTACCGCGATCAAAATGAACCACGTTGCGAAATTATTATTCATTTTCGCCCTCCATATCGCCTGCTAGCGCGATCAACTTAGCGTCGGACTTCATCGGGCCAACTAACTGCGCGCCGATTGGCAGACCGCTAGAACTACTACCTGCCGGTATACTGATTGCTGGCAAACCTGCCAAGCTCGGTGGTACCGTCATGACATCCGCCAAGTACATCTTGACTGGATCGCTAGTGTTTTCGCCCAGGCCAAACGCCGGTGTCGGCGCGGTTGGCAGCAGCAAGAAATCGTACTTCTCAAACAGCTTGTTGAATTCGTTAATCAAAACAGTGCGCGCCTTTTGAGCCTTGAGATAATAAGCATCGAAAAAGCCGCTGGATAGCACATAGCTGCCGATCATGATGCGGCGTTTGTTCTCGGTCATGAAACCTTCGTTGCGGCTGCGGCCGTAAAGCTCAGCTAGTGTTTTGACACCTTCGGCGCGATAGCCGTAGCGTACGCCGTCGTAACGCGCCAGGTTGCTAGAAACTTCTGCCGGCACGACGATATAATAAATCGCCAAAGCATATTTAAGGCTTGGCATATCAACATCTTCGACCACGTGGCCAGCTGCGCGCAATTTATCGGCAAAATCATTAACGTTAGCGCGAACTTCTGCGTCGACACCGTCGCCCATCGCCTCGCTGATCAGGCCAATCTTCAAATGCTCGCCTGCTGATTTTTGTACTTCAAAGTAATCCGGCAACGTCGTCATATCTTTATCGTCGCGGCCAGCCATCACGCTGGTAACTAATGCCACGTCGTCAGCATGCCGTGCAAAGCAACCCATCGTGTCGGTGCTCGAGGCCATCGCCACCGCACCGTAACGGCTACTCAAACCATAAGTCGGCTTGAAACCATAAACACCGTTAAAGCTAGCTGGCTGGCGAATCGAGCCGCCAGTATCGGTGCCAAGTGCAAACGGTACCACATCTAACGCTGTCACGACTGCTGAGCCGCCGCTAGAACCGCCAGCTACCTTGGTCTGATCGACGGCATTATGCGTCGCGCCAAAATATGAGTTCTCGGTCGAACCGCCGTGCGCAAAAGCATCGAGATTTGACTTACCAATACAAATCGCACCAGACGCTTCGAGCTTCTCGACGACAGTCGCCTGGACTGGCGCTTGAAAGTTCTCGAGCATTTTCGCCGCCGCAGTAGTTGGCGCGCCGAACGCCAAGTAGTTATCCTTGACCACGAACGGTACGCCCGCTAGGACGCCCGGATTCTCACCTTTTTTGATCCGCTCGTCGATCTCGTCAGCTCGCTGCAGAGCGCGCTCCGCCGTCAGGCTGAGCAACGCATGATATTCCTCGGTTTCTTGGGCTTTGGCGAGCGACCGCTCGACTTGTGCCCGCGCGGTGGTCTCGCCTTTTTTAACCTTATCTACTAATTCAATAATTTTCATAACTACAACACCTTTGGCACTTTCACGCAATTGTCGCTTTGCTCGGCTGCTAAGGCCAGCAGCTGTTGCCGCGATACGCTGCTATCAATGATTTCGTCGTCGCGCCAGACATTTTGCAGACCCGTCACCTGATACGTCGGCTCCACGCCGTCGGTATCCAACTCGTCCAGCTGATTGATATAATTGATAATTTTCTCGATATCGGCGCGGAGCGATTCAATTTCCGCATCAGACATCTGCAAACTGCTTAATTGTGCCAAATGACGCACATCGTCGTTGGTAATTGTACTCATTATTCACTAATTATAACGCAGAAGCTAGAGAAGTGCCAAAGGATTTTGCATAAGTTACAGAAGCTCAGTCATCCCACTTATGCTACAATAAGATAAGTTATGCCGCATCAAATCAAAAAGAAACTAGGAGTGACATTATATAGAGGCGGGGCGGAGTTCCGTGTGTGGGCGCCGTTTGCGCGGCAAGTATTCATCAGCGGGACATTCACCGCGGGCGAGAAACAGCCGCTAACCAGCGAGGGCGACGGCTATTGGTTTGCGCTGATCCGCAATGTCGAGCCGGGCCACCAGTACAAATACATTATCGAGACGCCCGACGGCCAGCTGCTCGAGAAGAACGACCCGCGCGCTCGAGCTATCACTAGCAGCGACAAGGGATTTTCGGTGGTTGTCGACAATAATTTCGATTGGCAGAACGATGCTAATTTTGCCATGCCGCCGCGCCAGGATCAGGTCATTTATGAACTGCATGTCGGCACCTTCAACCGCCCCGATGCTGCTACATCTGGCACCTTTGATAGTGCGATCGAAAAGTTGGATTACTTGCGAGACCTCGGCATTAACATTATTGAGCTGATGCCAATCACTAGCATGGCCTTTAGTAACGGCTGGGGCTACGCGCCAAACCACATTTTCAGCGTCGAAAGCATGCTGGGCGGGCGCCACGGCTTGATGAAGTTCGTGCGCGAGTGCCACACCCGCGGTATCGGCGTAGTGCTAGATGTCGTTTACAATCATTTTTATGGCGATACTGATCTATGGCAGTTTGATGGTTGGAGCGAGAACGACCGCGGCGGTATTTATTTTTATAATGATGAGCGCGGCGATACGCCTTGGGGCGGACGGCCTGATTTCGGCCGGCCGGAAGTTCGGCAATTTGTCCTTGACAATATTACAATGTGGTTGAATGAATACCATATGGACGGCCTGCGCGTCGATAGCACTATTTACATGCGTAATACCGAAGGCCGCGATAACGACCCCGAGCACGATATTGCCGACACTTGGAGTTTATTGCAAGATATCACTGAATTAGCGCACAAAATCAAACCAGATTCGCTGATAATCGCCGAAGACGCCGCTTGCAACTCAGCGATCACGGCGCCGCGCGCCAACAATGGCTGCGGCTTTGATGCGCAGTGGGAGCTGGGTTGGCCGCATGCTTTACGCGATGCGCTAGGGCTAACTGCTGATACGGCACCAACTTTGCAAGGCATTCGCTATGAATTTTCCCACTCGTACAATGGCAATGACTTTGAGCGGGTTATTTTTAGCGATTCGCACGATACTGCTGCCAACGGTTCGGTGCGACTCAACGAAGCAGCCGACCCCACCGGCGGTACGACGCTATACGCCCGCGAGAAAGCTCTGCTGGCCGATGCCGTCACTTTGACGTCCGC
The DNA here is from genome assembly GCA_042642485.1 of Saccharimonas sp. (SeqCode). Classification (GTDB taxonomy): domain Bacteria; phylum Patescibacteriota; class Saccharimonadia; order Saccharimonadales; family Saccharimonadaceae; genus Saccharimonas. The sequence goes on from JBHRNN010000002.1 coordinate 16,957, forward strand.
TGGCATACCAATGATCTTGCAGGGCAGCGAGTTTTTGCAGGACGGCTCTTTCAACGATTGGGCGGCTCTAGAATGGCACAAAACTGAAAAGTATGCCGGCATCCTGCTAGCTCACAAGCACTTACTAGCACTACGGCATAACGCTTACGATACAACGCGCGGACTGCAAGGTAATTCGACCTCCCTTTTCCACACCAACGACGACAACTGCGTTATCGGTTACCACCGCTGGGATAAGGGCGGCGCTGGCGACGACGTGCTAGTAATTGTCAATTTCAGCGACCAGCACTTCGACCATTACGATATCAATTTGCCGCTGCCAGGGCACTGGCATGTCCGCTTCAACAGCAGCTGGCACGGCTATAGCAAAGATTTTCGCGGCGTGCATTTATCATCGGTAACCACGCACAAGAACAGTACAGCCACCATCACGCTGCCGCCTTATGGGGTATATATTTTGTCGCAAGAGTAACTACCTTATCTTGTATATTATAACATATTTGATGGTATCATGTCAAAAAATCTTGATTTAGCTAGCTAAAAAGCGGATGGTAGCTATATCGCCAGCCTCAACCGCAGCCCTGCCGCCAACTGGATAAGTGAATTTCGGGTCGGTATGGCCAAAATCTAGATTAGCAATGACTGGCATAGTCTGCTCAATATTTTTGCTGAGAATGATCTCTTGAAGAGCCTGCTCTGTTGGCTGCGATTCCTGTTGGAAACGCCCGATCAGAATGGCTTTGACCTGGCGAAAATACGGCTGCTGCACTACCGACTGGAAATTGCGCTCGAATGTCTCTAAAATCGAATCGTAACTATCATCCTCAATACATAAGATGATATCGCCAGCAATGCGCGGGAAATACTCGGTGCCGTTCAACAAATTTAGACTGCACATATTTCCGCCCAGCAAAATTCCTTCGGCTTTACCTTTTTGGATGATTACTGGACCGTTGTTTGGCAGAGTGGCGCGCGAGGATTTTTCGTCGTAATCCCAAGGATAATCGTAAAAGTTCGCCGACGGTGCAATTTCGTACTCATCCGGCTGATCCGCAAACAAACAGCGCTTAAAATATTCCAGCGAATAGCTATTTTGCGGCAGCATACCAAAGCAATAAAAGTTCGGCGCAGCATATGTGATTAAGCCAGCTTTAGCCAAAATAGCATGATTCAACACCGTGATATCCGAAAATCCGGCGAAAATCTTCGGGTTAGCGCCAATTAGTTTCCAGTCTATTTTGTCGAGCAGCTGATTTGAATTAAAACCGCCAACGGCCGCCAAAATCGCTTTAACTTTCGAATCGGTAAATGCAGTGTGCAAATCATCAACCTTCTCCTGGTCGCTCGGACAGCCGCGCTGAGATTGAGAAAAGGCATTTTCACTAAACGTCACTGTCAAACCAAGCGATTCCAATGCCGCTGTCGCCCGCTGCAAAACAGCCTCGTCAATATCGCTAGCCGAGCGCGCCAGTGCAACGATTCTAATTTCATCGCCAGGCTGCAGTTTGTTTGGTTTCATTTTGATCCTTTCTACTAAAGTTGTTGCTAGCCCTACATCTTCTCACGAATCTCGGCAATCAGGTCGCGCAGGTCGGCGGCGCGTTCGAATTCTAAGTTAGCGCTAGCTAGATTCATCTGCGCGGTCAAGTCTTTGACGAGATTTTTGTACTCATCGCGCGGGATTTTGCGCAGGTCGAGCTTTGGCTTGTCATCTTCTTTTTGCGGGATGATGGCGCGCAGGCCTTCGTCGATCGCTTTGCTGATACCGCGCGGCGTAATGTTATGCTCACGGTTGTATTTCTCTTGAATCTGGCGGCGACGGCGCGTTTCGTCGATCGCCAAGCGCATGCTATCGGTCATATTGTCGCCGTACATAATCACCTTGCCGTCAACGTGGCGCGCAGCCCGGCCGATCGTCTGAATTAGGCTGCGTTCACTGCGCAAAAATCCTTCCTTGTCGGCATCCATAATCGCCACCAAACTAACTTCTGGCAAGTCAATCCCCTCGCGCAACAAATTGATGCCGACCAGCACGTCATAAACGCCCATCCGCAAATCGCGCAAAATATCGCCGCGTTCCAGCGTGTCGATTTCGCTGTGGATGTAAGCCGTCTTGATACCAATCTCCGTCAAGTAAGTCGATAAATCCTCTGCCATCCGCTTGGTCAAAGTAGTGACTAGTACGCGCTGCTTTTTGTCGACGCGGTCGCGAATCTCGGCGATCAAGTCGTCAACTTGCCCGTCGGTCGGTCGGACGATAATCTCTGGATCAAGCAAACCAGTCGGGCGGATCACCTGCTGCGCTGGCGCCGGGCTGCGCTGGAGTTCATAATCGCCAGGCGTTGCCGAAACGTAAATGACTTGGTTGATGTGTTTATTAAATTCGTCAAAGCGCAGCGGGCGGTTGTCTAGGGCACTCGGCAAGCGAAAACCGTACTCGACCAACACCTCTTTGCGAGCGCGGTCGCCATTATACATGCCGCGCACTTGCGGCACGGTAACATGGCTTTCGTCGATAATCATCAAAAAATCATCCGGAAAATAATCCAGTAAAGTCGCTGGCTGCTCGCCCGGTTCGCGGTTAGTCAGATAACGGCTGTAGTTTTCGATACCTTTGACGAAACCAGTCTGTTCGAGCATCTCGAGGTCATACTTGGTGCGCTGGGACAGACGCTGCGCCTCGAGCAGTTTATTATTCTTTTCGAACCATTCGACGCGCTGTTCGTACTCGACGCGAATATTCTCGATGGCGCGCTTAATTTTTTGTTTCGGCGTAGCGTAGTGGCTGCTCGGGAAAATAGTGAAGAGTTCCGGCTCTTCCAAAATCTCGCCAGTCAGCGGGTCAATCCGCGTAATTCGATCGACGTCATCGCCAAAAAACTCCACTCGATAAGCCGTTTCACCGCCCGCCGGAAAGACATCAACCACGTCGCCTTTGACGCGAAACGCACCGCGCGCAAAGTCAATATCGTTACGATGATATTGGATATCCATCAATTGGCGCAAAAACTTATCTTGCAAACGCCGCTCGCCGCGCTTAACAGTAATCGACAAATCATAATAGTCCGCCGGCGATCCCAAACCATAAATGCAGCTGACGCTCGACACGATAACTACGTCGCGCCGTGTCAGCAAAGCGTCGGTAGCAGCATGGCGCAAGCGGTCGATTTCTTCGTTGATTGCCGAATCTTTCTCGATATAGGTATCGCTCGACGCGATGTAAGCTTCTGGCTGGTAATAATCAAAGTAGCTGACGAAATAATGAACTTCGTTGTCGGGGAAAAACTGCTTGAATTCGCTGAATAGCTGGGCGGCGAGAGTTTTGTTGTGCGCCAAAATCAATGTCGGCACATTCCTTTGAGCGATAATGTTCGCCATCGTAAAAGTTTTACCGCTGCCTGTTACACCGAGTAGCGTTTGCTCGCGCTGGCCGTCGTGCAAACCATTCAGCAACTGGGCGATCGCTTGCGGCTGATCGCCAGTCGGTTGATACGCAGACTTTAGCCGAAATCGCTGACTATCCATCTGGTATATTTTAACATTTTTAAGCTAATCTAGCTAACCTTGGCCATAACGTTTGACACTAACCTGCGGGTCGCTGCTATCGTGTTCAACATCAGCGTATTTCTTGTCAAGCGCCTCAATGACTCGCGCCACTAACCGCTCGGGATTAGCGTCGTAAATGACATCTTTAGCGCCCGGCGCCCAGACGTTCTTGAGCAGAGTAATCGTGTAGTCCGCCAGGCCGCCACTGCCCAGCAAGATACCGCAGACCTTACGACTCTCGAGCGCCGTCGACAGCTCATGCAAGCTGCCCATCCGCCCGCCGACAGTAATCACCGCATCGGCGCTGCGCACCAGATGAACATCGCGGCCGACATATTCCATGCCTGTGAAGTTGATATAGTCGAATTCGGCAGTCGGCAAACGGTAAGTCGAAATATGTTCGCGAAACGAACTAGCTGGCGAGAATCCGACCGACACGCCTTTGGTCTGACCAACACTTTTGAAGCCGCGCGCAGCAAAGTGCGGCAAGCCGACGGTAGCGCCTGTCAGCAACGTCTTGCCCGAACGTGCGATTTCAGCGCCAATCGCAAAAGCTTTTTCGTGAGCGCTATCAACCGTCTCGCCCGACGCCGCGCCCGATACACAAATCTGGTATTTCATTATTCTCCTCGTTTTGGTAATTGTTTCTCGGTGATTGGCATAGCGTGAAGACTGACGCCTCGTCGCAAAATACCGTCCTTAGCGCCAATTTTGGTGACAACGCTAGTCGAATTGGCGCTAGCGAAAATAATCGAATCTTTTAAGCTTTTACCTTGTGCCCACTGGCTCAAAAAGCCGCTAGCAAAAGCATCGCCGGCGCCCGTGCGATCGACTACTGGCACGTCTTCATACATGCCAGCGCGCACCAATGTCTTGCCGTCAGTCGCTACCACGCCATTTGGACCGTCGCTAACAATCACTGTCGGACAATAGTGCAGCGCCCGCAGAGCCAACTCCTCGATAGTCTCGCCAGCTACTAATTTTTGCATCTCTTCTTTGTTGGTGCAAAGCACGTCAACTGTGTCCAGCAAGCCTTTCAACTTTTCCGGATCAGCAAGCTCCGGGCCAGCCGGATTGAGCATGACTTTGGCGCCAACGCGCTCAGCTTCGTCTAGAATCACCCGCAGCACCGTCAGGCTATTGTCGGCTAGCGACGTCGGATAAATCCAATCGGCTTGGCTGATAGCTTGCAAGTTCAAGCGGCTAACATCCTTGCCAAATGTCCGCCCGCGGTGGTTCAGAATCGTTCGTTCGCCATTGGTCGCGATCAAAATCACTGAATAGCCAGCTTGCATTCGGTCATCGATCAAGACGTCGCGAGTGTCGACACCCTCGGCATCAAGCGCCGCAATCACCGCTTGGCTAGCCGAGTCATTACCCAGCGCCCACATATAGCGGCTGTCCAAGCCCTGGCGAGCAAACGTTGTCGCGACGTTCGTAGCATTGCCGCCAGTGCTAAAGATTACGTCTTCGACTTCCATTTTGATACCTAGCGGCAGCTCGGTAAAGACTTTTTTGCCGCGGGTATGTGGATCAAACTCATTGCTGCGAAGGAATACGTCTTGCGTGCCTTTGCCGATTGCTAAAATTTTAACCGCCACTAAAGCGTCGCCTTTCCAGCGCTGCCAAAGGCGCCAATTTTCTCTTCGACGACTTTTTGGACAGCATCGTAAACTTCGGGCATCAGCTTGAAAACAGCGTATTCGTCAGGATTCTCGCGCAAAACCTTTTCGAGCGTAGTACGGAAAGCATAGCGCAAATCGCTATTAATATTGATCTTGCTAACACCAATTTTGGACGCGTCCTCAAAGTAGTGCAGCGGCGTACCGCTACCACCATGCAAGCTAATCTGGCAATCAATCGCCGCACGAATTTGACGCAGCAAATCTAGGTCAAGAATCTTCGGTACCGGATACAGCCCGTGCAAGTTCCCAACCTGCACCGCCATAGTATCGATACCCGTGGCATCGACAAAACTCTTGGCTTCCTCGGGCTTGGTATTCCATTTTTTGACTTCTTCGTAGTCGATCTCTTCTTTATGGAGATTGGAGTCGCCAAAGAAATAGCGCTCCTCAGCCTCAACCAGCGCGCCCGTAAACTTAGCATATTCGACAACTTCGCGAGTTTTTTCGATAATTTCCTCGAGAGTAGCATCGTGATTAGCCTGCGAAATATCAATGTGAATGAATTCAAAACCGGCGTCAATCGCTTGTTTACAACCTTCGACTGTCGGCGCGTGATCGAGGTTGATATACATCTCGACACCGTAGTTTTGACTATAGTTATCGACCAGATCGCGAATATTTTCGTAGCCGCCCAGCGAGGCTGCTTCGTTAGCGCTGACTTCGACCATCACTGGCGCGTTGGTTTTTTGTGCTGCCTGGCAAATCGCACGTAACGTTTCTTGATTATCGATATTAAAAGCTCCTACCGCGAAACCTTCCTGGCGGCTGCGTCGCATTAGGTCGCGCGCCCGGCTAGTACGCTGACGAATTTCATCAATTGATAAGCTCATATTGTCTCCTTTCCTTAAAATCCTGCATGATATTGCGGCACGCGATCGACAAACTCGCGCGTCTTCTGGGCGATACTCGCTTCGTCAAGCCCAAAGGCTTGCAGCAACTCGCCAGCCTCGCCGCTCTCGCCGAAACGATCATTCATACCGATGCGCAATAACGGCGACGGCAACTGTTCGCCTAGCAATTCGGCGACCGCGCCGCCCAAACCGCCAGCAATTTGCGCGTCCTCAACTGTAACTACCCGGCCAGTTTTGCGAACACTGGCCAGAATCGTCTCGTTATCGAGCGGCTTGACCGTCGGCACATGTACCACTTCGACCGAGACGCTGCTACTTTGCAATTCGTTAGCTGCTCGCAGCGCGTACGCCGTCATGATGCCAGTGCTGACAATCGTCGCATCGCTGCCCTGACTCAACACATACGCCTGGCCAATCTCGAATGGCGAATCCAGTGTACTGAATGTCGGCGTAGCAGCACGCGTTAACCGCAAATAAGCCGGCTTATCGGTCCTGGCAAGTACTTTGGTGGCTTTCTCGGCCTCAATAGCATCACCCGGGCAAACGACAATCATATTTGGCAACACCCGCATCAACGCGATATCCTCAAACATTTGGTGGGTAGCACCATCCGGCCCAACCGTTGTACCGCTATGTCCGCCGACGATCTTAACCGGCATATCGTTAAGTGCAATCGTCGCTTTGATTTGTTCCCAGCTGCGCCCTGGGTGAAACGCCGCATAGCTGGCTGCAAACGGAATTTTACCAGCGCGCGCTAGGCCGCTCGCCACCGTCGCTAAATTCTGCTCGGCGATACCGACCTCGATATAACGCTCAGGAAAAGCCTTGGCAAAAGCATCCATTTTGACGCTCTCGACCAGATCGGCGCACAGACCGACTACTCGCTCATCAGCTTCGCCGGCTGCCTTCAAGCCGCGTCCAAAACCAGCACGCGTGGCTTCTGCTTCTGGTTTTTCATTATAAATGTTGTCATTTAGAGGATAATTATACACGGCCTTCTCCTGAATATCGTTTTGCATCTTTTTTCTCGAGAATCACTAGCGATCGGAACATCGCCTTAGCGCTTTCTGAAACAGCGAGCGATTCTTTATTGTTGTATAAATACAACAAGTAGCTTCCTTTACCGTATGCTCGCGAGCAAATCACTGATAAATGCGGCTTACCGCTGCTGTCATTAGCCAAAACGCGAGCACACAAAAGTTGCACAGCGCCGCGGTCATTCGCGAAATCAGCAAATGACTGATACCACTCTATACCAGTCGCCAAGTCACCGTTACTCTTCGCATTTCCGATCTTGTCTTCGATAACTTTTCGCGAATTAACTCTATCAGAACTACTGCTAAAATTTTCGCTACCAACCACAGACATAGTCATTAAAATACTGTTGCTATCCCGATACCAATGAATACCGTTATCGTTCTCAAATTCTTTCCAGCCCTCTGGCAATTTGTCGTTTTCGATGCGCCAAACTGGTGAACCCTGCGGCTGGTAATTATCATCAAGCGAGACGCTTCGGACAGTTCTGGCGCTATCTTTCTCCTTGCCTTTGTTATCACCGGCGTGATCAAACTGCGAGAAAAGCGGCTGCATCGCCCCAGACACTAGAAGTATCGTAACGATAATAGAAATAACAAGCGTAACCGAATTAATAATAATACCGATAACGCCTGCTGCTTTCGAAGTACCGTAGCGGTTCGCCTTAACAACGCTAGCAATACCGAGCGGCAAGCCAATCATACTCACCCAAAGCAAGCCAAGTATGATACTAACAGCACCCATCCAGTTGCTCGGCGGCTGTGTTGGCGCAGGCTGCGGATACGGATAAGCGTAAGGGCTAGCCGGCGGATAAGCATTGTTTGCTGGCGGAGCGGTGTACTGTGGAGCAGCATATTGCGGCGCTGAGGCAGCTGGCTGAACTGGCGGCTCTGACGGAGCGGATGCGGCCGAAGACTTCGGCGGTTTCGGCGGCTTTGGTGGAGTTGGCGGTTTCGGCGCCTTGGACGGCATCGAATTGTTAGACGATTGATTACTCATAATATCCTCCTGCATCTTGCTGTGATTCTGAATGCGCCAAATCAGCCAGCGCCGTAGCCGCTTGATCGCTTGATGGCGCTACGCCGTGCCACTTGTAATCGTATTCCATAAAACCAACACCGCGGCCCGGAATCGTATGCGCGATGATACAGCACGGCCGATTCTCGATCGCCTTAGCCAGATTCACCGCATCGATGATACCTTCGATATTGTTGCCGTCGATTTCTTGGACGTGCCAGCCAAAACTTTCCCACTTACCGCGCAAATTTTCCAGCGGCATGACATCTTCGGTCGGACCGTCAATCTGAATGTTATTACGGTCAATGAAGAGGATTAGCTGGCGTAGTTTGTACTTACCGGCAAACATCGCCGATTCCCAAATGTTACCCTCATCAAGCTCGCCGTCGCCGGCAATCGCGTACACCCAGCGGTGGCGCTGCTTATCTAGATACTGCAACGCATACGCGTAACCCGCCGCTTGCCCGATGCCGCTGCCTAGCGGCCCGGAAGTATTCTCGAGCCCTGGTAACTTGACGCGCTCTGGGTGGCCCTGCAGACGCGACCCGAGCTTGCGCAGCGTCGATAATTCCTCGACTGGGAAGTATCCTGCCTCGGCCATGGCCGCGTATTGTACCGGCACTGTGTGGCCATTACTCAACATAAAGATATCGCGCTCTGGCCATTCAGGGTTCTGCGGATCGATATTCATAATATTGAAATATAGTGCCGTGACGATATCCGCCAGCCCCAGCGCGCCGCCTGGGTGCCCGCTCTTGGCCAGCTCTAGCATATGAACTACGTCGCGCCGCACATCGTTGGCTTTTATTTTGAGCTGTGGAATAGATAATTTTTCGCGAGCCACCTAGATTACTCCTTGCTTATTAACTTCTGCTACTAATTTCTGATAAGCTTCTGCCGGATCTGGCGCCGAATGGATAGCGCTGCCGCAGTTGACGATATTAACGCCGCCTTGCGCTAGGCTAAAAACATTTTCGAGCGTCGCGCCGCCATCCCAGCCAACTTCAACGCTAGGATGAATACTGCGGATCAGACGGACTTTCTCGAGCTGCATCAAGCTGGCTTTGCCGCCGTAGTGGCCCAAATCACCGCTAAACACCAGTACATGATCAACTGCGCTGATGACATCTTTGACGGTATTTGGCACCGTCGGGCGCAGCAATCCCACGCCAGTCTGAATACCCGAAGCTTTGAGCTGCTGGATAGAAGGCTGCAAATCCTCATCAACTTCGGCATGAAAAATCACCAGCGACGGCCGCATCTGCACCAAAGCATCAACATACAAACTCGGCCGCGCCACCATAGCATGGATATCAACCTGCCAATCTTGCGGCCACCACATCTCGCTCAGCTCGACGGTTTTAGTCGGCGCAAATTCACCATCAGCCAAATCTAGATGAACGCGCTTAGCGAACGGCGATAAACGCTCAATCGTTAGCTTGTAATCTTCTGCATTTTCGCAGAGCACTGTCGGAACAATCTCGGCCATCAGAAAGCATCCAATTCTGCGTTGCGGCGAACGAACCGCACCGCGCCGGCAAATGGCGTAGCGATCCACTCGTCAATAATTTCTTTCCAGAGTTCTAAGTCGTCGCCCGGAGCGTCCAACACCCGCGCCGGCAAGCATAGGACGTTACAGTCGTTATCATTGCGGCACTCATGCGCTTCGAACTTATCCCAAATCACCGCCGCTCGGATGCCGCGAAAACGGTTAGCTGCCATCGCCATACCTTGGCCGCCAGTGCAAATCAAAATTGCCCGCGGATCAGTAGAATCGTCCTCGCCCAACACCTTAGTCACGGCCATCTGGGCAAACTGCGGGAAGTCGTCTTGCGGATCGAGTATCTTATCGCCGACATCCTCCCACTCGATGCCGCGCTTGGTCAGATAAGCTTCAATCTTCTCCTTCAGATAAAACCCACCATGATCCGCTCCTAGAAAAATCTTCATACCATTAGTATAAGCATAATACGCGCCCCTGGCAAGCCCTGTTAGAGTAGGATTTTGTTAATCCTATCATAAGAGTAAGTTTACTGCACATTCCACGCATACCGTCCAGTTTCAGCCGCCAACTCGACCAAGCGGTTGGCGCTGGCCCACTCGCCATCGTACCAGGACGACACTTGCGCCAGCCGCTCGCCGACAACGGCAGTTAGCCCGGCATCAACTGTCGAACTGTAGCTATTGCCGCGAAAATCCTCGGCTACCAGCTCTTTGTCGGTAACCGCCAAAATACCGTTATATAGCGGTTCGCGGGCAGCATGCGTTAAAATCTCGTTTATTTTTTTGGCCGCGATTGATTTGCGCAGCAGTAGCGAAATCGTTGATAGACCGACATTACAATACTGGCGGCTGCTAACTGCAAGACCGCTTACCGCGCTCGCAACATTTGGCAAAACTGCCTGCAATCGCTGGCCGTAATCAGCCGCCATCGCCACCAAGCCGCTGTCGCCCAGACGCTCAGTCTTTAACAGCGAACCAGCAAAATGATAATTACCAGTCGCCGTAATAGTCGCGGCCTCGACGCCAACCGCTTGGTCAAGCGTAGCGATAACCGGCGCTACCGAGCTAATCGCTGCATCGCCGCTGCAGACAATATCCGTCGAGACGTTAACCAATCCGTCATTGACGCCCATGACAATCGTCGCAAAATCAGCACACTGCGACAACGACGCCACGCGCCGAGCACCAGCCGTCCTATGGCGGCGCAGCTCAGCGGCATCAGTCTGGCATCCAGCATCAATCAAAACATCAATACCGAGGTCGTCCCACGGCAATTTGGTTGTCCGCTTATCGCTTATGATAGGAATGATCCGATCGCCGACATATAGCGACGCGTCGCCAGTGCCAATCGCCTTGGCATAATGGCCGTAAATCGAGTCATGCTTCAGCAAATAAGCGCACTGTTCGGCGCTCAGATGCGTCCGAATAGCCGCTATTTCCATATCCGAACGGCTCTGCGCAATTTTGAAAACACTGCGGCCAACCCGGCAAAAACCGTTAATCGCTACTTTTATTTTCACCATGCCCACTCCTTGATTAAGCCATCTTTGCTAATATTTTAGCAAAAGCGCAATAGCTTTGGCAAATTTGCTATAATAAGGATATGAACGAGGTCGAGCTGGTTAATCTGGCTAGAAGCCATTACAGTGAAGAGCAGGTTGCATTGTTAGAAAAAGCAATCCATTATGCTACCGATAAGCACGACGGGCAACTGCGTAAAAGCGGCGAGCCGTACATCACTCACCCGCTGCAAGTCGCTGCTATGCTAATCGACTGGGGCATGGATATTGATTCGGTGATTGCTGGCGTACTGCACGATACAGTCGAGGATACCGATGCCACGCTAGAGGAAATCACCGAGTTATTCGGCCGAGATATTGCTTTTCTAGTTGACGGTGTCACCAAGGTCAGCCAAGCCCGCGCCGGCATGAAAAACCTCGAATCGTATTTGCCGAGTACTACCGATAACTTGACAAAGCTACTCATCGCTGTCGGCCAAGACGTGCGAGTGATCATCATCAAGCTGGCCGACCGCCTGCATAATATGCAAACCCTGCAATTCAAAAGCCCGGAAAAGCAGAAGAAAATCGCTCGCGAGACACTGGACGTTTTCGCACCGCTAGCCGATCGGTTAAATATGGGGCGGCTGCGCGTGCAGCTCGAAGAATTGAGCTTCAAATATTTAATGCCCGAGGAATATAACCAAACTGTTGCCCTCAAGGATAGCCGCTTAAAGAAATCTCAACGTAAGCTAGATGCCGTCCGCCGCGCTGTCGATTCGCGCCTCAGCGACGAGAAAATTCAGCACCAAATCGACGGCCGCGTCAAGAGTACCTACAGCCTGTACAAGAAGATGAAGCGCGTCCCCAACATCGACGATATTTACGATTTGATCGCGCTGAGAATTATCGTTGACGATATCGACACTTGCTATCTGGTACTTAACGAACTACACAATATGTACGAGCCGATGGTTGGGCGAATCAAAGATTATATCTCGAAACCGAAGCCCAACGGCTACCAATCACTGCACACTACGGTGGTTACTAAAAACGGCCAAGCGGTCGAATTCCAGATCCGCACCCGCGAGATGCACGATTACGCCGAACGCGGACTGGCAGCCAGTTTTCATTATAATGAACAAAAGCTAACTGATGCTTACATCAAGGGCAAAATGACCAGCCTGCCGACAGATTTACACTGGATTAAGCATTTGCAGTCGGCAGCATCGATGATTCGCGAAGGTAAAGATTTCGACGTTGATAATTTGAAGGTCGATTTGTTCGGCGACCGGATTTTTATTTATTCGCCAAAGGGTGATATTTACGACCTGCCAGACGGCGCTTTCCCGTTAGATTTTGCCTACCGCGTGCACTCTGATCTAGCCGCTAAATCAAGCGGATTTCTAATAAACGGCAAGATGGAACCATTCAGCTACAAATTGCAGCACGGCGATACCGTCGAGATTCTAACCAACAAGCGCGCTCGCCCAAAGCCCGGCTGGAACGAATATGTTATCACTGGACACGCCCGTATGAAGCTCAAGGCCCAGCTCAAAAAAACCTCGCTACTAGGCCGCGCTGGCAGCCTATTGCAGCGCACAGCACCGTTTCGTCGCAACAAAAAATAGCGGCCAAAACGAAAATAGCCAGACAAATTCTGGCTATTTCGCTAGGTTTTGCAACTAAAAGTTTATTCTATTTATGCCTGCGGCGGCTGCTGAGGCGGCTGCGGCTGTCCGCCTTCAGCTACCGGCGGCTGAGGCTGGACAACCGTTGCAGCTGGTTGTTGCGGTTGAGCGTATGGCTGCGGTTGTTGAGCATAGGCTACCGGCTGCTGCGGTTGTCCGTAAGCTGGCTGCGGTGCGTAATACCCAGGCTGCGGCGGCTGGCCGTAGACAGGTTGCTGCCGCATAACCGGGCCAACATAGCGGCTTGAACCAAACGCCAAAATCGGGTTCATAATTGCCGGGAAGAAAATCATCAAAACACCAAAACCAGTCGTTTTGCCAAACGATTTTGCTAAATCTAGCGGCAACACGATCGAAATGTATATATGGGCAAACGGCAAGAACATCAGTACGACTTGCCATTCTGGCCGACCGACAATCTGCATCATTACTACCATGTTATATATTGGCACTAATGACGCCCAGCCTGGCTTGCCAGCCTTAGTGAAGATTCGCCACATGGCGATAATCATTAGTATGGAAACTGCTAGTACAATTAAGACGACAAACAGCCAAATTACAACCGCAACCGCACCGACATCGCTGCTAGCCGCATAAGTCGAAGTTGAATAATCATAATAATCCATAATTTGCTCCGTTTAAGTTTATTACTGATTATTATAGCGGTCAATGCATTGTTTGACAATCGTCTTGGCTTCCTCGACATCGCCCCAGCCCTTGACGATAGTACTGCCTGGCTTCTTGAGGTCTTTGTAATGAGTGAAGTGATGTTCAAGCTGCTTAACCAGCTGCGGAATGTCGTCGAGCGAGTTAATACGATCATCGTCGCGATTATCAGCCGGCACCACGACTACTTTGTCGTCGACTTCACCGTCATCTTCGAAGCGCAGCACGCCAATAATACGCGCCTCCAACCACACGCCAGTCGTTAGCGGCTCTGGACAAATAATCAGCGTGTCTAGCTCGTCCCCATCCTCGTCAAGCGTCTGCGGAATAAAGCCGTAATTACACGGCTTAGCAAAGATTTTTGGCTCGACGCGGTCCAACATAAAGGCCGCCCGCTGCCGATCCCATTCGACTTTCAGGCGCGACCCTTCGGGGATTTCTACCACCGTATTGACCAGTCCGCCATCGACATCTCCCGGGTCAAGAACTTTATTAAAATCTGCCATATTGCTCCTTTGCTTACAGTTACTACCTATATAGTATCAGTTTTTTACGCTATAGAGTATACTAATAGAGATATGAGTAAGAAAAAGAGTCCGACGCTATTGACAGCAAAAGACTATATGTCGGATTTAGCAGTTAAAATTGATAACGCCAAGCAGCGCGTCAATATGGTAGCGACCACCTTTCGCGCCGATGATAAGCACACTGAAGCCGTAATCGCCGCCGTCGAGCGCGCAGCGGCTGAACGCGGCGTGCCAGCCTCGGTTTGCGCTGATTCATTCACTTATCTCGAACCGAAGGAATTCATTCTGCGTTCGCCGCGCCGCCAGCCATCGCGCGCCGTTCACGCAATGAAATTAGAACGGCGGCTAAAAAGAGCAGGCGTGGCTTTTCGCTGGCTCGGTCAAAAGGCCAATATGCTAATGACTGGCCGCACTCATAGCAAGTGGTCGATTGTTGACGACATAGTCTACGCTTGCGGCGGCGTCAATATGGACCACGAGAGCCTAGCTAATGTCGATTACATGTTCCGATTTGATAATAAAGTGTTAGCTGATAAGCTATCTAACGAGCAATACCTTATCGCTCGCGCCGACAAGCGCGGCGGTTCGATTCGCAATTCAATGTTTGGTCTCGACGAACACTCGACTGTCCTGGTTGACCAAGGTTTGCCAACTAATTCTCTCATTTACAAGCGCGCCTGCGACCTAGCCGAACAAGCTGAGAACATCGTACTAGTATCGCAGTACTGCCCGACTGGCAAACTCAACCGCATTCTCAAGCGCAAAAATGCCAAATTGTATTTCAATAATTGGCGTACCGCCTCGCCGATCAATAAACTTCTCATCAAACTCGGCACTTTAACCAGCCGGCAACAAACCCTATATCAGCATCCGCAATATCTGCACGCCAAATTCATTGTTTTCACGATGCCTGATGGCTCGAAAATAGCACTATCAGGGTCGCACAATTTCATGCGCGGCTCTGGCATCATGGGCACACGCGAAATCGCTCTCGAGACCAGCGATCCAGCCATCATTAAACAACTTGAAGCTTTCCGCAAGAAATACGTCGAATAGCACCGACATCCAGTGTCGAAGCTATTCCGCTTTCACACCCTCTAAGTATTCGCGGATACTCAGTGCCGCCGTCGCCCCCTCGCCGACAGCACTAGCCACCTGCATGGTAGCGCCGCTGCGGACATCGCCGCTAGCAAATACGCCCGGCAAAGCCGTCGCCAAACGGTCGTCGGTTTTGATGAAGCCGTACTCGTCAAGCTCAACGCCGCTATCCGCTAAAAACTGCGTATTCGGCTTCAAGCCGATGAAAACGAACACGCCGTCAGCCTCGAAAGTCGTTTCTGCGCCGTTTTCGAGCACCCGCACCGCCGCCACCGCGCCGTCCTCGCCGACGATTTCTTGCGCTACTGTTTGCAAATGTACGGTAATTTTGCCATTATCAATGTATTTCTGCAAATCGTCCTGTAGAGTCTTGCTGGCCTTTACGGAACTTCGCACCAGCAAATCAATATGCTCGGCAAATCGCGTCAAAAACATCGCTTCCTGGACGCCAGAATTGCCGCCACCAACAACGACTAACCTTTTGTCTTTATAAAAAGCGCCGTCGCAGGTCGCACAATAATGCACGCCGCGGCCATAAAATTCTGCCTCGCCAGGAATGCCAAGTTTCTTATAGCCGCTACCTGTAGCAATCAGCACAGCGCGAGCTCTAACCTCTTGACCGTCAACCGTCAAAATATTAACTCCATCCTGATGGCGCAGTGCTGAAACGTCGCCGTAATCAATCTTGGCGCCAAAGCGTTCAGCTTGCCTGCGCAAATTGTCTGCCAATTCCATTCCTGGTACACCGTCAGGGAAGCCAGGATAGTTGTCGATTTTATCGGTAATTGCCGCTAGACCGCCAACGACGCCCTTCTCGTAAAGAGTAGTGTCAATACCCTCGCGCGTGGTATAAATCGCTGCCGCTAGTGCGCTCGGGCCGGCGCCAATCATCACCACAGGTTTTATATCTTCCATGTAGATTTCCTCCTCGTCTTACTGCGCTTGCTGAGCTTGCTGATATGCATTCATTAATTTCGTCATATCTGGTTGGCTAATAGTTTCTGGCGCTGGAATTGCCATAACGACAAATTTCAATGGCATGTTCGGCGCGATAATTTGCTTACCACTAGAATCTTTACTGCCAGCTTCGCCGTACGCTTTGTCAGCTGGGATAGACAATAGACGCACGCCGCCGATTTTCATTCCTTTCAGACCTTCTTTCCAGCCTTTGATTATACCAGCCGTACTCAACCCGCTTACTGGCAACGGCGTTTTCAGCTTATTATTATCAATGCTCTGATCAAAGATATCACCATTTGCATCCCAGCCAATATAATAAGCCGCAAAATTAGTTTTGTCGTCTACCAATGCACCATCGCCCTCTGCTAGATCTTCGGTTGCTAGTGATTTGACGCTATCGATTTCAAACTTTGCAACTTGGCCAGAATACTGCTTGAATGTATCGTAATATTTAGCTGACAGCTTGTCGGCTTGCGCTTGTTTTTTTTGTTCGTAAGCAGTTTGCTCTTTTTTATACTCGCTTAGAACTTTTTGGTAGTCCGCCTGAGCTTGCTTGTTTGACTGCATTGACAAAATCATCACCGCGAAAGAACCTAGCGTACCTAGAACGGTCGCGACCACAATAATCAAAATGCCAGCACGTTGCTTCTTTGACGTTGCCATTATTTCCCCTCTCTAGTTTATCCTTTCATTATAGCATAAAATCTCGATTATTGCCATAGTTTGCGCACAATTGCCGCCAGCAGCGACGCAAAAATCGCCGCGGTTGCCGCTAAGCCGAATTCAGCCAGCGACAACGGCGCGATTTTGAATAAATTGCGCAGAAATGGCAAACTATAGACCGCCGCCAAGGCGACAGAAGCTGCGACCACCACAATAGCCAAGGCATTCTTGCCACGCTGTTTAACGGCCAAACGAATGATTTTGCGGCCGGATAGCGCCAAAATCATACCGATGTTAGCGAGAATTATCGTCAAGTAAGTTACCGCTCGCGCTTGATCGCTAGAAGCACCGCCACCCAGCATCCCGCCATGAATTAAAACGGCCATCAGCGCCAGCAATCCGCCAATTGCTAAACTTTCTAGCACTACCGCTCGACTGAATAATGGCTGCGAAATTCGCCGCGGCGGCTGGCGCATCGCGTCTTCATCCTCTGGCTCGCCCTCAAACACTAGCGTACAAGCAGGATCAATAATAAATTCAAAAAATACGATGTGAATTGGCAGTAAAATCAATTCCCAACCAAGCAATACCGGCGCAATTGACAACGCAGCAATCGGGATGTGCACAATCATGATATACATCACCGCTTTTTGCAAATTAGCAAAAATCCTTCGGCCGATACGCACGCCTTGAACAATTGAGGCGAAGTTATCATCCAGCAACACGATCGACGACGCTTCGCGAGCAACGTCGGTACCGCGCTGGCCCATAGCGATACCGATATGCGCGCTCTTGAGGGCCGGACCGTCATTAACGCCGTCGCCAGTCATTGCTACCACTTCGCCGTTTTGTTTGAGAGCAGAGATAATCGCTAGCTTGACGTTTGGCGCGACGCGGCTGTAGATTTCTGTAGTTTTGACAAGCTCGCGCTGCTGCTTTTCTCTCATCGACAAAAATTCCTGGCCGGTTATTACGCGCTCGGTATTCAAGCCGATTTCGCGGCCGATACGCCGCGCTGTTTCGGTATGGTCGCCAGTTAACATAATCACTTTGATGCCAGCTCGGTGTGCCAAGGCGACAGCATCCTTAGCCTCGGTACGAATCGGATCAGACAACCCCACCAAACCTAGCAGCTCGTATTGATAGCTATCGCGAGAGGGTTCGATATTTTTCGCTGCTGCTTTGGCGATTGCTAATACACGCAAGCCGTCATCGGCTGCATCATCAGCAATCTCTTGCAGTCGTCTTTGCTGCTCACTGGGCAAGCGGCATAGTCGAAGAACCTCCTCCGGAGCGCCTTTCAGCGCTATAGTCTCAGGCTCGCCGCCGCGCCCCCAAATTTGCGTTACCGAAAACGAATGGCTATCTAGCGGATACTCTTTGACGATATCCATGCCGTTATAAATTTCTGCTAGGTCATCAGCTGCCGCCAAGAACGCCTCTTCCATTGGATCGGACGGATTTTTTTGCGACGCCAGAATACCATAGGCAATAATCTCGTTGCGCTGAGCGTCGCTAAGCTCTTCACCGCTAGCCGCGATCACCTGATTTATCGCCATGCGGTTCTCGGTCAATGTCCCAGTTTTGTCCGTGCAAAGCACCGTTGCGCCACCGAGCGTCTCGATAGTTTGGTTCTTGCGCGCCAGCACATTGCTCTTGGCCAAGCGCCAAGCTCCCAGCGCCATAAATACCGACAAGACTACCGGAAATTCCTCGGGCAAAATCGCAATTGACAACGTCAGTCCCGCCAAAAAACCATGCAAAAAATCGCCACGCAGCAGCCAAAACAGCAACGTCAATAACATTGCCAAGAGCACTGCCGCCACCGCTATATAGCGCACGACTCGGCCAACTTCCTTTTGCAATAATGTCTTTTCTGGCTTAATTTCGTGCAGCGACACGCCAATGCGCCCCATTTCGGTCTGCTCCCCGACAGCGGTTACTTCGACGAGTCCGTGTCCAGATGTTATTACCGTGCCAGAGAATACTTGACTCCCAGTAGTCTTTTCGACTGGCAGCGATTCGCCAGTCAAAATACTTTCGTTAGCAGCAACGTTTGATGATTCAATGAGCTTACCGTCAGCAGCCACTCGGCTACCTTCGCCGATAATCAAAATGTCGCCAACTACTACTTCTACGCTAGGAATGGTAACATATTCGCCAGCGCGCACCACTTGGCATTGCGGCGCAGACAATGACCGCAATGCTTCCAACGCCCGCTCAGTTTTAGAATCTTGATACAATTCTAGAGTCACCACGCCAACTACCGACAGCGCCAGGACCACCGTTTCGTGCCAATCACCCAAGAAAAAGTAGACCACTACCACTGCCAGCAACAAGAAAATCATCGGCTCGGTAATAATTGCTAAGATCAGCCTAACAATACTTTTATTTTCGCGGTCAGGCAATCGATTCTCACCATGTTTCTCGCGCTGAATAACTACTTGATCGCGCGATAAACCCTGTCTATTCATATTGAATCAGTATAGCAAAAGCGGGTTAATTTCGATAGCATTCGACATACCAGCAACCGCGACCATGACCCGCTGAAAGAGTTGTGAAAATGACATCATATGCCTCTAGAATACTAATAGGTTTTTTGCCATAATCAAGATATGAATCCGCTTATCCGCTTCATGCGCCACTCGCTAACAAACATCTTGACAGCAACCGACGATGCTGATCAAGTTGATATCGAGAAAATCGACGAGACACTGACGCCGAATATGCGAGCCTTGCGGCTAGTTATGAACATGTCAGACCATCTACTATCGATGGGCACGCCAGCGAATAGCGTCGTGCATATGGCGCTCGGGGTAACCGACACATATTGCAAACGAAAAGTACATATCGATGTCAGCTTTAATCAAATTACGCTCTCGCAAGACCGCGGCATTGATCGCGAACCATTGACGCTGATCCGCACTATCTCGCCGCGCGCTACCGACTACCGGCTAATGCGCAAATTACAAAACCTAGCCAGCCAAATTGCCGACCACAAAATCACTCTAGACGACGCTGAAAACGAGCTCGATACCATCATTGCCAACAATAAGCGCTATCCCGGCATTATCAGTTATATTGCTGGCGGCGGCCTGAGTGCTGGCTCGGTTGCGCTCTACACGACGTCTATACCGATTATATTGGCTGCCTTTATCATAGGTTTTTTAATTACTCTTCTGATAAAGCTACTAGGGCGCGCTGCGCTGCCGCCATTTTTCATTCAGATTATTGCCGCGTTATCAGTCACGTTAATTTCTACCGGTATATTGTGGCTAGTTAATCATAAGTACTGGGAATTCTTTGCTTTGATTGATCCGACGATACTGACCGTTGGCGGTATCGTCTTGCTAGTAGCCGGCATGATGATTGTCGGCGCCTTTCAGGACGCAATTGACGAATATTACGTCACAGCTAGCGCTCGGCTATTGAAAGTGGTGATGTTGACACTTGGCATTGTACTGGGTGTAAGTATGGGCCTGTACGCCGCCAGACAGTTTGGCTTGGCATTCGTCGCAACCCCCGACAGCTTATCCTTTACAAGCACCACCTATCAGTATATCGGCGCTGTCATCATCTCGGCATCATTTGCATTAAGTAATAATTCGCGGCCAGTTGGATTATTAATCACTGGCGCCAGCGGACTATTGGGGTATTATGTGCTGTTAGCTGTATCAGAATTAGGCTTGATAATTATCCCTGCTAACGCCGTCGCTGGATTTACTGTTGGCTTTACAGCTACTGTTGTTTCACGTTTGACCAGAATTCCTAGCCAAGCGATCATCGATGCTGGTATCGTGCCGCTGGTTCCCGGACTAACCTTGTATAACGGACTAATGGCGCTAGTCGCTAATCCGGCCGCTGCAGACGGTACTCTGTTATTGATGCGCGCGGTACTGATTGCGTTAGCTATTGCTGCTGGCGCCTCGTTCGGCGTACTTATCGGCCGCCCAACACGGCGCAGTCTGGTAACATTGCGCAACAACCTGCCAGAACGCCCGCTGCGTTCTAATCAAAAACAACTAAAATAAGCTACACTCGCTCGGCGTCAAGTTTAGTAAGCGCTGCCGTCGCAATATTATCCATAATCGGTTTGATTTCAGCGTCAGTCAGGGTTTGCTGATAGCTGGTAAACGTCAGTCGGAAAGTGGTAGTCTTGATAGCCGCGTCGTCTTTTGGCTGATATATACCAAGCGTCTGTATCTGGCAATGTAGATTTTCTGGCTCATCCAGGCATTGCCGAACCGCTCGCAGCAACTCATCATGCGAAATTTCCACGCTTGAGCGCAACGAGATGTCTTGACTGATTGATGGGAAACGGCTCAGCGGCCGATAATTATGTTCGCGACTTTCAGTCAGACAGGCTTGCAATTTTTCAATGTCAAGCGAGAACGCCGCCGTGTAATCTGGCAGCTTGAAATTACGCCGCACCGTCTGAGATAATTCACCGACGATACCTAGCTTGTCACCGTTTTCCGCGACAATCCAAGCGCTGCGCTGGCCGTCAAACGGCGCTGGCACGTCTGCGTCAGACTCTACTATTTTCACGAAATCAGCCTCAACGTTAAGATCCGCCAACAGTCTATCTACCAGCTTCCTGGCTTTATAAAATGGCGCGCCGGCTCGCGACTTTTTGCTAGCGTAAACACCGTCGACAAACGTCTGCTCGCTTGGCAGATTCTCGTCGGTAAGCGGCAACTGTTTATCGTGAATTTTGCCGATTTCAAACAACATGAATTCGTCGTGGCCGGCTTTGATGTTGGCATGAACTTTATCCAGCAAACTCGGCAGCACGCTGGTGCGATAGTACTGCAAATCAGGACTGAGGGCATTGCTTAATCGATAGGCGCGGCTCGGGTCTTGCTCGGCGTTTTTCAGGACGCGCTCGTGGACGAAACTATAAGTCAAGACTTCGTTGGCACCGGCGCGCGATAGACTTTGGCGAATCGCTTGCTTGAGCTGGCGGCGTGGATTCCTCGGCGCCGGCTTGATGCTGCGCATTGGTAATTGGCGCGGTAGTTTATCAAAGCCATACAGCCGACCGACTTCCTCGACAATGTCCTCCGGTAGTTCAAGGTCGGTGCGCCAGAACGGCGGTTTGACATAGAGACAATCTTCCTCTATATTTTTTTTAGATTTACCTCTAATATTGCCAAAATACATTGAATATACATCACGCACAAGAGTGCCTTTTTCAATTTCGAATTCAACATTACAAAGAGCTGCTTCTATATCGGAATTCTCGAAAGGCCGACCAAGCCGTTCCTTCATAAAAGTTGGTGTAATAGGCTTTTCAATAATAGGATTTTTTTCAAAAATATTATCGCTACATAAATCAAACACTTCGCTCGCCTGCACCCCGCCGACCATACTCATCAGCTGTTTCAATACAGCAGCATTTTGGAGCGGCGACTGGCCCTTATTAAACCGCGTCAAGGCGTCGGTAAATACACCGTGACGCATAGCCGTGCGGCGCAGCGCGTACATGTCAAAATTAGCACATTCTAGAACAATATTCTTGGTATCATTTGATACCTCGGTGTCAGCACCGCCCATAATTCCCGCCAAACCAATCACGCCCTCGCCATCAGCAATAACAATGTCGTCAGCCGTCAGCTCATACTCTTTGCCATTGAGCAAACTGACTTTCTCGCCATCACGAGCCATCCGCGCCTCAAGTTTATGTCCACGTAATTTGTCATAATCATAGGCGTGTGTTGGCTGCGCTGTCATGAGCATCATATAGTTCGTGGCATCGACAATGTTATTAATCGGCTTGCCACCCATCGCCACCAACTGGCACTGCAACCATAGCGGACTTGGCTGCACGGTAACATTGCGAATCGCCACCGCCATGAATCGCGGCACTAATTCTGGCGCATCATTCGTTACTGTCAATTCTAGACCTTCGGCCTCAGCAAACTTCTGCTCTGATTTATACCACTCGAGACTAGTAAACTGCTCGTTAAAAATCCCAGCAATCTCGCGTGCCACGCCAAGTTGACCAAAACAATCTGGACGGTGCGTAAACATCTTGTTTTCAATATCCAGCACAAAGTCGTCCAAACCAAATATTTCCGCGAAACTTGCCCCCGCGTTTAGTTCAACACCCGCCGGCACATCGTGTTCATGAATCTCAACGATTCCCTCGTGATCCGTACCAATATCTAGCTCGTCAGCCGCCGCCAACATACCTTGGCTGAGCACGCCGCGCAGTGGTCGTGCATCCAACACGAACGGCTCATCGTCATCAAAACTCGCCGGCACCGTACTTTTTGGCGGCAACCAAATCGCCCACATGTCCGCATGCACATTCGGCGCGCCGCAGACTACTTGCACCAACCCGTTGTCGTCACGCGGCACATCGGCGACTACACCGCCATCATCAATCTTGGTCACACTCAGCCGATCAGCATCCGGGTGTTTAGCACATTCAACCACCCGGACAATTCGTGCGCCACCGTATTTGGACTTCAGGTCGATCACTTCTTCGACGCCACCAAGTTGCTGATTGACCCGCGCCACCAACTCATCCACTGGCGGTAATTCAAAATTAATCAATTGTTTGATAAGATTTAGGCTGACTTTCATATTACATATAGTATAACACTATCGTACGCGAGCTAAAATTGCCCGCGAAAACCATTCGCTGCCGCATCAAAGAGCATCAGCTCTAACTCTCTGCTATAATTAATATAATGAAGCGCATCACTATGGTTAAGCACCATCCATGCACGCAGTTGGCTCATTTATACGAGCATATGTTTTTGGCGACGGCGGCCGAATTCATGTACCAGCAAGGCCAGTACCAGTTGATCGACTACATGCTAGACGGACATACTTACCCTGGCGGCATTATCATTATTAAGAGTATTTGGCACTCGGTCGATGCCACGCGGTTAGCCAACAAGATATTAACCTTGCCAACTGATTTCGGCGAGATGGACAACGAACCAGTTTCGCTAGCTCTGTACCGTTTACTGGCCGAAGAGCCAAACCAGCTATACGTTGCCGACAGCGGCCGAATGATGCACGAGTTAAGACAGCTTGACTCTCGACCATGGCAAAACATCGATAATATCAAGCGACTAAATAGCAGTACTAGCCAAATCAGCGGTATAATTTACTCGACTAACCAGCCGTCAGCAATTCCGCGCAAACTTTACATATCATTCCAACTAACACAGCAATTCCGCCAGCAACGACCCGAAACGTTGCCGCTATTTTATGAATACATGCACTTTTTGAACTTATCAATCAGCCAAAAGCTTAGCCTCCAATTTGGCGCCTACACCGACGACAATCATATCAAATATCACGCCGAAGACATGTCTGTCACTAATACGCTGCATCTCAGTGTACAATCGGGGCCAATCCAATTTGCTTACATTATTCGCTGCATCCAGACCGTCGCCCGGGATTTACGCTCGCCTGATCTGAATCAACGCTTTGCTGATTATTTGCATAGCATATCTTATACTGATGAGCCTTCGATAGCGCCCGACGTCGATCGGATGCTGCTTGATTTGGGTATTTTGCTCGGTAGTGATGGCTGGCACGCAATTGCTACGCCAGACAACGTAAACGACGTGGCACAATCAACACAAATCATCGCTAAGTACGGCAGTCAGAGCGAATTGATTGAGTAATCAAAAATTTTTACTAGAACGTTTTTATCTCGGGCTTGATCAATAGTAAATGTCGTACCTCGGCTATTATTCACTCGAAAAGCTACTAGTTCGTCCGCCAAGTCAACAATCTGACAGTTGCGCGCATGAAATGATTCGGCATTGACTTCAGTGAACTCAGTGACATCGTGCACAACACCAGGCCTACTCTGGCAAATCTTTTGTAAAAGATTTGCCGTATCAACCGCATCGTCGTAGCGGCATTTACCAGCTGCCGCTCGATCGTACAGTGCCTGGCAATACAACTCTAATTTCACCGGTAGAAATATACTAAACCGCGACGCATCCAAGCCGTTTTCATACGCCAGCCGGGCCGCCTCGTGATCAACACCAGTAGCACCACCCGATACAATACCACTGCCCTCAGCAATCTTCTGACCAACAAATCGCTCAATATCGCGGCAAATCGCGTCATTCATTTCGCGGGTGCCAACAACCGCAAGCCAATTCATAGTATACACCTCCTATTTGTCCCACTGTGAAGCACTATCTGTGTCCATGTTTTTACCTTTTTCATCATATTATTCAGAGGTTATTCGCCAGCCTGGCCACCTCTTTCTTCGACCCTTCCATTTAAATTATTGATCATTTCTAAGGATTTTGGAGGAATAGGAGCAGCAAGCGCGCCGACCTCTCCAGCTTTTACGCGTTTTTCTAGATCGTCTAGCAGCCTCGCGGCCGTTGGGTTATTCTCACCCTGAGCTCCTACGACAGCATTTGGGTCTATGGAATTTGCTTGATCTGCTAGATTCCTGAGCATAACACGGCTTGCCGTCCCGCCAATGCCTCGTGCGGCTTTTACCGAAGGATTACCATTTTCATTTTTCTCCAAACCACGATTCACTATTCCTGCTATATCCAACCCTGGCACCCCAGCTAGCTTAGCAGTCAGTGGTGTCGGCATAGGATCAATTGCTGGCTGCGATGACGCGCCACGAGGATGTTCAGATGGAGTCGCTGTTAACAGGTATGGAAGTTCACTCATATTATTCTAATTTCCTTTCATATTGAATCATTTGTCTTTTATGATGCCACAAAATTGTCTTAATTGCAAAAATACGCCGTCGAGGCGCCTAAAAAGTATTATTTGCTTTTCTTGCCTTTAGCCGATTTGCCTTTCTCTAATTTCGCAATCTCAATAGCATACACGCCGAGTTTTTCTTTGCGCGGCGGATAGATTTTCTGAAGAAGCCGAAGCGCTTCCGCTCTATCTTTGGCTTGCGGTACAATTTGCCGCCAGTCCTCAGCTGCCAGCATCTTAGCAAAATTATCGTAGATACGAATCGACTTAATCCGTACCGCGCCAGACTCATGACTAGTTTCTAGCTGCAATAGCTCGCCAGCCCGCAAGCGCTTAATACTGCCATAACCAACGCGAACCTCCAGGGTTTTACGACCCGACATGATGGCGTCGTAATATGGCTTTTTAATCCTTATTTTTCGGGCAGGCGCAGCCTGACAATACTTAATATTACGAGCAAGCATGGCTTGGTCGCTAGACTGTATTTTTCTGCAACGCTCCTTATGCAGCCGCGACTTGACGGTTTTGCTGTCAAAAACGGCATTCCTAGACGGTCTCGTGGATATCTTTACTTTACGTGCAGTCACAATAGACCATTATAACAGACCTCTACCTAACTAAGCCGAAAATGAAAAACGTCTGATAGTACGCAACTACTAAATACTATTTCTCATATACCCGCAGGTACATGCCGTACAATTCTTTCTTGTATTTCTTGACGGCTTTGTCTTCTGGAGATATTAATTCGTGGCCAGCGCCGATATAAGCTGGCGTCGTTTCGTAAGTAAATTCGGCACCGCTGGCCTTAGCCATGCCTTCGGCGATATTCAGTGCCATGGTTTTATCAATCAAATCGTCCTCGCTGCCAATTATCAAGCCGAGATGTTTCAAGCCTTCAGCTTTCAAATCATTGCGATAATTCTGCTTAATAATGACATAATTTGCCAGCGCCCGGTATGACAAATTGCCGTCAAAGAATTGATCTGGCAGCAGATGGTTGCCATAGACATTGCGCAGCAGCGCCATTTGCCACTTCGGAGCTTTAGAAGCGTCCGGTTCATAGTACGGCGAGAGCAGTAATACCCGCGAGAATAATCCATCGCCATATTGCGCCAGCCAAGTTGCTAGCGTGCCGCCGCCAGAATGGCCGATCACGCCCAGCTCGTCGCCCAGGCCGCTGACTAGCCCAGCGCTGTCACCCATGAACTTCACCAATTCGCTGGCGCGAACTTGCCCGTGGAGCTTATTATCTTTCATACCGTGATGCGGCACTCGCGGTACGTACACATTGTAGCCCGCCTGGTAAAACCAGTCTGCCAGCTCAACCATTCCCGAAGGTTCAGCGCTAACGCCGTGAAGAATCATTACCGCTCGGGCAGTTTTCTTGCCGTGAGTTTTCAAAATTGGCCGGCAATCTGGCCGCACTTCATTATTGGCGGTATCATCGGCAATGGTTTTTTGGATATCCGCTACCGATTGGTTATAATCGCGCCGCTGAATATTAGCTTTCTGCAAGTCGGCGCTGCGGCTAGGCCATAGAAACGCCCAAGCCGCGAATCCCGCTATCAACGCGAGTATCACGCATATTACGATTAGTATTATCTTTTTGCTACTGAGCGCTACAGACATTTTTACACCTTTCATAAGCGAACTTTGCTTTTTACTGGCCGTTGATATCCAGCAAGGATTGCAGTATTGATAACCTTTATAACTTAATTATAGCATAAACCTTACAATACTCTCCTAAATAATTATTGCATGATGCAGCAAACTGCTCTATCCTTAATTTGTGAACACTATTACCCGCCAAATTGCCGCCGTTCGCGCCAGTGATTCGACAGCTTACCGGCGCGAGATTTTTACCGCCGCGGGATGCGGAGTTTTCAGATTAGTAACCTATAGTCAGTTATAGAAAGGCTACCAAATGACCAAGAAACTACTAGAAATCGAACGCAAACGCCAATTAACCGGTGACGTAGAAGAATTAATTAAGCGGTTGCAAGACCTCGGTTTTGAACTACAGAGTAATCTCTACGAGATTGATACATATTATTCTCGCCCCGATGTCGATTTCATGCAGACGGTTGAATGTTTGCGGATTCGCCAGCGCGATGGTTTTGCTGAGGTGACATATAAGCCTGCAACGACGACTGCGACACATACGAAAAACAATGTGATCATTAAGCCCGAGACAAACCTACCGATTCAGCCCGGTGACGCAGCAATCGCCAAACAACTGCTCTCCAACCTCGGCATAGTGCAGCTGGTCGAGGTCAACAAATACCGTCGCTCGTTTCAGTCCTCTGATTTTCCGCAGGCAACGGTGGCTATAGACGAAATCAAAGACGCTGGGACATTCGTGGAAGTTGAGGTTTTGTCAGATGATGAGACTAGTGCGCTAGCAATGATTAGTAACATTGAAACCAAACTTGACCTTAACTCGACAGAAGTTGTCACGCGGCCTTATCGGGATATTTGTATGGGGCTGTAGGACTGCTTTTAAACTGCTCCAAGAAGCCCGATTGCCTTTTTAATCCTTAGACTGGAAAACACATGATACAAGAGTTGCTATATTCTATTTTTTCTAGATATACCTCTACGAGATATACTTTTTAATTTTACATAGGCCGATGAGTTAAGAATATCAGGAATGTTGTCTATATATTTCTTTGCATCATCAGTAACTTGATTGGGAGTATACGCAAGCTCCCCCTGCTTACTCATGTAAAGTGTGTTGTAAACACTAACCTTACCACTAAACATACTAGCAACATCCTCTTTACTCATATTATTTGCAGCAATATTATTGACTGTATCAATAGCGAAGTCAGCAGCAGCTCGCTGTTTATTTATCCGAATTTGTTCAACATCGTTGCGGAACATCTGCCTGTTATATTTCACTACATAATCAAGAAGTCTAGATCTATCATAAAAATCCTCTATCGTGTCCCATTCATCTCGATCTAAATATTTAGCAAAAAGCTGTCTATTCTCTTTCCAGCTGTCTGACGGCATAACAGAAACATCTGAGTCTAATACTCTATCAGCCAGCCTCTTTCTAATGCTTTTAATTGTACGTGAGGCAGTTTGTATCTCAATAATTATTATTGAGGCAGCATCGCGCAGATGATCTCGTCGATTTATTCTGTACTGGACAAAAACAAAAACCCCAACTATCAGTGCAACTATTGACTGAAAGAAATTCGAATCTAAAAATATCAAAAAATTATCCACTATTTAGCGCCAAACTTACTCAGTTTTTCAATTGTTGACTCATCAAGCTTACCAATAAGATCTATCATGCTACTCATAGTTTCGACTTCATCTTTGGATGGAAGCTTTGTCTTGCTCTCTTCTAGCTCATGTTCTAATTCTGCTATTCGCGCCTTAGCTTCTTTATACTCTTGCAGCAAATCGTCATACAATTTGTCTTTGTCTTTTGCCTGGGATTCTTTTCTATATGTCTCTCTCAATTTACTGATGTCTTCATCAAGATTGCTCATATTTTTTCCTCATTACCATTTACTATTATACACTTCGATAATCAAAACTGCCCCAAAAAGTCTAATCGTCCGCTTTCAAAATGTCGCACGTCTTCGATGCCGTATTTCATCATTACCAGCCGATCAATGCCGCAGCCAAAGGCAAAGCCGGTGTATTCATTTGGATCGATGTCAGCAGCTTTCAGTACATTCGGATGGATCATGCCGCAGCCCAAGAGTTCAATCCAGCCTTCACCCGAACAAACTTTACAATCCGGATTTTTACCTTCACAAAATGGGCAGCTCAGCGCAAATTCAAAGCTCGGTTCGGTGAATGGGAAATAAAACGGATTGACGCGCACATCCAATTTCTTATCATAATATTCCTGCAAAAATTCTTGCAGCGTGGCGATTAGATTGCCGACGTTGACGCCCTTGGCGACATATACACCTTCGACCTGGTAGAACGTGTGCTCGTGCCGTGCGTCCAAGTCTTCGTTACGGAACACCCGGTCAGGCACGATGGCGGCGATCGCCTCGCCCTTTGCTAAATTACTATGATATTTTTTCAACACGCGGTTCTGCATGGTCGAGGTGTGCGCTGGCGCGATCAAGCGGTCGCCGTTAGCGTCAGTCTCTTCGGTCATGAAGGTATCATAATCATCGCGCGCTGGGTGGCCTTTCGGAAAGTTCAGGCTCTCGAACATATGGAATTGATCGTCAATTTCACGCGACTCTTCCGTCACAAAGCCCATGCGGTTGAAAATGTCAGAAATACGCTCAATCTCGGCGCTCAGCGGATGAATCGTACCCTGCTCACTCGGCAGTAATTCAGGCTGCGGTGCATTGATGTCCATCGGCGCCGTCACGTCAATTGGTGGCAAATCGACTTTATCGAGCTCCTGGCGGCGAACTTCTATGACTACTTCTAGCGATTTTTTCAGCTCGTTGACTCGCTTGCCGAAAGCGCCGCGCTCATCATTTGGCAAAGTCTTGATGTGATCATACAGCGTTTTGATTTCTGGAGCGCGCAATACTTCTTGCGGGTGGTTAGACTGAGCCGC
The DNA here is from genome assembly GCA_042642485.1 of Saccharimonas sp. (SeqCode). GTDB lineage: Bacteria > Patescibacteriota > Saccharimonadia > Saccharimonadales > Saccharimonadaceae > Saccharimonas. The sequence continues at coordinate 46,953 of JBHRNN010000002.1, forward strand.
CCGCGCTGATAAAACTTGTAAAACTTTCTCGAAATCCATTGCTAACCTACTTATTCACCTGATATACGAATAACACAAATACGCCAACTGCCATCAGTACAATAAACACCCAAGCTGGTGCTAGAGTTGTCGTAGCCTTGGTGCCTTTCAAATATTCTGAGTTTTCGATTAGCTCGCCGCTAGCACCCGGAACTGGCTCGCCTTCTTGCTTTGCCTTCTGCGCTGCTTTTGCCCGCAAGTCGGCAGCAATCCGTTGCTGCAGTTCGCTGCGGCTTTCTGTCTGTTCAAAATAACGTCCCATATCATCATTATAACAGATGTATACAACCCAAAATATTTTTGTGTTATACTATGTCTATATTTCAGTAAAGGAGGGAATATTCATGGCTACTAAAAAAGCCGCTTCTACCAAGAAGAAGACGACCGCCAAGAAAACGGCCGCCAGCAAGACGACTGTTCGTACAGTATCTGCCGAAAAAGTAGAAGCACCAAAGAAGGAGACTGCCGCTGCCAAACCTACGACAACCAAACGCAGCAGCGCCAAGTTACCATCAAATATCATAAATATAATCTTTGCCGAACTAATCGGTACGTTCGTATTGACGCTGGTTGCTTTGACCACATTCAAAGACGGCGGCGTTGGCGCGCTAGCTGTCGGCTTCACACTAGTAATGCTAGTGATGAGCATCGGCGCTGTCTCAGGCTCGCACGTCAACCCAGCCGTAACATTTGGTTTGTGGACAATGCGCAAGCTCAAGACAATCCTGTTGCCGTTCTACTGGGGCGCCCAGTTCATCGGCGCTATGCTGGCTGTAATCGTCACCAACTGGGTTACTGGTGGCTCGATTAACTTCGGCTTTAGCGGATTCAGCAGCATGAACTGGTCGATATTCGGCATTGAGCTGGTCGGCACCGCTATCTTCCTATTCGGACTAGCAGCAGTTCTATCGCGCGAAGAAACTTGCAATACTGGCAAGGCGCTCGGCGTTGGCTTGGCACTGGCAGTCGGCATTTTGACATCTGGCTACTTGTTGTCGACCGCCAAGACGCAAGCAATCGCCGACTACCAAAGTAAAGCAGCATCTTCGGCTTCTAATAAAGTTGAGATTCCTCACGTCGCTTACGTCAAGGGCGCTAGCCTTAACCCGGCTGTTGCGCTAGCGATGACTGATTCGACCGAAAAGGAGCTCACTACTGGTTCAGCTGGCTCTAACGAAGTTGTCAATTCGCGCTTCTCGCTCGAGTCGCTAGTTGGCGCTTTAGCGGGCGCCGCTGTCGGTGCCAACCTCTACGTGTTGGTCGCTGGCCGGCAAAAGAAAGACTAAGTCTTAGCTTTCTTAACAAAAATATCCCGTCTATCGGCGGGATATTTTGATAGTCAAAAATCTTTACTTTTTGTCAACAAACGACGGACGATCAAGCGCCAATACTTCAACAGAAGAATCGTTACCAGCGATCTTCACCACGTCTTTATCAACTTTACCGAGCTCTTTATGAGCGTTGTTATAATGATTGACCGTCGTACCGAGACTATTGCCTAGTTTTTGCATATACTCTTCAAATTTGGCGATGTGCTGTCCGAGCTTGCCGACACGGACTTGGATATCTTTGGCCTGCTCCTCGATTTGCAAACTGCGCAAACCTTGCAATACCGTTTGCAGATACGCCATAAAACTCGTCGGACTGGTGATAATCACGTGCTTTTCGCGAAAAGCATACTCAATCAGATCGCGCGAACTACCGCCCTGGCCAACATTATTGATCAGTAAATCATAATACAACGATTCGCTGGGAATAAACATAAATGCGAAATCCATAGTATGCTCGCTCGGACGAATATATTTGCTGGTTTCGTCGATGCGCCCTTTCAGATCAGCTTTGACTTTTTGCATTAGCTGCTCGCGCTCTTTGCCGCTAGCTTCAATCATCCGGTTATAATTTTCGAGGCTAAATTTGCTATCAACTGGTAGAATCTGACCCTTATCAAGAAAAATCACCGCATCAACCATTTCGCCATCGCGAAACTTATACTGAGTTTGATACTGCCCTGGCGCCAAAATATTTTCGAGAACGCTCGACAGATAGTATTCGCCAAAAACACCGCGCTGCTTGGGGTTTTGTAGAACATTTTGCAAGGTTTTGAGATCAGTCGCTACATCAACGACACGCTTGTTGGTCTCGTCGAGCTTGGTCAAGCGCTGCGTGACATCAGACACCAATTTTGAACTTTCACTGAGCTGCTTTTGCACCGATTGCTGAGTTGACAGCTGCGAGCGTTCAAGCTTGTCGCTCATTGTTTGCTGCAAATTAGTGATCGAACGCGACAATTCAACAACATCGCCCTTGATCAGCTCTACCGCCGAGTTATTTTGCACTCGCTTCAGCTGCTGCATCAACACAAAAATAACCACGCTAGCCGCCGCGACGACTATCGCTAAAATTATAAGCAAGACCATTATTTCCATATAGCTAGCATACCGCAAATAACGGTTCTGCGCCAGCTACCCAGCGATAATCAGCCGAGCCGCTACAATCAGCACAATCGATACAACCAAGTAGAGTATGAACGACCGCAATCGCGCCAGCCAAGTAAACATCGCATATGTCAACGCGCCAATTACCGTCATCGCCGCCATCGCCCAATACCACGGCAATAGCGCTAAATATGATTGCAGACCCCATAGAGCCGCTATCGAAGCAATAACGATAAATAACGGCCGGTAAATTCGCGCCTGCGACAACAGTATCAACCCGCCGATTGACACCAAAGTTACCGAAAAAATTGCTACATACAGCGGCGCATTCTGGCATAAATCATTATCGCCGCGGCACATCACCGCCGACGCGACCCGGCCAACCAAAATATACAACACCGTTAGTATTGCACCGGCGAACGCTCCATAGATAGCAGCTCGAATGATATCCTTTTTGTCCATCGGAATAAACGGCTCCAGCTTCACCGCTGCAGTCTCGTTTGCGTTGTTCATAGGTTTCTCCACATTAGTCATCTTACTAAGTTATTTTACTACATTCTTGCGTTTTTTGCTAGATGCAAGCTTAACATTAGGCCAGTCCACGTACCACAACGCCCCCAAGCAAGCCACCGCCACACCGCCGACGACATCAAGCGGCGTATGCACCAGCGCTAATATTCTGCCGACGCCGACTAGCAGCGCCATAATTAGCATAATTATAGTAATCGAGCGGCGACGCAGTGCATACCAGACCGCCAGCACCAAAAACATCGCAAAAAGCGCGTGATCCGACGGAAATCCCGGATTGTTCAGATAAGCCGCCCCTGGATTAACGCCAAGCAGCTCGAACGGACGCAACTGTTCAGGCTGATATATTAGCCCAAGGATTTTAGCAGCCACATAAGACGTCAGTCCAGCCATCAGCACGCGAGAATAAATTTCATAGCGGCGCTTACTTTCAACCTTAAAAAATAATTCATACAAAGCCAGCAGCACTAACGGAATCAGCAGCCAGTCGGCGATTACCTTAACCAACCAAGCCACCTTATCGTTGCAGCTCCTCGACTAGTTGCTGGCGGGGGATGTGCTTATTTTCACCAGTTGCCATGTCCTTCACTGTCGCGAAACGGCCGCGCACTTCTTCCTCGCCAATCAAGACTACCAACGGTATGCCAAGACGATCAGCATAGCGCAACTTCTTTTTTAACGGTACTGATTCAGTATTAAGAATTGTCGCCACGCCAGCTCGCCGCAGCTCGGCAGCTATTTGCAGCGCCTCGCCGAATTGCGCTTCGTCAAAAGACGCCACCATACAGCGCGCCAACGTCTGGCGATGACTAGACACGACGCCTGCCTCGCGTAGTTTATAGAATAAGCGCGATAAACCAATCGACACGCCAACGCCTGGCAAACGCGTCCGCGTATAGTTCTCGGCCAAGTTATCGTAGCGTCCGCCCGAGCAAACACTGCCGACTTCTGGATAATCATCAAGTGTCGTTTCGTAGACTACGCCAGTATAATAATCCAGTCCGCGCGCAATCCGTAGGTCTAACTGAATACGCTGCTCTGGCAAGCCCATGTTTCGCAGCATCGCCAGCAACTCGCGTAATTTTGCCGTGCCAAGCGCGAAATCATCAGAATTGATCTCGTTTTTCATTGACTCTAGCTGCGATAAAATCTCGTCGTTGCTGCCGCTAATTTCTGTAAAGGCAACTACTTGCAAGACTTGCTTTTCGCTAAGGCCTAGCTCGCGTAATTCCGCCATAAAATCTTGACGCGATATTTTCTCGATTTTATCGACTACTCGTAGTACATCCGCCGATACATCGGCCAAACCAATTCCAGCGAAAAAGCCGTTCAACACCAAGCGATTATTGATGTGAATCGTGAACTCGCCGAAAGCAAACTGCTCAAAAATATCGTTAATTACCGCCGGAAACTCCGCATCGGCCGCCACGCTTTCTGAGCCAATCACATCAATGTCGCACTGGTAGAATTCGCGGAAACGGCCAGCTTGGGCTCGCTCGGCGCGGTGCACTTTGCCAATCTGGTAACGCCGGAACGGAAAAACCAGCTGGCCTTCATGTTCGGCGACGTAGCGCGCCAGCGGCACCGTTAGATCAAAACGTAAGCTCAAATCATTCTTGCCGCGTTCAAACCGATAGATTTGTTTCTCGGTTTCGCCGCCGCCTTTCGCCAACAATACCTCGCTCAGCTCAATATCTGGCGTGTCCAGCGGCGCGTAGCCATAGCGCTCATAAGTTTCGCGAATAATGTCGCGCAAACGATTAAACTCTATTTGGTCGCCTGGCAGGTATTCGCTGAAACCGCTCGGAATGCGGGGAGTAGTTGTCTTCATATCATTATTTCTTGGCTGGGGTGGAGGGATTCGAACCCCCGCATGCTGGGACCAGAACCCAGTGCCTTACCACTTGGCGACACCCCATCGCGCCTACCTTAATATACCACTAGAGCGCCGTTATTTCAAATTTAGCCGCCGCAGTTTAGCAGTCAAATACGCCGCAGCTGCTAGCCACGCGCCGGTCAGCAGCAAACTAACCACCCCCGGCAGCGCCGCCACCGCGCCAAACAAACTAACTTTTCCCTGTCCGCCGCTCATCAGCACAGCCGCGCTAATCATCAGCCAAACGCCAGGCGCCAGCAGCACGCACGCACCTGATATTCGCCGCCCTAGTCTGCCCAGCCGCGGCATAGACAACAAAAATGGCAAAGAAATAAATTCTAGCAGAACTATAGCAATCGCGACGATAGTACCGTCGCCAATCCCCAGCGACTCTAAAGTTTTTGGAAATTTCTCGAACCTAAACAATTGCGCCAACATTATAACAATAGTCCAGAAACCTACTGCCAGCGCCGCGTACTGTGTGTGCTTCTTGAAAATTGTTGGCGGAAAAATACTAGCTATAAACTGTTTCATATTATTAGCATAGCATTTTTCCACACGATTTTTTATTTTTTGTCCAAAAAATGCTTGCTATTAAACACAAAAACGTATATTGTATAGACAGCGAAGTTACAAAAACAAACACAAAAATGTATCGATCGCTCTCCGATAAATCCACCACAACAATGAAATACTCCTCTGCCTTGGCGAGGAGTATTTTGTTTCCTAGTTTAGTTGACGCTAGCTGGGCCTGCCCGGTACTAGCAAAATCGCTTTATTCCCCGGCCTTTTTACTGTGCGCCGCCCGCCACTCGGCGATTTTGCCATGGTGCCCGCTAAGTAACACTTCTGGCACGCGCAAACCTTGCCATTCCTCGGGCCGAGTGTATTGCGGATATTCTAGCGTTTCGCCGTCGCTGAAGCTCTCAATCGCTGCGCTGTTTTCGCCGCCGAGTACGCCAGGGATTAGCCGCACGATTGAATCAATAATCGTCATCGCTGGCAATTCGCCGCCAGTTAGCACATAATCGCCAACGCTGAGCTCTTGATCGACCAGCGCCATAATTCGCTCGTCATAGCCCTCGTAGCGCCCACAAATCACAATATAACCGTTCTCGCTTTCGCTGTATTGCTGCGCCAGCGCCTGCCGCCAGCGTTGGCCGCGCGGTGTCATGATTAAGACTTTGGCACTAGGGTCAATCTGTTTGGCCTGCTGCACCGCATGCCATAGAGGCTCGACCATCAGCAGCATACCGTCGCCGCCGCCGTACGGCGTATCGTCGACCGTGCGGCGCGGACCAATCCCGAACTGGCGCAGGTCAATCGTCGAGAGCTCAACATGGCCGTCTTTTTGCGCTTTCCACATCATAGAACTGCCGAACACGCCAGCGAACATTTCTGGGAATAAGGTAATCACCTGAATTTTTCTCATCTGTTATAGTGTAGCAAGTCTTGACACGGATGTCCATCTGTGATATATATATCAACTTTTGCTCAAAGTTTCCTAGGGCGAAAGTCGCCCTTGCTTTGAGCAAAGAGGAAGGAGCACGGTCATGAAGACCGCCGACCCCAAGAAGCCTACCCTTCTTGAGCGTGTGTATCTGCACGCTCTGTCGAGGCTCTTTATGGCCCTTCTCAACGGATGGCCGCTTCGTGCGGCTTTCTGGAGAGGGTTTATCTCAGGCCTGGGTGGTCTGAGAAGCAACTGAGCCCGCACGAAAATAGCCCGCTGAAAATTGGTTCAACCTGGTTCGAGACGTAGATTTTGCATCTCCTGGGTTGAATACCCAGTTTCCGGCTTGAGCACGTTTTCGGCGGGCTATTTTCATGTCTTGCAATAATTTGCTGCAATCTAGATTTTATTGCCTGATAGTATTTGACTTCTACTACGTTATGTTTTATCTATATATTTGTGCTTTTACAAAAATAGTTGTATAGTCTCAATTGACACGTTTGGCTTTTAGTGTAATAAATTACACCTAGCCTTCTCGAAATTTCGCCCCAACAAAAAAGCCGCCTCAAAAGACGGCTTTCTTGCACAAATAAGTCTCTCAAACCATTTGTAGGTTTGCTCGCAGTAGAGCTTTTGTACTTTGTTTTCGTTAGTTCAGGGTTCTCGCATGAACTTACTTATGATTATATATCAAGGTCGTCCAATTCTGCAAGCTCTTGGCGCGACTTTTTTGCGAAATCGCTTTCGGTTTCTGCGTTTTCTGCGTCATTTTCCACAGAATCACTAGTAGCGTTTTCCACATCATTATCCACTGCAGCCGAATCGGCGTCCTCGCGGTCGTCATTATTAACGATTTTCAGGTTGTAATGAGCAGTATTTTTAGCGCCTAGTGCTCGCAGCAGCGTGCGCAGTCCTTGCGCAGTCGAGCCGCGGCGGCCAATCACCCGGCCCAAGTCTTCTGGATTGACAGTTAGCGTCAGCAAAACACCCTTCTCGTCGACAATCCGGTCAACAACCACATCATCTGGATGTCCTACTAGTGATTTTACGATATATTCGACAAATTCCTGGTCAATGGTCGACATGCCCACGGTATCTCCTCCTTTGCGGTCACACGGTTACTATCGTACTTTTATTGTAACATGCTTTTGCTATGAAATCGAAAAACGCGCTCCAGCCATACAATTAGAGCGCGCTAGTTCGTAATTAAAAGCGTTAGGCTTCAGCTGGAGCTTCTGCCTCTTCGGCAGCTGGCTCTTCTTTCGGTTGGTTCTTGCGCAACTTTTCAGCGTTCTTGACCGCTTTGGTCTTGCCGCCCTGGAACTCTTTAACCCATTTCGGCAGTTTGACGCCAGCTTCTTTTAACAACTTCGCAACGCGCGGCGTCGGTTGAGCGCCGTTATCAAGGTATTTTTGAGCAGCCTCGACATTGATATTAGCGTCTTTGGTATGCGGGTTGTAGCTACCGACATAAGCGACCACGCGGCCGCTCGATGGATGGCGCTGCGCTTCCTGGACGGCGACGCGGTATACCGGATAAGCCTTGCGGCCCAAACGTTGCAAACGAATTGCGAGCATAAAATTAAAACTTCCTTTACTTCACGTTAGTACTATTGTTACTTCTGTCATATTCTAGCGTGTTACGGGTAAAATGTCAACAAAGCGCCTAAGCCGCCGCTAGACACCTTTTTGTTCAAGTCTAGCCTCATAGGCTAATTCAGACAGAAAACGCCGCTAGAGGGCGCAAAAACGGCAAAAACGGCTCAAAAATACTTAAAATTTGCAATTTTTGCGAAATAATTGCGAAAACCGTTGACGCGGCGATTCATATGTGATATATACATACCATTTTCTGGCATTGTATTATTCGCGATGAAAAGCACGCGGATTGGTCGTGTGAAATTAATGCGCGATGTGAGTCTCTCGATGTTCTTTGGTGATGTAGTTGTGTTTATCAGAGCGATATTTGTAGGGAGTGTCGTACGCTCTAATCCCGGGTCCACAGGACCTTTGTATTACTTGTTGCATCCGCCGTTGCGAACTTTGCCTGTTAATGAAGTAATAGAAGCCTCTTTTGTTTATTTGCTAATAATAGCTATTTTTGGAGTAACCTATCTCGTCGCTAGAGCTATGTATAAGAAAGAACGGGTACAAAATCGCAGCTAGTTGGAAGAGTAAGGGTACACTGGAAATTTCATCAAACATTAGCTAGCCTTTAATATTCCTATCGTAAAGTCTGTTAATACTGGAGTGTGCGGTATAATAACCATATGAACAATAACCAGCAAAACGCGAATCAGCAGCCGCCAGTTTCACAAACAATGCCAACGATGCAGCCAATGCCCGGCCAACCGCCGCAAGTGACACCAGCGACACAGCCGTTACCTAGTTCACCGCAAATGGCAAACCAACAGTTAGCAGTAGAACCTGGGGCGGAGGCGGTTACAAACCCTAACGACGCTCCTAAAGGTATTATTCAGCAGCATCGAGAGTTTATTAATAGTAGCAATAATATTGTTTTTCACCCAGCGCGCAGTACAATAATCACCTTGATCGTTTTCTTCGTCGGGGCTTTTTTGATGTTTATTGCTCGCATGCAAGACGAGCCGTTTTTTGGACCTGTAATAGTTAATCTTTTCTTGGTACCGTTTTGCTTGACTCTCGGGACGGCTCATTCACCGTTAGCGAGGCTGCGGCTATGGCGAACTGTAAGTTCAATCATGCTGATGCTGAATGTAGGCATGCTATTCATGCATGGTTTATTTGGTATCGCAAAGGACAACGACCCCAGCCCTGCAGTTGGTAGCATGCCGCTGTGGATGCTGCCTGCCGAAAAATCCTTGATCACAGTACTAGCGTATATGATATTTATCATTCCGCCAGCCATTATTTTCTTGGTTACTACGCTGAAGTATTCTAAGGCTACCCAGCTAAAATAGGCTGTTCACGTTAGTAAATACTTATAATCAGTCAAGCTTTGAATATGTGCTAAGTAGGTTGACATAATACCCCCAGGGGGTATATAATGACTTTATGGATACAGCAGATATCAAGCGGCGAGCTCTGCACCGCATAAAAATTATTTTAGGGCAAATGCGCGGACTAGAGAAGCAGATTGCCGACGACGCATATTGCATGGATATTTTGACGCAAAGCCTGGCGCTGCAAAAGTCGCTGGCATCGCTCAATAAGCTCATTCTGGAGCGGCATTTGCGCACGCACATTGCTGACAAAATGGCCTCGGGCGATGAAATCCAGCAAGATGAAGCCGTCGAAGAGCTACTTAATCTCTACGAGTTAAATAATATAAGGACGAAATGATGCACCACGAATCTCACCCTCACTGCAATATAAAAACTTCAACCAAACGCATGGCATTAGCAGCGACTTTGCACTGTTTGGCGGGCTGCATGATCGGCGAAATGCTCGGCGTCACCATCGGCACGCACGCTGGATTTACACCGCACGCCACGGTAATTTTGGCATCGGTTTTGGCATTTACGTCTGGCTATACTGTATCAACTATCCCGCTGATAAGCGCTAAGCTATCGTTCATCAAAGCCTTCAAATTGGTTTTCGCTGCCGATACGTTATCAATTCTGTCGATGACCATCGTTGACAATGTCATCATGCTCGTTGTGCCAGGCGCCATGAACAAAGACCTCACTCATCCGATGTATTGGACAAGCCGGCTGCTATGCATGACTGCCGCGTTCCTAGTGTCGTACCCTGTTAATTTATATTTATTGCGCCGCGGCAAGGGTCACGCGCTGACTCATCAGTATCACCACCATAATAAATAATAACGGCGCGCGGATAAATTCCAAGGAGCCTTGGCTTTTTCCTTGCCAGCTCGCCAGATTTTTAGTACAATCATAAGGTAGTTTTGTGGCTCTTTAGCTCAGTTGGTAGAGCAGAGGCCTGAAGAGCCTTGTGTCACTAGTTCGAGTCTAGTAGGAGCCACCAGCAAAACACTCTCCCCGCCGGAGAGTGTTTTTCTTTAGGCTAGAAAGCAGGTATAATAATTTTAATGAGAAGTATTCAGCGAAAGCAGGCATCTTGGCGCGGGCCGATAATTTTCGGTGTAGTCTTGGTAGTGGTAATTGTCTTGGTGTGCATAGCGACCTACTTTACATTTCGTTCATCGGGTGGCTACACTGCTGTCAAATTGCAACCAGCTAGTGAAAAATTCCCTGATATTCAGGTAGATAAGCTGTCGCCGCTACGTGCTCGCGCCGTAAATATACTTCGCCAACAATATGACAATCCGCAGCCTGGCCCGTTTTATAGCCAGGGCGAGAAGCAGGATTGGTGCGCAAATTTTGTTAGTTGGGTCAGCCGCCAAGCTGGCGCGCCGCTAACTAATCCGCACAACGGCGGTTGGCGTATTCCAGGTGTGCGCAGTCTCGAGACGTATTATCGTAACGCTGGTAAGTTCCGCGCCGCAAATAGCGGCTATCAGTTGCAGCCTGGCGATGCTATTATGTATGACAACGCTAGCCGTCATGGCGAGCACGTGAACTTTGTGCTCAAATACGACAACGGCAAGGTGACGACTATTGGCGGTAACGAGGGCGGCGTGATTAACATTCAACAGTCGGATCTCAGTCGCGACGGACCGATTCGCGGTTTTGGGCTGCTAGAATGATGGCTCACATTTCAATTTCTTAACCGTATACGGTATGATAGAATTATGTTCAAAAAGTATATCAAGAAGAAGCTTCAAAAGTATGTCGTTAAGTACTTTGAGCTGCATCCGCACGTCAGATTGATAGTTGTGGCTGGCAGTGTTGGCAAAACTAGCACCAAGCGTGCTCTCGGCAGATTATTATCGCAGCGTTTTCGTGTCCGCATGCACGAGGGCAATCATAATTCAGAAGTGTCGGCGCCATTGGCGATTCTAGGCATTAACTTACCAGAGAGACTGCATAGCCCGTTGGCGTGGCTAGGTGTTTTTAGGGCAGCGCATCGCCGCGTCTATAGTCCGGCGGATGTCGATGTCATTATCCAAGAATTAGGCGTTGATCATCCAGGCGAGATGATGGATTTCGGCACTTACTTGCGGCCGAATATTGCACTGGTTACGGCGATAACACCTGAACATATGGAATTTTTTGGCTCAATTGAACATGTAGCTCAAGAGGAGCTGTTTGTCGCTAAATTTTCTGAGTATACTCTAATTAACCGCGATGATATCGACGGGAGATTCGCAGATTTCTTGGAATCGGCGAACTTTAGTACTTATGGCACGACTGGGCTAGCAGAGTTTCGATTTGAGCAACAACAGCTTGATGAAAACGGCTACAGCGGCACGGTTATTGCCCCTAACGATATTCGTTTTCCCGCTACTATTAAAGTAGTGGGCGAGCATAGCTTGCGCCCGATCATGGGGGCAGTTGGCGCGGCGATGATGCTCGGGCTGCCGGTGGAAGACATTATACGCGGCCTGTCGCTCCTCAAGCCAGTGCCGGGGCGGATGAATCTGCTGCGTGGCATTGGCGGCGTGACTATTATAGACGACACTTATAATTCTAGCCCGGCAGCGGCTCAGGCGGCGCTGCGAACTCTGTATGAGTTCACGGACGTACCGAGTCGTGTGGCTGTTTTTGGCGATATGCTAGAGCTTGGCGGCAGCAGCCAGGCCGAGCACGAGAAGCTCGGCCGCATGTGCGATCCGAATCTTTTGTCGTGGGTGGTAGTCGTCGGCGTGGCGGCGACGCAATACTTAGCACCAGCGGCCCGTTCGACAGGCTGCCAAGTTCATGTGGCGCGCAACGCTATCGAAGCTGGCGAGTTCGTCCGTTCGATAACCGAGCCGGGGACGGTAGTGCTGGTCAAAGGCTCGCAGAACGAAATATTCCTCGAAGAATGTGTTAAGGTGCTCTGCGACATGACCGAGGACGCTGAATTAGTCCGCCAAAGCGATAAATGGCTAGCTATCAAAGATAAATATTTCCAGCAATTTTAATCGTGTGTATAATAGGTTTAAGTTAAGGAGCAAAGGAGCAAGCTAGCAATGAAACAAGACGGTGTGCCAAAGAAGCCGAAAACCACTAAAAAGAGGGTTTCTGACAAGCCCAAGACCAAGGCCAAAACCGAGACCAGTAAAAAAGCTAAAGTTTCAACAAGCACAACAGCGCCAGCGCCAGCAGCCGCCGAACAATCCGCTGCAAAATCCGATACTGTGGCAGAACAGCCAGCCGCCGCTCCGACTGTTGCTAACCAGATTGCGGCTCAACCTATAGCTCAACCAGTGCTACCGCCGCAGATGGCGATGGGCCAGCGAAAGTCTAAGGTGGGCTTGATCATTGCTATTTGCGCCGCAATATTAGTTGTGTTGCTGGCGATTGCTGGCGCTACTGCTTATGCGTTTTATCAGAAGCCAGAAAACGTCTTGCTCGATGCGGTTAGCAAATTGCCGCTCGCTACCAAAGTCTCGACCAAAACCACGGTGAACTCAAACTTTTCTTATGAAGCCGACGGCGTGAACATTAAGTTCAAAAAATTTACATTTGATACTGGCGCTGAAAATACGCCGAAACTTGATGCAAATGCCGAGTTGGCTTTGGAGGTGAACGGCAAGGAGCTGTCTCTTAAGGCTAGTGGTTTGGCAACTGACAACGGTACAGTCTATTTCAAGGTTGACAATATCGTATCAAGCATCAAGGAAACGTTGTCTATTCTACATCAAAAGTTGCCAGCTCAGGCTGAAAAACACCTGAAAAAGATTGACGGCAAATGGGCAAAATATTCGCTAGCTGATGTTCGCAAACAGGACAAAAAATCAGCCGACCAGCTACAATGCGTGATTGATGCTTACAAAAAATACTCCAAAGACGATAAAGCTAAGCATCAAATCTCCAGCGTTTACAAAAAACATCCATTTATAATTATCGACAAAGAAGTTAAGTCGCAAAATGGTAATTTTGGCTACGACGTATCAGTTGATGACGACAAAGCAGAGGCTTTCTGGAAGGATTTTCGAGAAACCTCTTTCGCTAAAAGCGTTGAATCTTGCGCGCCGAACGTTTCGTCTTCGTCGTCTGATACTTACAAGTCTGCCAAAAAAGCCAAATCAAAAGCTGACGCTACCATGACCGTTTGGGTATCGCAATGGTCGCATGAACTGCGCGGCGTTGACGTTAAGGCCGCTAACCTTAAGACCGATAGCCGTTCCGACAAAAACTACAATGTTAGCGCCAAAACAGTTATTGATTTTAGCAAAGGTTCGCAGGTCGCTGTTCCAGGCGACGCCATAAGCGCTGAAGAGTGGGCAAGGGCAATCAGTCAATCTTTTCAGTCGGTAGCTGGCGGTAGTTATTTATCTGCGCCAACCGTTGATACCGATAATGATTTAGATTATGGCGATTACGACGATTAATTACTAGAACCAGCTGTGTTTTATCTGTTATACTGATAGTTGATGAGACACTATAACCCTTCTGAAATTGAGCCGAAATGGCAGCAAATCTGGGCGGATGACCAGCGTTATCATACGAACGAGTCAAGCGCCAAGCCAAAATACTATGTGACGGGCATGTTTCCGTATCCAAGCGGCGCAGGCATGCATACTGGCCACTTTATGGAGCATTCCATTGTCGATGCGGTGGCGCGTTTTCGCCGAGCGCTCGGTTATAACGTAATGTATCCGATTGGCTGGGATAGTTTTGGCTTGCCGGCCGAGAATTACGCTATCAAAACTGGCCGCAAACCTCGAGAAACTACAGCTGACAATATTGCGAATTTCAAAAAACAATTGCGCAGTGTCGGTGCTAGTATTGACTGGTCGCGCGAGATTAATACCAGCGACCCAGAATACTACAAATGGACGCAGTGGATATTTACTAAGCTGTTTGAAAAGGATTTAGCCTACCAAAAAGAATCGCTGCAATGGTGGTGTCCAAAAGACAAGACGGTTCTCGCCAACGAACAGGTGATTGACGGCAAATGTTGGCGCTGCGACTCGGTTGTTGTCAAGAAATCGATGAAACAGTGGTTCTTCCGGATTACCGCTTATGCCGAGCAGTTGCTTGCCGAGCTGCCAGAGATGGATTGGCCCGACAAAATCAAAATTGCGCAAACTAACTGGATTGGCAAAAGCGAAGGCGCTGAGATTACTTTTCAAGTTGACGGTAGCGACGATACGATAACTGTTTTCTCGACGCGTCCTGATACGATTTTTGGCGCAACCTTTCTGGTGTTAGCGCCCGAGCATCCATTAGCGCGCACGCTGTTGACCGATGAAACGCGCGAATTAGTCGAGAACTATATTAATGATGCCGTCAAGAAATCAGAGATTGAACGCAGCAACGACACCAAAGAAAAAACAGGTGTTTTTAGCGGCAGTTATGCTATCAACCCGGCGACTGGCCAAAAGATTCCAATTTGGATTGCTGATTATGTTCTGGGGGGCTATGGCACTGGTGCGGTGATGGGCGTGCCAGCGCATGACGACCGCGACTTTGCTTTTGCCGAGGAATTTGAGCTGCCAATCATTGAGGTAATCGAGCGGCCTGAGGATGACATTGACACCGACGCTTGCTATCACGGCGAAGGGGTTTTGGTGAATTCTGGGGCTTTTGATGGTACGCGCAGCGAGGATGCTCGCGAGCAAATTGTCGCTTGGCTCGAGCAAGAGGGTAAAGGCAAGTCGCAAATTACTTACAAAATGCGCGATTGGCTGATCAGCCGCCAGCGCTATTGGGGTGCGCCGATTCCAATTATTTATTGTCCGGAGCACGGCGCAGTGCCAGTCCCGGAAAGTGATTTGCCAGTATTACTGCCAGATGTCGATGATTTCCAGCCGCGCGGCGATGGCAAATCAGTCTTGGCGGCTCAGGAAGACTGGGTACAGACGACTTGTCCGGTTTGCGGCTCCCCAGCTCGGCGCGAAACTGACACGATGGACGGTTACGCTTGCAGTAGCTGGTATTTGCTGCGGTATACTGATCCGCACAATGCACAGCAGGCCTGGGCGCCAGACAAGGCAAATTACTGGGCGCCGCTCGATATGTATGTCGGCGGCGATCACGCGACGGCCCATTTGCTGTATGTGCGCTTTTGGACGCATGTCTTTCGCGAGCTTGAGTTGACGGATTTTGCCGAACCAGTTAAAAAGTTAGTTTACCATGGTTTGATTCAAGCCGAGGACGGCCGCAAAATGAGCAAAAGCCTCGGTAATGTCGTTGATCCGCTCGAAGTCATCAACGCTGGCTATGGCGCTGACGCCCTGCGCACATTTGAACTATTCCTGGGGCCGATTAACGAAAACTCTAGCTGGAACAGCCGCGGCATTGCTGGCGTTTATCGTTTTCTTAATCGCTTGTGGACGCTAGTGCAAGAATTTGATGACAGCGACAAAACCGATACGTCTGATACTCAGAAGCTTGATACCATTATTAATTCTACTACCAAAAAAGTCACTGATGACATTCATCGGCTTAGCTTTAATACGGCGATTGCAGCACTGATGGAATGCGTGAATGATTTGTACAAATTGAAAGTGGCGGGCTACAGCGAAGATTGGCGCCCGCATCTCAAGACGCTAGTGCAATTGGTACAGCCGTTTGCGCCGCACATGGCTGCTGAATTGTGGCAGCAGCTTGGCGAAACTTCGCAGCTCGATTTTGCCGCCTGGCCTGTCTGGGATAATGCTAAGATTGCCAGCGACAGCTTGCTCATTATCGTGCAAGTCAATGGCAAGCTGCGCGCTAAACTCGAGGTCGCTGCTGATGCTAGCGAAGAGCAGATCAAGGATCTAGCGCTAGCCGACGCCAACGTCCAGAAATTCGTACTGGCTGAGCCGAAGAAGATTATCTACGTCAAGGGCAAGCTCGTCAATATTGTGGCGTGATTCCGTCCTTGCAAACTTACAAATAGTAAGTAGCGTTTCTGAACCCATATGCTATTACTTTGTTGGATTTTCGACGCCAACGGGCGTAACATCGACGGTGCCGTCACCGTTCAAATCGACATGATACATGATTACTTCTGCGCCTGGGTGTGGTACGACGCTGATCTCGGCGGCGGCTTCATTGACAATGCCGTGTCCTAAATCGCGCTGCGGGCCCGTCCAGCCTTGTTCTTCTCCGTATTGATCGACATAGGCGGTAGCCGCTCCATTAACGCTACTACCTTCTGGAACCTCTACGCGGACAATTGCCGATTCATCGAACTCCTCGGGATGTTCTCTGTATTCGTCGACCAACTCGACAGCTTTCTGTTCGGCCACAGCTGCTGGGTTAGGTGTTTCGGCACTGCTGGCTCCGTAGTCGCCGACGCCGCAGCCTGTTAACGCTGCTGCGCTCAAACCTATGGCAGCGACAGTAGTAATTAATTTCTCGGATTTACCAACGTTTTGTTCATGACTCATAGTCTCATTATAACATAACCGATATAAAAAGTCAATAATTAAAATACGATAACACTACAATGTCAAATACTTGAGAAAAGCCTCGCTTTAGCGTATAATACTACTAAGTTTATACAAACCGAGAAGGAGAACATTTCATGGCACAGCCAAAGAAACAATCAAGTCCTCGCAAGACCGGCATGCGTCGCAGTCATCTTGTCGAGAAATTAGCCAAGCGCGTTAACGGCCATTCGCCAGTCAAAGTGTTGATTGGCAAGAAAAAATCATCAACCAAGCAGAAATAACCGTTTCAAATAAAAACGGTGAAATAATAAGAGGAAACAAACGCGAATGGCATCGAATAGACATCTTGGTCGGATTGTTGCGCTGCAAGCGCTGTACGAGTTGGAATTGCGCCGGCAGTCTGGCGACACTAGTGCCGCGTTAGACGATATCTTGAAGCGCGACGTCGAGCGTTACCGTTCGGCGATTGACGACATCGCTTTCGTAGAAGGACTGGCTAGCGGTGTTGTTAGCCAGCAGGAGGAGCTTGACCGGCAGCTGCAACCGATTGCGCCCGAGTGGCCGATTACGCAGATAGCACGGATCGACAGGGCAATCTTGCGGATTGGCCTGTACGAGCTGCTGCATCATCAAGATACCGTACCGCCGCGCGTCGCTATTAACGAAGCGATTGAGCTAGCCAAAGCGTTTGGTTCTGATAATTCGAGCAAGTTTGTTAACGGCGTACTGGGTACTGCTTATCGCAAATTTGTCGAGGAAGGGTCAGATAATGCCAAAGCCGAAGGCCAACAAAAGCAAGTTTGATCATATACGCAGATATTTAACAAAGTCGCGTTCGGCGTCTATCCAAGAAATCGTCCGCGAGCCGACTAGCGGCGGCGTGATTTTCCGCCACGGCGAGTCGGGTATCGAGATTTTACTGATTCAGGATGCCAAAGACCGCTGGACAATTCCCAAAGGCCATATCGAGGAGGGCGAGACAGCCGTGCAGACTGCTCGCCGCGAAATTGGCGAGGAAGCTGGCCTGCACGACGTCGATATGCTAGGCTGGCTGGGCAAGATTCATTTTCGCTATCGCCGTCTCGATAAGCTCGTCTTGATGACGACGCAAATTTATTTGGTGCGCGTTCGTACCAGCGGCGATGAAATCCAGAAAGAGGATTGGATGAAAGGTATCAAATGGTTCCCGTTCAACGAGGCGCTCGAGCTGATCGAATACGAAGATATTGCCAAGCTAATGCTGAAAGCTAAAACGCGGATCCGCCGAGAAAACTTATAAACTTACAAAATACGAAAAGGAGGAAAGATGAGTGGTATGCCAACCGGGCCGTACCAAGATTGGGCGAAGCAGAAATTAGGTTTTGAATATAACGACATTCAGCTTCTGATTACTGCTTTGACACATCGCAGCTACGTCAACGAGCACAAAAAATCGGTGAGCGAGCATAATGAGCGCTTGGAGTTTCTGGGCGACGCCGTGCTAGAGCTGGTGGTGACGGATTATTTATATAAACATTATAGCGAGCCAGAGGGTATCCTGACTAGCTGGCGCGCGGCGCTAGTTAACACCACTAGCAACGCTAAATCTGGCGAAGAGCTTGGTTATGAGCCATTGGTGCGGATGAGCCGCGGCGAGAAGCATGGCTCCGAGCGGGCGCGCCATCAGATTCTAGCCAATGCTTACGAAGCAGTGATCGGTTCGATTTATTTGGAGCGCGGCTATGATTCCGCGGCAGCCTTTATCGAGAAGCATACTATCAGCAAGCTTGACGGCATTCTAGAGAGCGGCTCTTGGCGCGACCCCAAAAGCCATCTGCAAGAAATAAGCCAGCGCGTCGACGGCGCTACGCCAGTCTACAAAGTCATCGCCGAAGACGGCCCAGACCACGACAAAGTTTTCACGCTCGGCGCTTATGTCGGCGACAAACTGATGGGCAAAGGCATCGGCCCTAGCAAACAAGCCGCCCAGCAGCAAGCCGCCCGGGCAGCGCTAGAAGAATATAGAAAGCGGCAATAAAAAACCAAAGAAAATAGCCCGCCAGAGGGCCGCGCTGAGGTTTTTAAACCTCTAGCGAGCTATTTTCGGCGGGCTAGCCCTTCTTCTTCTGGTCGACCCAGACGGCCAGCATAACGTTCAGGCACATGTTGACCCTGCCAAGGATCTCGAGATCCTTGGCGGTCTCGTCGAGCTCATTATACATCATAAGGATGATAAGGTCTCTGTCGCTGATCTTGTCTTGCAACTTAGAGACCTCCTTTCGGAGCTCGTCGCGCTCCTCGTGGAGGCGGACAACCTCCTTGCGGAGGTTCGCGACGACGGTCTCATTGTTGATGTTGATGCTCATGATTTCCTCCCGGAAAAGGTTTTCGCTCAAAGCAAAAAGGGCAACCTTCCGCCCTCTTTTTCGGTCACTCTGAGCGAAAAGCTGATATATATATATTAACAAGCACGAAAACTCCATAATGCTTACTAAGTAATCCAGTTGCGCTTCCTATAACAATGAGCAGAAACAGCCCAAGAATCATAATGGCAAAACTTCTCGCTATATGAACATTAAGGTCATGCTCGTTAGTATAGACTAAGTCCCGCTCTACCGCATCATCGTGCTGATTATAGGTCTGATTGGCTTGCGATTGTTGGTTTGTCGTTTGCGACGGTTGGTTGGGGATTGGCTGCATCGTTGGTGTTGTCTGTGAAACTGGCGACTGCGGATTCGCGTTTTGCTGATCATTGTTCATATGGTTATTATACCGCTTTGGTGCTAGAATATCATTATATAAATAGGAGGTATTTATGGAAATAATGATAGTAATTTTAGTCATCGTGGCTATTTATGTGCTGAGCGGCATTAAAGTGGTCAATCAATACCAGCGCGGCGTGGTGCTGACGCTCGGTAAATTTACTGGTGTGCGCGAACCGGGCCTAAGGGTGGTAGTGCCGATTTTTCAGACGATGATGATGGTCGACGTGCGTTCAACGCCGATTGACGTACCGAAACAAGAAGTCATCACCAAAGACAACGTCACTGTCGGCGTTGACGCGGTGGTCTATTTCCGAGTGATTAACGCACCAAAGGCAGTACTGGAGACGACCAATTATATTTACGCCACCAGCCAATTCGCCCAAGCTGCTCTACGCGATGTCACTGGCAACGTTGACATGGATGATCTCTTGGCCAAGCGCGAGGAGATTTCACAGCAGATCAAGGAAATTGTTGATGCCGAGACCGACAAATGGGGTATCGATGTTGAGAATGTCAAGATTCAGAACATTGAACTGCCTGGCGACATGAAGCGTGCCATGGCCAAGCAAGCCGAAGCCGAGCGTGAGCGCCGCGCCAACATCATCAACGCCGACGGCGAAAAAGCTGCCGCTGAAACACTAGCGCAAGCTGCCGAAATCCTGGCAAAAACCCAAGGGGCGATTAACCTGCGTACGCTAAATACACTGGAGCGCATCTCCACCGAACCATCACAAAAGACAATGATGCTCTTCCCGATTGAACTGATTGACGCAATTCGCGGGAACAAAAAGTAAGGAGTAAACATGAGCGAACAAAACCGTACCGAAGAATTTAGCGTCAACGGCGATCAAGTTGTCGAGAAGGTTAAGCAACTCATCAAAGAAGGCAACGTCCGCCGCGTTATCATCAAGAACGAAAAAGGCGAAAGCATCATGGAATTCCCAGTCACTGCCGGCGTGGTTGGCGCCTTGCTGCTGCCAACACTTGCAGCACTCGGCGCAGCAGTGGCATTGATGGCGCAATGCACGATCGCGGTAGAACGGCGGGATTAGCACCAATCTTTACAAATAAACTGCTGGATTCCTCAGCGCAACTCTTCAGTCCGAAAACCTTGTCAATCAACCAGCTGACTGTCCAGCCAATCAAAAACCACGCTATGCGCCAAACGTAGATTATTCAGCTGACAATGAGCGTCAGCACCGCTTTGCGAATCGAACTCATGCAGCGTCGTATCAAGTCCGCGCCGGATAAATTCGTCGTGGAGATATCGCGTTTGCCGCCGGAGTTCAGCACCTTCGCTCTCCCCCATGAGAAACAGCGACGGACAGGTGATAGCTTGGTGATCGACAACCTTTGCCTGTTCGAAAACTTCATTGATCGCCGAACGGAAGTCGCTCGTGCCGAACTGCCAAGCGTATTTTTTCAAATTGATATCGGCGACTTCATTGATGTTCCCTGCTAATTTTAAAGCAAGATTCATCAGCCAGCCGGGCGCTTTAAGCGCTGCGCCGAACTCACGACGAAACAGTTCTGCCACGTCAAAAATAGGCGTACTGGCAATCCACGCGCTAATCCTTATGTCTTTTGCCGCCGCTTGAGCAGTAAAATACCCGCCACCGCTAACACCGTATAGCGCAATGTGACGCGCGTCGGGATTTTCGGTTTGCAGCCAGTCGAGGCACGCAGCAATCGGTTCGCCGGCGTCAACAGTGAAAGTGAGACCTCTGGTGGGATTAGAGCCTTGACCGGGTAAATCAACCATCAGCACATTATAGTTCCGCCGCCACCCCGGCCAGCCAGCAAAATAAAACAAGTCCTCCCGGTACGTATCACCGCCGCCGACCATGACCACGGTCGGACGCTTGCTGTCGCAGTGAAGATAGTAGCCGGGTAAATAGCCGGTTTGATACGGAACGCGCACGGATTTGATCGGTATATTTATCGCCTTAGCGGCACCAGCGAAAGCGTCTTCCATAGCGCCGACAAGCTTCGGATATTCCGGAGAAAACGGATCAGCGAACTGCAGTACTGCCCGATAGGCATAGGTTGCGCCAAAATAGCAGTCGACGGCCATTTGTTCACCGGTGGCTGCTTTTGCCGAGCGAACAAGATAATCAGCATGGTCCGTAAAACAGGATCGCCACTTACTCGGTTTTCCGTCGCGCTCGATCTTATGTGCCAGATAAAATAACTCACCATGCGACATCCCGAACAGCTCCGCCACACCGAGCATCCAGTTGAAAAAGAAATCGGTATCGTCATTATCAAAGAAGATTTTAGTCGATTGCCGTTTGAGGATTTTTTCGTTTTTTTGCATGATAATTCACTTCAGACATTATTATACATGATTTCCAGTCAAGCCACTAGGCTACTGTAACATCTCATTGACGCTTGGCACAATGTATGGTACAGGTAGAGCGGCGAGATTAAAATCATACACTTAATGAATATAGGCTAGTTTACTGCAATCTGAAACAGACGAGTATCCGCCGCAATTGCATTCTCCCGCGCTTTCAGGCATAATCATAACCAGTATGTACTATATCAATAGGATTGAGCTGGGGCGGACTTTGGCGGGGCGCGTGAGCGATTTGAAGGGTCAGGAAGCGGTCGTTATCGCGCTGAAAGAAGATGCGCTGACAGCTTGCATTGGTTTGGCGAGCGAGATTAACGCTTGGGTGTTTCCTTTGCTCAGCAAGCGAATCATTATCCCTGGCGATCCGCGGGTGGTCGGGCTGATTGACCCGGCAGGCATGTTTACGTGGAACCCTGATCTGGAAAAACCGCAGCGCGACGGCATTGAGTTAGAATCCCGCTCGGTACTAGAGGATATGAAGCGCCAGGCTTTTTCTGAGCTGAATCGCATCCTCGATCAATACGGGACATTTTCTAAGGAAGGGCTCAACGGAAGAGTGTTACTACTGACCGGCGACATCGTCGAAGACCGGATAGAGATTGCGATGGCTCTGGAATATTTGAAGAGCGTGCGCTACAGGGCCTTATACGGGCTGGGCGGCAATGTCGATAGCACGGCAGCGGATTATTTTCATCTGCAAACCGACAAAGATGTCGCTCTGGACGTCATGACGCATATGTTTCCGGCGGAGCATTATTTCGAGCAAAAAGACAGCTACACACCGGAAGAGTGCCGCTTGTTAGTAACAAATATTTCGCAATATTGGACATAGAAAGGAATAATTATTATGAATCCAAATCCATTTATATCAGCAGATCAGGAACCAGCGCCAGCTCAGTCGGATTCGCTGGCGAGCAATAATACGTCCGCGGTTGTGCCAGAGGTGCAATCTCAGCCGGCAAATCAGCCTCAGTTATCGACCGAGCCAGCAGTTCAGCCTCAGCCTGCAGCTACACCAACACAATTCCAGCCTGCCACCCAGCCAGCGGCACAGTTTCAGCCCGCGTCTGCGCCGATTAGCGACGACGAGTTGGCCGCAGCTGACCAAAATATCCAGACTGTTTTCGACGCTTTCTCGTCGCGAGTAGTCGGACAAGAAAACTTGCGAACGGCGTTGATGGTTAGTTTGATGACTGGCGGACATATTCTGCTAGAAAGTGTACCAGGTCTTGCCAAAACGACAGCCGTGCAGACGCTAGCCGCCAGCGTGCAGGGTTCTTTCAAGCGTATTCAATGCACGCCAGACTTGCTGCCAAGCGACATCATCGGTACGCAGATTTACGATTATAACAAGGGCGAGTTCCGCACCGAACTGGGTCCAGTGCACGCCAATTTCGTACTACTGGACGAAATTAACCGTTCCAGCGCCAAAACCCAAAGCGCCATGCTGGAGGCGATGCAGGAAAAGCAGACCAGCATCGGCGGACAACGCTATAATTTACCGAAACCCTTCATTGTGCTGGCCACCCAGAACCCGATTGAACAGGAAGGAACTTACGAGCTGCCAGAGGCACAGTTGGATCGCTTTTTGTTGAAAGAAGTTTTGTCCTACCCTGCTCCGGACGAGGAATTAGAGATTTTGAAACGCATAGAGTCGGGCAAATTAAGCGAGGCGCCAAATAATAGCAACACGCCGAATATCGAGTTGGCGGCAGTCGAGACGCTGCAAAACTTGGCACAAAAAGTATACATTGACGACGCTATTAAGAATTATATAGTGAAAATTGTCTCGGCAACGCGCAATCCAGCCTCAATCATACCAAGCGAAACAGCGCGCTACGTCCAATACGGCGCCAGCCCGCGTGCCAGCATCGCTTTCCAGCAAGTTGCCAAAGCCCTCGCGCTGATTAACGGCCGCAATTACGTTATTCCAGAGGACGTCAAACAATTACGCCACAGCGTATTGCGCCACCGCATTATCCTCAATTTTGAAGCCATCGCCGACCAAGTTCATCCAGAAGTTATCATTGATTCGATATTTAACGCTGTTCCTGTGCCGTAATATGCCAAGTCTCTTCGCCAAAGTCAAAGCCAAGATGGATCTCTACGCACACGAGAAGGTACGGAGTTTGCTGGACGGTCAATACGGATCAGTATTTAAGGGGCGCAGTCTCGATTTCGATGATCTGCGCGAATACATTCCTGGCGACGATGTAAAAGATATCGACTGGAAAGCGACTGCTCGCAGTAGCGGTATTCGAATCCGGCGCTACCAAGCAATCCGCAAACATAATATTTTACTAGTAGTCGACACTGGCCGCCACATGGCAGCGACCGGTAAAACTGGCAGCAATAAGCGCGACATCAGTATCATGGCCGCCGGAGTTTTAGGCTATATCGTGTTACGGCACGGCGATTTGATCGGACTGGTATCCGGCGACGCCAAAAATAACACCTATATTCCTTTCAAAAGCGACGACCGGCATATTGAGCAGTTACTGCGGCACATTGAAAAGAGTACTCAGCTAGCAGCAGCGCCGAGCAATATCGTGAATCAGCTTGAATATATTGCACGCAATTTACGGCGCAAGATGATGCTGGTAGTGGTCGCCAATGACGATGAACTGACCGGCGAGCACCAGCATATTATCCGGCGGCTGCGCGCCCAGCACGAGATATTATGGATAACTGTCAATGACGCTTCAGGACTTGACGGAAACCGCAGTTTTTATGATATCGACGATTTAGCTGAGCTGCCTTATTTTATTCGCAAACAAACGAAATTGCAGGCTGATTTCAATCGCGAACAGCAATCGTACTACCGCGAGTATTCCACGACACTGGAGCGCTTGGGTGTCGTCAGCGAGCGAATTTCCGGAGAAGAGGACGTCGTCGGCAGCTTCTTTTCACTGTTAGAAAGGCAAAAACATGCACGCTGGCGCTGAGTTTCGCGAATGGGTAGATTATGACCCGCTGTGGCTGGTTATCGGCTGCTTGCTTTTAGGCGCGATTATTTTATGGTACGGATTTGTATTTTACTCGACTCGCCACCGCTCTCACCGCAGCCTGGCTACGCTCAAACCAAAACCGTACACGCCGCCAGATTTGACCGACTTGAAACAGAAATACCAACAGTTAATCGACGAAATTGAACAAAATCATACTGCCGGAAAGTTATCCTCGCGTAAAGCCCACCAGAAACTAAGCCAAACTCTTCGCATGTTCGTTGTTGAGATAAACGGCCACCGCGTCGACACGTTGACACTGCGAGATTTAGAAAAGACTCGCTATAAAACATTGGCGGCCGCCATCAAACAATTCTATATTCCTGAATTCACCGCAGTTGAACAAGGCGGCGTTGCCGAGGCGGCGGCGCTAGCCAGAAAGACGGTAGCGGCATGGAATTAGTTTTTTGGCAATTGTCGCTGGCGTTAATTATAATTATCGCCCTGCTGTGGTTTGCTGCGCCGATTATACTCCGCCGATATAGCCGATCGAAACACCATGACGCGCCTAAGCAAAAACTTCCTATCGCTAATACATCGCGGCTGCGCGCTTTCCCGCTCTATATTCAGCAGGTCAAGCGGTACAAAAAACTATTGGCGGTTGTACTGGGACTGCATGCGCTCCTGCTGGTTATGATGATTATCCTCACTGGCCGCCCGTCGTCGGTAGCTGTAGTTTCTCCCGAGGTGAAAAA
Source organism: Saccharimonas sp. (SeqCode) (assembly GCA_042642485.1). GTDB lineage: Bacteria > Patescibacteriota > Saccharimonadia > Saccharimonadales > Saccharimonadaceae > Saccharimonas. Next base: position 72,459 of record JBHRNN010000002.1, read on the forward strand.
TCGCGACATTGTGCTGTGCCTTGACGTATCGCGGTCGATGTATGAATATGATGTAGAGATTATTAAAACTTACCGCACATTGGCACGAAAATTTGACGGCGAACGACTCGGTTTAGTATTGTTTGACCGCTCGCCGGCAGTGATATTTCCTTTGACAGACGACGCCAGCCTCATTGACAGCAAATTAGCGCTAATCGAAAAAGCGCTGACGCCACCCGGAACGCTGGAATATTTCGATATTTTATCTGGTACGGTAGTCTCGAACGGGCAAGGCTCATCACTGATTGGCGATGGACTAGCAAGCTGTATCGGACGCTTCGATAAATTGGACAGCAAACGCTCCCGGAGTATCATTTTAGGAACCGACAACCAATTGGCTGGTACCCCAATAATTTCCCTGCCCGAAGCAGCAGAACTTGCCAAGCAAAAAGATATCCGCGTATACGGCATTTACCCGAATAGTAATAAAAATCGCGAGGCCGAAGCGGCAGAATTGAAGCGAACCATGTTAGCGACGAACGGCGATTATTATGCACTGCGCGACAAAAACACAATTCCAAACATTGTCCAAAAAATTGCCGCCCAAGACGCTTCCCGCTTCAAAGGCACGCCGCGCGTTACTCGCACTGATCAGCCGCAATTGTTGCTATACGGCATGCTTATCATCATAATTTCTCTCATTATTATCGATTGGAGGCTTCGCATATGATAATGCAACCGATTTTGCCGTGGTATCTGCTGCTGATAATTCTGGTAGTTACTGCAATTTTTACCGGCTGGAGGATTTTCTCCAAACCAATATCTAACCGGCGAGCGTGGCTGCGGCGGTTCTGTATTGTCTTGCTTATCATTACCGCTTGTTTTCGCCCAGCTGTTCCTGGCGAAGTGAAAGAATGGGGCGCGCCGCTAGTCGATGTCTATGTTGTAATAGATACAACGATGAGTTCTGCTGCCGATGATTATGATAACGGCCAGCCGCGAATCAACGGCATGCGCCGCGACGCCAAAGAAATTGCCAAAAAGCTGGTTGGTGCGCGATTTAGCCTAATAACTTTCAACAATAAAGCTTTCGTTGATTCGCCGTTATCGACAGATGTCATAATGTTTGAATCGGCAGTTGACACGGTAAATGTCATTAGCGAAAGCTATGCCATGGGCAGCTCAATTGATACACCGATTGACACCATCGCCTCGGAAATTACTCGCACCAAGCATAAAAATCCCGAGCGCACCTCGCTGCTATTTTACCTGGGCGACGGCGAACAGACCAGCGACACCTCGCCAAAGTCATTCGCCAGCTTGAAGTCGCTACTGGGCGGCGGCGCGATCATGGGATACGGCACCGCTGCCGGCGGAAAAATGAAAACGCCAAGCTACAGCGACGGCTTTGACGGTTTTTACTTGCGCGGGCCAGATTTGAAATATGCCGTATCGAAAATCGACGAGACAAATCTTAAAAACATCGCCAGTCAAACAGGCCTGCCGTACACACACCGGCAAACTCCAGATTCCATCGACGCCGTCGTCAAGAACGGTTCCGTCGACAAAGCTGTCAATAGCAGCCGCTCGTTTGATGGCTACAACGATATCTATTGGATAGCGATGTTTGCGGCTGCTATTTTACTGGCCTTTGAAATCAGAACCGTCTATTTGCCTCTATGTAAACTTCAGAATATAATGCCGTCGGAGGGAGAAAACCGTGAGTAAGAATCGTCCATTTGACCTGAAAAAACTAGATTTTGAAAAAATCCGCCGAGAAAAACGCCGGAAACTGCTCCGTTATTCATTCCCTGCTTGCGCGGTGATTCTGCTGGTTGCTATTAAATTAACAAGCTTCCCCTTGTTGTCGCTAGCAGCGCATACCGCCTATAAAGATGGCGACAACAGCCAGGCTTCCTTCCGCTTATCGCCTATTTATGCCGTGAATTTGTTTGAATCTTATAAAGTATTTTTTAACGACGGGAACGCTTTATTTAAGCAAGCCCGCTACAACTTGGCAGAAAAACAATTCCGCCAAGCCCTGCAAAAAGCGCCGAAAACGCACGAATGCCCTGTCCGCATCAACTTGGCGCTATCAATTGAAGCGCAAGCAGACACCCTCGCCAGCGAAAAACGCTACGACCAGGCAATCATCCGCTACGACGAAGCAAACGCCGTACTGCACGACGGCGAGGATAGTTGCGGCGTGCAATTTGCCAGCCAAACAGTCGACGCGAGTAATGACGACGGCAAGACGGCAATCGTTATTGAGCAGCGAATCCGACAAAAGTTGGCGCAGATAAAACAGCTCAGAAACGGCGACCAGGGCATTTCAGTCACCAACCCTGGCGATAAAGAAAAAGTTGACACGGGCAGCACCGACAGCAAGCTCAAAGAATTGGACAAGCGATTCATCGACGCCTACAACGAACAGCGCAAATCCCAGGAAAGAAACCAGCACCTGGAAGATTACAAAGACGCCACGCCAGATCATACGAAGAGGAATTGGTGAGAAGATTATTGAAATGGGCGGTTTTGTTTGCTATACTTACTATGTAATCGAAAGATTGAGTATTGTACGCCGCAGGCAAAATTACAGAAATTGTGATGCCTTGCCAGCGATATGTGCAGCAAACGTTATGCGGGTTTAGCTCAGTTGTTAGAGCGCTTCCTTGCCATGGAAGAGGCCAGGAGTTAGAGTCTCCTAACCCGCACCAATTTGGAACTAAAACGGAAACTGTCGCCTTGTTAGGCGATTTTTTTAGTTCACTTAGACCGTGTTTTTGATATTATAATTATATCATGCAACGTTTTTGGATAAATTTCTGGTCACTTACTCGCCGATTTTTTTCAAAACTCGGCTATATTGTTCAATGTATTCGGATGAACCGCTGGCGTATCACTGTACTTTGGGTGTTATTTTTAATTATACTTTACCTCTTATTTGGCACTATGCTAAGTGGTGATTTTTTCGATAAGTATTTCGCTTCGCTTGCCGTCCTAGATGATCTAGACACGATTATTGGATATATAGGGCTATTGTTTGCGGTGCAGATTCCTGTTTTCATCTTGCTTTTAGAAAAAATACGTGACTCAGGAGATATCCGACGATTCTCCCTTCCTAACGTTATTTATTTTCGTGAGATATTAGCCACCTATATTATTCTCAGCTCCTTACTATTAGTCTCTCCCCGAACATCTTACTATTATTTCCCAACTATAATAATTGCGGTAGTGAGCTCGTATGCAATAGTTCAATCTATGCAGTTACTGTTTGGAATTGGTCAATCAAAGAAACGGGAAAATGAACACATCAAAAAGCTTGTTAAAAGGTCTTTAAGGGCAAGTAAGATAATACGCACCAATAGGAGCAATTTTTTTGTCGATCTGGAAAATTCTCTATACGTTACACATAGACTGTTTACTAGTAAACGCAACGAGAGAGGTTCTAAAAAACACTATCTAATACGAACACGTGAGACGGGTGTCGTCAAATCTGTTAATGTAAAAAGACTAGATGAAATAATTACGAGAGAATATTATAATAGAGCTCCACAAACTACCAAAGAACAATCAACGAGCCAGTTCTCAGATAAGCAGATAGCGCGACTTATACTAAGTACAAGACCAGGTTCTGACATTAAAGATCGGAGTGGTGCTATGGAACTAGTTCTGTCCGGGAATTCACCAATTCCGCACAAGAGACTGGAACGTGATCTAGTAGATTGCATAAAAATAGACCCAGACTATACAGATTCTCCAAATAGACAACTAGAAATTTTAGTCAGGGGTTTTAGGCAACAGCTTAGAGGTGCTGTCGAAAAAGATGATGAAATCGCTGTCGATGACGCGTTAGTAATATATGAATTACTGACTAGCGCGACAGCAGAGGAATATTTAAATGCGAACAAGGACTTTGATTATGCGACGGCAAGGAGTGAGTTTGAGCAGATATTTAGCGATAGTGTCTCTCGTCATCTGCAGAGCATAGCAGACATCATTGACGAAGCCTTTCTCTACGCCTTGCGTACAGAGCGTCAGGATGCCATAAAAAGCATAACATCAAGCATGTACAGAAGCCTACTGAATGTATTTGATTCATTCAATGTACTAGCTGCCGCACGTTCAGAGAGGGCCTTTGCTCGTGCAATGTCAAGGCTTATACACGACACGACTCTAGAAAATACTCGTTACAAAGAATATGCTTTGGAGTCATTGACATCCAGAATTAAAGAGCACACTGGACTACTCCTATACAATTACAGAGAGTGCGATGAGTCGTCATCGTTTAGCCAAGAACAGTTAGAGCAGTGGCTTAACGATCGTTTGAGCAATATGACTAGTTTTTTACTTGACACTTATAAAAAATCTCAAACATCAGCATTTAAAGACATTAAATCAATATTTGATGAGATAGAGAACGGACATAAACTATATCGTCAAGAGATGGAAGAACTTGTATGGATGGCTCGATGTAGGCTCTTTATGGTTGCCGCTTACATCTACGATAAAACAAACTCTACGCGTGAGCAGAAAGATATCAAGAAGGTAATAGATAACTATTTAGGTGGTTTTTCTGCGCAGGATTTAACAAAGATGCTCTTAAAATGTATAGACAATAACTATGCTAGGGAGTGGCATTTTGGCAACTACGATTTACCTGCTGATGGACAAATGAATCTTGTCCCCGACTTTAGCCTTGGACTGAAGTCGCTCTGGATCAAGCATATGCTTGCATTAAATAGCATCCCTGAAGATATTGAATACTATGGACGTGATGATATAGCAAGGACAGGCGCCTTCTCTGATTTTACGACAAGGGAGGAAAAACCTTTCATTATTCGTCATCTAGCTAAAATGGAAAAGCAAGACAAAGATGTATCATCACTAACTAAGTTGGTTAAGATATTCATCGAAGAGAGAATGAAATATGAAGATGAGAAGCTCATCGCTGCACCGCTTGATCAAGATGTAATTACAGAATTCAAAGAAGGCGTATTAGCAGGCTACAGAGACTACGCCTTAGCCTTCTCTGTATTTGAGTCAAATGGACATTTGAAAACTACTAAGAACACAAAGGCGACAAAAGGCTTCTTGAGCTATGGATGGAATCAAATTCAGGATAAATATGGTTTTGTAAAAGACTGGCACATAGGAATTATGCATCAACCTCATAGCTATGGTAGTGAGATAGCCGAATCTGAAAATAAGCATATACTTGAAAGTTTATTTTCAAAACCAAGTAAAATTGATAATTTTGAAGAATGGTTGGAAAGGTTGAGACGAAGCAAGAACAAGTCCTGGTTTGTTGTTAGCGTGCGAACGGCCGATTGGTATATGATAAGTGACAGAAAGAATGATATTGGTAAGCAGATCAATAATGATTTTAAAAGTGGTGACATGTCTTTTAAGGACCTGAAGCAAGCACTTCCAATATATCACGTATATGATAATTATTTACCAAAAGGACTATATGCAGTATCAGTAGATGATTTGGGCAGCTTAGAAATAACAAATAACAAGAACGAGCCTATAGAAATCTTAATTGATGCATATTCCGATAATAAGAGGTTACTTGACGGCACTCTCAAGGCACAGCCTGATTGGCTCGTAAAAAAAGGCGACAGAGCTGTCCAAGAAACCTTTCTTAAAACGCAAATTAGGATGTTTATCAAGCATACATTTAGATATAAACCTAAAAGCAAACGATCCGCGTTTTATTATCCTATTGATGATAGAGAAAATGACTAGATCTGTCCTGAATTTGATTTGAGACACAATAGCAATTCTCGCCCACACTTAAACCGCGAAACTTGGCAACATGTTGCTCCTCTACATCAGATTCATCGCGTAGCTTTCAAAGGATACCAATGGTAATGAGATGAGAGACTCGAACACAAACCTCAACAAAAATGCTCAACGATCTTATTGCCGGCGATGCCAAATCCGGTTAGCGTATAGGTGCTCGACATGATGGATTGCCTGTGCGGCGGCGACTGCATCCAGGCGTTAAAGGCCACGCGGCTAGTATGCAGATCTGGCGGCGAAGTTTGCACCAGATTCTCGGCTGGCGCGTTGCAGACAGCCCTCGCTTTAAGCAATCCGTGCGGAATAGTTGTGCCCGGTTTATAATGACTAAAATAATTATTCTCTTTCATGTCATTCGCCATCCACTGTGCTGTTCGATTAAGCGGCTCGTACATTTTTAATGGCTTCAGATTTTCTTTACTACGAGCATAATTAATCAATTCAAGAATCTCCAAAGCATCTGGCGGACCTATGTCATACTTTTTATCTTGGTCTGCTGGTTGCGGCTGCGGATTCGGAGTTGGATTTGGCTGCGGATTCGGCGCAGGCTGCTGCGAATTACCGAGCTGCTGAGGCTGCGGAGCTGGCCGTTGGTTGTTTTTCGACGGCGTGGCTGGGCTCGCCGGTGGTTGCGGGACTGGATTATGCTTCGGATGCACAGGGTCAATTCTCTGCTCTTTTTGATTTGGCTGCGGTTTTTCAGGTTTCTTCTCTTGCTGATTCGGCGTAGTTTGTTTAGAATTAGAGCTTGTGCTAGATTTACTGCCGTCAGAGTTATTGTTAGAATCGGGATTATCAGGACCAGAATTAGAATTGGTAGTTGTCTTTTGCTGCTGATTAATGCTACCCGCATCTTTCGACGCAGCACGCACAGCAATATATAAGCCTATTCCTACCCCCGCTAGTATTAAAATAGCTAGTATAATTACAAGTTTTTGTTTTTTCATATTTTGATTGTAGCAAGGAAACCGGTTATGTCAATCCGAAAGTAACGGCCTGCAAAAATAGCCAAAGCATAGTGTATAATATAGTCAGCGCGGGTATCGTATAACGGCTATTATGTATGCTTCCCAAGCATGAGACGAGGGTTCGACTCCCTCTACCCGCACCAATTCAAATTATTGTCATAGACCTTCAAAATAACGCTGTCACGCATTATAATTAGAATATGAAGAAAGCTGTCATGAAGAGGCTGCTTCCGCTGTATGTTGGCAAGTTCTTCTTAAGCTTTGTACTTTGGTATTCAATTGAAAAATTATTTATAAGAAGTATCGGCATCGACAATTTTGGAATTAGTTTGATCGCGATTGTTCTGCTGATATCATCCGTTCTGACCGAAATTCCATCAGGAATTATCGCGGATCGCTGGAGCCGCAAGGGTTCAATGGTGCTGGCTGGTCTGTTCTTAGGAATTAGCAGCTTGATGGCCGGCGCTAGCGATAATATCTTTATGTATGCCGCCGCTGTGACGATTTGGGGTCTTCACGATGCTTTTTCGAGCGGGACTGGCGCCGCTATGATTTACGATACGCTGCTAGAGGAGCAAGGGCACGCCAAGAATTTTAATCGAGCGCTAGGATTGTATGAGACGTTAGGCGGAGTGGCGTTGATTATCAGTAACTTTTTGGGCGGCTGGGTTGGCGAACACTCGCTGCTGCTGGCATTTAATTTAACGATTATTCCAATTGCGATGTCTATGGTTTGCCATCTAATTTATAAGGATGCAAAAATTAGTCGCGAGGTGGCTGATGAAAAACTGATCAAACATACTAAAAATACATTCAAATGCGTTTTCAAAAGTAAAAGCCTACTTTGGCTGATGACTGCGATTATGATAGTCTTTTGTATCCAAAAGATGAATCGTGAAGCTTATCAGCTGTGGTATATTGCGCTGTCGGCTCCGGCGATAGTATTTGGCATCGCTGGTTCGTTCATAGAAGGCTTGGGCGGACTGGGCGGCTCGTTGGTTAAATATCTCAACTCAAAGCAAATAAATATAGTTCTGTCGATTTTACTAGGCTTGGCATCGCTCGCGCTTTCGGTGGGCAGTAATCTATGGATAACTATCGCCGCGCAGGTTCTAATAGCGGTAGTCTCGGGGGCGCTGTTATTCCATTTTACTGCACAGATACAACACCAGCTGCCGTCGCGGTACCGCACAGGTTCCGGCTCGGTGATAAACGCCGTGGGGCGAATTGTCCTCATGCCGCTAACATTCGTTTTTGGAGTGCTATCAAACCAAAGCGTTTTCATCGCTGGCTGGATGCTGGTGGTTTTATCAGGACTAGCTGTTTTCGTGCAGCTAAAGCTTGATGAGCAAGCTTCACCGTAGTAGCGTACTTCCCATCCCCGCTCATCTGTGCTACAATTAACAACCAAAGGAAGGTCTGCGTTAACATCAGACCATATTTTTATGAAGGACGCTAGCAAGATTCGAAATATTGCCATTATTGCCCACGTCGATCACGGCAAGACGACCATGGTTGATGGGCTGCTCAAAC
>JBHRNN010000003.1:0-59255 GCA_042642485.1 Saccharimonas sp. (SeqCode)
GGCGATCGCTATGTCGCGATGTGCCAACTGCTGCGGGAGAAAGAGAACACACACAACAAACAAACTCAACAGGAATTATTAGCTAAGTTACGCGACGCTGAAGCTGCTGGCGATGAGGCAGCGGCTAGAGAGTTGCGTGCGGCACTCAATAACATAATCAAGGAGAAAGCTCGTGACAAACGACGACCAAGCGCAGAAGCCATCTGACGACAATATACAAGATCAAGACATCAATGAGCCTGATATCAACGATTTGATGGACGAAGATACTCCTGAAGATGTACTCAATGCTAATCAATATTTCGATGATATTTCGGACGACTCAGTGCGGCTGCATTTGCGCGAGATTGGCAAAATCCCGCTGCTGAGCGCCGAGGAAGAACTAGAATTAGCAAAACGCGTCAAAGAAGGCGACAAGAAAGCTAAAGATAAAATGGCCGAAGCAAATATGCGCCTGGTGGTGTCGATCGCTAAGCGGTATTCGGGCCGCGGTTTAGACTTCTTAGATTTGATTCAAGAAGGCCACACTGGTTTGCTGCGCGCGGTTGAAAAATTTGATCCGGATAAAGGCTTTAAATTCTCGACTTATGCCACCTGGTGGATTCGCCAGGCGATTACCCGGGCGATTGCTGATCAGGCGCGAACGATTCGTATTCCAGTTCATATGGTAGAAACCATCAATAAATTGCTGCGCACGCAGCGGCGCATGACGCAAGAGCTGAATCGCGAGCCAACGATTGAAGAGCTAGCTAAAGAGCTAGAGATGGAACCAGAAAAAGTCGAATATGTCATGAAAATCAAGCAGGACATTTCGAGCTTGGACGCTGGCGTCGGCCGCGATGGCGATGACGAAGGCGAGTCGGTGCTGGGCGATTTCATTGAAGATGAAGGTACGATTAGTCCAGAGGAATCGGCCTCGAACCAGCTGTTAAAGGAACAAGTTAAAGATTTGCTAAGTACGCTGAGCGATCGCGAACAAAAGATCGTCCGGATGCGCTTTGGGTTAGATAGCGGCAAGAGCCATACGCTTGAAGAGGTTGGCCAGGAATTTGCGGTGACGCGCGAGCGAATTCGCCAGATTGAAGCTAAGGCGCTAGCGAAGCTACGCAAGCATAAAGACGCCAAAAAACTTTATACTTATTTGCAATAACTTTGGTTTTAGGTGTTATACGTTAACAAAACCAGTTGTACTGAGTAGCGAATTAATCTTGGCGTATAGCGCAGTGATATCGCTGTCGTTAATTAAATAATAATCAGCGATAGCTATTGGTCCGCCTTTTTCGATATCTTCAATCTCTGACCAGTCGCGCTGGTTAGCTTGTTCGGTAGTGAATGGCCGCTCGGGGCGAGTTGCGAGACGGCGGTGGCGCAAATGTTTTGGTGCGACAATGGCGGCAACGATGAGCTCGCCAGGAAACTCGTGTTTGAGGAACTTGTACTCTGTCCAGGAATAGAGCCCGTCGAACAATAAACGATGCTGGCCAGCATCAATTAAGCGGTGCAATTGCTCGGCGGCGCGGCGGATGATAACGTCTTTGCCGTCGCGTTCGCGCCACTGTTTGCGAAATTCGGCTTGCGATTCGGGTGTGATTTCAACGCCTCGGGCGCGCATTTCGTCGTACAAAATGCCGCCGCCGTAGATTTTGGGAAAACCTTTGGCGGCTACGAAATTGGTTGCTTCGGTTTTACCGGCGCCAGGCAGCCCGACGAATGCCAAAATCTTGGCTGGTTTTTCTTGTGATGTCATAACCTTAGTATACATGATTATGGCTATATTCGCTTGTAAGTAACGGCCTTTAGATAGCGTATAATATAAATATGGCCAAACGCTTAGTGATTATCGACGGTAAAAGCGTGTTCTATCGCGGTTATTATGCTATGCCTGGGTTGTCGACCGCAGACGGGACGCCGACAGGCGGCGTGTATGGTTTCGCGGCGCTGAGCTTGGAATTAATTAAGCAGCTTGAGCCTGATTATGTTTGCGTAGCGTGGGATAAACGAGGAACGAATATTCGCCGCCGCCTGGCAATTTACTCTGAGTATAAGGCCGGCCGCAAACCAGCGCCGCCAGATTTTTATGCGCAGATTCCGATTTTGCACGAGCTACTGGCGGCTTTTGGCTGGCCGCTGTACGAATTTGATGATTATGAGGCCGACGATATCATGGCAACGCTAGACAAGCAGGCTGAACAGCACGGCGGCATCGAAACATATTTGATTACTAGCGACTTGGACGCGCTGCAAATTCTCGACCAAAATACGTATCTCTACGCGCTCAAAAAAGGCCTGACTAACATTGATAAATTTGATATTCCAGCGTTTGAAAAGCGCTACGGTATTCGGATTGGCCAATTTCTCGACTTGAAAAGCTTGAAAGGCGATTCGTCGGATAATATCCCTGGGGTGCCGGGGGTCGGCGAAAAGACAGCCGTCAAATTACTACAACAATTTGAAACGCTAGACGGTGTTTATGATAATTTATGGCAGATTAAAGACAGTTTGCGCCGCAAACTAGAAGCTGGTAAAAAATCTGCTTATATGAGTAGGGAATTGGCGCAGCTATTCACCGATGCGCCAGTGAAGCTTGATTTAGAGGCAATGAACGTGCGCGACTTAGACACGGCAAAGTTGCGAGAGTTACTCGAAAAGCTGGAGTTTCGCTCATTGTTGCGAAAATTACCACAACACATGCGTGATAGTGCTTCAGAAGTGGCTGCAGACAATATTCTCGCGCCGGCTGTTGAAATATCCGGCGATAAAGTCATACCGATGTTGGTAATGGCGCCAGAATTACTGGTAATTTGGGATGGCGATACGGTTTGGCTGAGCCATGAAAAAGGCAAGGTCGCCTGCTTGCCGCTGACTAAAGCAAGCGCTATTTTAGCAGAAGCTTCGATAGTTGGTCACGAAACCAAGGAGTTTCTCAAAGCACTTCTCGGTGCTGGCTGCCAGCGGCTACCGGCTGTTAAACACGATACCGCGCAGGGCTCATTTTTGTTAAATCCTTTGCGCAAATCGCGCGCACTAGCGGATTTGGCAGGCGTAGAATCTTTGGATGACCCAAGATTGGCGATGGCAGCGCTGTGGGTAGTTTATGAACAACAAAAGTCGGCGTTTGCTGAGCTGCCCGACCTCCAGCAGGTGGCGCAGACGATGGATTTTCCACTGATTAATGTTTTAGCGCAAATGGAATTTCGAGGCATCAAAATCGATGCCAGCAAACTTGAAAAAATGAATAAATCATTAGCGCAAGAGATTGCAGCGGTTCAGCAAAATATTTATGATATGGTCGGTTATGAATTTAATGTCGCCAGCCCGGTGCAGTTGGCTAGCGCGCTATTTGATAAGCTGCTCTTGCCGACAGCCGGTATTAAAAAAGGCAAAACTGGTTACTCCACCAACCAAAAGGAACTCGATAAGTTGCGCGGGCAACATCCAATTATTGAGTTGGTCGAGCGTTTCCGCGAACTGTCAAAATTACAAAATACCTATGTGGCGGCCTTACCAGAGCAAACGGACGCTAACGGCTATATCCACACGACGTTTAATCAAGACGTGACAGCGACCGGGCGGCTATCGAGTACTAACCCGAATTTGCAGAATATTCCGATTCGTACTGAGTTGGGGCGGCAGATTCGCGATGCCTTTGTGCCAGCGCCTGGCAATGTTTTCGTAAATGCTGATTATTCGCAATTTGAGCTGCGCCTGGCGGCGGTGATGGCGGGCGAAAAACAGATGATTGAAGATTTTAATACCGACGTTGATATTCACGCCAAGACGGCAGCTGAAGTTTATAACGTGCCGATTAATGAAGTGACGCCAACGCAGCGCCGCCGCGCTAAAGTGGTGAATTTCGGCGTATTATATGGCATGAGCCAGCATGGTTTGGCGGCTGCTGCTAATATGAGTTACGGCGAGGCGCAGCATTTCATCGACGAATATTATCGTATCCGTCCGCACATCAAAGAGTTCATGGAACAAACAATCCATCAAGCACACGAAGATGGCTTTGTGCAGACATTGTTTGGCCGTCGCCGGCCGACGCCCGATGTTAGATCGAATAATTTTGCTGTTCGTTCGGCTGCCGAGCGAGCAGCAGCTAATATGCCGATACAAGGTACCGAGGCGGATTTGATGAAGTTGGCGATGCTGGCGGTAGAGAAGCGACTGACGACAATGATAAGCCCAGATTTGCTACCTTCAGAGACCGGCAAATTCGAAAAAAACGAATTCGCCTTGCCGGAAAGGCAAGTCTCTTCAGGCAGCAAGTCTGGGCTTGTACATAAAAATACCACGCTCGGCTACCAAATTTTGCAAATCCATGACAGTATTATGGTTGAATGTCCGCGCCAAAACGCCGAAATAGTCAGTAAAATGCTGGTAGAGACCATGGAAAATATCTACCCGCAGCTCGGTATTAAGCTTAAAGTCGACGTCAAAATCGGTAATAATTGGGGCGAAGTGTAAAAAATTAAAATTTGTTGAAAATTAGCGAAAACCCGTACAAATATGGACAAATAACTGCAACTGTGGTATAATCAAGATACAGTTAGCTTAAGCAAAAAAGGCGGATGTTATGGTACGGAGTATGTCACCAGAAAATAGCAACCCTAAACTTGAAGGGGCTAGGCCTTTATCTAGGCAAGAACGCATAGATCGACTGAGGGGCGAGCAACAACAAAGACGTATCATTGAGCAACGTGACGCTGTGAGTAGGGTTCTTAAAAAAGGCGGCTACGGTTGTTCAATTGGTCTGTTTGTTGATCCAAATGATAATGTTTTGAGTATTGAAAACAGATATGGTGGACCAGTATCTGGTGATTGGCGAGTGGTTCGTTGTGAGTCTAGCGAGGTTGAGGAAGATCAACCAAGAGCAGAAATTCAAACAATAAGTAGCGTAAAAAAAACTGAGCACGGAAGACCTCCTTTCTGGCCAATTGGCGTCAAGGCTATTGATACGATCTATCCTGAAGACGGTAGGGCTATTAATATTTTTTGGATGTCTAAACCTAAAGCCAAACCTGAATCTGAACCTAAACCTAAAGCCAAACCTAGAAAACTCATAGTAGGGGATTTTGCTGGCAGGGAATTTTTGCCGCTAGATGAAATAATTGATCCAGAGACAGAGAAAAAAATAAAAGCAAAGAAAGAAGCGGAGATAAAAGCGAAGAAAAATTCATATAGATTCGATGACATCGTGCAGCCTCTTAGAGATGAAGGATTGGGGGCAGACGCGGAACGATGTGTACAAGCAGGATTAGACTTAGGCGCTACAGCTGTTTGTGATGTGATGGCATAGCTGCGTGGCAAGTGTGTTAAAATACAAACATGTACAGAGGATCCCGACCGAGAATTTTACCGATAATCATTACTATTATTACTGTGGTGGTTGTTATTGCTATTTTGGTAACACTTGTGCGATCGTTGCTGAATCCGGACAAAAAGACCGAGCAGCCGCAAACTCCCGAACAGTCGCTAGAGAGCAAAATCAAAAATCAAGACCCAATTCGCAGCGTGCGCTGGACGGTGCGCGGTCCGATTGTTGCTGATGAAGAGTTCAAGAGCTACCAGATTACAGTTAGTCCAACATCGCGTAAATATGTTATTTATTCGGGTTATCTGGATAGAGTTTTGGACAAGAAGGAATATGCTAATAATAGTAATGCTTATGAACAGTTTACCTATGCGCTAGTCAAGGTCAACATTCAGGCTTCCGATAACAAATCAAACGATGATATTCGCGGCGTATGCGCTACTAAAGGACTGGCTTACGTATTCGAGACGCGCGATGGCGACAATACCGATACCAATTTGTGGACTTCAACTTGCAAGGACTCGCCTGGTACGCTTAACGCTGATACCCTGAAGCTCCAAGCTCTTTTTGTCAATCAGATTCCAGATTTCAAACCGTCATTTAATAATATTTTCTAATCATGGCAATAAAAGCAGTTATTTTCGATTGTTTTGGTGTACTGTACGGAGGCAGTATTGATACGCTAATAAGAATGGCCGAGCCAGAGGGCAAGGTAATGCTGCGCGACCTCAGTAAGCAGCATGATTATGGTTTTATTAGCGGCAGCGAGTATGAATCGGGAATCGCTGAGTTGTTTGGCTGGACACAGCAGCAGACGCATGATTTCTTGATGAATAAGCGGATTCGCAACGAGGAATTGATAAACTATATCATAAATTTACGCCAGCAGTACGCTAATTTGAAGATGGCGATGTTGAGTAATGTTGGCGGCGGTACGCTGGAATATCTATTTGCGCCAGGCGAATTAGAAAAAATGTTTGATGTGCGCGTGTTGTCGTACGAGGAAAGCCTGGCCAAACCAAACCCGGAAATTTTCACACTGACAGCTGACCGCTTAGGTGTCGCCGCTAGCGAATGCGTGATGATTGATGATCGTGTCGAAAATTGCGAAGGCGCCGAGGTAGCGGGGATGATGGCGTTGCAGTACACCGATAACGAGCTGCTTATTAAGCGTTTGAACGCTTTACTGGAGGCGTAAATGCCAGAACTTCCCGAAGTTGAGACAGTCCGCCGCGGGTTGGCGGAGCTACTGCCAGGTCGAGTAGTGGCACGAACGGCGGTGTTTGATTCGCCAAAAAGCTTCCCCAATGCGCCGGCTGATGTTGAACAATTTTTATATGGTGCGCGGGTGACGGCGGTGCGGCGGCGGGCAAAGGTGCTGATGATTGATTTGGATACGCGCTATTCGCTGGTGGTACACTTGAAAATGACGGGGCAGTTGGTGTTTCGTCAAAACTCTCGTCATAGCGCTCGGGTATCCCCAAAAAAATCTCGGGGCCCACGTAAAGTTGCCCAAAATTTTTCTGCGGATACCGCTCGCGAGATCGACGATTTTGCTGGCGGCCACCCGAACGACAGCTTAATCGGCGAGCTGCCGGATCGGTCGACGCGGGTGCAGATGGATTTTACCGATGGGTCGCGGTTGTTTTTTAACGATCAGCGCAAATTCGGCTGGATGAAGTTGCTGCCGACAGTAGAAGTGCAAAACTTGCCGTTTATGCAAAAAGTTGGGCCGGAGCCGCTTGATCCTCAGACGCGGGCTGAGGATTTTGTTCAGCGGATTCGTCGCCGCCAGAATTCGATGATCAAACCAGCATTTCTTGACCAGGCGGTGATCGCTGGGGTTGGTAATATTTACGCTGACGAAGCGCTGTGGGCGGCACAGATTCATCCGCAAACGCGGGTAAAAAACGTTAGCGATCAGCAGCTGAACACATTATTTAATGAGCTACGGCAAATCTTGCAACTCAGTATTGATCAAGGCGGCTCAACCGATAAAAATTACGTTGATGCCGAGGGCCGAAAAGGGAATTACCTGACATTTGCTCATGTATTTCGCCGCGAAGGCCAGGCCTGTCACCGCCACCCCGACCAAAAGGTCATCAAGTTAAAAGTCGGCGGCCGCGGTACGCATATTTGCCCGGTGTGCCAGGTGGAGGTTAAATGATTTATTTGATTATTGGCACGAACGCTTACCGTGTGCAGCATGAGCTGCAGCAGTTAGTGAAATCGTTAGGCGTTCGGCCCGAAAAAATCGACGCATCCAGTCTTGATTTGAATAAATTAGCCGACACGGTGCGCGGCCTGAACTTATTTCAAGAACGGCGGCTGATTGTTATTGAACGGCTCTCGGAACGAAAAGACTTGTGGGATAAGCTCGGCGAATGGGCTAGCGATATTGCGGCAGAAACCTACTTGGTATTGATCGAGCCGCGCCCGGATAAGCGTACCAAAACTTTCAAAACCTTGCAAAAAACTGCAAAGCTAATTGAAGCAACGCCGCTGACTGATCGCCAGCGTCCAGCGGCCGAAAAGTGGCTGCTGGATTATGCAAGCGAGCACGGAGTAAAATTGACGAAAACACAGGCTAGCGATATGGTAGCGCGAGCAATTGTCGACGATGAAAAATCGCGTTCTGCTGAAATTGACCAATTGCAATTAACTCATGCTGTAGCTGCCTTGAAAAATGCCGTGAAAATTGACGATGCAGCGATTGCAGCGGTTTTGCCGCCAGCACGTGAGTTTTCGGTGTTTGATATCATTGAATTGGCAGTGCGCGGCAAAACGGCAAATCTACGGAGCGCGCTTGATGAACTTCATCGTAGCGACGATGTTTATAAAGTGGCGCCGTTGGTCTGGTCGCAGTGGTCGCAGCTGGTGTTATTAGCCAAGGCTGAAGCGGCTGGCGCTAGCGATACGATTGATCTCGGTATGCATCCGTTTGTTGCCAAGAAGTTGCGGCCGCTTGCTCGGCAGCTGTCGCCAAAGGACTTGGCGGAATTAACTGAATTAGCAGCAGAACGTGATTATCAGATGAAAACCTCATCAGTTGATCCGTGGGCGACGTTGGAGGATTTTTTGTTTCGGGTGGCTTCGCGGCAAAAGTAAAACGCTCCGGCTTGCGGAGCGCTTTAATCTCGTTAGTATAAATTAAGCAGTTTTAGCTACGGCCTTCTTGGCTGTGGTTTTGGCAGCTGGCTTTTTTGCAGGGGTTTTCTTGGTGCTGGCAGCGGGTTTGGTCGCCTTCTTTTCTAGCTTGACGCCAGCAGCTTTAGCGACCTTGGCGAGGGCTGATTTGCGGCGGCTGACGGTTGCCTTTTTGAGCAGGCCTTTCTTGACAGCAGTATCTAGCTCGCTTTGAGCTTTGCTCAGGGTAGCGGCGCTCGGGTTGGCCAAAAATTCCTTGGTGGCAGATTTGATATCGCGCTTAATACCGATGTTACGCTGGCGGCGCTTAGCGGTTTGCTTCATTCGCTTAACGGCTGATTTGATGAGTGGCATAAATTCCTTTACCTCTGTTATTGATTTAGTGTATACAATCAGTTTTCAATTATAACTTATACACCTCTGTTTGTAAAGCGGCGCTGCTTTACAAAATAGTATTGACTTTGCCGTGATGCTTATGTTATAGTACATAAAGTCTATAGCGAATAAAAACAAATAGGATAAAATATGGCAGACGTGCTAAACCAGATAGTAGAGAAAGTCAAAGAAAGTAATAATATTCTCGTTACGGTTAGCGCCAATCCGTCGGTCGACGAATTGAGCGCTGCTTTGGGTATCACGCTGCTAATCAATAAGTTAAATAAGCATGCGACGGCAGTATTTAGCGGGGCAGTGCCGCCAGCGATTAAATTTCTACAGCCCGAGAAAACGTTTGAAAGTACGGTTGATAGTTTGCGCGACTTTATCATCGCACTGGATAAGGAAAAGGCTGACCACTTACGTTACAAGATTGTCGATGATATGGTCAAGATTTTTATTACGCCGTACCGTACGACAATCAACCAGAAAGATTTGGACTTTAGCCAAGGCGACTATAATGTCGAGATGGTGTTGGCAATTGGCGTCAAAGATGAAGCTGATTTGGATCATGCGCTCGAGAGCCATGGCCGAATTTTGCACGATGCGGTTGTAGCAAGCGTATCGCTTGGCGAGTCAACCCAGCTCGGTAGTCTGGAGTGGAGTAATCCGCGAGCTAGCTGTTATAGCGAGGTTTTGTGCCGGTTGGCTAACGAATTAAGAGGCGAGAGCCGGCTGATTGACGAGCAAATCGCTACGGCGTTTTTGACTGGTATCGTGGCAGCAACCGATCGTTTCAGCAATGCGCATACCAGCTCAGCGGCGATGACTGTGGCTGCTCAATTGATGGCAGACGGTGCTAACCAGCAACTAATTGCCACTAAACTAAAGGAATCGTACGACAAACCGATTCCAGTGCCTGAAGCAAAAAGCAAGGACGAAGAGAAATCCTCCAAAAAGGATGAGTCTAAAAATTCTGGCGACATTGGCGCATTGTCGATTTCGCACGAGCCAGTTGGTGATGTTGACGACGTCAAGAATGTAATTGATAGGCGCCATTCCGACGAAGCTCTGAGGGCTGCCAATGAAGAATTAGAGAAGCGAAGTAGTCGAGATGCCGCCGCTGCCGCCGAAAAGAAATTAGCCGAACAGTTAGCATCAATTCCTGCTGTTGAGCCTGAAGCTGATAGGCGAGATATGCCGTCGGTCGCCGATTTGCAGCGCGATATTGCTGCCAGCTCAGCAGAAGTAGATGAAGCGGCCAAAGAAGATCTAGCTTTGCCGCCAGTTGCTCCATTTGCGCCAGGGCCAGGTCTAGCGATGCCAGTTAGCCCGGGCGAACCGTCGATTGGTGGTACTTTTAACGCGACAACCGAACAGGCTGCCGAGGAAGCTAGAAAAGCTGAAAAAGACATGCATAATCGCGTCATTTTAAGCCACGATCGCGGCGCGGTGGCGTCGCAGCCGCCGTCAATGCAATCGCCATTTAATGCCGTAGCTGATAAGACCGAGGTAGAACCGACAGTTCGCGATGTCTTATCAGAAGCTGCGCCAGTTGACGCGGCGCCCGAGGCGGTTTCTTCGAAAGGGGTAACGGTACAGCCGAATATGCCAGCAATGCCAGCACCTAGCGTAGAAGCTGCGTCAGCCGCAAATCCTGCTAGTTCAGATCAAGACCAAGCGCGGTCTGCCGTTGATGCAGCTCTGTTGGCAGCATCAGCTGCGCCATCGTCTGGCGCGGTTGACGATTTGCCGCCACTACCGCCATTACCGCCGTTGCCAGATTTTTCATCCTTGCCGCCAGTACCAGCTAATGGCGGGGTCGGAGCTGACACTTTAGAATCTACTCTACCGCCGCCGCCAGCTCCAGCAGTTTCGGCACCAACATCAAATGATCCGGCTCAGTTCAAGATTCCAGGGCAAGCTTAAGTTTGCGAATAGGCTTCAGATTGGCCCTGAAAAGATTTTAGAATCAATGCTACGGGGTATGCTGATATACTTGAAATATGAGTGACAGGGTTATATTGATCGATAAGCCGCCAGGTATGACTAGCTTCGGGGTGGTGGCGCGAGTTCGCCGCGTCCTTAGCCAGCGGGCTGGCAAAAAAGTCAAAGTCGGTCATTGCGGGACGCTTGATCCTTTTGCGACGGGCCTGCTGATTTTGGTTACGGGCAAGGAATGCCGCAACGCGATGCGTTATACTAAGCTTGATAAGGTTTATGAAGCGACGTTCCGATTGGGGCAGACTAGTACAACTGGCGACCCGGAAGGCGAAATTATGCCGTACGTTGCAAATAGTAAGCCGCAAAATGATACTCAAGTTTCATCCATCTCCAAACAGCCGGATATAGCAGTCGTCAAGTCCGTCCTAGCGCAATTCGTTGGTGATATCAAGCAGTGTCCGCCAGCGTTCAGTGCTATCAAAATTAACGGCCAGCGGGCCTACAAATTAGCTCGCAGCGGTAAAAAAGTTGATATACCAGAGCGTGCGGTGACGATTTATGCGCTGGA
Source organism: Saccharimonas sp. (SeqCode) (assembly GCA_042642485.1). GTDB lineage: Bacteria > Patescibacteriota > Saccharimonadia > Saccharimonadales > Saccharimonadaceae > Saccharimonas. Next base: position 11,349 of record JBHRNN010000003.1, read on the forward strand.
ATTGCTTGATTACGCTTATCCGCTGCTCAAAGTTCGAGCCCATGTCTCTAGCGGTACCTATATTCGTAGTTTGGCAGTTGATATCGGTGAAGCGTTAGGTACGGGCGCTTACTGTCAAGAATTGCGCCGTACGCAGATTGCCGATTGGCAAGTTAGCCAAGCGCAAAAGCTAGCTGATTTTGGCATTGAATCATAAGAAGCGTAAAAATTTGCTTATTTAGACTTTTTATGATATAATGAAAGAATGACAGATTATGAGAATCTTGCTCATACAGAGCCTGTACCTGATCAAGAAACACTCCATAACTTGCGCCGTCAAGCTGCGGAAACATTAAAACGAGTAGGTAAAGAAGTAGAGGAACCTGACCGTTTATCGCTAGAGGGTCAGCCTCTCAAAAGTTTCTCATATCCACTGACGCCGGAATTGGTTAGTAAGGCTCTCCATTTTGATGACCAAGAGGCAGCTGTACCGGAAGGTTGCGAATTAGTATATGTGCCAGAGTCGAAACAAGACGGCGAGATGTTTCAAGATGAGCTATACATGAGTGTTAAAAAACGTATTGAAAGTGTTCCGGGACAAATAGTTGAGGTTGTGGAACAATGGCTTATTTACGGCGGACTTGGACAACCGACAAGACATGAATATAGCGTAGACTATTATAGGAATGAGCAGCCGGAAACTTTAAATAATTTTATTCCAAGCAAAACGCTACCTGGCGCAGAAACGATTACCAAACTTATTAAGGGCTGGATAGATCAGTCTCGTCAGATGACGATTGACGATATTGAGAAAATCTATAGAGTGATAGATATGATAAGGAGTTCGCATAACTTGACTGATTAGCGTATCTCTGCTAAAGTTATTAGTTATGATATCAAAGGATAACAAAGCGAAAGCTATTGCTTTGACTCAGGTCAACGAGAACGATGTCGGCAGTCCGCAAGCGCAGATTTCGATCTTGACGGCTCGTATCAAAGAGGTGACTGAACATCTCAAGTCCAACAAGCACGACCGTATGGCGCGCCGCGGACTGATTCAGATGGTAGGCAAGCGCAAGCGCCTGCTGAAATACCTTGAGAAGACGAACTTTGAGGCCTACAAGGCAACGCTAGAAAAACTTGGCTTGCGTAAATAAACGCGCAGCTCGAGTTAAAAACCGTCTCGTATCGAGGCGGTTTTTGGTTTGTAAAGATAGATCGCAACTCTAACTCTTTTGATAATGATAGTGGCACGCCGCACGAATGGACGCCAGCTGGCTGGGCCGAGAAAATCAATGATGCTCGCGATGCGGTGGCGATTGCTTTCGGCGACAAGCCGCCCGCTTTGGCGCGCCAAGAGTTGAATGCTGGCAGGCAGCTGCTGGTCGGCGAGGCTTATAAAGCCGCTACTGACGGCGGAATAGCGCCGACCAACGAACGTGCTTTTACCCGCCGAGTTTTCATGACGGGCGAGAAGATAACTGGCAAGTTGCCGTCGCATGCTGATGCCGAGAGAGGGCCGCAGAGCGTTGGTGAAATGCTCGATCGGCGCGCTGATTTGTTAGCAAAAGGCGTTCCAGAGGATTTGGTTGATGGTATTGTCAGGGGTGAGCATAACAGGGACAGAGGCGATAATCTAGTCCAACATGCTTCGCGGCTGCCAGTTGAGCAAGCAGCATACGAGCAGCCAGCGATACGCGAGGAGTCAAATGAGCTGGTATCGCATGAGACCAGTGCTAGTGCTGTTATGCCCGAGGCAAAAGAGACACCGTTGCCGCCGCGTGCCGAGATTCCGAAAGCAGAAACTGCCGCCGCCAAGCCGCCTAGCGATCCTGAACCTAAAGCGCCGAAAGAAAGTACGCCGCCAAAAACTGCCAGAAACGAAAGTCTAAAGGCGAAAACTACAGAAACTAAACCTGCCACAAGTAATCGCACCGCCGAGAAAAATCCGGCAGAACAGGTTGAGCAGCCAGCAGAAGATAAGACATCGCCAGTAGAGCAATCAGATGGCAATCAAAAAAATACGGTAGAATCTGAAGCAGACGTATCAAAGTCAGACGGAAAACAGGCCGCTGGAGAGCAAAATACGACAAAACCTGGCGAGCGCCAACCATTTGACCAAGAAAAAGCCGACAAATGGGCGGGAGACTTCTTGAGGGCTTATAGCGGATTTCTTGACCAAAATGTTAGGGCAGAGTTAGCCGATAGGCTAAAAGCTAAAGGCGGACTAAATGTTGACGCAGAAACTCTTCAAGCAATGTCTAAGCTAGCGAAAGAAGCTAACCCGCGGTCGCCGATATGGCAAACTAAACCAGGCAGCGGCTCGGCTTTGCAGCAATTTGCTGGCAGAGCTCGCAAGAATCTACAGAGTATCATTGAAAGTTTATAGTTTATAACTATTTGTGTACTAAACCTCCGCAATTGTGTATAATGTAAACACAATTAAGCGAAAGGAGTGCGCAATGGCGTTTGGGCCGATGATGAAATTAACAACCGATAAAGGTCTGTTGGTTGAACTGGCGCCGTTTGCGCGCGATAACCTGACGGTGTTTGTCGAGGGTTTTGCGCGCGGCACGGTAACACAGTACTTATCAGCGCACCGAGCGCAGACAATCGAGACCGAGCAGTCCTGGTATGATGAAATGATCAAGAACAAAACCAGCCTAAACTGGGGTATTTGGGTTATAGATGGCGACAAGCGCCAGCTGATCGGCAACACAGCGCTTACCGAGATAACCAAAGATCACGTTCATTATGCGACAAGCGGTATAGTTATTGCCGATAAGAAATATTGGGGCCAGGGGATTGCTAGTGCTTGCCACCGGGCACGAACCTGGTATGCTTTCGAAAATCTAGGCCTGCACCGAATTAAGTCGGCGGTTATTCACGGAAACGCGGCGAGCTGGCGAGCGCTTGAGAAGTGCGGCTACGAACTTGTCTATACCGAGCGCAATGAAGAGTTTGTGAACGGCAGATTGCGCCACATGGATTGCCTGGAATGTCTCAACCCGGCAGATTGGGCCTGGCGGCAGTGGTGGGGCGACGACCGTCCGCCGCGAAAGAGCTTGGAGGCGCGCAAACGGGCGCAAGCGGCGGTTGATTGGGCGCGGCAAAACGTGACGCTAGAGTAGTTGTTGGTGCTGCTCGTTGAAATTATCGACGACGAGAACTGGCTGGTTGCTATTGATGTACTGTGCGATATCGGTGTGCTGTATAAATTCGGGGTAGAGAACGCATTGCGACGGGTCGATGTATTCGCAAACGGCTAATTCTTGAGCGCCATGCGTTGTTTGGCTAATGTCAATATCAGTAAAGTCATCAGGATTATCGACCGCGAAAAAGAACTCTAATTCCTCTTCGTAGCCAGCCCGCGATGATGGGAATTGCTGGATGAATAGCAGTTTGCCAGGTTTGGCGGTTATGCCAGTTTCTTCGCGTAATTCGCGGATTAAACATTCAGTTAGCGACTCGTGCGGGTCAAGACCGCCGCCTGGCACGGCGTAATAAGGGGCCGCTTGGTCGCCGCGGCGATGTTTGACGGCGAGTATTTTTCCTTCGCGATAAATAATAGCGCGCACATTAATGCGCCGCCCAGTATATAGACTTTCGGTTTGTGGCATTAGGCCTCCTTGTTGATTAAGTTTGAATAGCTTGCGATTAGCTTAATTTAGCAGGGGCTAGCATTAAGATATAATATCAAGGATATTATTTGGCTACCAGGAAAAAGTGTCCGGAATCAATATTATTACCATCGCTTTGCTGGAAAACAACGATCAGAGGTTTTTTATCACCATCATTTGAGTCCAGAGAGTTAGGGTGTTTGGTTACGCCTCTAGCCTCGAGTTGAGGCGAGTCGCCAGTCCCAAATAAACTTGCTTCGTTTGCTCGACTTAACTCAGTAAACGAAGCCGCAATTTCCTCAATCCGAGTAGCATCTTTAACTGAGGTTTCTCCCATGCCGGCAGATACTTTTGCTACTAGTATAATTCCTTCTCTGCGCCTAATTGAGTCGACGATATCGCTACATGCTTTCTCTGGATTGACTAGGTGATATTCAGTAAGCGAACCGGTCTCCTCCCCAAAGAAGCTAGTCTCGCTAGACATGAGTTAATTTCTTCCCTGTGCGTGTTGGATTGCTATTTCGTTCATGCATATCTGCTATCTGCTCCTCTAATTTATCCTTAATTCTATCATATTCATCGTTATCTACAACACCAGAATCGGATAGGTTTTTAAGCATTTCCTTTGAAGGTCCCAGCATTTGCCCGTATGGATCGGCAGGCAGAATTGTGTGAATACTTTCGAGGGTTTCGGGCGAAAATGGACAGATAGCTACAGTACCGTCATTATAATACCTAGCGTTTCGATCATTAGTTTTGTTAGCTTTAAATATCGAAGATTTAATATCTATCGCTGTTTGCTCTCCCCGGCTGTCAGTTATAAGATAATCAATACCTCTCTTGTCTTGTTCGGTAGTCGCACGGACCACTTCAAAGCCCATGTTTTCGAGAGCTAGCTCAGCAAGTAATTCTGTACGTACACCTTTTATGCTTGTTTCCATTTTCTTGCGGTAGTGGGGTTTGTCGGCTATAGGGATAAAATTATTTAGAAGTTGCATTGTGTCAGCTGGCGTGATAGCAGTGCCCCAGCGGTTAAAAATTTCGCGCAGCGAGTCGTTGAATGAAGAATGCACACTAACAATTTTTTCGTGATCTTTAGGAGAAAGTCTCCTATTTGAGTCTCTAGCTGTTTTTTCGGCAGTTACGGCAGCAATCCAGTCGCGATAGGTGCCATAGAGCTTGTAAAACTCTTGTTGCTGGTTGGTCTCAGCAGTTGGATGTTCAACTTGTTGCATTAATTGCAATAGATTGTGCGCAGCTCGCCCGATACCGCGCTGCGGACGTTCTGGATCAATCGTATGCGCTTCTCGCCGTAATTCTCTCGCGGTCTCTTGGCTTTTTTGCCAGAACTCTTGGCGGCGCCTTAGCTGAACTATAGGAAGCGTGCTCATCCTTATATTATAGCATAAACATGATAAAAAAGCAATAGCATGACGTGATATAGATGAAATAACCTTTGTTGTCTGCTATAATAAAGTAGTTATTGTTAACGCGGAAGTGATAGAGACGAGAATTTGTCGCGTGCGGCGTTAGGGTGCTATAGCCTCGCCAAGAACGAATTTTCATCCCTGTTGCTTGCCGCGAAGAAAGGAGCTCTTTTATGAGTATTATTAACCCGAGCGGCAAGGAGATTTTTAGCGTTACCACCGAGCTGTGCGGCCGACCGCTGACGCTGGAGGTCAACCGCGTTGGTTTTCGGACGACTGGTAGTGTGCTGGTTCGCTACGGCGATACGGTGGTCTTGGGCAGTGCCCAGGTGGGCAGCCGGCCGGTGCAGCTGGATTATTTCCCGCTGTCGATTGATTATGAAGAACGATTTTATGCGGCGGGCAAAATTTCTGGCTCGCGGTTTATTAAGCGCGAAGGCCGTCCTAGCGACGAGGCGGTGCTAATAGGCCGGTTAATCGACCGTCCGATTCGGCCGTTGTTTCCGAAAGGGTACCGCCAAGAAGTACAAGTCGTGGCGACGGTGCTGAGCATGGATCCGGATTTCCGTCCTGATGTGGTGGCGATGATTGCGGCGTCGAGCGCCTTGATGCTGACCGGCACGCCGTTTGACGGTCCGGTAGCGGGCTTGCGGGTGGGCCGCGTGAATGGCGAATTTAAGGCCTTTTTGACGCCGGAAGAGCGAGCGCAGTCTGATCTTGACCTGGTGGTGGCTGGAATTGAAAGTGGCATTACCATGGTGGAGGCTGGTGCAAAGGAAGTATCAGAAGAAGTGATCGTCGATGCGATGGCCTGGGCGCACCAGATGATGCAACCGGCGATTCAGTTGCAGCGCGAACTAGCTGCCAAAGTAGCGCCAACTCCGCAAGAATACGAATTAGTTTTACCTGATGAAGCAATTCAGCAGACGGCTGACGAATGGGTCGATGGCAAATTAGGCGAGAAAATCCGCCGGCCGTATCCAGAGCGTAACGAAGTGGTCAATGAGATTCGCTGGGCATTCCATGAGGCAATGGCCGGAAAGCTGGGTTTGAGTGCTGAGGAATATAGCGAGGTGCGCGATGAGTACGATGAAGCATTTACCTTGGCGTTGCATAAAGATGTTCGCCGCGGTATCGTCGAGGACGGCAAACGCCCGGATGGCCGCGCTTTGACGGAAATCCGCCCGTTAAGCTCAGAGGTTGGTTTGCTGCCGCGAGCGCACGGTTCGAGCCTGTTTACCCGCGGCGTGACCCAGGGTATGAATATTGTCACCTTGGCACCGCTGAGTTACGCGCAGCTGGTTGATACTATGGAGGTCAACGACGGCGAGCGGCGCTATATGCATCATTACAATGCGCCAGGTTATACGGTTGGCGAGGTTAAGCGGATGGGCAGTCCAGGCCGGCGCGAAATTGGTCACGGCTACTTGGCGGAACGAGCCTTGACGCCAGTGCTGCCGAGTGAAGAAGACTTCCCATACGCTATTCGTAGCGTCACTGAAATTATGAGCCAAAACGGTTCGACGTCGATGGCAGCGACCTGTTCAAGCTGTCTGGCGCTGATGGATGCTGGCGTGCCTCTCTCGGCGCCAGTTAGCGGCATTGCCATGGGTCTGATGATGGACGGTGATACGCCGTACGTACTGAGCGATATTGCCGATGCTGAGGATTTTGCCGGCGATATGGATTTCAAGGTGACCGGTACAGCCAAGGGTATCACGGCGCTGCAGATGGATATGAAAGTGCATGGTTTGCCGGTGGCGGTGCTGCGCCAGGCGATCGAGCAGAGCAAGGCGGGCCGGGCGCATATTTTGGAACATATGCTGAGCGTGCTGTCGGCGCCGCGCGAGTCGCTTAGCCCGTATGCGCCGCGTATCGAAAAACTGAAGATTGACCCGGATAAAATCGGTGCGGTCATCGGCAAAGGCGGCGAGGTAATTAACAAGATTACCAGCGAGACTGGTGCTGAGGTTGATATTAAGGAAGACGGCCTGATTACCATCGCCAGTCCGAACGGCGAATCAATTGAGAAGGCACTCAACTGGATTAAAAGCCTGGTCGAAGAGCCAGAAGTTGGCAAAATCTACGAAGGCAAGGTCGTCAGCATCAAGGATTTCGGCGCGTTCGTGAACATTCTGCCGGGAATTGACGGTATGTTGCATATTTCACAACTATCGGATAAACGAGTCGGCAAAGTAACTGATGTCTTGAAAGAGGGCCAAACAGTACGTGTTAAATTAACAGAGATTGATAACCGCGGGCGCCTAAGCTTGACAATGAAGGGAATTGAACAGCGATAATATTTCTACGTAAACAAATACTATACGAGACAGCTTAAGTTTTGCTATACTTAATAGAGATACACTTATAAAAGAGGGGAAGTCTATGAACAATCAACCGCAACCACCTGAATCGCCGCAGCCAATGCCGCCTGTGCAGCAGCCAGCTCCAATGTCCGCGCCGCCTATGCAACAGCAGCCAGCGATGCCGCCGCAAATGCCGGTTAAAAAAGGTCTTAGCAAGGGGGCTTTGTGGGGAATAATTGGCGGTTCTGTTGGATTTTTACTGCTGATTATCGTAATAGTGGTTGTTTTGCTGCTCAATATGGGTCCGAGCAAAGAAGATTACCGTCAAGCCGTTTCGTGGATGAATGATGAAAGCTCGAAATTAAACAGTTTGCAGTATTCATCTGTACGTAATCCAGAAGCCTACAAAGAAACAGTTAATAGCGCCATCAAGAGCCGCGATGAGCTAAATGACAAACTATCGAAATCTAAGATTATGCACGATAAAGATGTTAAAGAAGCTTACGATAAGTATAAGAAAGCTTACGATGTTGCTAAGCCGGAAATGGAGGGCTTGTCGCAGTACGTAGAGGTTTATAGCGAGGTCAGAAAAAAATGCGATAACGTATTTTATCTTGGCCATATAAGCAAGAAGCCAGATGAAGTTGATAAGGAAGTCAGTCAAAAATACGGCGATTGCACATCCTTGATGCAGAAACTGAGCAAATCAAATAATAGCAATGTGGCTAATTTCGGCAAAGAATGGAGCGATTACTACACCTCGCTAAAGAAATACTATGTCGAATACGCTAGAGCCTATACCAGCGGTAATTTCAGCACTCGGCCGCGCCGTCCGATAGAGCCGTCGACTACTGGCTATACGTTAATTACTAACGCTAGCCGCAAAGTTACCGATAGCGGAATGGATCGGTACTACAACGACTTTTCAAGCGTTGTCAATCAAAAATTAACTGCGCTGCGTTAATATTCGCCGCGCCAGTAGTACCCTCTGTATCAGCAGAGGGTACTGTTTTGGTAAAATGTAATTATGGATAAGCAAGCTGAATTAGACGCATTAGCGGCGGAAATTATCGAAGCTGGGATTTGTTCGGAATTGGCGGCTCAAGCAACGCAGCTGGTGATGGGCGATGGCAATGCTGATGCTGATATCGTATTTATCGGCGAAGCACCAGGTAAGAACGAAGATTTACAAGGTAAACCATTTGTCGGTGCAGCGGGGAAATTTCTCGACGAGATGCTGGCGGCAGCTGGTTTGCAGCGCCCAGACGTTTATATTACTAATATCGTTAAGTATCGGCCGCCAAATAATCGCGACCCGCTACCGGAGGAGAAGCGCCAGTTTTGGCCGTATTTGATGCGGCAATTGGAAATTATTCAGCCAAAAGCGGTGTTAACATTGGGGCGGCACAGCGGCGGCGGTTTTATTCCTGATCTGCGAATTAGCCAGGACCACGGCCGACCGCGGCGGGTGCGCTTGCATGAATTGGAATTTGTAGTGATTCCGCTATATCATCCAGCAGCAGCGCTATATAATGGCGGTATGCGCCAGACGCTGATTGACGATTTTATGCGGGCGGCGGCGTTTGTGCAGCAGAATAATTCTGAATCGTAAGGTTGGCACGCTGGCAACCTATAGATATCTGCTCAAAATCTGGGGCTTATTCCCGATCCGTTTATTAAACTCTTGCCAAAACTAGCCTAGTGTAGTATAGTGGATAATCGATATCCACTATATCTAATTTACGGAAGGACGAACATGAAACTATCGGGAGCTGTTGAACAAGCTTGCTGTATTATGGCAATTTTAGCTGATCCGCAGCGAAAAGCGCCGATGACCAATGACGCTTTGGCGGAAAAAATGGCAGTTTCGCCGACGTACCTGAAGAAAATTAGCCGCAAGCTGGTGGTAGCACGGTTGATTACCTCGACGCAGGGCGCTGGCGGCGGTTTCATTTTGGCGCGGGAAATGGGCCAAGTGACGCTGCACGATGTGGTGTTGGCGATTGAAGGCGAAGCGCCGTTTTTTCAGCCTCAAGGAATTGTCGAAAGAGTGTTTGCGTCGCGGCCTCGCCAGGTGGAAATTGGCATGACTATGATTGAAAAAGTCTTTTCCGAGGCGCAAGAGAAGTGGAGCGAGTATCTAAAAACGGTAACGTTAGAAGACGTTGTCAAGGAGGTAATGCATGGTTGAAAAATTAAAACGGCTGTCAAATAGACGCCGCGTCAATATGGTGCGAGCTGAATGGCAGCACCTCTGCAAAAACAAAATATTGCTGCTGTCGATGGCGGTTATTTCCTTTATCCCGATTATGTACAGCGGTTTTTTCTTGGGTTCAATTTGGGATCCATACGGACAGGTGAAAAATCTGCCAGTGGCGTTTGTTAATGAGGACAAAGGCGCGCAGCTGAACGGTCAAACGGTCAATATTGGGCAATCGGTTGAGCAAAAACTTAAAAATAATCATGATTTGGGCTGGGAATTTGTGGATAAACAGCAGGCGGATGACGGGGTCAATAGCGGGCATTTCTATGCGGTGGTGACTGTTCCGACGGATTTTTCAGCAAAAGCGGCGTCGATTACTGCTGCTCAACCGCAGCAGGCGGTGATTCGCTACACGACTACGCCAGCCAAGAACTATATCGGTTCGCTGGTCAGCAATCAAGCGGCTGAAAAAGTCAAAACGTCGGTGGCCGAGCAAATCACTCAGGCGTACGCTAAAGGCGTGTTGGAAAATATCGGTAAGCTCGGCGATGGTCTGGAAACGGCAGCGGGTGGCGCGTCCACCCTGCATGGCGGTTTGATGCAACTGCGAGCGGGCGCGCAAACTTACGCTGGCGGCGTTCGGCAATTGGCGGTAAATCAGCGGGCGATGGCTAATGGCTTAGCGCGGCTCGGCGACGGATCGCGCCAATTGCAAGCAGGCTTGGGGCAATTGTCGAACGGTTTGCCAAGTGAATCGCAAGTTGCGCAGCTAACAAACGGTATGAAACAGTTGCAGGCAGGCCTTAATCAATTAAATACCAGCGTCCATAATCCATCGCCGGCGCTTGTTAATCAGCAGAGCAAAGTGCAGAGCGAAGCGCAAATTTTGGCGCAAACAATGCAAACGGCAGCAGCGGATTTGACGGCAGCAAGCGGGACGCTGCAAACATTAGGACATGATGCGGTAAGTTCTGGCGGTTCGACAACCATAAATTTGCCGCAAATTAGCCAGCTTTCCCAGGCGCTTAATAAAACGCAGACAATTATCACTCAAGCGGCCGCGCTGCTAAAGGATTTGCAGATGCTTACCCAAAGTCTGTCAGCGCAGCAAGCACAGTTGCAAACCGGCGTTTCTACGCTGAACAACGGCGTTAACCAGCTGGCGCCGAATGCAACCGCTGCTCTTAATGGCTATAACAGCGTCAGAGCGGCGAATAATCAATTGCTGGCCGGCTCGATATCGCTAACAAACGGTCTGGTGCAGGCGCAAACTGGCAGCCAACAGCTAGCCAATGGCGCGCGGCTGTTAGATAGCCGCTCCAGTATACTAACGAATGGCGCGTCGCAATTGATGGACGGCGCAGATACTCTGGCTACGAAGCTAACAGATGCTTCCCGGCAACTCAAAATTCAACCAACTGGCGCAGCCACCCAGCAACAGATGGCGAATCCGGTGAAGTCGGAAACGACCAAGCGGGGCGACGTGCCGAATTACGGCTACGCGCTGGCGCCGTACGTGTTGTCGCTGAGCTTGTTTGTCGGGGCGATTGCTCTGAATATTATTTATCCAATCCGCAAAACTTTTGCCGAGCAAGAGAACGCCTTTCGCTGGTGGTTGGCTAAAGCTTCGGTTACTGGTATGGCGGCTTTCGTTCAGGCAACAATCTTGATGCTGATCATGGTTTACTGCCTGGGTCTAGTGCCAGATCATCCGGTGAATTTCATCGGGGCGATTTATTTGACGTCTTTTGTCTATATGTCGATTGTATCGCTGTTGGTGATTGTGCTGGATAATCCAGGACGTTTCCTGGCGATGGTGTTACTAGTATTACAGCTGGGGTCGAGCGAGGGAACGTTCCCGATTCAAACAGCCAATGGCTTTTTCCAAGCAGTCAATCCGCTGGTGCCGATGACTTATTCTATTCGGGCGCTGCGCCAGGCTATTTCGGGAGGCTTAGGTAGTTCGTTCTATAGTGATAGCATGTGGGTGCTAGCTGGCTTCTTACTGGCGTCTAATCTGCTAATGATCGGCTTCTTCATCTATCGCGGCAAGCGCAAATTTGCTCATACTTCGGTAGATGGCGACGATTAATCCTCTTTGAAGCTTTTAGAAAATGCCAGCGTCTTTGGGAAAACGGCGCTGGCATTTTGGTTGGCGTAGGGTTATTTTTGACAAAATACGGGCAGTTTGCTAAAATAAAGCTACTAACGAGAGGGATTTCTAGCGAGTAAAAGCACCTCTCTACCTGGTTTTTAGATTATTGTAATAAAAAAGGAGTATAACAATATGGGTCAGCGGCGACTGGCAACCCCCAAAGGCGATGATACTAGTAAACGCCCTTTGCAGGTTAAACAAAAATCAACCAATACTGTACTGAACGCGACAACCACGCGCAAAGGCGAAGTCTTTCGGGCGCAGCGGCGGATGTCGGAAGGCGTGAATGCGCAGGCTAGCCAGCATCTGATTAATGTGCCAGTTAATAAATCGGTATACAACGGCTATGGTGGCAAGCAATTCAGCCTAAAAGACCAGCCGAAACGTCCGCGGGCGCCGCGGCCAACGCTGAAGGTGATTCCGATTGGCGGTGTTGGCGAGATGGGTATCGGCAAGAACATGACGGCGATTGAATATGACAACGATATCATTGTCATTGATATGGGGTTCTTGTTCCCAGGCAGTGATTATCCGGGTATAAATTATATAATTCCTGATACTCAGTGGCTGGAAGAAAATAAGCATCGGATTCGAGCGCACGTCTTTACGCACGGCCATCTCGACCACATTGGTGCATTTCGGCATATTATCCCGAAATTGCCAGCACCAGTTTATGGCACGAAGTTCACTCTTGGCATGCTGCAGCGGACGATGGAAGAAACTGATGGCGCTTTCACGCCAGAATACCACGAATTAAATCCAGAAAATCATGATACTGTACAACTTTGTGATTCATTTAGCGTTGAGCTGGTACGCGTTAATCACTCGATTCCAGATGCAGCTGCCGTGGTGGTGCGGACGCCAGTTGGTAATATCCTCTCGAGCGGCGACTGGCGTATTGAAGAAAATCCGGTCGATGGCAAGAAATTCGATTTCAATCGGATTAGCGAAATCGCCGAGAAAGAAGGCTTCTTACTGTTTATGAACGAGTCGACTAACTGTGAAAGCGACGGTACCCATACGCACGGTGAATTCGATATTCAGCACAGTATGGGCGAGGTGATGGATAAATGGTCGAAGAGCCGGATTATTGTCAGTAGCTTTTCTAGCCAGTTGCATCGAATTCAGCTACTTCTCGAGGAAGCGAAGAAACACGACCGCAAAGTGGCGTTCGCTGGCTTTAGTATGATTCAGAACCTAGAAGTGGCGCTGCGTTCGTGCGTGATTAAAGTTCCGAAAGACACCGTCGTTAAGATGGAAGATTTGATAAAATTGCCTGATAACAAGATAACAATCGTCTGTACTGGTAGCCAGGGCGAGTTCAATGCGGTGCTCAATCGGATGGCGACGGGGGCACACAAATACGTTAAAATTAAAGGTTCGGATGTGGTAGTGCTGAGTTCGAATCCAATTCCTGGCAATGAAAAATACGTAGTGCGGACAGTTGATGGCCTGATGCGCGAGGGCGGCGAGATTATTCAAAATGGCAAAACACACCTGACTGGTATCGGGCCGCTGCACCTATCGGGTCACGGCTATTACGATGACCACGTGCGGGTGATTAATGCGGTTAAACCGAAGTATTATCTGCCTAATCACGGCGAGTTTCATATGCTAGTGCATAATGCACGCTTAGCCGAGAAAGAATGCGGTATTCCGCGGCAAAATATATTTGTTTGTGATCCAGGCGATATTATTGAGTTTACTAGCGATGGCGCGCATAAAATTGGCCGCATTATTCACTCTGGCGGTACGATGTATGATGATGCTGGTGCGGTAGTCAGCGAAGTGGTGCTCAAAGACCGTATCCACATGAGTCAAGAAGGTATATTTATAGTCATATTGACGGTTCAGCGCGGTACGGGGCGGCTCTTGACTAGCCCAGATATCATTAGCCGTGGGTTTATTTACATGCGCGATAATGAAGAGCTAATGGGAATGATCCGCCAATATCTCAAGCAGAAAGCGGCGCGCAGTTTCTCTGGTAAGTATGACATAGAGGTGGTCAAAAAAGAAATCAAAGACGAAGTAACGCATATTTTGTATGATCAGACGCGACGAACGCCGATTGTCATTCCAGTGGTTAATGAAGTTGGCGGCGCAGCGAAAGCACACGGCCGCGCCCCGCAAACTAAATCTGCTAGCCAGCCGTTGATGCCGCAGCCGTCAGGTAAGCGTTTCCCGCGTAAACAGACTCCTGATACCGAGACAGTAGTGCCGCGCGACCGCTCAGATAGCCGCTCGTACTAACAGATAGAGCTATTGCTTTTTGTGGTAATTTATGCTACAATAGTAGTATACCCTTTTAGATATAAACAGAGTACAATAGGTAACGGTTATGGCAAAGAAAAAGACGACGCGAACTCGAAAATCGACTAAAACAACTCGTACAGCACGCGCTAGCAAAGCAGCGAAAGCACCAGCACCGCAGCATGAAGTACCCTCTGGGTTTTGGCCGCAGGTTGCGGCGGTGCTGTTGATGGCGCTATCGGCATTGCTGGTGGTATCGTGGTTTGGCGCGGGCGGTCCATTGCTTAATCAAATGCTAGAAGTGTCTAAGCGAACGATTGGCTGGGCGGTTTATATAGTGCCAGTTGTCGGTTTATATGTAGCTGTTAGAATATTTGGCGCCGAAAACAACCGACTGCCAGCAGTCATGAAATTTGCCTCAATTTTGATAGTTATTTGGTTCAGCGGCTTATTCGGGCTGTTTCGCGAAAAGGGTGCGCCGTCGACTGGCGGTGTTGTTGGCGATGGTTTGAACTCGGTCGTCTTGTCGCTGGTTAATATACCAGTCGGTGTTTTTATTTATATTTTGCTAATTGCGATTACGCTATTGTTTGTGCTGCAACTGCGGTTTAGCGATATTGCAGCAATGTTCAAGACGGCAGTAGCCAGCAACGAAAAGGCAGAGAATGAAGCGAATGTCCAGGTTATGCGCAAAGCTGCCGAGGATGATCACGGCAAGATGGATGATTTCAAGCTTAATGAAGGCGTGCCGACGGTGTCGCAAGATGATAGTAAGCAAAGTGCCAAGCTTAAGAATAAACCGCAGGCTAAAAAAGCCGAAGCCGATCGCGATGATAAAATGGCAATGTTGGCGGTTAGCGACCCGAACTGGGAATTTCCGAGCCTTGATCTGCTTGAAAAGAAAGAAGCGCCGGCTGATGCGGGCGATATCAAGCAGAATGCGCGCATTATTCAGGATACTTTGCGAGAATTTAATATCAACGTCGATATGGAAGGCGCTAATATCGGTCCTAAGGTAACACAGTATACGCTGCGTCCGCCAGCGGGTATAAAGCTGAGCAAAATTACAGCGCTAGAAACCAATATTGCGCTGAATTTGGCAGCGTCGAGCTTGCGCATGGAGGCGCCGATTCCAGGCAAAAAGGCTGTCGGTATTGAAGTACCGAATAAAAAAGCGGCTGACGTACGTATCCGTTCAATCCTCGAGAGCGCTGAATGGCGCCGCCGCAAAGAGCCGCTGAGTTTTGCGATTGGTAAAGATATTTCAGGACTGCCGTTTGTCGGCGAACTTAACAAAATGCCGCACTTGCTAGTCGCCGGACAGACAGGCTCTGGTAAATCTGTAATGATTAATACGCTGCTAAGCAGTTTGCTGTATCGTAACGCACCGAGCGATATGAAATTAATTCTCGTCGATCCGAAGCAGGTCGAGATGGCGCCGTATCAGGATATTCCGCACCTGTTGACACCAGTGATTGTCGAGCCAGAGAAGACAATGAGCGCACTGAAGTGGGCGGTTAATGAGATGGAGCGCCGTTATAGCTTGCTAGCCGAAGAGCGGGTACGCGATATCAAGACTTACAATGAACGGGCTAAAGCAAAAGGCAAGAAAATTGGCGTTGCCGATGAAAAGGGTAATGTACAGCAAGTTGATGAAGGTACAATGCCGTACATTGTAATTGTGATTGATGAGATGGCCGATCTGATGATGGTAGCTAAGCGCGATGTCGAGGGTCTGATTGTTCGCTTGGCGCAGAAGGCGCGGGCGGTTGGTATTCATCTGGTGCTGGCGACGCAGCGTCCGAGCGTTGATGTGATTACCGGCCTGATCAAGGCAAACGTACCGGCGCGGATTGCCTTTACAGTAGCCAGCCAGACTGACAGCCAGACAATTCTCGACCAGGCTGGCGCCGAGAAATTGCTGGGCCAGGGTGATATGCTGATTAAAACTGCTAGCATGCCGAAACCGAAGCGTATTCAGGGCGCTTGGGTGATGGATAGCGAAGTGAATAAAATTACTGATCAGCTGCGGATGCAGGCGCCGCCGCAGTACAATGATGAAATCGTTAGCCAGCCAGTGCAATTGAATGGTAAGGGCGGTGTAGTGATGGATTTCGGTGGTAATAGTGGCGACGATATGTTCAAAGATGCAGTGCAAGTGGTAGTGCAGATGCGCAAAGCCTCGACGTCGTTATTGCAGCGCAAACTGCGAATTGGGTATTCGCGAGCAGCGCGGATCATTGAAGAAATGGAAGAGCAAGGTATTATCGGGCCAGCGGATGGTTCGCGGCCGCGCGAGGTATTGATATCTAGCGTGGACGAGATTAGCGCTGGCGGTGATTTCTAGGATTACTAAGCACCGACATATTCGCCGAGGATAGTCACCTCGTGGTTGCTGTGCTTGATGTCGCGGATAGCTTGGTAAAGCGGTTGTCTAGCGCAGTCGACAACGATAAAGAACTTATACTTCCAAGGCTGTCCGACGATTGGCTGCGATTGTAATTTGGCGAGATTGATACGGTGCTTGGCGAATATCTGTAATACCTCGACGAGGGCGCCAGGCTGATGGTCGGTGGTGATGACCAGAGAAGCACGATTAGCATCAGCGGGCGTACTAGACGGTTCAATTACCAAAAAGCGGGTGATATTATCGGGATTGTCGTGGATGGAACGCTGTAGTATTGGCAAATTATATAATTCAGCAGCAGTTTGGCTGGCGATAGCGGCGCAGTGCTGGGAGCCGTTTTGCTTGATAAATTCGACGGCGCCAGCGGTATCAAAAAATTCAATAGGTGTTGCCTGCGGTAGGTGTTCCTGCAAGAAATAGCGGCATTGAGAAAGAGCTACCGGGTGAGAATAAACCTCAGTAATATCGCTGATTTTGGTGTTTGGCAGACCGATTAGCATTTGCTCGACAGGCAGCTTGATTTCGCCGACGATCGGCGCACTACATTCCTCGATATAACGGTAAACTTCGTTAATGCTGCCAAATAGGGTGTTTTCGACCGCTGTAACGATCGTGTCGGCACTACCGCTGTCGTAGGCAGCGAAAACTTCGCTAAACGTTGTGCAGGGAACGAGTTTGACACTAGTGCCGTACCATTGGCGGGCGGCCTGGTCGTGGAAAGAGCCAGCTTGGCCCTGGATTGCGACATGCATTCTAGCATCATAGCACAATTGCGATTTTGACTGCAAAATTAGATGGTAAAAGTATTACAATCTTCTGATAAAGTATCCAATGATTGCAATGACTAAATAGTTGCGGAGATATACTTGACAAATTAGCAAATATGGAGCATGACTGTAAATAGAGATGGTGTTAGTGTCAGCGAGATTTCGTCGCATGAGGACTCTAACGGAGACAGATAACTTACGCCGGAGACGTTAAAATATAATGTTTACGATGGTGGCGATGACGATTGGAAACTTAACGTAAACAATAAAGATGGTGTGAGCGGGTATGAAGACAGCAATGAGATAGGAAATGTTTTTACAGGTGATAGTGCAGTGGCAGAAGTGCAGAAAGTAATTGACACGGTGAAAAGCAATTGGGGTGATGACGAATCAAAAAAGTAAGTAATGATTAGGATAAAATATCTGCCTGATGGCAGGTATTTTTGATGCCAGCACCAGCAAGCCTCGTACTTACGAGCTGGCGTAGAGGTGGTGAGCTAATACGGAAATTTGACATTATTTATATTTTGTGCTACTATACAAGTAGTAAGAAGTTAAAATAAATATGACAGAAGAGTTGATTACCGCGGCTGACAAAGATAGGTCTGTGCCTAATGCTGATAAATTGTTGACGCCAGGGTCGGATAAAGCTGGCGACCTTGGTAAAGCGGCGCTTCTTCCTGCGCCTGATGGAATGCCTTTATTAGAGGCAGGGGCTAGCCGTGATGAACGGAAGTCCAGTCTGCGGCGGATAGGGAGAGGTGTGGTTGATCTAGTGTATCGGCTGATGAAAAGGACTGGCTGGCGTAGTGCTGATGAGAATTATGAGACCGCAGATAACACGAGCGGCGATTCTGAAAATGAGGATTCTCACGGGGAAGAAGAGCTTGACGAATTGACTCTGCGGAGAATTGATAGGATTGACGAAGAGTGGGAGTTTCGGGCTGACGTGGATGGCTTTAATGGCAATTTTATTTCTAAGAGTTATCCTGATTTCGCAGGGAGCATTGCGAGCGGTAATTATGAAGAAATAGAGTGGCTGGTGCCTGATATAAGAGAGCGTGTAGCGAAAGATGATAGACTTAATTGGGAATCAGAAAATTATGATAAAAAATACGTCCATTATTACGCAAATTTGGATTTGCCAGTTTTAGCGCAAAAAAATGTTGCGGCGTTTTTCAGAAAGCATTATAAGCATATGCCGAAACTTACGAATAGTGCGCGGCGTGCTATGCAGGAGCAGATTGACTCGACACATTCTCTCAAAAATAGTGATAGTGGCGATTTCTTCAACCGCTATTATAGGCATGAAGAGGCTGTAACTCATTTAATGAGCGCCGAAGCTGTGCTACCTAGGGAGATAGCTGAAGAGTTTAAAGATGGAATTGTTAACGAGGTGGCCGAGGTTGTTGAGGCTGCTGCGAATTCAGTGGGGTGGCGAGGGTTTGATGCGAACGCAGCCTGGCTAGCGGACCATGGTTTTCCGCCGGAGCGCTGGCCGCAGGGCGCTAGAGATCGAGAGGACTTTCCGGAGCCATTGCGCCGGCTGCTTAGCGAGCAGGATGAGGATAAAGCAGAGAAACTTGATCGTGCGGTAATTAAATATTGTATAAAAAAGACAGAGGTATATGACGATAAAGGCGAGATGAAGCCCGACGTCTACGGACGGTGCGATTTGATACAGAAGTACTTTGAGGGACGTTTGCCAGATGTGGATCCTAAGATAATGACTTGCGGTATTGTAGGTATGGTTGATTCGTACTCTTCTAAGAGTATAGATCATCAGGTGTATAGGTACAATGACTATATCCAAACCATTCGCGAGATTGGACAGAGCAACGCCAACAAGCTGGGCGAAGAGCTGGGGATAACGCATTTTTCTGACTGGAGTCCAGAGGTCTTGCGAGGCACGCTGCATATATTAGAGACTGGGCGTACGGAATCTGGCGACCCAGCAACGATAATTATCAGGGGATTTACCGGCGATCACAACGGCGCTGCGTATAAATATCACAACATAAAATCTACCGACATGTTTGCTGTTGAGATAGGCCATACCGATATGCTATCTGGTATAGTAGAAAAGCTAGAGAGCTGGCGTCAACAGCAATACGTTCTATGCGGCTATCTTGTTTGGTCATGGCAGCGAAGATGCGTTTACCATGTCGTTTGGTGAAAGAATATCGCCAGATTCTCAGGAGTGGCGTAATAAGAAGGGTCTGCGCGATCTTGTTACGGCTTTGGTAATAGATACTATTGTACTAAATTCGTGTCATCCGCTTGTACGAGAAGAGGATAGATTTGAGCCTCTTACGCTTGGCAAAGGATTTCAGCGGCGCAGAGGTGCGGCGGTAGCGATTTCTAAGGCGTTTCCATGGACTAGGGTTGTTAGCGGTTTAGATGGAGTAACATATGACTGGGTAGATGAAACAGGTTATGCTAATATTGAAACTAGAGACGATGAAGGGGATGGAACATTTACAATGGCGGAAACCTGGAATGGATGGACGTGTGTATATGAGAAAGGAGCAGATAGACAATGAGTGAAAAAGTATGTTATGGCATCGACAGGCCAGATTCAGAAGTGGAGCCAACGAGACCTGACGATTACGAGGCGTTTGCGAGGAGATACTTGGCGGATGTAGCCAGTGCGATGTATTATTTTGCGCAGGGTGATGACGACGCTTCTATGGATGTTAATCTGGCTCGGTTTGATAGTCATGGTAATCTGTCTGAAGATGAATTTGACACATATCGTATTAAATACAAGACTAGTAAAAATGGAGGGATTGGCGAATGCCGTGTGTACAAAGTTGTTCCTGGTGAAGACGACCCGCAGGAGGCTACCATGCAAGAGATTACCGCGCAAGACGCGAATCTTGATACGTGCAACACGTTGGGGCGGATTTGGGAAAAACTCGCACTGCAGCAAGAGCCTGGCGGTCGTAATGACGGATAAGCTTTATGCGCGAAGATTTTGAGCGTACTTCAGATGATAGCGCCGAGCAAGCTGCCGATAAACGTCCAGTAATTGATCTGATTTGGGCAGCGATGGGAAGACTTAGGCGTCTCAAAAGAAAGCTTACGCCAGTGCTGGTTATTCCTGAGAATGGAAGCCCCAAAATTATGTCAGAATATTCGGCGGATAGGTATGATAGAGAGCTAGATATTGAATCGGGGATAAATGCAGCGCAGAGCGGTAGTTCTTATACTGATGAATACCGCCTCGTACCGACGAAATCGCCAGGCGTTGAGCCCGAGATTGACCAAGCCGCGGCAGACAATGAAATCAGCCCTGAAGAGGCGGCTTGGCTACTAGAATTGAGAAAGTCAGTCAAGGTTGCTCCCCGCCTAGCTGATCAATTGGCAGACGATAAGGAAGACAGAAGTAATATTATCACGTATATTGCTGGAGCGGACAAGTCTTTAAGTACTAAAACATCAGAAGATTATTATAGGGGCGATAGGGCGGAGCTGACAGAATACGAAATGCTGCACCAGCTTGATGAGTTTCTTGCCAAGATAGAAGCCTTGGGTGGTAAATACGCGGTTGACGCTCAATTCATGCGTGAGAACTTGACGTTTATTGGCGAAAAAGAATACAAGGAAGCGGCGTCTGGTATTGCTGCCAATTGGAAAGCACTCCTCGAGGCGGATGCCAAATTGCAAATTTGCGTTATCGCTGGCGAGATTGCTAAGTCAAAAAATAGTCAAGGAAAGATGATTTACGATAATCAGATAAAGAGCGATGAGTCTTTGCTTGACAATATATTAGCCAATTTCACCGAGGAAGATTGGGAAAAGTACGGCGGCAGGATTCTTGTTGATCGAGATGATATTGCGCAGACGCAGAAAGAGCATTTGAGGGTTGTGCTGCTGGACGATTGGACTATTAGCGGCTGGCAGCTTAGGAAAGTCTACATTTCGCTGATTGGCCAATATCCCGAAATAAAAGATCAAATTGAAGTACAATTGATTGCAGCTAATAAACAAAGGATAAAGTACGGGCTTTCAGTCGATTGGCTGTATGCCGGCGAAAAGATCCCTGTTAAGGCGTATTTCTCGGCGCATTATTCCGCGGTAGCAGGAGAGAAAGCGCATATAACTGGTTCTCACTCTGCGGTTGACTTCGATTTTGAATCCACGATAATGAAAATGATTAGAGAGGCTGAGCGTTTAGGGGTAAAGGACATTCATATGCCTCCGGGAACGAATATTGTGCGTCCGTATCGCAAAGACGGGGTGACAAGAGCTAATCTAACCAATATCGAAAGAGCCCGCCAGTACCGGCGCGGGCGTCTGGTAGCAAAGCAAGGGGGCAGCCATGCTATACTATGAGGATATGGGAGGGATCGCTGAAAAAGCCGTTAATCATTTGTCTGCTGATTTTCGCGCTGGACTAGATGAAAAAGATTCTGCAAGGATTAAGGATGCGTCAGAAAAGCTGCCGCATAATGTAGTTCTTGAGGGAATTGGCAACCGAATGCTAATCCGGGATTTTCTAGTGCAGGCAAAAGGAGAGCTATCGAAATATGTTTCGACTGTTGACGACAGGGAATCAGATTTGGAAGGTAGCACGCGGCGCTTGTTTAGTATCATAGACGAGAACTTAGATGGAATTTGCCAGGCTGCCGAAGAGTATAAAGATGAGCCGGGTGGTCTCGGTATGGAACGTTTTCGCCGAGCATTTCAGAATTCAGATAATGCTGCTATTATAAAATTGGCGGAGCATATTGCTCAGATGGATGTTGATACGATATTAGCGATAAATAATCCGTATACTGTGATGAAGACTATCCGATCTGATATTGTTGAGGAATTGTGGGAAAACGTACAGAGCTGCCGAGAAGCTGGCGATAGTTTAGAAGTTAGAGAAAATATTAAAGAAACAGCGGCGGAGTTTGTCGAGGTTATCGATCGAAATATTCTGGGTAGCATGATGTATGGCGACGAATATGCCGCTAACCATACTTAGCAATTAGCCATAGCAGGTCTCTTTTTTGTAAATTGGGTAGTATATATAGCATGCGGAGCCTGCTTTTTGCTGCAGAGGCGATGGGGGCTGCGGGCGGCTAGCTTTTTTGCGGCGGATAGGTTATAATACTAGTGATATTAAACCTAAGGTTGCGTGAGACAACGTAACCATCCGTACGGATACCAAGGAGGTAATGTATGAGAGAATACGAGCTGACGGTTCTTATTCGGCCTGATTTGGAGGCGAATTTGGATGCGGTGCTTAGCAAGGTCAAGCAGCTGGTCGCCGATAACGGCGGTTCAGTTAAGGCCGAGGACAATTGGGGCAAAAATCGCCTCGCTTACAGCATCAAAGGCGAAGATTTTGCGGTATATGTATCGATGGATGTCGAGCTGCCGGCAGACGCCCCGCTCAAGATTAGTAATGCGCTGAATATTAGCGACGAAGTTATTCGATATTTACTGGTCAAAATAGATCATAAGGCGCGTGCTGCTTTGGCAGAAGCCAAGAAACGCGCGGCTGAACGCGAGACTGAAAGCAGCGAAGATTAAGCCATAAATAGGAGGGAGATCTATCATGGCAAAGGGGTTTAATAAAGTAATATTAATGGGAAATCTGACGCGCGACGTTGAACTGCGGACAACGACGAGCGGCCAGAGCGTAGCTAATTTCAGTTTAGCGGTTAGCCGGAGTTGGCGCAATCAAGACGGCCAACAGCAAGACCAGACCAGCTTCATTAACTGCGTAGCATGGGGCAAGCCGGGCGAGATTATCTCGCAATATGTCAAAAAAGGCGCGCCGCTTTTGGTAAGCGGTCGGCTTGATCAGCGTAGTTACGAAGATAAAGACGGTAATAAGCGGTCGGCTGTCGAGGTGGTTGTCGAAGACTTCAACTTTGTTGGCGGTCGCAACGACGGTAATGTACCGGCATCGACACCGCCGCCAGCGACTAGCACCAAAGATGTGGTCGTCGAGGATATCGACGATAAGCCAATCGACTTAAGCGAGATCCCATTTTAACTATTAGAAAGGATTATAAAATATGGCAAAAAAAATGCGCAAGGATGCTCCAGTAGTATTCTCGTATAAAGAAGTGAAGACACTGTTGCGCTACATTAGTCCGGTGAGCGGCCAAATCGAGCCGATTTCCAAGACGGGCTTGAGTGCTAAATTGCAGCGGATGCTGGCTCGCGAGGTAAAGCGGGCGCGTCATCTGGCGCTGCTACCGTTTGTGACGCGAGATTAGGGAATTTTCCAGCGTACGAAATGCTTTGTCGTGCGCTGAAGGGTATTTCTAAAGACGCAAAAGGAGATGAAATGTATCAACCAACTGATTTGAAAAAAGGCGTAGTATGCCAAATCGACGGACAGCCGTATCGAGTGATTGACTACAATCAGAAAGTTATGGGACGCGGCGGTTCTATTGTTAATGTCAAATTGAAGAATTTAATCACAGGTGCGGTTATTCCCAAAACTTTCAAGGGCCAAGACAAGATAGAGCCGGCTGAGGTGACTAGCAAAACTGTCCAATATTTATACAATGATGGTTCAGCTTTCTTTTTCATGGATCCGAATAGTTTTGAGCAGTTTGAGTTGTCGGCCGATTTGGTTGACGAAGCTAAAAACTTCATGAAAGAGGGCGACGAGCTGGCTTTGCAATTCTTTGACGGTAAGGTGATTACCGTCGAGATGCCAAAAAATGTTTATTTGGAAGTGACCTATACAGAGGCGGTGGTTAAGGGCGACACGACTAGTAGCGTTTTGAAAGATGCAACGCTTGAGACAGGCGCGGTCGTTAAGGTGCCGGCTTTTATAAAGGTTGGCGATATTATTTCGGTTGATACGTCTACAGGCGAGTATCGCGAACGCAAGAAATAGCTTATTAAACTAAAATAAGTGTTTCGCAGCGTGCTAAAATGTAAATATGACTAACAAGCGAGCGCGTGCCGCTGCAAGTAGTGCTAAACGCCTGCACAAAAAAGTTAAACAAACATATCGTTCGGCAATGCCCGAGCAAAAACGCCACCGGATGTTAGTTTGGGCGGCGTTTTTTGTTGTAGTGGCGATTTTGGCTGTGCAAATATTGTATCCGCTTGATCGAGCGCTGCCGCTAGCGCGGATGAGTGGCCGCTGGGTTGGTTGGCAGAGTGAGACAGATTTGGCTAACCAAGCGACGTTAGTATTCCAGCGATCGAAAATTAAATTCATTATTGGCGGCAAACCGAGTGGTGTTTATACGCTGAGTGAAGCTGGTGCTGATATCAAGGCTGAAGAGATGGCGCGCCAATTGGCAAACTATCCATTTTGGTTGCGTTTAGTGCCGTTTTCGATATTTTGGCAGTTGCCGAATGTGCAAACGCTAGATATAGTCTTCGCGCTGCCGACATTAGAGGCTTTTGCACAAAAAACTAGTTCGCAACTGTCGCGGCCGCCAATAAACGCTGGCGTGGCGTTTAAAGATGATCAGCTAACGGCGGTTAATGATGTGCCAGGACATTTGGTGAGCGCGCAAGCTATCAAAAACGTGCTGCAAACGGCTAAGTATTCATTTGCTGGCATGACGGAGCTTCGAATTGATGCTAAGTTGCAAGAGGCGTCGCGGCGCAGCACAGCGTTCGCTTCTGTCCGCAATCAAGCCGAGCAAGCATTGGCTCGTCCTTTGACGATTCGCGCTGCCGATCAGACGTTTGCAGTTGGCAATGCTGAGAAAGCTTCGTGGCTAGAGTTTGGCGAAACAGCGGAAGGTGGCACGACCCTGGTGATTAACAGGCAAAAACTACAAAGCTCAATTGATAATTGGTCAAAAGCAGCTGGGCATCCGGCTGGCCAGACAAATATCAATATTGAGAACGGGCGAGAAGTCTCGCGAACCACTGGTGAGAAAGGCAGCCAAATCGATGCGGCTTCAATAGTGCAACCAGTCACTGATTATCTGCTGAGAGGTCAAGGTAGTAGCGTGATCTTGGCGGTGATGACTGATTTAGAGCCGAGCGTAATTTATAATAACCGCTATACTCCTACCGAAGATGGCCTGCGAGCTTATGTACGTGATAAGGCGCGTAATGGTGCTTGGTTTTCGATTCGCCAGTTGGGCGGCAGCGGTTGGTCGGCGGATGCCGATGCCGATGAGGGTGTCGTTAGTGCTAGTACTTATAAACTGTTCGTTGCTAAACGCTTGTTTGATGAGATAAATACCGGGGGAATTAGCTGGAGCGACCCGATGCTTGACACGACAGTGTCGGGCTGCTTTGATCGGATGACTATTGCCAGTACTAATCCATGCGCGGTGGCATGGCTAGATAGATTTGGCCGGCAAAATCTGAACGATTTTGTTTACCGACTAGGGTTTTCGCGGGCAGTGACTTTCACGCACGTGCAGGCAACTCATGTGTCGGCGGGTGATCTGACGAAGTTCATGGTCGGATTGGAGACCGGCTCGCTAATTAGCGGAGCGCAGCGCGAGCGGCTGTTGTATTCTTTGTCGCACCATCCTTACCGTTATGGTATACCGACGGGTAGCCAAGCGCGTGAAGTTTATGATAAGGTTGGCTTTTTGTGGAACTACGTGCACGACACGGCGATTGTCCGGCATCCGCGCGGTACATATGTAATGACGATCATGACTCAGGGTAAATCGTATGCCGCGATTGCGGCGATGACGCGCGACATTGAGCGGATTATGTATCCATAGTAGAATTGAGGAATGAAGCAACGGTTAGATAAATTGATGTTGGCGCGCGGGTTGGTGGGCTCGCGTTCGGAAGCCGAGAATTGGATTCGTTTGGGACGTGTGCGTGTTGGCGGACAGACGGCAGCCAAGCCGGGATTATTCGTTGATGAGTCGGCGCCGATTGAATTAGCAGTATCAGAACGTTATGTGTCGCGGGCCGGACTGAAATTAGCGGGCGCGGCGAAAGCTTTTAATTTGGACTTTCATGGCAAGACGGTATTGGATATTGGTAGCAGTACTGGCGGTTTTACCGATTTTGCGTTGCAGCATGGCGCGAAGAAAGTATACGCTGTGGATGTTGGTACCGATCAGCTGCACCCGAGCCTGCGCGGCGACAAACGAATTGAATTATATGAAAAAACTGACATTCGGGATTTTGTGCCAAGTGAAATTCCGGATATAGTGGTGATTGACGCGTCGTTTATTAGTCTGAGGCAAATTTTGCCGCACGTTGCGAAAATCGTTGATAAAAATACAACTATAGTAGCAATGGTTAAACCGCAATTTGAGGCGCAACGCCAACAGCTGACTCGCGGCGGTGTCGTCAAGAATGACGGCGTGCGGCGGGCAATCTTGCGCGAATTCGAGCAGTGGGCGCGTGCTAATTTCATAATTATTGATAAAGTAGACAGCGAAGTGAAAGGCGCGCACGGCAACTTGGAGCGGTTTTATATATTGAGAAAAGCTGGAAGTTGTTAGCGGCTTATGCGGCTGGCCGGTGATTCGCTGGCAAATTGGTCTAAGCTATATCAAATCTAAGCGATTAAATGCTAAATTATTTACTAACGTTAAATCTAAATTCAACTACATCATCTGGCTGCATGACGTAAGTTTTACCTTCGGTGCGGATTTTGCCAGCGGCGCGAGCGTTAGCCTCTGAGCCGGCAGCGACTAAATCATCGTAATTAACAACTTGAGCAGCGATAAAGCCCTTTTCGAAATCAGTGTGAATAACGCCAGCAGCTTGCGGAGCGGTCCAGCCCTGGTGGATTGTCCAGGCGCGAACCTCTTTCGATCCGGCGGTTAAGTAACTTTGCAGTCCGAGCAAATCGTAGGCGGCGTGAATCATTTGCGTTAGTCCGGCTTCTGGCACGTCGTAACTTTGTAACAGTTCAAGCGCGTCACTAGGATTAAGACCTTTAATCTCGTCCTCAAGCTTGGCGCAGATAAATAGGCTGCGAGCGTCCGGCACGAGATTGCGCAGGCTCTGCTTCTTGTTCTCGCTAGCCAGGGTTTCTTCATTGACGTTGAACACATAAATTACTGGCTTGGCGGTCAAAAGGTGTAAATCAGCGATATCGTCGGGATCAACGCTGGAGATTTCGTTAATTGGCGTGCCAGCGCGCAGTTTTTCAGCAAGCACTTCTAAACGATTTTTGATAGCGCTAGCTTTGGGGTTGGCTTTGGCTTCTTTGGCAAGGCGAGTCAGGCGAGTTTCTAGCGTTTGCAAATCAGCCAGAATTAGTTCGGTATTGATAGTATCGATATCGCGTTTTGGATCAATAATATTCTCGACATGAACGATATCGTCGCTTTCAAAAGCGCGGACGATGTGGACAATGGCATCGCATTGACGGATGTTAGCTAAGAATTTATTGCCTAAGCCTTCGCCTTTGGAAGCTCCGGCGACCAGCCCAGCAATATCGACAAAAGTCACGGTAGCCGGGGTAATTTTCTCGGCGTGGTACATTTTAGCGAGGACGTTTAGGCGCTCATCGGGTACCGGCACGATGCCAGTGTTTGGTTCGATAGTGGCAAAAGGATAATTGGCCGCCAAAATATTATTATTAGTTAAAGCATTAAAAAGCGTGGATTTGCCGACATTCGGCAAACCGACAATTCCGATAGATAAACTCATAATCCTACATTATAGCATTTAAAGGGTATTGTCTGAAAAGTAATTATCTAAAAAGCTTGCGTTTTTTACTTTGCTTATGCATAATATAAGGTATATGAAAATTCAAAAAGGGATGGGCGATTTCTTTGCACTCGACATCGGTACCAACGCGGTGCGAGTATTGCAGCTAGCTGCTTCTGGCCAGGGCAGTTGGAATCTGGTTGCATACGGATACGTGCCTGTCGATCACAAAATTACCGCGAGCGACTCGCCAGAAGCACGGCGCCGGCTCGGCGAGGCCACGATGACGGCAGTAGGCCAGTCTGGTATTCGTACTAAAAATGTGGCGATTGGCTTGCCGTCGAGTAAGACTTTCACTACGGTTATCGACGTACCAGCGATGAGCGAAGCAGAGCTGCGGGCGACTATGAAATACCAAGTCGATCAGTATATTCCGATGAGCAGTGATGAGGCGAAAGTTGACTGGGCATTGCTAGGCGGTTCGCTAAAGTCGCAAAACCAAAATGAAGTATTAATCACTAGTGTGTCCAAGCAATATAGCGAAGAACGTTTGGAGTTAATTGAATCGCTTGGCCTGAATGTGATAGCTGAAGAGCCAGATCCGTTAGCGATGGTGCGAGCGTTAGTGCCAGCGACTGCTAGCAATTCAGCTTATATGCTGGTCGATATGGGCGAGTTATCGACAGATATCGCTTTGACTTACGGCGATACGCCGCGATTAATCAGAACGATTCCGACTGGGCTGAACTCGCTAGTTAAGGCTGTGGCTCAGAATCTGAGCGTCCAAGAGGATCAGGCTCGCCAGTTTATCCTGAAATTTGGTCTAGATCAAAGTCGCCTCGAAGGGCAAGTCTTCCGTGCTGTCGAGATGACGCTTGATAATTTTGCTTCTGAATTGTCAAAATCGATTAAATTCTTCCAGAATAGGTATGAAGATGTGGCAGTTTCTCAAGCTTTGTTATCTGGATACGGCGCGACTGTGCCGCAAATTGATTCGTATTTGGCGGGCAAGATTAATATATCAGCGGTTGCAACTAGCCCTTGGCAAAATATAAATGTCTCGCAGAGCATGCAGCAGCAACTAGCGCCGATTGCTAACGAGTTTGCTACGGCGGTTGGCCTGGCGAAACGGAGAAACTTGTCATGATTGAAGTAAACCTAATACCAGACGTTAAGCGGGAATATTTGCACGCTCAGCGGGTTCGTAATACGGTGATATCGGTATCAATGTTAGTGGCTGCAGCTGCGGCAGGTACTGTGATTGTGCTGGGTCTTGCTTTGGGGTCGCTGCAGTTTGCTAGCGGCCAGGCTGATAATGCTATTAAAAGCAAATATAAAGAACTTAGCGATAAGCCAGACATTAATGACCTTTTGACCATTCAGAATCAGCTAACTCAGATTGATATGATCAGTAGCAATCGAGGTGTTAATTCACGCATCTTTGATACTTTGAGCGCGGTTAATCCGCAGGCGCCAAACAACGTGACTATGTCAACAGTGCGTTATAATGCGTCAGAAAAAACGATTACCATAGAAGGCTCAACCGCTGGCGGTTTCAATGCAGTAGACGCGCTTAAAAAAACCATTCTTAATACTAAATTGAAATACACGAAAGATTCGGAATCTGCAGAGACGCCACTATCCAGCTCTGTGAGAATTACCAACACGGCGTATGCCGAAGATTCTGGCGGAGAGAAGAAACTGACGTTTACTCTGACGTTTTCTTATCCCGAAGAATTGTTATCGAACAGCGTTAAAAGCTTAGTAATCGTTTCGCCAACTGGTTCGGTCGATGTGACCGATTCGAAAAAGCACGTGCCAGATTCGCTGTTTGAGGCAAAGACTTCAAACAAAAAGGAGGATAAATAATGGCGGAAGCAAAGAAAGATACCTCGCTAAATAAGCGCCGGCAAATTGATCGTAGCGGCCGCGTAATGTTCGGCTGGGTGGCAGGCGCGTCGGTTTTGGTTGGCTTTGCGCTGGTTATTGGCGGTTTTCTAGTACAGCGCATAGTTTTTGAGACGAAAGTTCTAGCCGAAAAGAATCAAACGACATCGACGCTTGATAGTAATATTAAGACGTATGACGGTTTGCGCGACAATATCCGCGTGTTAAACACTAACTCGGCGCTCGGCTCTGCAAAACTTAACGACAAGGAAGACCCACTGCGTGTTATCTTGGATGCTTTGCCAGCTGACGACAACTCGCTAGCACTTGGCGCCTCTGTGCAAAATTTGGTTGGTCGAGTGCCTGGCGCTAAGCTTGAGTCTTTTCAAACAGTTTCTTCGAACGAAAATTCCTCTGACAGTAACAAAAATAACAGCTCGTCAAGCGACAATAATGCCGATAATTCTAGAAGTGTTCAACAGATAGCCTTTACGATGGAATTATCAGCCAGCAATGCAGATATACTGCGCAATGTTTTGCGTAATTTCGAGAAGTCAATTCGCGTGATTGATATTGACGAATCAACAATTGAAGCGTCAGATTCTAAGTTTACGATGTCAATTTCTGGACACGCTTATTACTTGCCAGGTAAAACAGTTCAACTTAACAAGAAGGGGATAAAGCCGTGAAGAAGAGCGATATAGCGATGATTGTACTGATTGCCGGTTTATCTATGCTAATAGCGTTTACTATTGGTAACAATATTCCTGCGCTTAAGGCGCCGCGGGTTGGTACTAGTGTTAGCACTATCGAGAAAATGAGCAGTGATGTCAAAGAGCCAAGCTCGGAAGTTTTTAATTCTAATGCCATAAATCCGACAGTAGAAACAATAATTGGTTCATCTAGTTCGCCTAATTCACCCGATGCCGCAGCCAACCAGAACCAAAACCGGGATCGTAGTCAGAATCAAAATAGGTAGGAGTCTTTCTAGTGGCGCTGATGACCGATGACATTCAGGAGAAGCTCATCAAGCTCTTGGTTGACGAGGGTTTGGTTTCTCGTGAGGTTATTGATAGAGCCACTAAGCAGTCGGCTAAAACGAACAAGCCGTTGTTGACGGTTTTGGAAGATATCGGCGAGATAGACGACGAGCTGTTGACTCATGCTATAGCTCATGTTTCGGGCGTGCCATATGTTAATTTGACGGCTAGTATCATTGACCAGAGTATCCTATCGCTGCTGCCGAGCGATATTGCTGAGCGCTTCATGGCGGTGCCGCTAGCCGAGGTGAATAATCGTCTGGCGGTGGCGATGATTGATGCCAATAACGTCCAGGCGGTAGATTATTTAGCTAACCGTATTCAGCGGCCGCTCAAGGTCTTTATGGCATCGGAAGCGGGCGTTCGCCATGTTCTTGACCAGTATAAAACCGACTTATCGACCGTTGACGAAGCGGCGCAGGCTACTCAGGCCGAGGCTATTCAATCGTCAAGCGATATCAAAACTATCGTCCAGGATTCACCGATTAGCCGCGCATTAAGTACTATCCTAGAGTATGCAGTCAAGAGCCGCGCTAGCGACGTGCATATTGAACCGCTCGAAAAATCGCTGAAAATACGCTGTCGCGTCGATGGCGTACTGCGCGAGGTTATGCAGCTGCCCAAGAGCATTGAGCCAGCACTAGTTAGCCGCATCAAAATTTTATCCAATTTGAAAATCGACGAACATCGCATTCCGCAGGACGGTCAATTTGCAGTTAATGTTGCCGGAAAAGAAGTCGATCTGCGTATCGCTGTTAGTCCGGTTGTTTGGGGCGAACAGGTAGTGATTCGCCTGCTTGATAAAACTGGTAACACGTTCGATCTCGAGCAAATGGGCTATGTGGGCAGGGCGCTGCGAATGATTCGCAAAGGTATCAAGCGTCCTAACGGTATGATTCTAACAAGCGGCCCGACTGGTAGCGGTAAATCGACCAGCTTATACGCGCTGATTAAAGAAATCAAAACTGACGCGATTAACATTGTGACGCTTGAGGATCCGGTTGAGTATAAAATGGACGGCGTCAATCAGATCCAGGTTAATAACGACGTTGGTTTGACGTTTGCTAATGGCCTGCGCAGTATCTTGCGCCAAGACCCAGACGTAGTAATGGTCGGCGAGATGCGCGATAGCGAGACGGCTAATCTTGGCGTGCAAGCAGCACTAACGGGACATCTGGTGTTCTCGACACTGCATACCAATTCGGCGGCCGGAGTGTTGCCGCGCTTACTCGATATGGATGTCGAGCCGTTCCTGATTGCTAGCACGGTCAACACAGTAATTGGCCAGCGGCTAGTGCGCCGCGTGTCGCCGCATCGCGATGCTTACTGGTCGAACCCGCTTGAGACGCAGATGATTCTCGAGACGGTGGGGCATTTATTGCCGAAGACCAAAGAGGATGTAGCGCGCGTGTCCGAAGATTTGGGTTACAAGGACTTGCCATTAGCCAATCAACGAGCCTACGTACTGGTCAAAGGTCGCGATACGCCAGCGACACCGCATGGCTACAGCGGCCGCGCCGGGCTATACGAGGTAATGGACGTAAATGAAGGTATCCAAGACTTAATTGTTCGCCGGGCCACTAGCAACGAGATTCAGCGCAAAGCAGTCGAGGATGGTATGATTACAATGCGCCAAGACGGCTACTTGAAAGCCTTGCAAGGAATCACTACACTAGAAGAAGTAAACCGCGTAACGTCGGCAGACACAGCATAAAAGGAGGGGACAATGCCAGAACAAGAATTACGGATTGAAGTTTTACTAGAGGAAGTTATCAAGCGCCGAGCTAGCGACTTGCATATTCAAGTTGGTTTGCCGCCGATGCTGCGAATTGACGGCACATTGATAGCTATTGCTGGTTTTGATGCTCTCGATGAAGCGCAAGTCGAGTCGCTGGTATTTGCAATTCTCGACGAAGATCAGCAGCAGATCCTCCTCAAGGACAAAGAGTTTGACTTTAGCTTTGCTTTCGGTACGCTCGGACGATTCCGGGTTAATGCTTTCCATGAGCGTGGTAACCTAGCAGCAGCGCTGCGCTTAATTCCAAATGAGATTAAGTCGGTGACCGAGCTCGGTATGCCGCCGGTAGTGATGAATTTTGCCGATTACCCGCGCGGTTTGGTGCTGGTGACTGGACCGACTGGCTCGGGTAAGTCGACAACTTTGGCGGCGCTGGTTGATAAGATTAACTCCGAAAAATCGCAACATATTATTACTATCGAAGACCCGATTGAGTTTACGCATAAGTCGAAAAAATCGGTAGTGGTGCAGCGCGAAGTCCATTACGATACCTATTCGTTCTCAGCGGCACTGCGCTCTAGCCTGCGCCAAGACCCAGACGTGGTACTGATCGGCGAGATGCGCGACCTCGAGACGATCTCGGCGGCGATCACCATTGCTGAGACTGGGCACTTGGTGTTTGCAACCCTTCACACCAACTCGGCAGCCCAGTCGATTGACCGTATGATTGACGTCTTTCCGCCGCATCAGCAGCCGCAAATCCGCGCGCAGCTCAGTAATATTTTGATGGCAATTTGCTCGCAGCGGTTAGTACCGGCAATCGGCGGCGGTCGGGTAGTATCGGCTGAAATTTTGATTGCTAATCCAGCTGTTCGTAACGTTATTCGCGAAGGCAAGACTCATCAGCTTGACGCGATTATCCAAACCGGTGCCGACCAAGGTATGCAGACAATGGATCGCACATTGGTGCAGTTGGTCCAAAGCGGCACGATTACTTATGATAGCGCGCGGGAATTCGCTGTTGACTTGACCGAATTTGAAAGGTTAATCAGGGGATAATTAATGAAAAAGTTTACCTACGAAGCACGCGATAAAGCGACGGGCAACATTGTCAAATCGCTGGTTCAAGCTGAATCTGAGAGCGAAGCCGCTAAAGCGCTGACCGCTCAGGGCTATATGCCGCTATCAATCAAGGAGGAAGTCGAGGGCGGCTGGCTAGCGCGCTTTACCAACCGGATTTCTAGCAAGGATAAGATTGTTTTCTCGCGCCAGCTGGCAACATTGATTGGCGCTGGATTACCGTTGACGCAAAGCCTGCATACGGTATTTGAACAGACTGCCAACAAAAAAATGCAGGAGATAGTCCAAGAAATCATTGCCGACGTTGAAGGAGGTAAGACATTATCTTCGGCCTTTGGCAAACACCCGGAGGTGTTTAACAAAATTTTCATTGCGCTAGTTACCGCTGGCGAAGCATCAGGTACGCTTGATGATGCGCTAAAACGGATTGCCGACCAGCAAGAAAAAGATGCGGCAATGGTCAGCAAAATTCGCGGGGCTATGGTGTATCCTGGTATT
Organism: Saccharimonas sp. (SeqCode); assembly: GCA_042642485.1. Taxonomy (GTDB): domain Bacteria; phylum Patescibacteriota; class Saccharimonadia; order Saccharimonadales; family Saccharimonadaceae; genus Saccharimonas. The sequence continues at coordinate 45,269 of JBHRNN010000003.1, forward strand.
GTTCTGGCGGTGATGGTTGCGGTTGGCGTATTTATGATGGTAACAATCGTGCCGCAGGTTGCCAAGTTGTACTCTGATATGAAGAAGACCTTGCCAGTTTTGACATCAATTTTAATCGGAATATCTAATTTTGTGATTAATTTTTGGTGGTTGACCTTAATTCTATTAGCGCTAGCGATCTTTTTTGCGCGGCAATATGTTCGTACTGAAGCAGGTTCTCGCTTATTGGATAATCTGAAGCTTAATATGCCGCCGTTCAAAGGTATGTTCCGCCGTCTTTATATGGCGCGGTTTACGCGTATGGGACAGACTTTGCTAGTTACTGGCGTACCGATGCTGGATATGCTGGCTATTGCCGCTGAGGGTGTTAATAACGCTGTTGTAGCCGAAGAGATTACTAGAGCTGCCGGTAAGGTGCAGAGTGGTAAAGCACTTTCGGCTGCTTTGCAGACCGAGGATTATATTTTGCCGATGGTGCCGCAGATGATCAAAATTGGCGAACAATCGGGTAGGATTGACGAGATGATGGGCAAGACAGCACAAGCTTATGAGGACGAACTCGACGAAGAAATTCAAGCGATTTCAACAATGATTGAGCCGATTATGATGGTAATTCTGGCTATATTCGCCGGCGTGCTGATTGGGGCGGTATTATTCCCAATTTACAGCCTAGTCGGCAGCGTACGATAGGTCTAGACAACTGAAAAAACCTACGTTATACTGGGTACAGTTGAGCATAAGTTCAAAGGGAAAGGTGGAACTAAATTATGACAAAACAACAGATTAAAGACCGCGGTTTTACAATCATCGAGGTCGTTTTGGTGCTGGCGATTGCTGCACTGATTTTCTTGATGGTGTTTATTGCGTTGCCAGCACTACAGGCTAGCCAGCGCGATACAGCTCGCAAGAGCGATGTTAGTATCGTATCGGCTGCGTATAATAGCGCTTTGAGCAACAACCGCGGCGGTACCGCTGTAAACCAAGATGTGCTTCGAAGGTTCGTCAATGGCGTATCGGAAAATACTAGTATTGATAATATAAACATCGCTGACTTTAGTAGTCAGATAACTGTTAACGATGCACAAATCATTGTAGTTTTAGGGGCTAGGTGTGGCACATCAAACCCTGACGGGCAGCAGGATCTAATTAGGGGTACTCGTCGTCAGTATGCTACGTTTACGCGCTTAGAGGCTGGCAATCATGCTGCGTATTGTTTAGACTCGTAAATCTGTGATATCTACAGTTTTTTGAAAAGGTTGCGCAAAAGCGTAACCTTTTTGCTATACTAGACGTATGATAGTTATATCAATTGCTATAGTGTGCGGGGTATTCGGGCTAGTGCTTGGCAGCTTTGCCGGAGCGCAAGTCTGGCGGCTGCGAGCTCGCCAACTTGTTGCTGACAAAAAGGCCGGTGAATCGTACAACAAGGCCGAATACAAAAAATTATCGCCGCTCCTGAAAGGCAAGAAGCAGCAAGACCGCTCGCGCTGCTTGAGCTGCGGACACCAACTCGGTTTACGCGATTTGATTCCGCTAATCAGCTGGCTATCGACACGCGGTCGTTGCCGATATTGCGGTAAGCGCATCGGCTACTTTGAGCCGTTGATGGAATTATCTCTCGCGGTGGCATTTATGGTGTCGTTCTTGGCCTGGCCATGGCACCTGGCGGGGCTGCAGTGGGTATTGTTTGCTGTTTGGTGTGTATCGTTGGTAGCTCTAATTATGTTAGTTGCTTACGATATCAAGTGGCGAATTCTGCCAGACTTTCTTACTGTTTCGTATGGCCTGGTCTCGCTAGTCTTTGTGGTGTTGCGTTATTTTATAGTTAATGACGTTAAATTATATAGTTTGGCAATAGCGCTAATAATTATGTCGGGTGTTTATGGCGTACTCTACTTGATATCGAAAGGTAAGTGGATCGGTCTAGGCGACGTGAAGTTAGGTGTTGGCCTGGGGTTGATATTGGCTTCGTGGCAGACGGCTTTTGTCGGGCTGTTTCTGGCTAACTTAATTGGCTGTGTCTTGGTGATTCCAGGACTTGCTAGCAAGAAACTCAAAGCTAATAGCGAGATTGCTTTTGGCCCATTGTTGGCCTTAGGATCGTTTATTTCGTTTTTTGTTGGTGCGCGAATTATGGACTGGCTAGTGATTGCATCGTTTTTCTAGTGTCAATGTTATGATGCTTATGCTAAAATAGTGATATGAATAAATTGTCGGGGGGCTTCACAATTATCGAGGTAATGTTGTTCCTGGCTGTTTCGGGGGTGTTGGCTGCTGGTATATTGGCGACAGTCGGTGGTACTATTGGCGCTCAGCGTTATCGCGATGCTGTTGATTCGTTTGCTGATTTTATCCAAGGCCAATATGACAAAACTGTGAATGTTCAAAATGACACAGAAAATCACAATGAGTGCGGGCTTAATGCCGATAAAGACCGGATAGTCGTTAGCGATAGCAGTACAGTATTGGCAGGTACTAGCCGCGTGTGTATGATTGTTGGACGTTTTATATCGTCGGTTGATGGCGTTAACTTTACAGCACGGCCGCTGTATATAGCGACAGAAAACGAAGACCAAATGAACAAGGCTTTATTATCGCAAGGCGATTATGATTTTTTGCAGAGGGCAGCCGATAGGAGCGCGTTGTCGGCTACTAAGTCGGCGCTGTTAACCACATCAAATACTGGCCACTCTGTTGATAACTATGCGCTCGGCTGGGATACTCGAATTGATGAGAGTAAAACTGATCAAATAATCTCGATCGCCATCGTACGGTCGCCAGTCAGCGGTGTTATCCACACGTACTTTTCTAACAAGACAAGCGTTAGCGACACGATAACGGCAGGCGGGTTAAATCAGGCGAGGCTTTGCGTTGACCCTAGCGGCTGGCTAACTGGCGCGCGGCTAGGCGTGCGGATTGACCGCGATGCAGCATTAGAGAGCTCAGTACAAGTTGTCGGGGAGGGCTGCTAGATGCGTTATAACCGCGGCGACACCATTATTGAGGTAATGTTTAGTTTTGTGGTATTCAGCTTGTTGACTGTAGGAACTTACATAGTTATGAATCGCGGTACGCAGATTGCCCAGCGTTCGCTTGAGATTACGCTTGTCCGCCAGCAACTTGACGCTCAAGTGTCCCTTATTAGGTATGTTAAAGATACTAATCCTGCGCAGTGGGCGGAGCTAACTAGCAGCAAATTTTTGGTCAATAATCCACTTGATGTTGTGAGTGTCAGCTCAGATGGCTGCCCTGCACCTGGCGGCCGTGTTGATTTAGCCACTGGCACAAATGCCTTTTTTATGTCGGTTGATCAAAAGAATGATACAGTTCTGCCGGTGCGCGTTTTGAACACGACCTATTCGCTACCTTCGGTTTACGCTAACGTTGATTTAATTAACGCTAAAACATACGGTGTTTTTGCCCAAATTGTTCGAGCCGAGCAGAACTCAGGCGTAAATACTGCTAAAGCTTACGATGTGTATGTGAATGCTTGCTGGGATAGTGTTGGTGCGGCAGCGCCGTTAACCATAGGAACGGTGACGAGGATATATGACAAATAATAAGAATACAAATCAGATACAGGGTTTTACTTTAGTAGAATTACTTTTAGCTATGACTGGAGTAGCGGTGCTGTTAGTGGCGGTAGCGACGACTACAATACAGCTGATGAACATGTATCACAAAGGTATCACGATTAAAACGATTAATTCTGCTGGCCGCGAGGTTGGCGATATGATAAAGCGTGATGGTTTGTCGGCAAAGGGCCGAGACATCGTTCAGGTGGCTCCTAGCGATAGTGGTACCGGTGGTTTGGGCCGATTGTGTTTTGGCTCGTATACTTATGTTTGGAATACGCCAGAGAACTTGAGGTCAAGGGACGCTAGTGCTGGCGTGGTTTACGATGATGATCCTGGCCACAGCAAAATCGTTTTTGCCCGTGTGGCCGACCCGGATGGTTCCCTATGCAAGGCGACGAGAGGGCAATACCCAAATGTGATTACTAAGGGTGCTCCGATGAATGCTGTAGAAGTACTAGGCGATAAAGATACCGGTCTAGCAATTCACAATATTTCTTTGACCGATCTATTTGTCGATAGTAATAGCCGGGCTGGTTATACGATTGGTTATACGCTTGGTACTTATGAAGAGGACACTTATCGTAACGGTATAATTAATTCTAGCGATGCGCAGTGCTTGGCGCAGTCTGAAGAAACCAATAACTATACTTTTTGCGCGATTAATCAGTTTGCGGAAACTATAATTACAGAGAGGGCATCATGACGCATTCCAAGCAATCCGGCCTAGTTTCAATTATTGTTGTAATGTTTACAGCCATATTATTAATGGTAGTATCAACTGGCTTTATTCGCATCATGGTTCAAGAAGAATCGCGCGCTTCCAATAATAACTTGTCGCGTACTGCCTACGAATCTGCGGTAGCGGGTGTCGAGGATGGTAAGCGGGCGATTATGGCTTGCCAGCGCGGCGGCTCGGCTAGCGCTGCTTGCAAGGCGATTGCTGCTAAACGTTGCAGTACAATACAAGATGCTGGCATAATTAGTAGCATAAGTAATACCGCTATCACTATCAAGAGTGGTACTAACTTACAATACATTAGCGGACAGGCTTATACTTGTGTATTGATCGATTCGCAAACAAGCGATGTGGTGTATAGTCTCAAGGAGGGCAGTTCGCGCGTTGTGCCGCTGCGCGTCAATAAAGATACCTCTATAATTAGGCTTCAATGGATGATGAAAAATGATAAGGTGTCGACAATATCGTCTGCTGATGGCGGCGACACTTTACCGAAACGCGTGGAATGGCCGGCTGATGCGCCAGCGCTATTGCGTATTCAGGCGGTTGTTCCAGAGAGCACGACAGTTAACGGGCAACAAAGTTTTGATAGCTCAATTGTCTCGACTGCCTTCTTGCGTCCGTCTGGTATTCGCGCGCCGAGAAATTTGTTAGATAGTACTGCGTTTAATGCGGTGGCGCCGCAATCGGTTCGTGCTGCTGGTAGCGCTACAAACGCGACAGCAGGCGTCTCGCCAATTACGTGTTCAGCGGAAGCTTTTGACAATCATCAATATGCTTGTTCGGCCTATGTCGCATTGCCGCGCAATCTTGTTGCTGGCAATCCAATGGCTTTTTTGCGAATCACCAGTATTTATAACGACACTGATGTTAGACTATCGTTTGATAATATCGGCGATGGTACGATTAAATTTGACGGCGTGCAGCCAAAAGTCGATTCAACCGGCCGAGCCGGTGATGTATATCGTCGCGTATCTAGCCGGATTAGCTCGTCTAGCAATATCAATTATCCTGAATATGCAGTTGATATTACAGGCAGTCTTTGTAAAGACTTCTCGGTAACTAATCAAGGAGTACCTTCGGCATTAACATGCAAAGTTATTCCAGAAGAGCAGTAAAACCGTAGAATAATAGAGATAATTGAATAAAAAATTTATTCAGTGTCGGTGTGAAATTGCTCGTAAACGTCTTTGAGATGCTGGTCAGTTACATGGGTATATACTTGAGTGGTAGCGATACTGCTGTGTCCGAGCATACTTTGTACGCTTCTGATATCGGCACCGTTCATTAGCAAATCGGTCGCAAAGCTATGCCGCATAGTGTGCGGACTGACGTGTTTGGTGATGCCAGCTAGCTTAGCGTATTTTTCGATGATTCGCTGAATGCTGCGCTGCGATAGCCGCCGATAATCGCCAGAAGTGCTAGTCGTGCCGCTATTGCGGCTATAGCTCAGGAATAGAGGTTGTAAAGAATCGGTTCGCGCTGATAAGTAATCCTGGACGCGTTCAGCTGCCCGTTTGCTGATAAAAACTGGGCGGTCCTTCTGTCCTTTACCGCGGACAGTAAACTCGCGGCGCTGCATATTGACGTGATCTTTATTAAGCCCAACGAGTTCCGATACGCGCAGTCCGCTAGAAAAGAGAAGTTCGAGAATGGCTCTATCGCGAAGTGCTGGCAAGCTATCATCATTAGGTACTACATCAAGCATACGCTGCACCTCGTCGCTGTACAAAAAAGTGACTTGTTTGCGGTGAACTCTCGGCAATTCTATTTTGTTTGGCGCCATACTTTTGATATCGCGCTTACTTAGGTAATTCAGGAAACCTCGCAGGGCAATGAGGTGGTAATTCTGAGTAATAAGCGATAAAGTGCCGCCGCGATCTGTCTGATAGCGATTGAGCCATAAGCGATATTTTCTGACCAACTCTGGGCGGATATTATCAACCTTTAAGTCGAACCCAGCGAATTCTAGAAAACGCTCTAGATAGTGGCGATACGCCTCGCTAGTCTTGATCGATCGTCCGCGTTCAATTTGGAGATACTCCATGAAATCTTCAATCAGCTCTGACATATCCATAAGAATATTGTACGTCGTTAAGGGTAGATAAACAATATATCGAACAAAAAAGTTATTCAAAATATTTATAGTAAATAACTTAGATATATCTGATATAATAGCGGTAAAGCAACTGTATAAATAGGAGGTATAAATGATGGGTGATGTAGAAAAAACACTAATTGTCTTTAAGCCGGATTCGGTGCAGCGGGGCTTAGTTGGGCGTATTCTGACGCGTTTCGAGCAGGTTGGACTGAAAATAGTCGCTACTAAAATGATTGCGCCCGACAAGCAGCACTACTACCGCCACTACGAAGAAATTGGCAAAATGATCACTCGCCGCGGCAAAGAAAAGTTTGACGTTACGTTAGAAATGATGGTTCAGGGGCCGGTTATCGCAATGGTACTTGAGGGCGTTGAAGCGGTTGATCTAGTTCGCAAACTTGTCGGCGCGACAGAACCAAAGAGTGCTGCTCCTGGTACCATTCGCGGCGATTTTTCGCACATGAGCTTCCAATATGCTGATAGCGAAGGCAAGGGAGTGCCTAATCTAATTCATGCTAGCGGTAACATCGAGGAAGCTGCAGAAGAAATATCGCATTGGTTTAGCGATGATGAGTTATATAGTTATCATCGAACTAGCGAGCGCTTTACTCGCTAGTGCTTGCGATGTTACACTAATCCCAGGGCCCCGGTAGCTCAATTGGATAGAGCAGTTCCGTCCTAAGGAAATGGTTGTAGGTTCGATTCCTGTCCGGGGTACCAGGATATTACTATGGCAGCAGAATTTGAAGGATTACACGACGGCGAGAAAGTATTGCTAGTTTTTCGACGGCATATTATTGCTATGCGGAAGGGTTTTTATTCGCTGCTAATTCCGATGACTGTTGGCGCAATACCGTTCTTGATCTGGCAGACTAATCTTGATTTGCTATGGATATTTTTTGGCGGTTTTGTGCTTGGCTTAATCTTGTTTATCTATCACTTCTTGATGTGGTTTTATACTGTGTACGCGGTGACTAACGAGCGTATTCGCCAGATTACTCAGCGCGGCTTCTTTGGCCGGGATGTTGTAGAAATAAATCTAGATAAGGTCCAAAGTATAAGCTATAATATACCTGGGTTTAGCGGCGAAGTGTTCAAGTTTGGTACCATCATCATGCGTACTTACGTTGGTGATCTGGTTATTCGGCTAGTCGAGCATCCTAGCAAGATATATAATGAGTTGCAAGATGCAGTTCACGAAGCCGAACTAAGGAGACAGAAAATATATGAAGAAAATAAAGTTGAAGCGAAGTAAAAAGCAACCAGCTCCAGCGGCGAGCCGTATTACTAATGAGACTATCGCTGAGCATCGCGAACAGATTTTAGCTGGCGGCCGCAGGTTTAAATATCCGATTCAATACACCAAGCATAAGCTGATTATTAATACAATACTTATTTCGATGGCCAGTATCATTCTGCTATTAGTTGGTTGCTGGGCGGTAATGTATCCGATGCAGAATACTAGCACTATAGCTTATCGAATTTCTCGCATTGCAATGTTGCCAGTTGGCAGTGTTGACGGCGAGCCAGTCCGGTATAGCGATTATTTGGTGCAGTACCGAGCTTCTGAATATTACTTAAATAAATATGGTGAGGTTAAGGTCAACTCCAAAGACTGGTATATTCAGCTTGACGACATTAAATATCGTTCAATGAATCTAGCCCAACAAGCAGCTTACGCTCGCAAACTAGCTAAGCGCTATAATGTTAGTATTTCGCGAAAAGATGTTAACGATTTTATTGACCAGGAACGCACGACGATTAACGGCCGCGTGTCGCAAGAAACATATGATGCGTCGATTCGTATGCTTTACGGAGAGAGCGCTGATGACTATCGGCTAATTGTTGAAAACGGGCTGCTAAAAAACAAAGTCGCCTTTGCTATGGATACAACTGCAAAAGATCAGGCTGATAAAGCCTTATCTTTACTGAAGTCTAATGGCGACTTTGCCAAAACGGTTGAAACTATCAATAAACAATCGACCGAGGGCAAGTTATCAGCTGGCAATAGCGGATCGGTTGATATTAGCAGTAAATTTAATGGACTTAGAGTTTCGGACATTTCAAAAACTCCAGTCGGCAGCCTATCCGGTATTACAAGGAGCACTAATGACGATGGTTATTATATAGTAAAAGTTGTTGCGAAAACTGACAAGAAGATAACCTTTGAATATATTCATATACCGCTGACAGCCTTCAAGTCGCAATTTGAGCAGCTAAAAAAGAGTGGTAAGATTAGCGAATATATAACCATTCCAGATAACAGCCAAACTGGCGGCGCGGTAGTTAACCAGTAGGCGTTTTTCGCTTGCACATAACTAGGTAATGATATATAATGCACACTGAATAGTTTGCGCTCGTAGTGAAGCTGGTCTATCACGCCTCCCTGTCACGGAGGAGATCGCCGGTTCGAATCCGGTCGGGCGCGCCATAGAAAGCGTCCCACGAAGTGGGGCTTTTTCTATGGTAGGATTGTTTGGCTTTTGTTATAATATAGACGTATTGCCGTCTTAGCTCAGTTGGTAGAGCGGCGCATTCGTAACGCGCAGGTCGCCGGTTCAATCCCGGCAGACGGCTCCATAGTTTATAAGTTATGAAAAGCGAAATCATTAAGTCATTATTAGGTGTTCTCAAGAATAGGACTCTTGTTCTTTTTCTCGTAGCGATGCTAATTTTAGATATAGTTTGTTCGATTGCCGTGTCTATGCAGATTACGCCCAGCGAGATTACGGTTTATTCGCGTTATACTGCTTTCGGGCAAGTACATTTTTACAAAGATCACTGGCAGTATTTATTATTATTTTCTGGATTTTTCACGTCAGTAACTGTCATCCACGGCGCGCTAATGATAAAGTTTTATCTATTGGAAAAAACAACAACTGCTAAGGCAATTGGATGGTGCGCGTTTATCATTATGCTGATTGCTGCTATGTACGCTTTTGGCGTCCTATCTTTAGGACGGGCGGCATGAGTTGTCCAGACTTAGAAATTCCTCTTGGCAAAAGGTCGAAGCTTTATCGTTTTTTTGAGATGCTGCCAGCGTTAATAAGCTATGGCATGTTAATTTTGTTAGTAGTTTTATCAGTACTTAGTCCTTTTCTGGCAGCTATTTACTTATTGTTATTGGTGTTAACTACGTTTGTTAAGGCCATAGGCATTTCTTATAGAACTTTATTAGGCCATCGGCAGCTTGTTCGAGCTGAGAAAGTCGATTGGAGCGCTCGACTCAAGGATTTGGCGCAAGCTACCGAGGGTGGCCTGCCAGCGGTTAATAAAAAAGATTTTGAAGCTGAGGTGCACCAACAGAATGTATTATCTATCAAAAAAGGCGAGCTGCAAATCATAGACCCCAGAGAGATTTATCATGCGGTGATAATTGCTGCTTATAATGAATCTTACGAAGTATTGAAGCCGACGGTAGAGTCAGTAAATAATACAACATATCCGAACGAGAGGTTGATTGTATATTTGGCTTACGAAGAACGCGGCGGCGAGCAGATGGCAGAGACTGCCAAGCGTCTTCGTGATGAATATGCTGGCGTATTTTGCGACTTTCGGATTATTCAACACCCCAAAGATTTGCCGGACGAGATACCAGGTAAGGGTCCAAATATTACGTATGCAGGCTATAAGCTCAAGCAGTGGTGCGACAATAAAAAGATTGAATATAACCAAGTAATCGTTACAACCCTTGATAGCGATAATCGGCCTTACTCAACCTATTTTGATTATGTGGCGTATAAATATGCTGTTACCCCTAACCGCGAAAGATTATCATATCAGCCGGTGGCTTTGTATTTCGGTAATATTTGGGATGCGCCAGCACCAATGCGGGTGCTAGCAACGGGCAACTCGTTTTGGACTATTATTGGTAGTATGCGGCCGCATGCTTTGCGTAATTTTGCAGCTCATAGCCAGCCTCTTTCGGCGCTTGTGAGTATGGATTTCTGGAGTAAGCGCAGTATTGTTGAAGATGGGCATCAGTATTGGCGTAGTTATTTTTACTTTAAAGGTGACTATAGTGTTATGCCAATCCATGTTCCTGTATATCAAGATGCCGTGTTATCAGACACATTTAAAGCAACGCTTATCAGTCAGTTTAAACAGTTGCGGCGCTGGGGGTATGGTGCTTCGGATATACCATATGTAGCAGTCAGATTATTTACGCGCCAGCGAACAGCTCCTTTTTGGGAAACATTGGCAAGATTTATACGGCTAATTGATAATCATGTTAGCTTAGCTACGATGTCAATATTGGTTGCTTTTGGCGCGTGGGTGCCATTATTAACCAATCCCGAAGCTTCCAGAAATATTTCTGCGCATGCTCTGCCGCTAATAGTTAGCCACATTCAACAGGTAGCAGTTATCGGAATATTTATTACGATTTTACTGATGCTGAAGATGCTGCCTCCTCGTCCAGAACGCTATAAGCGTTCGCGAACCGTTTTTATGGTTTTGCAATGGTTTCTGATGCCTGTTATATCAATCTGTTATAGTTCTGCAGCATCAATGGCAGCGCAGACGCATTTGTTGTTAGGTAAATATCTTGAGAAATTTGATGTAACCGACAAGGCAACGTTGTCGTCGCGTGCTAAAACAAAGGCCAAGAAGGATGCTCTCAAGAAAGCTAGACGTAAATCAAAATTATAAAATTATCATTAAGTTTTAAGCTAAATAAAAATGGGTGACAGGTGAGTTTATATTAAAAACAAATTATTATAGTAAACGAAAGGTTAGTCTTTTAGTTGAGACTACCAACACTGGTCGCGAGACACTGAATTACTTTACGTGATTACAATACCAAGCGAAGCAGTTCAGCTTGTTACGTTATTTGAGCTCGTAGTAAATGGTATAGCGGCTTAGCCGAGATTGCTTTTTATATGTTGTAGATTTTGTTTTGGTATGTTGTTTAGCCATACCTCTATATTAGCATAAGTAATATTTTTTGTCAAGTTAGATAATTCATAATGATATATCACCAGACGCATAGAAATGTTGATTAGACACCGAATAACGACGTGGAAAACTTTTAATATTTGTGTATAAAATATTATGCAAAATAAAAAACTTGCCGTCTAAATTACGGCAAGTTACATGATTGCTCTGGTGGGCAATAGAGGATTCGAACCTCTCACCTCTTCAACGTCAATGAAGCGCTCTAGCCAAATGAGCTAATCGCCCAGCTGCACTTAATGGTAGCAGAAATCAATACGTATTGCAATATGACAGAATAGCCAGTAATATACTAAGTAGACGTTGACGGAGTCTAACCACCTCTTGAGTCTCGTGTTGGCGGTTGCGGCGCACGTAAAAAGTCGGAGCAAGAGTAATAGCCAAGGTGGAACCTCCCGTTTTTGGGACCGAGGCACGCACGTAAAAACGCTTGCGTGCTTTTATATTTTCTAAAAAGGAGGTTCATTATGAACGAACAGCAATTACAATCAATGCGGCACAGTTTGGCGCATATTATGGCGCAGGCGGTGCAGCATTTATGGCCGCAGGCTAAATTCGGTGTTGGGCCGGCTATTGATAATGGTTTTTACTACGATATTGATCTTGGTGATGTAAAGATATCGGAGGATGACTTTAGCCGAATCGAGAAAGAAATGCGAAGTATTATTGCACGCGATCTGCCATTTACGCGTCAAGATGTGCCGGTTGATGGGGCGATAACTTGGGCGAAAGAAAACAATCAGCCTTACAAAATTGAATTGCTTAACGACTTGAAACGGTCAGGTACGACAATAGCGAAAGACTTAGCGGGCCAGAAGCTTGGTTCTGTCAGCGATGATGAAAGCAAGGTTGACACTGTATCATTGTATTCGCAGGGTGATTATACTGACTTATGTCGTGGCGGTCACGTTGAAAGCACTGGCAAGGTCGGAGCTTTCAAGTTAATGCGCGTTGCTGGTGCGTATTGGCGCGGTAATGAGAACAACTCGCAGATGCAGCGTTTGTACGGTGTCGCTTTTGCGACTCAAGCTGAACTGGACGGTTACTTGGATATGCTAGAAGAGGCAAAGAAGCGCGATCATCGTAAGCTCGGTAAAGAACTTGATCTTTATACTATGTCACCGCTTGTTGGCATCGGTTTGCCGTTGTTTACGCCGCGCGGTACGGTTCTGCGCGAAAAGGCAGCGCAGTTATCGAACGAGCTGCGCCAAAAATACGGTTTCACGAAAGTTTGGACACCGCATATCACCAAGAAGGATTTATACGAAGCATCAGGACATTGGGCAAAATTTGGCGACGAACTTTTTTTGGTAACTAGCCAAGAGACTAGCGACAAGATGGCTCTCAAGCCGATGAACTGTCCGCATCATACTCAGATTTTTGCCTCGCAGCCGCGCAGTTATCGCGAGATGCCGATACGTTATTTAGAAACAACGACCGACTACCGCGACGAGAAAACCGGTGAACTAGGCGGTTTGAGCCGTGTGCGTTCGTTAACTCAGGACGATAGCCACGTCTTTTGCCGACCAGACCAAATTGAACAAGAAATTAATAATTTGCTAGCTTGCGCGCAAGAATTGTACGATATCGTTAGTATGAAATTACGCGTGCGATTAAGTTACCGCGACGATGGCGAAGGCTATTTGGGCGAGTTAGAATTGTGGCAATCAGCCCAATCGCAGCTCAAAGCTGCAGTCGTCGCTAAAGGTCTTGACTATTTTGAGCAGGAAGGTGAAGCAGCTTTCTATGGGCCAAAAATAGACTTCATGGCGACCGATGCGATTGGACGAGAACATCAGGTTGCGACAGTGCAGTTAGACTTTGTCCAGCCTGAACGTTTTGGCCTTGAATACATAAATGAGTCTGGCGATTCGGAGCGTCCAGTAATGATTCACAGTGCATTGCTTGGTTCAATTGAACGCTTTTTGAGCGTGTTCATTGAGCATACGGCTGGCTGGTTTCCATTCTGGATTGCACCTGAACAGGTTCGTATTCTTACAGTTAATGATACAGTAAATGACTATGTTGATGAAATTACATCAGTGCTAAAAACAGAGGTATTGATGCGTCCTATAAAATACAACGAAGTAAGATTCACAGCAGGCTTACCATTAGCGGTTACAAGTACCGCTATACGGTGATTGGTGTACATTTGCCAATGTTCGGGGAAAGAAGCAAATTCATTTTTATTGAGCGTTTTTTGGTAGAAATCCCAACTATTGAGGTCGTTCCACTCGCCGGCAGTTACCAAGCCGGACTGAGGTTGGGGGTCGCTTTCGGGACGACGTTTGCAGTGCTTAGGTTCAGTGCGTTTCGCTGGTTTGCTGGTTGCTACATCTTTTGCTACCGACATTTTAGCTGACATCGTACTTTCGTCACTTCTGCTAACATCGCCTGTTATTTTAGAGGATTTTCTCTTAGTGCTCTTTTCGCCGTAGCCAACTACGGCTATCTCGGCTAATTCGCCACTACTTTCTTCTCGGTAATCAGTGGCAGAGCTTTCATATGGGTATTCGGTGGTACTGCTTCCACGATCAACGGGTTTATAAGCGTTTCGGTTGCCACAAGCTCCTATGAGTAGGGCAAGGCATAACAATAAAAAATAAGATATGTTTTTCA
>JBHRNN010000004.1:0-45970 GCA_042642485.1 Saccharimonas sp. (SeqCode)
CCCGCTCGACACCAAACGACGGCTCGATGACGTGCGGAACAAATTTTGTGTTCGTTCCCTTGACGGTGTATTCCATGCTCTTGCCACTGACGCGCTGGATGTTCATCAGGTCAAAATCAGTCCGGTACGCGATGCCCATCAGCTCCTCACGGCCGATAGGATAATCGTATTCGATGTCAATCGTCTTTTTGCTGTAATGTGCTCGATCCTCCGCCGGCACGTCCAGCTCGTGAATGTGCTCTTGCTTCAGTCCCAGTTCCGCCAAAAACTCATGCGTCGCCGCCAGTAACTCATCAAACGCCTCCTGCCAGTGCTCAGGGTCGACGAAATATTCAATCTCCATCTGCTCAAACTCCCGAGAGCGGAAGACGAAATCACGCGGCGCAATTTCATTGCGGAAGGCCTTACCCTGCTGAGCAATACCAAACGGCAAATTAGGATAAAAACTATCGACGACGTTTTTGAAATTAGTGAAGATGCCTTGGGCGGTTTCCGGGCGGAGATAAGAAATACTGTCCTCGCTTTCGGTCGCGCCAACGTGCGTTTTGAACATCATGTTAAATGTCCGCGATGTGCTTAGCAGATTACCATCGGGGCTTTTGATACCTTTTTCCACAATCGCCGCATCCATCTGCTCCATGGTCATGCCATCGGCGTCAACACCATTGTCTTTGAGGATATGATCGGTGCGGTAACGGCGGTGATTAACCATGTCTTCGCACAGCGGATCGACAAACGTATCCACATGCCCACTCGCCTGCCAAACCTTCTGATTCATCAAAATCGCCGCATCCACGCCATACATATCATCGCGCTCATCCACAAACCGGCGCCACCACAAGTTCATGATATTGCGCTTCAGCTGCACTCCCAGCGGACCGTAATCCCAAGTGCCAGAAAGACCGCCATACACATCCGAACCTTGATAAATAAAGCCGCGGCGCTTGCACAGGCTAATAATTGCTTCCATTTTTGCTTGACTCACAAGAAGTCTCCTTTCTCCTCTCTACGTTGGTGAGCGCGAGCACTTAACTCTTTATGTTTTAGTATAACACGCTTTGGTTTTTGATGGCTTCACTGCAATACGGACAATTCAACAACTAAACGCCCGCATGTTGGCGAGCCAATAACCAGCAACCTGACAATATCTGCTCGACCCCGCCAATTTGCGCCACCAGTCGCAACGATTTATTCGCTGCTAAGCGCAAAAACTTAATATGATCAGCAGTAAGCTCTCCTTGCTCGCTTAACCGCAAGCCTCGTTCAATCGAATCGTACATGTAGCGCTTTTGGCGATCAAGCGGCTGGCCAGTAACATCGTTCACCAAACTCAGCTCATAGCCGGTTAGCTCAGCGTAGCGCAAATAAAACCATACTTGCACCAACTGCAAAGAAACCACATCGCCCAAGCCTGCCAGCGTCTCGCTCAGCACTTCAAACCATTCTGGGATATCGACGTCGCGACTAGCGCGTTCAACCAGTTTGATACATTCATAACCAAATTGCAAGCGGTCATAATCCTGCAAAATCTGGCGGTAAAAACGATCAAGCCGCGCCTGCGTAATCGTATACAGGCTACCTTTACCGCGACGCAACACTACATCGCTAACCGCAAACAGCTCGATACCGCCCGCCAAGCGGCTTTTCTCGCGCCGTACGCCGCGCGCTATAGCACTGCGTTGCCCAAGCGGTGTTAATAGCGTCAAAATGCGATCTGCCTCGCCGTAATTCGTCCGGCGCAGCACTATCGCTTTAGTACGTTCAATAGCAGTCATGCTGCCACCTCTCGCACCGCTTTGGCAATATCATCTGGATGCATTGATACTTTATCTAATAATAATCGCACGCCGTACGGCCGCAACTGCTCGAGAGTGATGTCATTTGCACTTGTTGTACACACGACAACAGGAATGCGGCCTAGGTCGTCATACGATTGCAACTCGTGCAGCAGCACTAAACCATTTGGGCCCGGCATGAATAAATCAAGAATAATCACCGCGGGTCGAAAACTATCTATCAAATCAAGCGCTTCTATGGCATTTGGAGCACTCTGTACTACCATACCGTTGTGCTCGAGACGCCGCGTAAACAGCTTCGCTAGCCACTCGTCATCATCAATTACTAGCACGCGCGTCATAATAGCCTCAGCTGTGTCGACGCTGGTACATCAACATAAAAAGTTGCGCCATCGCGGTGACGAATAACGCCAATTTGCGCGCCAATCGCTAAGGCAAACTCATTAGCAATAAACATGCCCAGCCCGCTGCTACCTGGACGATTATGTAGCGGCAGCGGCTCGCGCAACCCTTGGCGCAACGCCCGCCAAGCTCGCGCTGGAATTGCCGGTCCAAAATCACGTACCCCGATCCGTACCCGCTGATTACCGTCGGTAGCCCGCACCGAGATCGCTACCGACGAATCATCAGCGCTATAGTGTAGTGCGTTATCAGCAAAGTTAGCAACGATTCGCCGCAATAAATCACGATTTGCCACCATTAGTCGCTGACGAGATTTTACCTGGGTTTTTAGAGATTTATTATGAGCGCGATACAGCGGTTGAAGTTCGCTCATCACTTCGTTACAAAGGCCAGCCGCATCAATCGCTTCTAGCGTAAATAAGGCGTTTTCTAGGCGGCGAGCTTTAGTTAAATCTGTCGTCAAGCGCAGCGCCCTTTCGGCCGTCAGTGTAATTCGCTGCGCCAAGACAGCTCGCTCAAGCGCCGTATACTCCCCTGACTCTAGCTCAATCGCCAGCTGGCGAATTAGGGCAAGCGGCGCTTTCAGTTCATGCGCCGCTACCACAAACGACGGTGAATCTGCCCACAAACCAGCCTGCGCCTTACCCTCCTGCATACATCTAGTTTAGCATGCTGCAACAGGCTGTTCTAGCACAAGCAAAACGCTTATTCGTTGAATTTGAGAGTCTTCAGCAGCTTCTCGTAGTCAGCGGTGAAAACATCGCCGTCAGTACGCATCGTCAGTGTACGATCGCGCATCTTCAACAGTACTGCCGTACCGTAAGTGTCCTTGTCGAAATTACCGACCAGCTTGGTGCCTGTATGCTTACCATCGTTGTAAACGCTCGACTTCAGGTCGCCTCTTTTAATTAACGGATCGTAAGTAGATACAGATTTGTCATAAGTCTTTTGCTCAATCGTTATCCTCAGGGCAATCTTCGACTCTCTGGTAATTGGCGGGATTGTCACTGGGTTCAAATAGGCTTCATAAGTCACGCCGCCGCCTTTGCTGATATCGGTTGCCTGATAAGCACTCCAAGTCTTGGGATACTCAAACGTCAAGGCACCGTAATCCGACGGCCCGTTAAACTGCCGATTCGGCTCTTTCTCGCGCTTTTCGAAGTCGCTCTCTAGCTTCTCGCTATTCTCTTTGACAGCCTGAGCTTTAGCTGTCTCAATCTTCTCGTCGACGTTTTCTTTTTGGTCGAGATATTGCATATACGACCAAATACTAAAACCGCCAAACCCCAGCACCAACACTACCAATACCGCAATAGCGACAATACTGCCAGTGATAGCGCCTTTTTCTGTATGATGCCTACTCTTCATGCTTACGATTATACTTTGTCGAGGCTAAATATGCAAAGGTTTAACTTTGCGGCTGCAGCAAATAGAGATTATGCGCGCCCACGGTCTTGTGCAAAGCAAGTCCAGCCGCCTCGAAACCGTAGCTCAGCAGCCAAATATCACGCCCAAGACGATTAGTTTCGTGCTGTAAATATTGGACCATCTTGGCGATATCACGACCGTCGCCAAAAAGATAAACGACCGTCGTCTCGGCTGGCAGCGGCGTATGCCAAAAATTAGCTAACCGCACCGACACTTTCTCGTCATGCCGCGATAACCAACGTGAAATCAGTACTAGCAGCGGTTGTAGTTCGTAACCAATCGCCCGCGCGCCGCGGCGGCTCGCTTCGCGCAGCACTACACCGTCGCCCGAGCCAATATCCACCAACATGTCGGTTTTTTTGAGCCGATATAGCTCATCAAAAGCTTTTTGCAAATCGCGGCGCCGCGACGGTACGTACGGTGCGCCCGTGAAAGCCACAAAGCCAAACAGCAGCACCACGGCCGCAATGGCGGCGAAAATCACGCGAATTTTTCCTTGAGGACGGTAATTTTGTTACGCAAACCGTTCAAATCTTTTTCGATATCGCTAGCTAGTTTCTCGGCTGCCTGGTAGCGCTCTATCGCCTGTTCAATATCGAAGTCGTCGCTTTCAAACCACGCCACCATCTGGCGCAGCTCTTCGATTTTTTGGTTGATAGTTTTCTCATTTTTGCTTGACATTTTTAACCTCCGCTTTGATAATTATTTTTTCTTCCTCGATACTAATAATTTCGCCAATTTCTGTCGAACCGCGCACAATCGCGTAACCGCGCGCCAGCGCCAACTGCGGATTGTACGCCGCCAAAATCCGCTGGAATTGCTTGATTTCGCTCGTTAAAACGTCAGTTCTGCTATCTAGATATAGCAACGCGCGCTGCCGCAAGCTATCAATTTCACTACCTAAATCGCTAATCGCTGACTCCGTCCGGTAGGCCATGCCGTCAACCAGCGCTTTTATTTCTCGCAGCAGTTCTCGCCGGTCTGGCACAATGATTTGCGCCGCGTTACTCGGCGTAGAAGCCCGCACATCGGCAGCCAAATCCGCCAGCGTCATATCGATTTCATGGCCAATGCCAACCAATGTCGGCACGCGGCTGGCAGCAATCGCTCTAACCAACAATTCATCATTAAACGTATTCAAATCGTCAGCACTACCGCCGCCGCGAATGATCACCAGCACCTCGGGCGGCGTTTGACTCTCATTAAAACGATTAATTGCCGCAACAATTTGATCAGCCGCCGCCTCGCCCTGCACTTGAACATGCGCTACGTCAATCTGCAAGCCACCCCAGCGCTCATTTACGATTTTGATAAAGTCCGCGTAACCTGCCGCCTGAGTGCTGCTTATCACGCCGATACGCGCTGGAATTTGCGGCAAACAACGCTTGCGCTCCGCGGCAAATATTCCTTCCTTCTCCAACTTAGTACGCAACAGCTGGAAACTTTTGCGCAAGCTGCCCTCACCTAGCGGACGGTAATTTTGCACGGTCACGCTAAATTTGCCCCACTTCGTCACTTTAGGCTGCGCCCGCACCACCAGCTTCATGCCGTCTTCAATCGGCGTTCGCAGTTGATAAACTGGCATAAAGCAACCGACGCTCGCTTCCTCGTCTTTCAAGTCAAAAAACACCCATTTGCCTTGATTTACTTTGAAGCTGGCGACCTCGCCCTCGATCTCAACAGCGCTGCACGAAAACTCCAGCACTTGATTAATCAGCTCGACAAAACCGCTAACGCCGAACCTTGGAATCGGATTTTCGTCCATATTTCACTATTGTTAGCTGGTAAAATACATAGCCTAGCAACAGCGCCGTCAGCAGCACAATTACCCGGTAAAGCACAATCGCCGCAATCGACTGGCCGCTACCTATACCTGATAAAGCCAAAACACTAACCATGATTGCCTCGTAGGCACCCGTTCCGCCCGGCGTTACCACAATGAATCCAGCAATCGTCGCTATGCCATAAGCAATCAAAATCGACGCCGGATTGACGCTCATTCCCAGCGCCTGAAAAGTAATCCAGATCGGCGCAATTTCGGTAGCGGTAAATAACATCGCCCACAAAAACGGCTTCAGCAACACGCGCTTATCGCGCTTTAGCTCGTTAAAATCGTCGTGCATATCATAGAAAAACTTCTCTATCGACTCCCGCTTCAACACCACCTGCGACCGCCGCGCAAAAAATGACGCCGTACCGTTAGTTATTATCGTAATCCTCTTGGCTAATTTTTTCATCCGGTGGACGCTATTCAAAAAGTACGCGCCCAGCAGCGTCGCCATCACCAGCAAAAATACCAGCGTTGAGCTCATCAAAATTATCCAGCGGTTAACACGGCCGTCAATCGTCACCATCAAAACAGAAACTACCAAAAAGACCACAATCGCCATAAAACCCACCACATAACGCACAAATTGCGCCATCGTCGCCCGCCCAATTGGCACACCGTACTTGCCTAGACGCCAGTTAGCATACGAAATACCACTGACACCGCCGCTAGGAAAAGCATGATTAACAAAATTTAACTCTAGCGATATGCGTGCCAGAGTTGCCGGATTAATATTCTTTACGAAGCCTTTCTGACGCAAATACGAAAAAATCATCTCGCCAGTCGCCAAATATCCGGCCGCAATAATTGGCAACATCCACACAAGCTTGCCAAGATTAATTTTACCTAGCAAACCCCAAGCATATACCAGTTCGCTTCTAGCTAGAAAAAGTATCAAAGCAATCAACAGCAACGTGGCAATACTCAACCACAATCGAAAAGACAGTCTCCTTTTCATACAATCTAGTATACTATATTTATGCATATCACAATACTTGGCCGCCAGCCAGCGCTTGGAGCAGCCGAGCTAGAACAGCTTTACGGCACTGACAACGTTCGATGGTTTTCGCAGCAAGCAGCGCTTGTAGATTCGCCTAATTTTGACTTCGAGGCCCTAGGCGGCAGCCAAAAAGCCGGCCGAGTCGTTCTCGAACTCGACCGCGGCAATTGGCTAACCGCCAGCCACCAAATCGTTCAGCACTACGCCGCCAAATGGCGCGCCAGCGAGCATAAGATAACTCTTGGCATCAGCGCTTACGGCTTCAAAATCTCGCCGCGCGATGTCCAAAAAACTGGCTTACTCATCAAGAAAAAATTACGCGACAGCGGCACTAGCTTACGCCTTATCCCGAACCCAGAAATCGCCCTTAACACCGCTGCTAGCCATCACAACAAGCTAGGACTGTCGCCGACGAAAATTGAGTTGCTAGTCGTCCGAGCGCCGAATAATCGCCTCATTATCGCTGAAAGCGTTGGGGCCCAGAATATCACCGCGCTGGCCGCCCGCGACCAAGCTCGCCCGCGCACCGATGCTTTCGTCGGTATGCTGCCGCCGAAATTAGCGCGTATGATGATAAATCTATCTGGCGAGACGAAACCTGGCCGCCTCTGGGACCCTTTTTGCGGTACTGGCACCGTTCTCCAAGAAGCGCGGCTCAAGGGGATAGACGTCTACGGCAGCGACCTGAGCCAAAAAATGGTTGATTATGCCACAGAAAACATGCAGTGGCTCGATAATAAATACCAGATCAACCCCCAGTGGCAGATCTTCCAAGCTGACGCTACCACTGTCAAGCTCAACGCCGCTCAAAAATCTGAAATCACCCGCATCGTCTGCGAGACCTACCTCGGCCAGCCCTTCTCGGCCCCGCCAAAGCCTGCCAAGCTCACCGCAGTCCGCGGTAATTGCAATCATATCATCGGCCAATTTTTAGCAAACATCCGCCCGCAAATCAATCCGAGTACAACGCTAGTCGTCGCCATGCCCGCCTGGCGCGACCACAGCGGTAAATTTACACATTTACCGCTTATTGATCAGTTAGCAGATTTAGGCTACCGACGCCTACATCTAAACTTAGTCAGCGACGAGCAGCTACTCTACTACCGCGAAAACCAGGTGGTAGCACGAGAGATTTTACTGCTTAAACCTCTCGATGAAAATTAAGAGCATCCCGCCCGCCAAGCACGCGCCTGCTACAGTAATTACTTTCGTAAAGCTTGACATTTCCGATAGCTTCGCGTACAATAGCATAGATTGTCTTATATTAAATTAAAGGAGTTTTATGTCACACGTTAAAGCTGGCGGTTCGAGCGATAATACCCACAAAAGTGCTGGTAGGCGCAATGGCGTCAAGCGTTTCGGCGGGCAAAAAGTCAACCAGGGCGAGGTGCTAGTTCGCCAGACTGGCAGCACCAAAGTTGCTGGTCCAGGCACTTATATCAGCCGCAACTACACTATTCACGCAGCCAAGAGCGGCACCGTAGTTTTCAAACATATAAAGAAGCCATCGTTCACTGGCAATACTCACCCGCGAACCCAAGTTTGCGTTGAATAAGCTAAGTTCACACTAGGTGTGCTACCCTGACTAGCGAGATGCTGCTACTGGTTTTGCTCTTTGTTTTCTTGGCGCTCTACTAATACGTTCATAAATCTTTGCAGTTCTGTGATACTATCTCTTAGTTTCATCGCATACGGTAAGTAATTTTCGTTACTATGTCCATAACGGCCTTGCTTGGCGACGGCGTTATTCAGTACTGTCAGAGCACGCTTAATCTCGCCTATCCTATCGCCCATATCGCCCAGGTGAGCCGCTTCGTCCAGTGGCAAACCGTTTCTAGCTTCCTCAACAACACCATCCAACCTATTAAGCATCGTTGAGACGCCCGACGCAAATTCTTGCAAATTATTATTAGAGGATAGCGATATCTCTGATCTCTTTAAAGTTCTAACTATTCTTTCTGCGGCATCTGACATATTCCTTATACAAATGCGCGTATCGTCTGCTTCCGCCAACGCTTTTAACACCTCAGAAGCGCTAAGAGACTGTTTATCGGCCGATAACTCATCTGGGCTGTCATCTTGCTCATTTGAACTTCCCGATTCTTCTTGATCTTCTGGTGCGGGAGGTTCGCTTTCAGTATCGACAATAGACGGATCACCATCTAAGCTAGCCTTTTCAGTAGCTGGCGAAGAATGCTCACCTCTAAGCGCAGCCAGTACCTCTTCGCGAGTTTGCGGCTTTGGAGCTGGCCTACTAACCTTCGTTGCCCCACCTCTTAACGCAGCCAGTACCTCTTTGCGAGTTGACGGTCCCGACCCCGCTTCTGAGTCCAGCTTGCCAGCCGCTCTTAGTACAGCACGCAGCCTTTCACGCTCATCAGCTGGTGGCTTTGGCTGCTCTGGCAACTTTGAAGACTCTGGCGTCTGACTATTGCCAGTTTTAGATTCGTAGAACAGTCTACCAGTAGCTAATCTGCCAAATTCGGTAATTATTCTAGTTAATCGCTCCCCTCCGTCTCTTATTTCAGGCTTAGTGCCTAATTCGGTGCCCGGAGACTCACCGTCTGGCGCTGGATGGTCAATCATTGTAGGTTTTTCAGGCGATTCGCCGTCTGGCGCTGTACTTTTTGGTGTATGTGTTTTTGGCATACACTAATATTATATCAAAACATAAGCAAAATGTCAAATACAACACCACAAATAACCAAACTAAGCAATTATACAAGCGGCTACTTGCTCATGCCGAGATGGTAGCGCACCCGCTCGACGACATCACCGATAACTACTTGCGATTTTACTAAATAATCGTCAACACCGAGTTGCTCGGCGCGCTCTTTGTCTTTGGGCTGGCTAAGCGCTGTCAGCATGATCACTCGGATGTTAGTAGTCTCCGGCGTATTACGCAAAATATCCAAAACGTCAAAACCGCTAATTTTCGGCATCATAACGTCCAGCAAAATCAAGTCAGGATGCTCAGACACCGCCAACGACAGCGCGTCCTCGCCATTATTTGCTTCACAGACGTCAAAACCCTCTAGCTCAAGGCGCGACCGATATACTGATGCTAGCGCAGTATCATCCTCTACTAGCAAAATCTTACGTTTGCGTGTATCCATAGTTTATATAGTATACCAGCCTGGCGATAAGCACAAGGGCTATGACGCTAATTCTTTAGCGCGCATCATTTGCGGGTCACGCCCAGCGTTATTATCATCCGAGCTCATCTTGACCGTCTGGTTCGGCTGGATACCTTCTTTGGTGATGTTTCTGTCTTGCGGTGTATACCAGCGGGCCACTGTCACCTTGAGGATACGATCGTCGGATAGGTTGATCACCTTTTGTACCGTTCCCTTACCGAAGGTTTTTTCACCGACCAAGGTGGCCGCTTGATAGTCTTTCAGCGCGCCAGCCACAATCTCGCTAGCACTGGCTGAGCTACCGTTGACGAGAACGACAGTTTTCTTGCCTTTGAGCGTCGGATTTCCCGAAGCTTTAACTGTCTCGGTAACCTGGCCACGGCTTTTTTCGGTAACGACCGTTTTGCCGTTATCTAGCCACAAACTCGCCACTTCTTGCGCCGCTGTCAAATAGCCGCCGCCGTTGTTACGCAAATCAACAATCACACCTTTAACACCTTTATCAATGAATTCTTTAGCGGCTTTGCGGGCTAGCGAACCAGTATTGTCGTCAAAGCGCGAGATCGTCAATATACCAACGTCGTCGCTAACCGACCAACGGACGCTAGGATCGCTAATTTGGGCCCGCATAATTGAAAAGTCTAGCGATTCGCTACCGCGGCGCATGGTTAGCTTGACAGTTGTGCCTGCTTCACCAGTAACTTTATCAGCCACGCCGCTAGCCGTCTCGCCCGCTACTGACGTACCGTTCACAGCCACAAAGATATCGCCCGTTTTAAGGCCAGCTTTCTTGGCTGGAGAATCATCGAGAACTCTGAGTACCGTCGGCTGCAAATTACGCACGCCGATTTCGGCACCAATACCAGAAACTTCGCCGTTTAGACTTTTGTTAAATTCTGCCGCTTCTTCCTTATCTAGAAATGTCGTGTAGTCGTCGCCGACCGCTTTGACCATGCCGCGAGCCGCCCCGTCAGACAGCTTATTAGCATCCAAATCACCGTCATAATTCGCTGCTAGTTGACGATAAGCTTCTTTCATCACCTCGGTATCAAGCGGCTGCTTAGCCACCTTGATGCCAAAAATCGGTGCTGCTATCTGATAGATTTCTTCACTGCGCGTACCAGCCGCAAACGATACGATTATCGCCAAGACCAATGACGCCAAGAAAACACCCTGTGAAACCTTCCGCTGCCGAGGCTTCCGCCCCTTATTTTCAACTCCCTGTTCGTTTGCCATAATCATAATTATAGCGCACTCTGGCTGAGTACGCTATAATTTACTGATTATTATATTGATCTCGCTAGAAATATATATAAGTTAGCCCAGCACTTGAACGCGTGTAGTAGTGATAGCGACCCCAGCCTAGACCATCCATGTTGTTGTTATAATCGCTAACGGTGATCGTACCATCGCCGTTAACTGCCTCAACATACATAGCGTGCCCGTACGTACCAACGTACCATATAGCCACTGAACCAGCCTTTGGCGTAGAGCCATTAGCGATACCGTAGCGTGCCGTAGTACTTGGCCACTGATTAGCGTTACCTGCTCCGCCAAAATGCGGCACATAGCGGCCAGTACTAGCTACCTTCCAGGCGGTATAACTGACGCATTCGCGGTTGTAGAGGCCCCAGTTATCAACTATCGTATCTTGCTCGGCATTAGCCCAAACCGACGGATATCCGCCGCCGCTAGCCGAGCCCGTACCAATATTAGTAGAGCCTGAAGCACGGGCAGCTGCAGCCATAGCGGCGGCCTGCTGAGCGCGGACACTGCTGATTTCGCTGTTACGCTTGGCGACCAGGTTATTGTAAGCCGATTCCTCGCCACGCGTGTCCGAAACTAATTTAGCCTGTTCAGCCTCTTTGGCAGCTAGCGCGGCTTTTTGCGACTTCTGGTCGCGCAGTACGTTCTCGACTTGCTTTTTCTGCTTTTCGAGCTGCGCTTTGAGCGATTTAATCTGCTTGATCTTGGTACTCAGATTATCCTGCATTGACGAGCGATATTCTTGCTTGTCAACGTAATCGCCGATGTTTTTGCTGCTAGCCAGCATCTCGAGCGGCGAGATTGAGCTATCAACGTACATATCGGCAACAATTTCGCCAAGAGCTTCTTTGTTGATCTCGATTTTCTTTTCGGTAGCAGCGATATCTTTCTCGAGCTTATCGCGCTTAGCCTGGCTAGTATTAATTTGCGCTTGGATTTCATTTTTTTGCTTGGTTAATACATCAAGCTGCGCTTGCAGCGTTGACGCCAGCGCGCCAAGCGTCGCCGCCTGCTGCTGATACGAATCAGCTTCTGATTGAAGTTTTTTGACCTGTTCGTCGTACTGGTCGGCCAACACGTTTTGCGCGAAGGCAACCGGTATACTTGCGCTCATCAAAACAGCTGCTGCGACGATTGACGACTTCGCAACGTGCCGCCTTGACGAAACTGGTGTGGTGGACCTATGTTTCATACCTCTAGCGTAACAAAGCATTACCGCTTTGTCAATAAAGCTACGTCGAATAAGCACCTCCTTTCGTAAATTACTCTACAATTTGAGATAACGGCGAGTGGCCAGCGTCGAGGAAATAATCCCAATCAACGAGCCTAGCAACATCATACTTAGCAGGACCAACAGCAAATTATTTATCAAAAAGTGCGACGTAGCTACAGCAGCAATTCCATAAGCCTGTAATTTGCCAGAAATCGTCGCGAAAACCCCTACCCCTATAGCGGTCGCTACAACCGCAGCAATACAACCATACACCATTGCCTCTACCAAAAACGGGCCGCGGATAAAGCTTTTGTCAGCACCGATAAGCTTCATCATCTCGATCTCGCTTTTACGATTGAATATTGCCATCCTAATGGTGTTAAAAACAATCAACGAAGATATTACGACGAAGAGAACGCTCGCTGCCAAACCGGCCCGCTGCGCAAAATCTGTCCAGCGGCCGATATTTTCGATAGCATCGCGCCGGTCGCCAGCAAACGACGGTTCGCGCTTATCATCGATAATTTTTTTGAGCGGCTTATTAGTTTTGACAAAATCACTAAGACTGTCGGTGTCATTGATATTCTCTAGATTAACGCGAATCACTGCTGGCATTTTATTGGCAGCTTGATTGAGGGCATCTAGTATATCTTGGTCGGCTTTGTTGTCTTCGGCGCTTTGTTGACGCGCTTTTTCCGAGGAAACGAATTCAACGCGCTCGACATTATGCAGTTTGCGCAAATCGGCAATAATCGGTTTAGCCTGCTCTTCGGTAGTACCCGTTTTGAGATAAATTGACATATCGACTTTTTTACTCAGCTCTGTTACCGAATCTGCCAAAATATTACGCGCCACCACCGTAGTAAAGATAATCAGCAACGTAATCGTCATCACCGCGGTAGCCGCAATAGTTAGCCAAGCATTACGAGTGAAATTATTGACGCCGTAGCGGCACATTCGCACGAAAGTCAGCCATTTGCGCTGGCGGCTACGCCTTTGTCTGGTCAAGGCGCGAGCACCAGTATTTTTTTTGTCCTCGCGGCGGCTTTTCTTTTTGGCAGCCACTGTCTTGACTTTGTCTCGTCTCATTGCCGATAACTCCCTTGCGCTTGATCGCTAGTAATTTTGCCGTGGTCGACCGTAATCACGCGGCGTTTCAACCTATTGACAATCTCGACATTATGTGTTGTAAGTATAACTGTCGTGCCATATCGATTGATTTTCTCGAGTAGGCGGACAATATCCCAACTGTGCTTCGGGTCGAGATTACCCGTTGGCTCGTCAGCGATTAGGATCTTTGGCTGGCGCACTACTGCTCGGGCAATTGCCACGCGCTGGCGCTCGCCGCCCGATAATTGATGCGGGAACTGCTTTTCCTTACCCTTTAGACCGACCAAGTCAATCACTTTTGGTACAGTATTTTTAATTTCGCGGTTAGTCATGCCGGCAATTTCTAGCGCAAAGGCCACATTTTCGAAAACCGTTCGGTTCGGCAGCAACTTAAAATCCTGGAAAACTACGCCAATTTTGCGGCGCAGCAGCGGGATATGCTTGTCCTTGAGCTGGTCGTAATCAATGCCGCCAACGACAATCTTGCCGCTAGTCGGCTTTTCTTCGCGCGTTAACAATTTGAGCAAGGTCGATTTACCAGCTCCGCTCGTCCCAACGATGATCACAAACTCATTCGGCTCAACATGCAGATTAACACGGTCAAGCGCTGGCTTGCTGCCCTTACCGTACACCTTAGTCACTCTATCTAACAGAATCATCACTACCTATTGTAGCATAAGCTAGTTTATAGCGATAGCCAGCTACTCGGTCGCCGCTTGCTGCTCGAGATATGCTTCGATAAAACCGTCAATGTCGCCATCTAGCACGCCGCGGGCGTTGTGAGTTTCAAACTTGGTACGCGTATCCTTGACCAATGTGTAAGGGTGAAGCACATAATTACGAATCTGCGCGCCCCAGCTAGCCGACTCGCCTGCCCGCAGATCAGCTAGCGTTTCGGCGCGCTGCTCAAGCTGCATTTGCGCTAAGCGGCTTTTGAGGATTTTCAGCGCGGTTTCTTTGTTTTGGAGCTGGCTGCGCTCGTTTTGGATCGCCACCACCGTACCTGTCGGCAAGTGAGTGACGCGCACTGCGGAATCAGTCGTATTAACCCCTTGCCCGCCGTTGCCGCCGCTACGATAAATATCAATTCGCAAATCTTTGTCGTCGATTTCGACCTCGCCTGGCGCGTCCATTTCCGGCATGATTTCGACCAGTGCAAAGCTAGTCTGCCGCAGATTATCAGCGTTAAACGGACTGAGACGCACCAGCCGGTGCGCCCCATGCTCACTGCGCAATTTACCGTAGGCAAATGCGCCGCGAATAATGTATGTCGCATTCTTGATACCAGCTTCTTCGCCTGTCGAACGCTCGACTAGCTCGGTCTGCATATCATGCTTTTCAGCCCAGCGCAGATACATTCGCTCTAACATCTCTGCCCAATCCTGCGCGTCCGTGCCGCCAGCGCCAGCGCTCAATTTGAGAATTGCCGCCCGATTATCGTATTCGCCCGAGAACAACAAATCTTTGCGGCGCTCCTGGTATTCTGCTTCGAGAGCTGCTAGCTGCTCGGTAAACTCTACCAGCATCGAGTCGTCACCTAAATCCATTAGTTCAACAATATCCGAGATTTGCGAACGTAAAATCTGCCACGGCTCAATTTGCGAACGCAAGCTCGCCGCCTGCCGCGTCAGCATCTGTGCTCGCTCGACATTCGCCCAGACATTCGAATCGGCCAACTGTTCATCAAGCACTGCCAGTTCTTCAGCGCGAGCGTCAATATGTAAAGCTTGGCAAGCGCTAGCCACGCGAGCACGGAGATCTTCAGCTTGTTTTCGTAACGGCTGCATAGAACCTAGGCAGCAGTCTCGTCTTGATTTTGGCTGGTGTCATCTGATTTGCGGCGAGTTGATTTCTTGGTAGAAGTTGGTTCTACGATTGTCGGCTCAGTAGCAGGTTCTGATTCAGCGGGTTCAGAAACATTAGACTGAACAGCAGCTGGCGCAACGCTCTGCGGCTGATTTTGCGGCTCAACCACACCCTTCCAATAGTCAATCTGGCTCAACCGGCGTACCAAAAACGGATGGTCGCTAAAAGTCTGCGCAAAATGATTCATCGGGCGTTCAGCCGTGTACTGCATCCACTGGCGCGCCACCTCGTTCATGCTGTCTGCCGCATCAGGTCCGACATGCACCTTGATCAGCGATTTCTTGACTAATTCGCTATCGCCCAAATACATCAAAGCTAGACGATCGGCGGTTAGCTCGGCACGGCGGTGCCAGAATCCAGAAATCCAACTACCCAATACGCTGATAATCGGAATCGACAAAAACGGCATCAAATACACATTAGCGTTGGCATGACGGTATTTGATATGCGCCATTTCATGTACGACAATCACTTTTAGCTCATCCTTGGTCAAGTAGCGAATCGATCCAGAATGCAGCACGATAGAATATGGCCTAGCAAAACCAAAAGCATAAGCATTCATCACTGGATTCTGGGTGATGAAAATCTCGACTTGCGGCATCTCTAAATCAGCCGATACCTGGTTGGCCCAATCGCGCAGCCACGCATAAGCGCTATATTCAACTTGCAAGGCATTACCCAGCATTTGCTGGCGCATCATCCGCACCATAAACATGCCAATGCCTAGCAGCATGCCCAATCCCATAATCATAAAAACTATCGCCAGCAATACAGCAATCACGCCATCGCTGAACGATAACTCAACGTGGTGCCCGGCATTGTCTGTTGACATTTCCTGGAATGTTGTATAGATAAAATAGCTAGCCGCAAAGAAACAAAAGATAATGATAGTTATTGTCAGAACGACATTATCTTGCGCATTGCGAGCCCGCGCTACGGCAAGCTGGCCTTTGGTTTGTGCCTGCGATTGCGGCGGCTGCTGATACTGTTGGTATTGCTGGTACGGCTGTTGATCCATAAACCCTCCGATTAGATACTATCTCAAGACTCGCGCCTATTCCTGCTTATTATAGCAGTATTAACAGCAATAAGCAGCAATTTCGGCGTTTCAAATTCTGCCAAAACTGCGAGCTCTGGCATTGTCGTAGATATCGTTACGGCGATTTTGCTATACTTTTTGTATGAAGATCGGCATATTTGATACGGGAACTGGCGGCAAATTAGTAGCAAAGAGGCTGAAAAAATTACTGCCGCAGCATTTGTACATCACGGCGATCGACCGCGAGCACGCGCCGTACGGCAATCGTTCACCGGAAGAGATTATTACGCTAACCGATGCCGCCATCCAGCCGCTGCTATCATGCGACATTATTGTTCTGGCATGCAATACCGCCACGACCAACGCGATTAGCTCGCTGCGACAACGTTACCCAGACGTATACTTTATGGGCTTTGAACCGATGATCAAATCAGCCGCCGCCCTGACCAAATCACATCATATCACCCTGCTGGCGACAAACGCCACCAAACACAGCCAGCGTCTGCGCGCGCTTATCAGTGAATATGCTACTGGCGTTCGTATCGACACGCCAGACACTCACGCGTGGGCGCAGATGATTGATCAAGGTTTGGCCGACGATATTACACTTGATGAAGTATCGACCAGTGTTGCGGACGGTAGCGATGTTATTGTTCTAGGCTGCACGCATTATCTGGCGCTTAAGAGGCGGTTACAACGCCTTTTTCCGCAATGCCGCATTCTTGAACCTACTGCAATTATTGCCAAGCGGATTAGCGATTTTGCTAAGTTAGCTTAGCTATCTAGCCCCCGCTAGCAATACTAGAATTTACCGTATATTGGCATATAACGGTACTAAAACTTCTCCACCGCCGCCACGAACTGCTCGCCGCGATCATTATAGCTTTTGAACATGTCAAAACTAGCAGCCGCCGGACTGAGAATCACCACGTCGCCGGGCTGCGCCTGACTTGCCGCCGTTCCAACAACCGCTAACATTGAAGCCATTTCCAGCTGGACAACCTGGCAAGAAACCTTATTTTTATGCAAAATTTCGATAATTTCACTGGCGTTAGCGCCGTTGACAATCACCGCCCGCATATTTTGACGAGCGATTTCCTGCACTAATTCCGCGTAGTCCGCACCCTTGTCAGAGCCGCCCAAAATCAAAATTTTTGGCTCCGTGAAGGCTTTTAACGCCGCGATGGCACTGCCTGGCGTCGTCGAGATGCTATCGTCATAATATTTAACGCCATTTTTCTCGGCAACGAATTTCAAACGGTGCGGCAATCCTGTAAAACTCTCCAGTCCGGCAGCATATTGCTCGTCGGTCACGGTGATTGGCAGTTCCGTCAACGCACTCATCGCCGCGCAGGCATTCTCGAGGTTGTGCACGCCCGGCAGTAGTAAATGGTTGGTGCTGCAAATCTGCCGATTCTGCACGCAAAAGTAGCCGTCCTGGACATAAACTTGATCATCGTCAGGAATAGCGTAACGCTGCGCAAAATTTAGCGCGTCGCCATGATCGTCGCCCGTATCTAGCAGTTCGTCAAGCGGCGTAGCGGCCACTTTCTGCGCATATTTATTCGTCGGGTGATATATACATTTGTCAGAAATACCCTGATGGCGGCGAATATTTTTCTTAGCATTAAGGTAGTCAGCGAAATCCGCATGGACATTCAGATGATCCGGCTCGATCATCAGCACCACCGCGACATGCGGCGACTTTTCCAAATCCCACAGCTGAAAGCTGGACAATTCGTAAACCACAATATCGTCTTTTTTGATTTTTGGCAAGACGTCCAGCGCCGGCACGCCGATGTTGCCGACCAAATGCACCGTCTGACCAGCTTGCCGTAATATTGCTGCAATTAGGCTACAGGTCGTACCCTTGCCTTTCGTCCCCGTCACGCCAATAATCGGCGCCGGACATTTGTCAAAAAACTCGTTGGTCGCCGACCAAATTTTACCGTTGGTTTTTATATTGCGCGGCGGCAAACTGGCTGTCCGCACCACCAAATCAGCGCCGTCCAGCTGTTCGCTGAAGACATTCTTGCCAGAAATCAGCTTCACGCCGTCTGGAATTGCCGGCAGTTTATCCGCCGGACGTTCATCAGCCACCACAAACTCCGCGTCAGGAAATTTCTGCCGGAAATATATCAGATTTGATATACCTTCTACGCCGTAGCCCGCTATGATTATTTTCATATTACCCATTATAGCACGAGCGATATCTGATAGCATACCAAATTTAAGTTGACTACATATTCATTTAGTGATATATATTAATCTTTTGCGCCGACCCGCAAGAGATAGAACGTTTCCGTCTATTGATTGAAGGAGGGGTCGCTATGTGGTGGCTCATTACGGCGGTGGTCTGCACCATCGTCGGACTCTTTTTCGCTACCTGCTTTGCCTTTGCTATCTCCGGTTATGGAGACAACAAAGGCATGTTTGTCGTGTCTATGGCCACGACTGTGATAGTCATTTACGCAATCGCAAATTCAATGACGTACTATAAAACTTCTGAGAGCGAGCCCAGAATAGCAACGTATGCCGAAGCGGCATCGCTATATGGATTCTCAAGCGGGTCTGAGTACCCGCTAGAGATTGGCGGACGCTCGGTCTCCGCCAATGGCGAAGCCGCTGTTAGCAGTGGAGCTTTTGCTGTTAGCGCGTACATCAGAGTACAGGCGGGAACTAGCATTCTGGTAGACCACCAGTATCCTGACGGTAGCCACGAGGTACTGGAAGTACCTCTATCCAAAGTTAAGTTCAATTTCATCAGTGACAGTGAGATGTCGTCGATGACAATTGACTTCGGTGCAGTCTCGGGGTCAGTCCCCGAATACACCGCCGAGGATGTTCCCGGCGACTGCCACACCCATATTCGGTGGGGCTGGTGGACGCGCGAGTGCGCAACCATTGACACGAAAGTCACCTCGTCTACGAACGAGGGGGTGGCGGGCCTTCTTCAAAAGGCGCTTGCCAGTAACCCTGGCAAGTTTATCGTGATGAGCGTGACCGAAGCTGAGTATAGACAGATCCTCGGCTCCGCTGGTAGCGCCACAGAGACGGAAACGCCAACTCCGTCGCCCACCCAGAATTGAGAGTAAAATGCTCCGCTGGGTCGGCGGCGGAGCATTTTACTTTTCGAGAGCTAATTAGAATAACTTTTCGAGTTTATCATTGAGCTGAACAAGCATCGCTTTGTCGCTGGCGCTGACACCAGCCAGCACCCAGGTGTCCGCGCCGATAAATTCGCGCGCCGTCGCAATCATCCGTTCGCGGGTGATGTTGCGAATTGCCTCGGGCACGCGCTCGTAATCCTTAACAAAACCGTCGCCAAAATAGCGCCCGCTATAGAAATTGCTAATCTGCGCGACTGTCTGCGCCCCCATTTGATGACGGCCGAGCGCGTAAGATTGCGCCGCCGCCAGTTCTTTCTCGCTAATTTTCCCATCAAGCACCGCTCGCACTTCGCGGGCAATAATATCAAATAGCCGATCCGCCGTTTCGACATTGACCTGCCCGCCAAAATCCCAGCTGCTATCATAAAAACCAGCGCTCGCTTCGCTAAACATACCGTACGCCAAGCCCTTTTTGCGAGCGGCACCGAAGATACGCGAATGCATCGTGCCGGTCAGGATATGATTCAAGCACGACATCGCCTCTAACTCGGCATCATTAATTTCGCGCGGCAGCGACATGCTCCAACCAAAGGTCAGATTAGTCGCTTCTTTACGCTTGATAAGGGTCGGAGCGGCCTTTTTCAAAACATCGCGCGGCACTGTGAAACGTTCGCCGCGCGGCAATTCCCAGCCCTCAAGCATACTTTTAATCTGCTCGCGCCGGCCATCGAGCTTACCAGCAATCACAAAGCGCATATTATCCGAAGTGTGTGTTTTTCGATGGTGGCGCTGAATATCCTCGAGCTTGATATTATCAATCGTTCGCAAACGCTGCCAAAAGGTATAAACATCCTCGCCCAGCAGCTGCTGGACTTTCGGCCAAAGCACGCGGCCGTGATTATTCAAATACCCCGTTAGTTCGCTGCGAACATTGCCCTTTTCAGCCTCTAGCGATTCTTGCTGAAAGCGCGGCTGGCAAATCGCCACTTGCTGCAATTCTAAAATCCGATCCCATTCAAAATCAGCGCAATCAGCCACATACACCATTGATAAGTCGCTTGTCCAAGCATTGTGGTACGCGCCATTTTTGGTGAATTCCGCTTCGTAAGCATGCTCGCTCGAGAACTTAGCATTAGCGCCAAACGACATATGCTCCATCACATGAGCGGTTTCATAAATATCCTTACGCCCAACATAGCGGTTACCAGCGCGAAATTGAAACTGGAAGCTCATCACCGTCGCGCCAGGCACGTCAATAAGCAGCCCACGCGAACCATTGTCGAGCCGTACTTCTGTTACTGTGTGTTTCATCTAGCGGCTCTTTTTTCGATTCTGGCGTTTGGCCTTTTTCTTTTTGCGGGCAACGTTGCGCCTATGATTAGTTTCGGCGGTCGAGGCGGCTCTTTTTATTGAACCGCCGAAATCGTGATCGCGATTCTCTTCGCCGCCGGTGATTTCGTTGACACCATGCTCGACCGAAGTCTCGGCAAGCTTCGTCAATTCCGTTTGGTGGTCATCGTCAATTGATTCGCGACTAATAGCGTCGGTGGCGCGCACATGATAAATAGCACGCAAAACTTCCTCGCGCAATGTCGCTTGTAAGCTATCAAACAGCTTCTGCGACTCACTGCGGTATTCAACCAGCGGGTCGCGCTGGCCGACACTGCGCCAGTGAATACCTTCGCGCAAATGCTGCATATTTTCGAGGTGCTGCATCCACAGCGTATCAAGTACTTGCAGATAAACTTCGCGCTCAACCCCGCGGATTAGATCGTCGCCGAGCTCTCTTTCTTTGGCTGTATACATTTTTTGTGCAGCAGCCAACGCTTTATCGCGGCGCTGACTATCTTTTTTGATCGCGCCAATTTTTTCAATTTCGTCGACCTCTAGCGGGATAATCTCTGCAAATTCTTCGACAAATTTTGGATTATTCTTGGCCGGCACCTCTGTTAATTTATTAACCATCGCCCGCAACAAACGCTGAATTTCTGGTTTGATATTATCACCTTCAAGGATTTTGCGGCGCACCGTGTAAACAACTTTGCGATGGCGATTAATAACATTATCGTACTGAACAACATTTTTGCGCGTATCAAAGTTATAGCCTTCGACTCGCTTCTGCGCCGCTTCCAATGTTTTGCTGACGGCACGATTCTGGATCGCTGTCTCCTCATCGACACCTAGGCGTTCCAGCACATTAGCAATCCGCTCGCCCTGAAAGATACGCATCAAATCGTCCTCGGTCGAAACATAAAACTGAGTATCGCCTGGGTCTCCCTGCCGGCCGCCGCGGCCGCGCAGCTGATTATCAATCCGGCGCGACTCGTGGCGTTCTGAACCAATAACCACTAGACCGCCCAGCTCTTTGACGCCCGGCCCGATTTTAATATCAGTGCCGCGCCCAGCAATATTAGTAGCTAGCGTAATCGCGCCCTTTTCGCCAGCATGCGAGATAATCTCTGCTTCGCGCTCGTTGTTCTTGGCATTTAGAATTTCGTACTTAATACCTTCGCTATCCAAATATTTGGCGATCATTTCGTTTTTAGCGATTGAACCAGAGCCAACCAACACCGGACGGCCTTCATCGTGATATTCTTTAATCGCTTGGGCCACCGCCTTCAGCTTACCTTTCTCAGTCTTGTAAATTAGGTCCTGGTGGTCCTGACGAGTAATTGGTTTGTTCGGCGGCACCACCACTACGTCAAGCGAATAAATTTGTTGAAACTCTTCAGCCTCAGTGAAAGCAGTACCAGTCATACCGCTAAGTTTTTTGTACAAGCGGAAGTAATTCTGAAAAGAAATTGTCGCCAGCGTCATGCTTTCCTGCAATACTGGTACTCCTTCTTTGGCTTCAATCGCCTGGTGCAAACCCTCGCTATAACGATTACCTTGCTTGAGCCGACCAGTGTGCTCGTCAACGATTATCACCTCGCCGTCGTTTGTCACCACATAGTCTTTGTCGCGATGAAACAGCGTTTGCGCCCGCAAAGCTTGATCCATATGGTAAACGCTGCGCACATACTCTGGCGTGTATAAGTTTTTTATACCTAGCATTTTTTGGACTTTCTCGACGCCTTCGTCAGTAAGAGCTACCTGCTTGCGCTTCTCTTCCAAGGTATAATCCTCTGGCGTCAGCTTCGCCGCAATCTTGGCAAATTGATAATAGCTATCAGGATTTTCAGCGGCCGGCGCACTAATAATTAGCGGCGTCCGCGCCTCATCGATTAAAATCGAGTCCACCTCGTCGACAATCGCAAAATTCAAATCGCGCTGGCGCACAAGCTCGATATCGTTAACCATGTTGTCGCGCAAATAATCAAAGCCGAATTCATTATTAGTACCATAAGTAATATCTGCCTGGTAAGCTTCTTTACGGGTGCACGGACGAAGCTTCTTCATGCGCGGATCAGTATGCGCTTCATTGTCATAATTTTCGTCGTATAAGAATGAAGCCTCATTGATGATCACACCAGTCGATAAGCCTAACGCATTATAAATTTGCCCCATCCAACCAGCATCACGCTGCGCTAGATAATCATTGACAGTTACAACATGTACACCTTTGCCTTCAAGCGCATTCAAGTAGGCTGCTAGCGTCGACATCAAAGTTTTACCCTCGCCAGTCTTCAGCTCGGCCACGCTACCCTCATGCAATACCATTGAACCAATCAGCTGCACATCGTAATGGCGCTCGCCGATTGTCCGATCGGCCATCTCGCGCACCACCGCAAAAGCGTCTGGCAAAATCGTATCAAGCGTCACAGATTTCTTCTGCAAACGTTTGCGCAGAACATCGGTTTGGCCAGCCAATTCCTCGTCAGATAGTTTCTTGTATTTCGGGCCAAGCGCATTAATTTCGTCGACTTTCTTTTGTAAACGCCGCAAAATCCGCTTCTGCGGGTCACCGAAAACCTTCGTCAGCACCTTCTGTTGTGTTATCGCCATAACGTCAAATTTCCCTCACTTTCAGGTATTTTCCAAAAACTCCCCTAATTATAACTGTTTTCGGGGAGTTTTGGAAGAGGCTGCTACTAAATCGCTACTGTGTTTCGCGGTCAAAACCGCGTTTGAACCGTGCCAGTATATCGCGCCGGCCGACGTGAGCTAACAAATTTTGCTTATACTTGCGAAGCTGCCCGGCTAGCTTGCGCTCGACGATGTCAGTTGCCGCCATAACGTTCATTGTCGAATCTTTGGCTTTGATAACCTGATCCGGCACGTTAATAATCACTTCGACTTCATATTTGTTGCCGTTATCGCGATTGACTTCCTCGATTTTCACCGAAGCACTCATAGTTTTGCGAGCATGCCGCGTCACTAAGCGATCTAATCTGCCAATCTTCTTGCTAATATATTTTTTCGTCGGTTCATCCAAAACGTAACCGCCTACGCCAGTTATATCAATATCTGCAATCACTTTGACCCCTTTCGTTAAACCGATAATGTATTTTAATTATAGCATTTAGCCGCGGTGAGCGCTACCAATCACCTCAGTAATATTCTGAAAGCCATCGCGATCGAGCAACTTAACTAGACCTTCGTTAATTTCGCCGACAACCTGCGGCCCCTCAAACATTAGCGCCGTCACCATAGCCACCAGACTCGCGCCAGCACAAATCTTCTCGTAAGCATCCTCGGCAGTAAACACGCCGCCGACACCGATAATCACAAAACGATCGCGGTATTTAGCGTAAGTCTTGGAAATTAAGCCGGTAGTAAGCTCCCGCGCTGGCTGGCCGCTGAGATTTCCCCTGATCTCGTTATCCAGCAATTTTGAATTACGCAGCGCCGAGCGGTCCTTGACTAGATTGCCAATCGTTAAGCCAGCAACCTCATGCCGATCAATTACTGCTAGCAGCTTCATAAATTCCGGCCACTTTTTATCTGTCGGCATCTTAACGAAAATTGGCCGCGTTAAACGCAAGTCATCTACCGCCGTCAATAATTTATCCAGCCGCGCTGGCGTTGTAAACGGTTCGCCGCCGTAAGTATTCGGACAGCTAATATTGATTTCGTACAACGGCGCGCAACTGGCCGCTTCTAACTGGCGCAGACTCTGGCAATAGTCAGCAATCGCTTCGCTATCGCTAACATTCTCGGGATTATTAGTTTTAGCAACTGACACACTCAACGGAAAATCGCGCCACAGGCGCCGCGGATACCGTTTAATCCGCTGTATATTGCGAGCGACTCCGTTATTTGCCAAGCCGACGTTAACTACAATCGATTTCTCGCTCGGTAAGCGGCGAAACCACGGCCGCGGATTGCCCGCGCAAACCTGCGCAGTAGTTGAGCCGCCAATTTCAAAGCCTAAACCAATCCGCTTAGCTATTGGCGGCAAGTCGAAGTTCTTGTCCAGCCCAGCTGACATTCCTAGCGGATTTTTGAATTTTAAGCCCAAAATCTCCTGCTCGAGCCGCGAATTGCGATAATTCCAGACCCGCAAAATATTCTCGCCACGCACTCGGTGCAGTGCTCGCGCTGCTTTGATCATACCCTCATGCGCTTTGTCTGGGTGTTGTCGAAAAAGCAACGGTTTAGCAAGTTTCTGGTAACCGCTGCGCGAGACTTGGCGCACCACTCGCTTCATCACAATTCCTCGCGATTACCTAGATACGGCCGCAGTACCTCTGGTACGCGCAGCTTACCGTCATCGGTCTGGTAATTCTCGATGATTGCTACTAGCGAGCGCGCCAAGCTCACCGCTGTACCGTTAAGCGTGTGCAGTACCTGCAGCGAGCCGTCGCTGCGGCGCACGCGAATATTGAGATTACGCGCCTGAAAATCAGTACAATTCGAGCAGCTAGTCAACTCGCGATACTGCTTATCAACTGGCGACCAGTACTCGATATCATATTTTTTGGCTGCTGGCGCACCGAGGTCGCCAGCCGCGATATTCACCACATGGTACGGCACGCCTAAGTTTTGCCAAATTTCTTCCTCGATCGACAAGATTTTTTCGTGCATTTGGACTGATTGTTCTGGCGTACAAAAGATATACATTTCCAGCTTATTGAACTGGTGCACGCGGAATAGTCCGCGGCTAAACTTGCCAGCTGCACCCGCTTCTTTGCGGTAGCAAGGGCTATAGCCAGCATAGAGCAGCGGCAGATCTTTCTCGTCGATGATTTCGTCAGCATGAAAGCCAGTCAGCGGCGCCTCGGCCGTACCAATTAGCATGACGTCTTCGCCGTCGATGAAATACTCATTACTTTCCTTGTCGCTCTTCGGAGCAAAACCGGAACCGCGCGCCACTCGGCCCGATACCATATGCGGCACTGTCATCGGCGTAAATCCTTTAGAAATCAACAGATTCAGCGCATACTGATAAATCGCATTCTCTAGCAGCATCAAATCGCCCTTGATATAGTAGAATTTCGTGCCAGCCACCTTGGCGCCGCGTTCAAAATCTAGCCAGCCGCGCTGCGTCGCAAACTCAAGGTGATCTTCTGCCGATTGGCGTTTGTCTCCCCACGCCTTAACTTCGACGCTATCTTCCTCGCCGCCCAGCGGTACGTCATCAAGCGTTATATTAGGCACTGCGTCCATTTGCGCTTGAAAGTCCGCTTCAACATCGCGCAAGTCGTTCTCTAGTTTTGCTAGCTCTTCTTTCAACGCTCTGCCCTGTTCAATCAGCTCCGGCGCTGGCTTGCCACCCTTCATCTGGCTAGCAATTTCGTTGCGCTGCGTGCGCAATTCATCAACCTGCTGCTGCAATTGCCGTCGCTGCTCATCAGTGTCTAGCAAACGAGCAATCGATACGTCATTGTAGCCTTTATTTTTTGCCGATTCCTGAACGCGATCGGCGTGTTCTCGAATATAGCGAATATCTAGCATAGCATTAGTATATCATCTCGTGATACCGTACGCCAACAAATCTATTAATCGTATCAAACCAACTTATTTCGCTGTAAATTACTCTGTTCGCAGTGCCTCAATCGGGTCAAGTTTCGCCGCCTTGCGACTCGGCAACCAACCAGCGACGATCGCCACCAGCATCAGCGCCAACACTACAACGGCAGCGTTTATCGGCTGGAAAATCAGTAAACTATATTTGCCCAGACCCAACGCATTAGAAATTGCCGGATTAGCCAGCGTACCAGCTCCCCAGGCACCCAGCACGCCAAGCATACCGCCCAAGAAACCGACCCATGCCGCCTCGTAACGGAACAGCCGGGCAATGTCGCGTTTCGACGCACCCAGAGCCTTCATCAAACCAATTTGCTGCGTCCGCTCTAACACCGAGATATACATCGTATTAACAATACCGAACACGCTGACTACCAATGCCAAGATACCAAACCCCATGACAATGGTTTGCAATATATTCACGAAAGTAAAAATCATACTCTGCACGTCTTTCGAAGTCATCGACGGATAACCGGCATTTTTCAAGCTGTCGCGAACCTCCTCGGGAGTTTTGCCGCCAGTGGCAGTCGCATTAGCAAAAATATATTTCTGATAAGAATCCGTTCCGGCGGTACTAAAATCAGTCAGCTCCTTAGCAGCACTCGAGTCAATGTACAAATTCGGCCGGCTGACCATCTGATCTGGCGATTTCTTGATAACTGCCGCAATTTTAAACTGTTTATTTAGCATTTTGCCGCTTAGCAACTCTTTCACGCCAGTTTCGCCTTCCTCGGCATATACCCGCTGAATTGTCGCACTATCTACCTGCTGCGGCTGCTGGCTAACGGTAATCGTTAGCATCGAACCAACCACCTCTGCCGCTGTTTTACCTAATTTTTCAGTGTAACTCTCTGGTATGACCGCTTCGTCTGGCGCTAGTTTTGTCCCCGATTTGATCTCGCGACCAGCCGCAGTCTCTAGCTGCAAGCTATTATCACGCATCATGACTTGAGCGACGTATTTTTTGTCACCTTTTACGCTAAAGGTCACGTATTTCGGCTGCAGTTGATAACCCGGCTCAACATTTTTGAGATCCTTGCGCTGGCGCAGCTTTTCGATATCGCTTTGGGTGAGCGTGTCGTAATCTTGGCCATAGTACGATTTTGCATTCGGATTGTACTCAGTT
The DNA here is from genome assembly GCA_042642485.1 of Saccharimonas sp. (SeqCode). Classification (GTDB taxonomy): domain Bacteria; phylum Patescibacteriota; class Saccharimonadia; order Saccharimonadales; family Saccharimonadaceae; genus Saccharimonas. The sequence continues at coordinate 27,231 of JBHRNN010000004.1, forward strand.
AGTTCATTTCTGCTGCCGGTAGCTGCGCCAGCGGTAACAACCCGCTTATCTTTGGCAATAATCAAGCCGTTCGGATCAATATTACTGCTGATTATCCGATCAACGTACTGCCTAGCACCCTCACCAACCATCAGGCTAGCCATAATCGCGAAGCCGCCTACAGCAATAGCTACACTTGTTAAGATTGTCCGCATTTTGGCGCGGCGCAAATTACGACCGGCTCTAGTAACGATATCAGTAGTTTTCATTATTTTTCCTCCTCTGTAAGCTTGCTAGTCGACTTATTTTTAGCAGCTGATTTCTTGGCAATAGAGTCCGATTCGATTTTACCATCTTTGATATGAATCACCCGCTGGCATTTTTGCGCTAAATCTTCATCGTGGGTCACGATAATTAGCGTAGCGTTGTTTTCTTTACAATAATTAAATAACAAGTCCTCGATTACCTTTGAGGTCGCCGAATCGAGATTGCCCGTCGGCTCGTCGGCAAATAGAATCTGCGGCCGGCCGACAATCGCTCGAGCAATCGCCAAGCGCTGCTTTTGCCCGCCTGAAAGGTCTTTGGCGCGCGACTTGATCTTATCGCCCAAATCAACCGCCTCTAGAGCTTCAATGATCCGTTTCTTGCGGCCGATTCTTGCCACGCCCGCCGTCTCTAACGCCAAACTGACATTATCGTAACAGCTCTCGCCGCCTTCGACGAAGAAACTCTGGAAGATAAAACCCATCTTCTGCGCCCGGAATTTGTCGGTGGCCCGCGGTTTCAGCCGCAAAATGTCTTCGCCGTCAATTAACACCCTGCCCTTCTGCGGCTTGTCTAACCCAGAAATCGCATGCATCAGTGTCGATTTGCCGCTGCCAGATTTACCCAGAATTGCCACGCTCGAACCCTCTTTGATATTCAGACTGACTCTATCCAGCGCCGTAAAAGCATTTTTCTTTTTACCATATATTTTAGTAATGTTTTTGACTTCAATCATTCAGCTTTCCTCCTTATATCGCCGTTATTACGCCAGTCGTTAGCAATAATATAATTATCAACCCCAGACCGATGCGGTACCGAATAAATAACGAAAAGTCATTGCGGGCGACAAATTTCAACAGCCAAGCAATCGACCAATAGCCAACTGCAAAAGCCACCGCTGTCGCCAAAATTGTCGACACCCAGCCAACACCGCCGCCAATATATTTGTAAGCAGTCATCGCCTCTAGCAAACCTGCCGCCACCAAAGCCGGAATACCCAGGAAGAAGCTTAATTTCGTCACCGTTACCCGATCAAAACCGCGAAACAGCCCCACTGAAATCGTTGCTCCTGAGCGCGACACGCCTGGAATCAGCGCTAAGCACTGGCCTAAGCCAATCGCCAGCGTATCCCGCCAAGTTGTCTGCCGCTCGCCGCGCCGCACAGCGCTGCATTTGTCGGCTAACCACATCACCAGGCTCCAACCAATCAACGCAAAGGCCACAAACCATAAACTGCGCAGCACTGTTTCGACCTCATTCTTGAGAGCATAACCGATAGCCGCAATCGGCAGCGATCCAATAATAATCGCCCAGCCGTACTTGTAATCAAACTGCCGCCGCGCCCGTTTCCACCACAAACCGCGCCACCAAGCACTCAACACCCGCCAAATATCATCTCGGAAATAAATTATCGCTGCAGCGATAGCACCAATCTGAATAATAGCCGTAAAAGCCGTCAAACTCGGATCGTTGATCCGCATACCCATCAACTTCTCGACAATTGTCAAATGCCCGGTCGACGACACTGGCAAAAACTCCGTTACTCCCTCGACAATACCCAATATGATAGCCTGCCACCATTCCATAATATTTAATAGTATAGCATTTGCAGCCGTCTCGGCAAAAATCTCAGCTATTTTTACCCATTTTACGCTAAAAATATTGACATAAGCGTGATTTTTTGCTATAAGTTGTACAGAAAGTCAGACAAAAATAAAAAAGGAATAAACAAAATGCGCCCGAGAGCATTCGAGACAACTGCAGGCGGAAGCCCAGGATCGACAGATTCAGAACTACCGCCACTACCAGAAGACCAAGCCAGAGAGCTTGAGGAAGACTTGAGTGCCTTTGCTGGCGGCACCGAATTCGACGAGTCACTCAGACCTAATCATGAATCTGGCGATAGCACCGATCCTGAATCTGGCCAAGAAAGCGGTGCCGAATACAGAGACGTCGAGCCTGGCCAAGAAAGCGCTGAAAACGCCGCCGAAGTGCAAGCTAACGAGACGCTGCGCACCGATCAAGAGCTTCTAGGTAGACACTATCCAGTTCGGCAATTAGTCGAAAAAGCTAGTAATGCACGCAAGGGGATTGTTGAGTACGCGCAAGCGAGCGTGGCGAACATGAAAGATACACCAAGACTCTTAGCAAGACATCTAGCATGCAGATTTGCTGAAAGCTCGTATAAACGCCGCAAGGAGAAGGCTGAGGCGGTTGCTCATCTTAGTCCCAAAAACCCGCTTAGGAGGTTACGCGAGAAAAGGTTACATAAAGCTGAGCTCCGAGTTAATAGAAGCAAAGCTAGATACGAGAGTCAAAGAAACCAGATGTTTGGACGCCTGGATAAGGTCAAAAACAATATGGAATCGCGCCGTGAAGAAGCTATTGCCAAGTTAACCAAGCGCCGAAGTGAGGCTCTTGCTCGCAAAGGAATTCGTGAAAGATTACGCGACCAAGGTGCAGGCAGGCTTGAAGCTCGTAGAGCCACCAAAGAACTCATCGATTCTATACCAGAAGATCAACGCCGCCAAATCGCTAATGCCCTTCTGAACGCCGTCGAAGCCAACAAAAGATCACAAGAGGCTGGCTGGCAAACAAGATACGCCGAGCGAGCTTCTGCTGACGCGCAAAATCGAGTTGAATCAATTGGCGGGCAGCTTCAGCAGACCAGAACCGAGTTAAATAGTATGCGCCAGCAAGCTGGAGAAATCGCCAACATGGAGTCAGACTTGGTTTCGGTCAGAGAGAATGCGGCTAAGCTTCAAGAAAAAGCCGACTGGCTATCCGATGATAGCGCCAACAAATTTGCAGCAACGTACGAAGCCATCAAGGCTCAGCAGCAACAAGAAAATATGGAGAAAGCAATCGCCGATTACCATAAACGTTTAGCCGAACTGCAGCGACAGGAGACGCAACTTGCGCAGTCGCTGATTCAAGCTCAAAAAGACGTCGAAAACACCGGTAAAGAGCTTGAGAACAGAGCGCGAGCAGAAGCCGCTGCAAAAAAGAAAGCCGAAGCAACCCAGCAAGCTAGAGACCGTAGCGTCGAAAATACCTTTGTCTAAAGTTAAAACAGAAAAAGAAAGGATAACATCATGCCAATTTTAAGCCGCAGTCTCCTCGCAGATTTAGGAATCAATCTATCAGACGAAGATTTCCAATCGCTTGCCGACCATTTTGAATCGACGCTAGAGGAACGTGTCATCAACGAAATCGTCCTCGAGTTATCACCAGAGCAAGCCGAAGAACTATCACACATGCAAGAAGCCAGCGACGACCAAATCGTCGATTGGGTACGCGCCAATGTACCAGACTTTGCAGATATTGTGTCTGATGAAATCGACATCTTGCTCGGCGAGCTAGCTGAAGATAGCGAGAAAATGGCAGCCTAAAAGCCAGTATCGACAGTATCGACAACTTCAAAAACTATAACTTCACTTCTGGATATATCGCCCGCGTCGTTTCATCAATCTCATGACGCAGCTGCGGGAACGGCACGCCCTCGCGGGCAGTTACGCCTTCAAAAATCCAAAATACCCGCTCAGAGTAACCCCAACCGCAAGCTGGCGGCATACCGTATTCCAACATTTCCACGAAGTCAATATCCAGCATCATCGCCTCGTCATCGCCTGCATCGCGCATCTGTTGCTGCTCAACAAAGCGATTCAACTGATCAATCGGATCATTCAGCTCAGAAAAGCCATTGCCCAGCTCTGACCCGGCAATAATCGGCTGGAAACGCTCCACGGTTTGCGGATTGTCGGGGTTGGTCTTGGACAGCGGACTAATAAACTTCGGTGTATTAACCAGCCACACCGGCCCCGCCACATCTTTACGAATATTCTTCCATAATTTATCGATACTGCGCGGAATGGAATCGGTCTTTTCGACCTCCAAACCATATTCTTTCAACTTGGCAGCTACCTCTTCAATCGTTGTATTATACACATCAATTCCATAGTGCTTGTTGATCACCTCGGCATAATCCCAGACTTCCCACTCGCCGCTCATATCCACCGTGAACCGGCCCAGCTGAAACTGCAACGTACCAAACGTTTCCTGCAGAACATATTTGTACATGTCCTCCATGAAACGCATGCCAGCTCGCCAATCCCAGTACGCGGCGTACCATTCCATGGCGATATGCTCTGGCAAATGCTCATCGGAATAATTCTCATTGCGAAAACGCGGCCCGAGGTCATAAACTTTCTCAAACCCAGCGCCAATCAGGCGCTTGAGCGGCAACTCGTGAGAAATACGCAAGTAAAACTGCTGGTCGTCCAGCGCGTCCATATGCGTCACAAATGGATTAGCGTCAGCACCGCCGGTGGTGTGCTCCAATACCGGCACATTCACCTCAGTAAAGCCGTGGCTGTTTAGATAATCGCGCGTCGCCTGCCAGAACTTGCTGCGGCGAATAAACCGCTGACGCACTTCTGGATTGACATTCATATCGACATAGCGGCGGCGGAAACGCTCTTCTTTGTTCTCTAGTTTTTCGGGCATCGGCCTGAGCGATTTGGTCAGTAGCCTTAGCTCATGCACGCCAACCGACTTTTCGCCAGTCTGCGTCGTCGTCATCACTCCGCGCGCCTCGACAAAATCACCCGTATCCAGAAGCTTCAGCTGTTTCATACCCAATACGCCGCGGCTAGCGTCCAATTCTGCCACATCATTGCGCTGCAAATATAGCTGCACCTCACCGCTCCCGTCGCACAGTTTGATGAACGCCAGCTTACCAAAACTGCGAATCGACACGATGCGCCCTGCGACCACCACTTCCTGGCCTGCCAGCTCATCATACCGCGCCAAAACCTCGCCGCAGCCATGCGTCCGCTCCGACCGCGCTGGATACGGATCAACGCCCAATTCACGCAGGGTTTCTAATTTTCGCAAACGTTCGTTTCGATAATCTTGCAGTGTAGCCATAATTATTTATTATAGCACACCCCTGTTAGTAGCTACGAAATTGCTTTAATCACGTAGACGGTTTCGCCTTTGGGCGTGTTAATAGCGGCGGTATCGCCCACTACCTTATCAATTAGCGCCACGCCCAGCGGCGATTCATCGCTAATCTTGCCATTCAGCGGATCGGCTTCAACCGGGCCAACAACCGTATATTCAAATATTTTATCGCCAGATTCAAGCGTCACTCGACTGCCCAAACTAACTTTGTGAGTGGTGCCGCCCTTAATATCCTCGGCGTTCTGCAAAATATCCTCAATCTCGGCAATACGCGTCTCGACTAGGCCTTGCTCTTCGCGCGCCTGATCATACTCGGCATTCTCGCTCAGATCGCCATAACCGCGCGCTTCAGCGATTTTCTCGGCAATCTCGCCGCGGCGACCCTTCAAGTCAGCTAGCTCTTCTTCAAGCTCTTTTCTTCCATCCTCGGTGATCTGATATGCTTTTTTCATGAGTTTTACTCCTTTCGTTATACCGCCCGAAACTTCCTCTGTCTAGAGAAACCCCAGCCCTCCAATACAAAATACTCAGATTAGTTCAGTGTAGCAAGCAACTCATCTGTCGTCAAGAGCCGTTGTTCGCCAGTCTGACGCGTTGACACCTCCCATTTACCATCATCAAGCAAGCGATCGCTGACCGTCACCCGATACGGAATGCCCAGCAGTTCGGCATCAGCAAATTTAACCCCTGGACGCTCGTCGCGATCGTCATAGATAGTCTCGATTCCGACAGATTGCAACTTCTGGTAGAGTTCGTCAGCTGTAGCACGCGACTGGCTGCCAATTTGTACCAGATACACTTTAGCGGGTGCAATGTTTTCCGGCCAAACCAGCCCCTTGTCATCAGCAAATTTCTCGACAATCACGCCCATCACCCGGGTGATACCGATACCGTAGCTGCCCATATAAGCATACTGCTCCACCCCGTCAGCGTCAGTAAAGACCAGGCGCATTTCCTCGGACTTTTGCGTACCGAAGTTAAAGATGTTGCCAACCTCGGCAGTTTTGACCCGTTCTAGCTCGCTGCGGTCAATGCCTAGCTCCTTGACAGCGTCATCCAAAACTTCTTCGTTCACGGCAATATTCTTGCCGCGATGCAGATAAATATAGTCCTCGCCAGCATCGCAAATCGTCTGAAATTCGTGGCTAAATTTAGTGAAAGCTCCGCCCGAGGCAAACGTCACGTACGTCTCATCGCCGATACCAAAGCGGTCGTAGCAGCGTTTGTAAGCCTCGATCGCGGCGTTATAATACTTATCCAAGTCTTCTTTGCTGGCATGTACCGAGTACATATCTTTCATAACGAACTCGCGGCCGCGCATAATACCGCTTTTGGCGCGCAGCTCGTTGCGCAGCTTGTTCTGGAATTGGTAAACGCTAATTGGCAAATCCTTATAGCTCTTTAGATAATTACGCAGCAAATCAACAATCGGCTCTTCGTGCGTCCAGCCAAAGCCAACATCAGTGCCGTCTTGCAGTTTCGATTTGAACCACACATCGACTAACTCGTCGCTCCAGCGGCCAGTCTCTTGCCATGTTTCTTTGCGCTGCAGTGTGCTCATGACTAGCTCTTGACTGTCAATTTTATTCATCTCTTCGCGGACAATTTGCTTGATATTCTTAACTACTTTTAGTCCCAGTGGCAAGTATGAATAAACACCTGCCATCGTTTTATGCACGTAGCCAGCACGAATCAGCAGCTGGGCGTTACGCGCCACTTCGTCAGCTGGCGCCTGCTTGATAGTTCGAGTAAAATTCTTACTTAGTCTCATAATATCCTCATTTTACCGTTAATCACGCATATCAACAAATTACCAAAACGCCGCCGCAACATAAACCGCATAAAAAGCCACGCTATTTTTGATTGCGTGCAGCAAAAAGCCAGACCAAATCGATCCAGTATATTCACGCAGCGTACAAAGCACCAAACTCAGTGCAAACGTATCAATACCAACATTCCACTGCCCATGCGCTACCCCAAAAAGCAAACTAACAAAAAATACGTTGGCTGCTACTGGCAGCTTCGCCGAACGCAGTTTGCCATACAGTATACCGCGAAAAATTAACTCCTCGCATAATGGCACCACTATAACTAGCACCACAAAAGCTATCGCCAAATCTAACGAAAATAGCCTATCTGATATCCCAACATCTTGAGCTTGGTTTGGGTTAAATCCTGGTATAATGGCTTGCGCAACAAATGACAAGCTCACTGTCAAAGCAATGTAAGCCACCGCGCCAACGATTGCCATACCGATATCGCGCCACTCAATCAACCGCTGTACGCCAGCCTGTTTGATTGATACCGCTTTTTTAATACGCCAAGCTACCGTGCAAACGGCGGCAATTGTCAAGGCATGAACAAAACATTGCAAAATTAGATTAACCACTGATACGTTAGCTTGCGCCAACCAACCTGTCCGCAATAGCAATCGCCCAACGCCAGCTACCGCATAAGCAGCCGCTACCATCGATATCGCCACCAGCAGCGTCCAGCCAATCCATGACAGTACCTGCCGCCGGGAAAAACGAAGCTTTTTTAAATTACCCACCCGCCAGCGTTTCATTTGAATAGCTTCCCGACGTCAGAAATCGTTACTAATATTATCAATACTATCAAAACCAAGAAACCAGTACCATGAATTTTCTCCTCGGTATCTTTGCGGAGCGGTTTCTTTATTAAGCGGAACAAAGCCGTCACAAACCACCGCCCGCCGTCAAGCGCCGGAATTGGCAAGATATTCATCACTGCCAGCGACAAAGCGATCAACCCAGCAATCATCAAGACGTAGCGGCCGCCAGCCTCGCCAGCCGCCGGAAACAACATGCCAAATATCGTTACCGGACCGCCGACACTATTGCCAACTGTTGCTAATTTTTGATTAGCCTGCTGCTGCGCCTGATCGTTCGGCACGATTTTCATAGCCAGCCCCGTCAAACCGTCATAGACAACTTGCCCAAGCCCTTGAATAGTTATCCCAGTCAATTGAGTAGTTAGCCCTACGCCGACAATTGGCGCCGACCAAGTCGAACGCATCAAGACCTCTTGAGATAAACTGGCACCCAGATAGCCGCGCTTGTCATCATTGCTAGACCGCAATGTTACAGGCAGCACTGCCTCTCGGCCGTTTCGCGAGTAGCGAATCTTGACTGTTTTGCCTTTGTCGCGAGCTAATCTCTTGGTCAGCTCATCTGGAGTTTTAATCTTATCGCCGTCAACCGACAGAATATCGTCGCCAGTTTTTAATCCGCTTTTTTGCGCTGGCAAGTCGTTCTCGACACCAGCTATTTTGACTTCTTTGCCTGAAGTTGTCGTGTCGCTAGCCACGGTGAATTGATTAGCGACAAGCGGCGGCATACCCCACCACGCCAAAATCGTAAATATCAACACCGCACTCAGCCAATTCACTGCTACGCCAGCCAGCAAGATTTGTGTTTTTTGCCAAAATGTCGCTGCGCCGTAGTCGCCAGGCTGCTTATCATCGTCGTGCTCGCCTTGTAACTTAACGAAACCGCCTAGCGGCAGCCAGTTAATACTGTAATCAACATTTTTGCCCAAAAAGCTTTTCTTGACCTTCTTCTTATAAGCTGCCGGCGGGAAGCCAATACCAAACTCCTCAACACGCACGCCGTAACGCCGCGCCACCAAAGCATGGCCCAACTCGTGCGTCACCACTAAAATAGTCAACACAATTATACCAACAATGATACCAAAAACTAAACTCATTTCACCCTCCAAACCGCCGCGAACGTTTCGCGTACTCATTTAGTATAGCGGTTATGTCGCGTTTTGTCATATCTGGCCACGATTTTTTAACAAAAATTAGCTCGCTATAAGCACTGCGCCACAGCATAAAATTACTTAACCGTTGCTCACCGCTAGTTCTCACAATTAAATCGCATGGCGGCACATCTGGCGTATACAAAAATTGCTCAAAGATTTGCGCTGTTACTTTTTTATGTGTTGAAAGCGTTTTGCGCAAGGTGTTGACTGCATCTATAATTTCCTGGTGCCCGCCATAGTTAAACGACAAAATCGCCGTGCCGTGCGTCAAATCTTTGGTGGCCGCTTCGGCCTCGTCAATCGCTTTTTTGACTCGGCGGCTGAGACGCACACGCGTCCCTGCCACCCTTAGCCGTATACCGTGTTCAACGAAAATATGTAAATCGCGCGTCAACATTTGCACCACCAAGTTCATCAGATGCTTAATCTCCGGGCCGCTACGATGCCAGTTCTCGGTACTAAAAATATACGCACTGACATACGGTACGCCGCGATCAATCGTGTCAATGATAATTTCACGCAACTTTTCATAACCAGCGCTATGCCCTTCTTGCGCTGATAGACCCTGAGCTTTTGCCCAGCGGCGATTGCCGTCGACAATGAAGCCGACGTGTACTGGCAATATTTTCTCGCTCATTAGATGGTTAGAATATCCTTTTCTTTGTCCTTGAAAGCGGCCTCTAGCTTGTCTTGGAATTCATTCATCAAGCGATCAAATTCTTTTTCGATCATTTTGAGATCGTCCTCGCTCAGCTCTTTAGCTTCCTTCATTTTTTTGGCATCCTTGATGCCGTCTTGGCGAATATTGCGCAAAGCGATTCGCGCTTCTTCTAACTTTTCTGACGCCTGACGAACCAGCTGCTTGCGGCGCTCCTCGGTCAAGGCTGGTACTGGCACGCGCACTACCCGGCCATCGTCGCTCGGATTAAAACCAAGGCTCTGATCGTTACGAATCGCCGCCGCGATATTTTGCAAATTACTCGGGTCAAAAGGTGTCACCAGCAACATTTGCGCCTCGGGAGCTGTCACGTTGGCCACCTGATTGAGCGGCATATTAGCACCGTAAGCTTCAACCATCACGCCCGCTAGCATACCTGGATGCGCCCGGCCAGTGCGAATCTTGCGCAGCTCCTCGCCAAAGTGCTCAAATGCGCCTGTCATTTTTGCTTCATATTCATCTGTACTAAACATATACTCTCCTTTACTCTATTGTAACATCAAACGCTAATTTATCTGCGCTACTCCTAGCAAACTAGCCCGCCGGTCAAATCCTCGGCGCAAGCGATACGCTTGGCGAAAATCTGGCGAGCCGTCGACTTCTTGATAGGCATTTTCATCAAAAATCAACCACACGTCTAGCGGATAGTGCGGCCGTTCGGCTACCCGTGGCATCACTGTATGATACAAGCGGAAAAACGCATCAGTCGTGTGATATGGCATATATGGCACGAATGCTCGCCCCAAAACCTCCGGCTCGCTGCCATCCCGGTTTAGCGGCAAGCCGCCAGTCTCGCGAATACGTTTAATAAACGCCGCCCGCCCTATCTCGTTGGTAAATTTGCGCGATTGCAGCCCGCAAACAATAATCTCTTGGTACATGAAACGATGCAAAAACACTATATCCACATAGCGCGAAATCTCGTAAGTCTTGGTGCGATTCGGCCCCATACCAACGAAAGGATTGTCGGCAAAATCATATCTATAAGCTGGAATATCAATATGAATAATTCCGCCCGTATCTTCGCTTAGCTGGTCTCGCAAAGCAATCAGCTGATCGTCAAGATCCTTGCTATCAATCCGCTCGTGGTCTTGAAAAACTTCGCTTTCTGGCCGCAAATCAATATCATCCAGCTCGCTCGCACGCTCGCGCTCGCCGCCGCTTGGTTTTTCGCGGTTGCTATAAAAGTCAAAACTACCAGATTCAAAATTGCGCATCTACATTCCGCCGTTGATTGCTCATGCTTTTATCATACCAAAATAACCGCCATATTTCAGCGGTCATATTGGTTGTGCAAGACGTAGGTTTATTCGCCGCCAAGCTCGATACGCTTGAATTGGCTAACGCGCACATTCTCGCCGCGCAGCGCTACTTGCTCTTTGATCAGCTCGCCAACGGTTTTGCTGTCGTCAAGTACGAAAGCCTGCTCGGACAGGGCTTGTTCGGCAAAATATTTTTTGAGTTGCCCTTCGACAATTTGCTCGCGCATATTCTCTGGCTTATCTTGCAAACTGTCGCTTGCCAAAAACTCCTGCTTTTTCGCTTCGTAAACGTCGCTCGGAATATCCTCGACCGTTGCATATTTTGGCGCCATCGCTGCGATCTGCATAGCAATTTGGTGCGCAAACTCCTTAAATTCTGGCAAGCGCGCCACGAAATCAGTTTCGCAGTTAACCTCGACAACCACGCCGATACGGCCCGAATGCACGTAGCTCTCGATCAGACCTTCGCGCGTCTCGCGGTCGCCTTTTTTCTCGGCCTTGGTCAGACCTTTCTTACGCAGTGCCTCGAGAGCTTTATCGAAGTCGCCCTCGGCTTCAACTAGTGCTTTTTTGGCATCGGTCAGGCCAATGCCGCTTAATTCTTTCAGCTTTTTAATGTCTTCAATTGATACGCCCATCCTATTTCTCCTCTTTTTTAGTCTTGCCTTCGTTCACCGCTGCTACAAAGTAGTCTAGCAGCAATTGCAACCCTTTAATCGCGTCGTCGTTGCCTGGGATTGGATATTCAACTTTGCTCGGGTCGGCATTAGTATCAGCGATTGCCACCACTGGGATTCCGAGATTTTCTGCTTCAGCGATTGCATTTTTATCAACCAGCATATCGAGCACGATTAAAGCGCCAGGCTTACCATTCAATTCTTTGATACCGCCGTATTTGAAGTTCAAACTATCGATTTCTTCTTGGTAGCGCTGAACTTCTAGCTTATTGTAGCGTTTCTCGAGATCGCCGTTGTCCATGCGGCGCTCGAGATCGCGCAGCTTTTTGATCTGCGCGTTAGTAGTAGTGACATTAGTCAGCATGCCGCCAATCCAGCGATTCACTACAAACGGCTGGCCAGCCGACTCGGCAGCCGCTTTGACGATATCTTTGGCCTGCTTTTTGGTGCCAACAAACAAAACTTTTTTACCGCTAGCGACCGTCTTGGTAATAAACGGTAAGGCTTTGTCTAGCGCCTCAACTGTCTTCGCTAAATCAATAATATGGCTATTCTGGCGTTTTGAGTGAATATACGGCGCCATCTTCGGGTGCCAGCGGCTAGTTTTGTGTCCAAAATGAACACCAGCTTCAAACAAAGCTTTCATGTCTACTTCTACAGACATCAGTTTACTCCTTTTCCTCGCCCGCTGCTTTTGGAGCTACAACGAGCTGTGTCGTTAAATTAATTACCATAGTAGTGTAACACTACGTAAGGTAATTGTAAAGCTATCTTTACGTTAGACTGACTTTACTACTACCGCTTATTTTTGTTATGCTTATGATTATGAAAGAACATTTTCGCAAAATTTCGTCGCGCGCCTCAACGCTGGCTGGGTCAGCTGGCGTGTTTATCCTAGCAGCCGCTTCAATAGCTGTTTGGTTTATCACCGGGCCGATTTTCAACTTCTCTGACACCTGGCAGTTGGTTATCAACACTGGTACGACGATTGTCACTTTTTTGATGGTATTCTTGATCCAAAATACTCAAAACCGCGATAGTCGCGCTATTCAGCTTAAGCTTGATGAACTAATCCGCTCCACCAAGGGCGCCCGCATGCGCTACGTTGGATTAGAAGACTTCAGCGACGAAGATTTAGCCGACATTGAGGAAGAAATTCGCGCTATTACCCAGCTGCCGGCCTCGCAGCGCGCGCTGCGCAAACTTCACGACAAAATCAGCAGCGAGAAGGAACGCCGTAGCAACGAAAAGCGCCGCAAAACTCATTTTTGACAGACAGATAGATTTTTGTTAAAATACTACAGTTATGAAAAGCAGTATTCACCCACAGGACTATCGCCTGGTCGTATTTAGCGACGAACAAGCAGGCTTCGCGTTCTTGACTCGCTCAACAGCGCAATCTACCGAAACAATCAAGTGGAAAGACGGCCAGACTTACCCGTTAGTCAAAGTCCACATTTCGAGTAAATCGCATCCATTCTTCACTGGCGAAGAAAAGATTATCGACACCGAAGGCCGCGTTGACCGCTTCAAGGCCCGCCAAGCCGCCGCGAAGGCCCGCCGCGAAGCTCTCGTCAACAAAGCAAAAAAGGCTAACGCCGCTGCTGCTGCCAAAGCTCAGCAAGCTGCCGATGACAAAACCAGCGACAACAACACCAAACCAGCCAAAACCTCCAAAAAAGCTAAGAAACAGGTCAACGAGAAAAACTAGACGCCATCAATCGCATAACAAAACATCGCCGCTATCTGTCAGCGATGTTTTATTTTTCTTGCCCGCCAGCTTCCTCATACCCAAATGCGTCTATCAGAATACGCTCCCTAATTCCACTATACGGCATGATAATTTGATTCCCAGCGGCATCAGTTAGCGCAATAAACTGATTATCAGAGTCCTCGCCTGCTCCAGGAAAAATTATAGTCTTTTTATTATATAAACCTATTCCACACGCTCGTCTTTCAATATCAGCAGGATCGCTCAATTCATCGCCTCCAGACAGTACTAGTCCTACATTTGCAAGCGATCCCGTAGCCAGCACTTCAGAAAAACCAGCCGATTCCAACAATCTTCTACTATCAGCTGTCATGCTACTCACATCTGGTATGGTTAACCCCATATCGCGGGCAACTGCACCGTAGTATAGCGATCGCACAAAGCTCATATCGCCTCGCCCTTCTTCATTACCATCGCCTTCCCCGAGGACCGTTTTTCTTAAATAACTCTCCAGAGCTGGATGTTGGCAATTAGTTGGTCTATTATCATCCGCTAAAAATACCGTTACATCTAGCCTATCTACCTCACCCTTAGCTCTAATGTGTCCCCTGCCAACATTCACAACTTGCCATGACTTTAGCGGCGGCGGCAGACCTTCCGGTATTTTGTAAGTTTTAACAGGAGCAGCTACTGGCAACAAAGTTGTGCATAACAACTCGCCCGCAGCAGGCTCCGACGGTTTATCAATCGACCTACTCATCTCTTTATTATACATTAAAACGCTTATTTCGTCAATATATGCTATAATTTTATAAGTCATGGCAAAGATTTCTCTCGATTTAGACGCCTTGAAAGCCGAACGCGCTCGCCTCGGCGATTTTCTGGCGCAACCTGATGCCTACAATTCACCGGATTTTACTGCCAACAACAAACGTTTCGCCGAGCTAGAAACCATTATCACTACCGCTAGCGAACGCGATACTATCGAGAAACAGCTAGCGGAGGCAAAAAATCTAGCCCAGGGCAACGATGAATTAGCCGAACTAGCCAAAGCAGAGATTCCCGAGGACGAAGCTAAAATAGCCGAACTCGACGATAAGTTATTCATATTACTAACACCCAAAGACTCGAACGACGAGAAAAACATCATCATCGAGATCCGCGCTGGCGCTGGCGGCGACGAAGCCTCATTATTTGCGGCGGAGCTGTACCGCATGTATCTACGCTGGTGCGAAGCCAACGGCTATAAAACCGAGCTGATTAGCGAATCTGCCAACGATTCTGGCGGCTACAAAGAAGTTATCTTCATGGTCAAAGGTGACGCGCCATACGCCAAATTGAAATTTGAAGGCGGCGTCCACCGCGTCCAACGCGTCCCAGTCACTGAAAGTCAAGGCCGTATTCATACCAGCACCGCAACTGTCGCCGTCTTACCCGAAGCCGAAGAAACTGATGTTGAAATCAACCCGAACGACCTGCGCGTCGATATTTACCGCTCCAGCGGCCATGGCGGCCAGAGCGTCAACACCACCGACTCGGCGGTACGCATTACTCACCTGCCAACTGGCATCATGGTTACCAACCAAGACGAGAAGTCGCAGATCAAGAACCGCGAAAAAGCCATGAGTGTGCTGCGTTCGCGGCTGCTGCAGATGAAAATTGACGAGGAAAATGCCAAATTAAGCGCTGAACGGCGTTCGCTAGTCGGCACTGGCGACCGCTCTGAAAAAATCCGCACCTATAACTTCCCGCAAGACCGCATCACCGACCACCGTATCCGTTATAGCCGCAGCAATATCCCTGCCGTCATGAACGGAGACATCAACGATTTGATTGAACAGCTGCAAGCCTACGAACGAGAGTTAAAAGCGCAAAACGTCGATCAGCAATAATCTATCGCCACCTCGCCCCCTATTGTATTAAGTTCGTTTGACCGCTACAAACTTGCATTTTATACTATTCGTATGAATATATCGGCATGGCTCGATCACGCAATCAAACAATTACGAGAAATTGGCGTCGATTCTGCCAGGTTGGACGCAGAACTTATCTTGGCTAATACGCTGCGGAAAAATCGCACCTACCTGCACGCTCACCCCGAAGACGACATCGACCCGCGGCGTGTTGATATTGCTAATGCTCGGCTGCGTCTGCGATTAGAACGCGTACCGCTTGCTTATATTTTAGGCTACCGCGATTTTTACGGCCGAAGATTTACAGTGTCGCCGCAAGTTTTAGTACCTCGTCCAGAATCAGAAGCCATCATAGAGCTGCTAAAAGACCTTCGTGTTTCTGGCAAGCTGCTAGATATTGGCACTGGCAGTGGCTGTTTAGGCATCACCGCAAAATTAGAGATCCCGAAACTTAACGTAATTTTATCTGATATTAGCCAGCCAGCTTTACGCGTTGCCCATCAAAATGCTGAAAAATTTCAAGCCGACGTCGCTCTGATAAAAAGTAATTTGTTGCGCGCCATACCCGGCAAATTTGATATAATTATCGCTAATTTGCCATATGTCGACCGTTCGTGGCAGCGCTCGCCCGAGACTAATCATGAACCAGCATTAGCGCTCTTCGCCAAAGACGAGGGCTTGGCGCTAATCTACCAGCTGATAGACCAGCTACCAGTACACTTAAATCCTGGCGCACTAATTTTTTTAGAAGCCGACCCGCGGCAGCACGGCGCAATAATAGCCTACGCTGGTTCGCGCCAGCTGCGGCATAAGCTAACACGCGGCTTTATCGTCGTGCTACAAGCATAATTTACTTATTCTTGATAGGCTGCTAGCGTCGCTTTGATATTTATCGTTTTACCGCTGCGCATCACCGTCAAATCAATAGTATCGCCCGGCTGATACTGCCCGAGAACGCTTGATAAATTACCTCGCGCGCCCAATTCAGTACCATTGACCTTGGTAATGATATCTTTTTCTTGAATACCGGCTTTAGCGGCCGGGCTGTTAGCGGTAACACCAATATCCTCGCTGCGGCCGCCAGTCACGTACGCGCCATATTTTGATGGCAAACTATAATGCTTGGCTATTTCCGGCGTGATATCCGTGTAATTGACGCCCAGATACGCTCGCTGCACGCCTTTGCCAGCCAAAACTTGCTGGATTGTACCTTTTGCTGCGTTAATCGGGATCGAAAAGCCAATTCCTTCAGCATTCGAAGCTACCGCTGTATTAACACCGATAACCTGCCCGCTGTAGTTAATTAACGGCCCGCCAGAATTGCCAGAATTAATGGCCGTATCAGTTTGCAGCATATCAGTCAGAGATTCCCGCGAGTTACCGCTGCTATCGCTCGCCGAGACCGCCCGGCCCTTACCAGAAATAATACCTTTAGAAACGGTGTTCTGATACTGTCCTAGCGCATTACCGATAGCAATAACGTTCTGCCCGACTCGGGCTGTCGACGAGTCGCCTAGAGCTGCTGGTGTTAAATTATTAACGTCTTTGATCTTTAAGTAAGCCAAATCATTCAACGGATCAGCACCAACTAGCGATACCGCGTCGTAAGTCGACCCGTCCGAGGCTACAATCGTAACCGACTGCGCGCCTTCTACAACATGCTTATTAGTAAGAACGAAGCCGTCTTTACTGAGAATAATACCTGTACCGGCCGCCTGCACCTGGCGGGAACCGCCAAATAGCGATTGCGACTTAGTATTGGTGACTATCGACACCACGCTTGGCGAAACTTTGTCAATAATATCAGAAACAGAAGCCTCCTTACTATCAGCCGCCAGATTACCGTCAACGAAAGTATTCAGAGAATTGCGGCCTCCTCGCATTAGTAGCGTACAAGTTATGCCGCCAGCCGCCAAAATAATCGCCGCAATCACGATAGAGATGACTAGCCAAACCGTCTTCTTCTGGCAAGGTTTAGCAGCCGCAACAACCCGAGGCGGCAGCGGCTGCGAGTCTGACGATCGCGGCGTAGCATTTTCCTGCTTATTATTCATCAGAGACCTCCTCTATTCGATAATTTGATCATATCCATTATACTTACTATGCGCATACAGTCTTAAAGAATCCTTAAAAATCTGATTAACACCTTACAAAGCATCGCTGCCGCTCAAAACCGCAAAGATATACGCCACAACCATCGTCATTGCCGTTAATAATATCGGCATTGCAATATCAGCGAAGCGAACTTCGCCGTGTTTATGATAGCTGCGCGCTGTCCGCTCGGCCACGAAACCCATCAATACTGCAAATATAGCGAACTGCGACACCTTGATAGCAGCCAAACCAGGAACAGTATAAGCAATCATCCAATAATATGAGATCCAGCCGAGTTCAGCGCACACTGTTGCTGCTGCTATCGCGTAAAGATTAGTGCTGATTCCCTCGTAGCGGCTAGCTACATGCCGCGCTGACGCATAAGCAATCGCCCAAACAACTGCTACGAAATAAAACGAATCCCATGAATAAGCTGTCAACGACAGTGTCACTAGCCCCAAGAACAGCGCAGTACCAGCCTGAATAACCGCGTACGTGTATTTTGAGCGCTGCTTGATAAATAGCAGCCAGACAATATGCAATACTGTTAGCCCCAGCTGGAGTATCATGTACCCGCCCGACAGCCAAATTAACAGCGCAAAACTAACGCCAACTATGATATCCACCAAATTAGACAAAATATTAGCCGCCCAAAAACGTGGCCTTACCGACAAAATCCGCCATTTGCCAAGCGCCACCAGCAGCAAAGCAAAAATTGGCGAATTAGTTACATAAATAGTTCCAAACACCGCCAGCGCCAGCAAAATATTAAGCGATGCATAAGCCAGCGAGCTTGCCTTAGAGCTATACTTATGCTTTTTTGTTGAACTCATACCGCTTAATTATACCACCTTAGTATTTTTTCTATAACCCGCCTACTCGCCGGCATTCGGCTTGACTGCTATGATAATAACGTAGTCTACCTCTGCATTATATTTGACGCCTGGCACGCTCTGTACCGCTTCTGGGGCAGCGCCGTAAAGCGACTGCAGTTTTACAGACGTAGCTGTCTTGGCGCGCGTTGAGACTTTATATATCTTGTTGCTAGAATACGAGCCGTTTTGCGGCGCATTACCGACAGTACTAACCGTCATGCCAAGCTCAGTTAATTTATCGGCTTGTTTTTGCGCCACGCCTGATACGCCAGTAGCATTAAGTACAACAACGTTAGCATTTTCTTTAGTGATATCTGTCGCATAGAGGTTTTTCTTAACGAAAGCCCGCAGCTGACTGTAGTCATACGTTCCGGCCGTCGGCACCACCGAACTAGCGCCGCCGTACGTGCCAGTTGTCAAGATAGCCGGCTCGGCATCAATTAAGCTGACGCTTTTAATATTATCGCTTTTGATGTCGTGTACTAGCTCGACCAGCGTA
>JBHRNN010000005.1:0-40977 GCA_042642485.1 Saccharimonas sp. (SeqCode)
TAGCCGCTGCCTCATCGCCAGCAGCTTCAGCGTCGCGTAACTTAGCTAATAATTCCTGTTGAGTTTGTTTGTTGTGTGTGTTCTCTTTCTCCCGCAGCAGTTGGCACATCGCGACATAGCGATCGCCGCTATCCCATGCTGCATAACGCTCCTCAGCGCGCAATGATACCATTTTTACATAAATATCAGCTTTTTGCAACTTTTTAGCGCGATTTTGCGGATCGTCTTCTTCGAGGAGTACCGTCGCTAATAACTCTCGCTCGGCGCTGCTCCACTGCTGGCGGCCGGCACGGCGCAGTTCTTCCAAGCACCTAGCGTCATAAAGCGCCAAAGCCAAAATGTTATCCTCTAGCACCGCCTGTTCGTTCTTAATAATCGATGTATTTGCAACAACGGGTTTGAAAGTTTGTTTCTTGACTGGCTCGCCAGCTAATTTTTGGCGAACCGCCTCCTCGCTGGTATGCGACATAGCGGCTATCCGCTTGATATAGTATTCGCGCTCGACGGGGTCAACTAGCCCGTGCACTACTCGCAGCGCTGCCGTAGTAAAAGTTCGCCGGCCAACCGCTGTATCCAAATCACAGCGCCCGGCATGCTGGCGCAACACCCATTCAACAGCTGGCTCGTTGCGAGTTACCGCTTCGCGCCACGCCTGAACACTCGATTTGATCAATTCATCTGGGTCTTTAGCACCATCTGGCAACGAAATAATCGTCAGCTCAACACCCTCGTGCGAGGCCAGCTCAATTGCCCGCTCGGTCGCTGTCACACCCGCTTTATCACTATCATAACAGAGGCGAACATCGCTGGTCAGCCGTTTGACCGCTTTGAGATGATTTTCAGTCATCGACGTGCCAGCAGTCGCTACTGTTTGCGCTACGCCCGCTTGGTGGCTGCTAACTACATCCAAATTTCCCTCAACCATCACTACGAAGCCGCTTTTGCGGATCGCCTCCTTGGCTTGGCTCAACGCGAAAATATGACGACCCTTATCATATAGTAATGTCTGCGGCGTATTTAGATATTTCGGCGCATTCGGCACATTGCCAATAATCCGCCCGGTAAAGCCAATTACTTGCCCGCCCTGATCCATCAACGGAATCATCATTCGACCGCGAAACAAATCTTTGCCATAGCGGTTTAATAGCCCCGCGTCGTTGATCTCTCGCTTAGTAAAACCTCTTTTTTCGAGCGCCGCCAGCAACGCCGTGCCGCTATCCGGCGCATAACCAATCTGAAAATCTTGAACAGTTTGCCGCGACAATCCTCGCTGCTTAAAAACATATTCAATCGCCTGCTGGCTACGCAATAAACTCTGTTGGAAATACCGCGCCGCCAGCTCGTTAACTGCTAATAGCCGTTTTTTGTAGGCGCTGCGTTTTTTGGCGCCAGCCGATTGATATTCGCTGAGATCGACCCCGGCCTTACGCGCCAAAAACTCCATCGCCTGGCGAAAGTCCATACCTTCGGCCTCCATCACAAAAGCAAATACATCGCCGCCTTTATTGCTCGAGAAATCATGCCAAATATTTTTTTCAGGACTTACGAAAAAGCTAGGCGTTTTCTCGCCAGTAAACGGACTCAACCCCTTATAACTGCGCCCTGCTCGCTTCAGCTCAACATATTCGCCAATCACATCTTCGATATTGAGCCGCGAGCGAATTTCCTCCTTGGCATCCATACATTTTAGTATATCACTCTTTACCTCTGTTATCGGTTGTGGTTAAATATAGATATGAATCAGGACCCGTACACCAATCCGCAACAACCGTATTCGCAGGGTTCTGCTAATAATTTACCGCCAGAAAACCCGCAGCAGCCAGCCACACCGTATAATCAAAGCTACGGCCAACAAGTACCCGGACAGCAAACATCTAACCCGTACTACTATAACCAAGCCGCCCAGCCGCAGCCGCCGACATACCCGCAGCAAACATCCAGCCTGGCAGCTAATCAGCCTGATCAACTACCGCAAATTAACCAAACCGCGCCATCGTACGACACAGGACCGCAGCCGCTAAGTACCTTCCCAGTTTACGCTGGCAGCTCGGATGATGATTATAATACTGTTGACTACCTTAACCGCATCGCTCCGCAAGAACAGCACACCATCAATCGAATCGCTATATTTGCGCTCATTGGCACTGTTATTGCTAGCGTTATCATCATTTTGATTCTAATCATCAACCCTGGCGCATCTGATGCCAACAGTCTAATCCAGCCGATCCGCGATCGCACCGATACACTGAACAAAGTCGTCGACGAAAACGAAGGCCGCCTGACGCAGACTGAAATTGCCGAGGCCAACACTGCGCTCAACAGCACCCTGACGACCATGCAGACCCGGCTAGACGCCATCATCAAAGAGCGCAAAATCCAGAAAAAATCCTCTAGTACCGAAAAAAGCTACCTAGAAGCCCTGCAGAAAAAGCTCAACGACTCCTACCAAAAGGGTAAGCTCGACAGTAGCTACGCCACCGCCATGACTTACGAATTAACCATTTTAAAGTCGCAACTCAACAAGCTTAAAAAGGTTAGCGACTCCAAATCAATCCGCTCGTTCTGCGACGAATCCATTAATAATATCAATGTTATTCTCAAAGCTTACCACGACTTTGCTTCAACCAAGCAGTAGCAGCTACTCAGTCACCAACCGATAGCTTAAGCGCGCCAGATCAAAAAGTTCTTCATCGCTAAGTTGCCCGCTACAAATCACCGTAATCCAGTGTTTTTTATTGAGATGAAAACCCGGCTGAACCGACTCGTATTTTTGTTGTAAGTTTAACGACAATTGCGGATCGCATTTCAAGCTAATCCGCAACGGCTTTGAACCCTCGGCTATCAACGCAAACATCTTTTCGCTTTGGCCAGCATCTTTGCGGCCGACTTTGTACACAGCCACCTTATCGCCAAACGGATAATCCAGCCATACGCCTGGCAAACTTAGCAAAAACTCTTCAAACTGTTGGTGCGTCATAGCCATTTGCTCCGTATAAAGTATATCAGCATCGATATTGGCAAGATGACCAGCAGCGCTATCGTTATCCAAAACATTACATCGCTATGAAACGGCAGCTGTGAAAAATTCATGCCTGCCAGACCCGTCAAAAAAGACATTGGCATAAATATCGTCGTTACAATCGTCAAACGCTTCATTACATCATTCATTCGATTAGACACTACCGACAAATACATATCCAGCGCACTAGTCAATAGATCGCGCATGGTATCAATCAGTTCGTGAACGCGCCAAGCGTAATCGTAGCTGTCGCGCGCATAAATCGCGCACTTTTCATCAAAAATACCGTATCGGCCGTTACTCAAACCATTGAGCATATTCATCAGCGGCAAAATCACCTTGCGCAAATCCGCCAATTGGCGCTTATACACAAAAAGTTGCTGCAACTGATGCTTGCCCGGATCGCGAATCATTGTATCTTCTAATTGATCGGTTACGTCGTCAATTGAGTTAAGAATCGGCATATACTGCTCGACTGTAAATTGAATCATCGTTGCTGCGATTAGCGACGGCGACAAAGCGCCTGGCCGGTACGCTTCAATCCGCTCGGTAACCTCGCTATCTAATTCGTCGCGGTGCAAGGTGATAACTTTGTTTTTACTGAGCAAAATCGTCAACCCTTGCCAATGGACATTGCGGCGTTCAATGCTCGGGATTTCCGCCTTAATCATTAGCCAATCGCCGCCTTCGACCGCTTGCGGCAGCCAACGGTTTTCAATCAAAATCCGCCGCTGCAACTCCGATAAGTTTAATTTTTCAATTAAGCTTTGCCGCACTTCTAGCGAATCCTCACTGATATCATGCCATATTTTATCTGTCACGCCTTCACCTTTTTCAAATAATATTTTAATTCTTGAATACTGCCGCGAATGTCCTCCAGCGCCCGATGATCCTCTGGCTTGGCAAATTTCTTGCCATATTTGCCCTCAAACACCACTTTCCAAGCACTGACGTCTAACATCCGATAGTGCAGCCTTTTTGACAACACAGGCCACCATTGGTCGATAAACCGCCGGTCTTGGTGAATTGAATTGCCGCCCAGCAAAATCCGCGGCTCGTCTGCAAAATGTTCATCGCAAAACGCCAGCAAATCACACTCCACCTCAGCCAGCGATTTGCCAGAGGCGTTTTGTTCCTCCAAACCGCGGCGCGCCTCCGGATGTTCATTCCAAAAGCCAGCATTTCGATCAAGCAATTTCCTTAGTTTCTCTGGGTCGTGTTGTACAACTCCCTCATATGTCGCAATTTCCGTAAAATCCCAATCCGTCGCGATCGCCGCCACCTCCAAAATCTCATCATGCACCGGATCCAGCCCGGTCATTTCCAAATCCATCCATAAAATCTTTTTTGGCTTGAAACTAGCTTTCATACTTCTAGTATACTACTTTTTGGCATCGTAGTAATCTCGCGAAAACTGCTTTGGTAGCTGCTGCAGCAAACGCTCTAACACAAAGAAAATACCCCTCCTGACGCGAAGAGGGGTCTGCCGCCCCGGCGGAGATTGCAGCCGAAAACGGCCGGACAATCCCTGCCGGGGCGGGATGGGAGAGTTTATCGCTTGGATTCGGGCGGCAGCCGCCCAAAAACCTCTCTAACGACCCTCCACGGGTCGAGGCCCAAATACATAACGGAGGCCTCGAACACTTCTCCGTACTTGATGCTTCTCAGGCATCCAATGCCCGAGAAATTCATCTTAACCATAATGAAGTCACCCGAAGATGGGAGATTCATTTTGGTAAAGATGTACACAGCGACAGGTCGAACTACACCGACCTGTCGCTTGATCTCCAAACTCGGCACCCCTAGGTACCGAGTCGGGAGCAAGCCAATGACCCTCCTAGCCAGCAGGGGAGGCAGGAAGAATTCCTGATCCTCGGCCATTTCGGCCTCCTCTCTGCCCCGTCCGGGGCTATAGTGGAGCCCGATCCGTTACCGAGCCCTCTTTAGCGCCGTGAAAACCACCATTTCACAGTACTAAAGAGAGCTCGGATTCTGCCGTCTATATTCTAAAATGCGCCAGAGGCCGATCATCGACCAGCCCCTCGTTAATATTATAACACACTGTTGTAGTTATTACTAGAATATTTACCAATATAATATCCCGATTTGAATGCATGATAAATACACGTAATAGCCTCTCGTGTTATACTAAACCCATGACCAAACGTATTCTCCTCAAACTCTCTGGCGAGCAGCTACAGGGCGAGTTCGCCAGCGGCTTCGATCCCAAGCGCGCCCGCTGGATCGCTGAACAAATTAAACCAGCGCTAGAAACTGGCGCCGAAGTCGTCATTATGGTCGGTGGCGGCAATTACGTCCGCGGCAACCAAATCGTCGGCCACGGCATCCAGCCTGTCTCAGCCCATAATATCGGCATGCTTTCTACCCTGATGAACGCCATCGCTCTGGCTGACGTTTTCAACGACGCTGGCTTGCCGACCCGTGCTCTGTCCACCGTCGAAATCAACCAGTTTATCGACCAATACACCTTCCGCCGCGCCCTCAGCCACATCGAAAAGGGCCGGGTGGTCATCGTTGCCTGCGGCACTGGCCGGCCATTCCTGACCACCGACACTGCCGCCCTCAACTTAGCCCTGGAAATGCAGTGCGACGTTGTGATTAAAACAACGAAAGTTGATGGCGTATACGGTAAAGACCCAATGAAGTTCCCTAACGCTGTCAAATTCGACCAATTATCGTACCAAGACGTACTAGCCAATCCCGACATCGCCGTTATGGACAAAGCCGCCATCGGTCTGGCTATGGATGAGCACATCCCCGTTATCATCTGCGACCTATTAACCGACGGCAACATCGCCCGCGCCACCCGCGGCGAGACGGTCGGTACGCTGATTAGCTAGAATTTT
This sequence comes from Saccharimonas sp. (SeqCode), assembly GCA_042642485.1. GTDB lineage: Bacteria > Patescibacteriota > Saccharimonadia > Saccharimonadales > Saccharimonadaceae > Saccharimonas. Next base: position 5,887 of record JBHRNN010000005.1, read on the forward strand.
AATACCGCCGAGGTAAGTCGCCGCAATGACCGCCATTCCGTCAAGCCGCGGTCAAGCCTCAAAAACGTTAATCTTTCTTCTTATCTAATTTATCCAACTTGAAAAAGTGCACAATCGCATACACCACAAAGGCCACCGCTAGCAGCGTAATCAGCGAACTGACAAACGCGCCGTAGAGAAATTCAGCCTTGCGGCCGGCAAACTCAACGGTAAACGACGCCGCTTGCAGACCTTTTTGCGAGCCGACGATCAGCTGCACTAGCGGGTCAATAAACGCTGTCACCAACTTTTTCACTGTATCGCCAGCTGCCGTACCGATCGCTAGACCAACCGCTAGACCAACTATACCCTGTTCGCGGATAAAATTAACGAAACCGCCCATGTGGGTGTCTTTAACTATTGTTTGCGCCAATTTTTTGTCAGCTAGCTTTTTGGCAGCTGATTTTTTGGCTTTTTTGACTGTTTCTGATGGCATTTAGCCTCCTTTAACTGTTTGATTATAACCTGGTTTCTTGTAATAAATCGCTTTTGTATTTATTCCGCAACCTTACAACGCAGCCCTACAAGCGCTCTGGCGCCACGATCCCCAAAATCGTCAGCCCCGCTTCCAATATGTCAGCATACACCGCCACCAAACCGACGCGGTGCGCTTCTTTATCGCTGCCGACAACTTGATTTTTCTCGTAGTAGCGGTTAAACTCCTGCGCCAACTCAAACAGGTAGGCACAGACGTGATGCGGCTCCAAACTTTCGGTAGCGCGGTTAACCGCCTCAGCGTATTCACTCATTTTCCTGACTAACAGTCGATCTTCGTCGAATAATTCCTTCGGAAATGCAACTGCTTGCTCAGATTTCGCCAAAATACCCCGGGCCCGAGCGTGTGCATATTGCAGGTAGCTACCAGTGTTACCCGTTAAACTAACCGCGTCATTGATGTCGAACACTACGTCGCTACCGATTTTCACCTTCAAGAATTGATAGCGCAACGCACCCGCCACCACCTCGTCGGTCGGCTCGCCGCCAGCTTGCTTGATGGCTTTTTTGAATTCGTTGAACAGCCAGTCAATGGTAATCACTTCGCCAGTACGCGAACTCATTTTGCCGGTCGTTAATTTAACCAGGCCAGTTGCATAATTAAACAATTTACCTTTCAATTCTGGAATTGCCTGTTCACTAGCCGCGATCACCCCGCGGAAATACGCCGCCTGCTCTTCGCCATTGACAGTAATCGACAAGTCCAAGTTTGGATAATCTTGATGCTTCAGCTGAATCAGCCCCATATCGTGCGCACCATACAGCCCATTGCCGTGCGAACCGATGAACACGTTATCAAACGCACCGTACTGGCTGCCTTTGAAGATATACGCACCGTCTGATTTGGTAAAGACCTCTGGGGTTTTTTCTTTGATCAAAGCTTTACCCGGTACTTCGGTTTCACTCTCGACATAACGCCGTTCAATTGGCACATTACCTAGCCGCGCTACATTGGCGTCAATTTCATCAAAACTCCAGGCTTTACAAATCTCGTACACCTGCTTGTATAGCGGATCATCCAGCACAAACGATTGCTTGGCTAGCTCGTCGATTTCTGCCCGTGCCTCTGGCGATTCTTTAGCTGCTCGCGCTCCCTCAACGTACATACGGCTCATAAATTCGTTGCGCTTATCAGCCGGAATAGTGTCTAGTTTGCTGACATCACCGTCAATTTCGCGCAAAATCGCCCACATACTCTTGCCGACATGCGTGCCGACATCGCCGTGGTAACTGACTCGGTGCACCGCCGCTCCGTCCACCGCCAGTAAGTTCGCCATGGTGTCTGCCAAAATCGAGTTCAAGGCGTGGCCGATATGCATGGCCTTAAACGGATTTGGGCAATTGGTTTCAATGACCACTGTTTGCCCTGCACGATTGGTGGCCGGTCGCACTTTCAGTGATTCCAGCATCGCTTGGTCACTTAACGTCAAGTTGATGAAACCCGGCCCAGCCACGCTAACCTCGTTAAACTCCTGGCGGCCGCGCAGCTCTTCGGCAATCGCCTCGGCAATCTCGCGCGGGTTTTTACCCAGCGGCTTAGCTAATTGTAGCGCCGCATTGGTCGCAAAATCGCCAAACTTTGGGTCGGGGCGCGTTAACTGTACATCAACCTGCTGCTGATATAGTTTGTCAATTATTTTCTTCAGTGTAATAACACAATCAATCATAGACCATATTATAACACTTTTTTGCTACGGCTAATCTTCCGTGCCGTCAAAATCTGGCTGGCGATACACCGACACCGGCGTAATATTACGAGCATGATCCGATTGCAGCACTGCTCGCAACATCGCTGTATCGTCGCTGCTCTCGTCGTAAGTTGGCTCGAAATCTTCTACTTTTTGTTTTTCTTCTTCTGCCATATTCTCATATTAGCATAAGTAGTATAATTTGTCAAGAGACAGCCGCTCTAATCAGTCCAGCAAACAGCGGATGCGGCCGCATTGGCCGCGAACGAAACTCGGGGTGCGCTTGCGTTGCGACAAAATAGCGGCAATTTGGCGCCTCGACAAATTCGACTAGCCGCCCGTCTGGCGATAAGCCCGACACCGCCACGCCGCCGCGGGCAATCTCATCTAGAAATTGCTGATTCACCTCATATCGGTGGCGGTGGCGCTCCTCGGTGTGATCCGACTGATATACTTTGGAAGCAAGCGACCCTGGCGTGAATACTGTTGGATAATTGCCCAGCCGCAACGTACCGCCAGTCGATTCTTTGCCCTCTTGGCCAGGCATAATATACACCACATCATGCGTTGTAGCATCGTCAAACTCCGTGCTGTTAGCATCGTCAAGCCCGGCTCGCCGCGCCGCCGCAATTACCGCTGTCTGCAAACCTAAGCAAATCCCCAAATATGGCACATCGCGCTCAAGCGCATACTGCGCCGCCGCAATCTTGCCCTCAATCCCGCGCGGGCCAAAGCCGCCTGGCACCAGCAGAGCATCAACCGTCTCGAAATCGCGCTCGGTAACTGTTTCGGCATTGAGCCACTTGATATGCAAACCAACATTTTCATGCCAGGCCGCACTCTTGAGCGCCTCGGTCACCGATAGATAAGTGTCCTTGTTTTCCATATATTTAGCGACTAAACCGACAGTCACGATATCAGTTGGCTTTTTGCTTTGCAATTGAGTTAACGCTTGCCATTTCGCGAGATTCGGCTGAGCAAAATTACCAGTGAACTTATCAAGAATGGTCATCAGCGGGCTAGCGGCTATCCGCTCGGGAATCATAAATACGGTATCGAGATTTGGCAGCATCAGCACTCCCGGCAAATCAACGCCGCCGTACAAAGCAATTTTTTGAGCAACCGACTCAGGCGCTGGCTCGTCGCTGCGGACAACCACAATCTCTGGCACAATACCAAAACCGCGCAAATCATTTAAGGCATTTTGCGCCGGCTTGCTCTTGAACTCCTTACTGGTATCAATAAACGGCACATAAACCACGTGCGCATACAAGCAGCGCTCCTTGCCGATTTTGTGAGCAAATTCGCGGATCGCCTCGATAAAGCTTAATCCCTCGTAGTCGCCCACTGTACCGCCGATTTCTACGATGTGCACATCGCTGCCTTCGCCAGCCGCAATAATTGACTCTTGAATGGTGTGCGTTAAGTGCGGTATTAGTTGGACAGTTTTGCCGTGAAACTTACCGGCGCGTTCATCGGCAATCAGCTCTGATAATAAGCGTCCCGCCAGCGTGGCGTTTTTCTGCGTCAACTCTATATCTAGAAACCGCTCGTAATGGCCGAGATCAAGGTCGGTTTCAGCACCATCACGCGTCACGAAGCATTCGCCGTGCTCTGCCGGGTTAAGCAAACCCGCATCCACATTGAGATACGGGTCGCATTTCTGAATTGAGACTTTGATACCCTTGGCTTGCAGTACCGCACCGATGCTCGCAGCGGTAATTCCCTTCCCTACCCCCGAGAGAACGCCGCCAGTTACAAAGATATATTTTGTCTGTTTGCCCATGTATGATTGCTCTTTCATGGGCCCTTATTATAGCATAACCGCTTAGAGTACGCTATATGTAGCGTGTCTATTGGCAACCCTCGCACATAGTTAGTGTTGCCGGATCAATTGGCGCTGATGGTAGGCCGTCAGCTTCAGCTTTTTGATCAGCCTCAGCCTGTGCTTTGGCTATCTCGCGTTCAATCGCCTCGAGTTTTTCCTCGAGCGTCATGTCGTCGTTAATTATCGCTGATGGATTCATTATTTCCCCCTTTACTTATATTCATTATAGGCTAATAGACCGCTTATTCAATTGCTAAAACTGTTACTTTACGGTGTTAACTTCATAGTTCGTATTGGTGCTTTCAAAGAAATTGACTAATTCAAGCGTATCGTTGGCCGCCGCCATCCACTTGGCTGGATTAGCTACATTGTATTCTTTCTCGAAGCCTAATTCTTCTAAACGGCGGTCGGTCATAAACTTGACATACTGGTTCACATAATCCGCATTCAAGCCCAAGATACCCTTTGGCAGCATGTCTTTGTTATAAGCCTCTTCAAGCGCCACCGCCTGCAAAATCAGATCGCGAATCTCGTCGGCGAATTCTTGCGTCTGCAAATCTGGGTTCTCGTCAAGAATTGTCAACAGCAGGTTAATACCGAAAGTTAAGTGCAGATTTTCGTCCTTAGTAATCCAATCTAGCAAACTGCCGACATTGCGCAGCAAATTACGCCGGCGAAAACTCATGCCAACCATAAAACCGCTATAAAACCAAATACCTTCGAGCACAATATTATAAGCCACTAGGTTACGCACAAAATCTTTCTTGCCCTCGGTAGTAGTAACATCCAGCTTATCATTCAGCATGCGGCCGACATACTTAGTCTGGAAGTCAGACTTATCTTTCAGGCTTTTCTTGCCGTAACCTGCTGCGTAAATTTCTTGGCGGTCAAACGGAAACGTTTCGATAATGTATTCAAAGGTCATAAAATGGTTAGCTTCTTCCCACATCTGTTTCGATAAATACAAGTGCGCCTCGGCAGCATTGACGTATGGATAAATACCAAAAGCTAACGACTTATTAATAAGTAATTCGTTTGGGTTTAAGTAACTAATCACCGTTTTCAGAGCATGTTTTTCGTCGTCGGTCAGCTTCTCGAACGCCGCCAAATCTTGCACTAGTTGTACTTCATTCGGGAACCAAGTGTTAGCAACTGCCTGATTATACAAATCCATCGCCCATTGGTAGCGTACTGGCTTGAGTTGCAAGCCGTCGCGCAGGCCCGATCCCAAAATACCTTGCGGTTGTGTTGTTTGCGTCATATTTCCTCCTTATTATTGTGATTTTATCAACGTTTATGATCGTTTGCGCCGAGCAAAGCCGAAACCGTTTACCCTTTTCGCGCTGTCGGTACGAACTTTCTGTACCGATTGCGATGTAACGGTGGTTTGCTCGGATTGATGGCGCGGTTTGACATGCAGATAATATGTCGTTTTCAAACCGCGACGCCACGCTTCTGAATAGATTTCGATATATTCATCAATATCGCGTGATTCTAGGTACATATTGCGGCTAATCGCCTGGTCAACCCATTTTTGCGCTCGCGCCGCTACCTCGATAAAGGCGTACGGGCTCAACTGAAAACTAGTTTTGTAGACATCGCGGACTGCTTGCGGAATTTGCTCGAAACCTTGGATATCGCCCTGATTCGCCAACAAGTCGTCTTTGAGCGATTCCCACAAATTAAGTTGTTTGAGTTTACGCACCAAATTAGCATTAACCTCTAGGAATTTGCCGTTGAGCGTACTGCGGCTAAAGATTTGGCTAAACTGCGGGTCAAGTCCCGGCGTCGTACCTGCCACATGCGAAATATTAGCTGTTGGCGCGATCGCCATCAAAGTTGCGTTACGCATGCCTTTTTTGACTTTTTGGCGCAGCGCTTCCCAATCCAGGCGCGATTTACTATCAATTTTTACCTTAACGCCGCGCTCTGTTGTAAGTTTATCAACGGTATCGATAGGCAGTAAGCCCTTGCTCCAACCGCTGCCAGCAAAGTTCGGATAGCTGCCGCGCTCAGCTGCTAGGTTAGCCGATTCATCAATAGCATGGTAGCTGATAAATTCAGTTAGCTGGTCAACCAGATCGTAGGCAGCCTCGCTTTCATAACTAATCTCTAGCTTCTCCAAAACGTCCGATAACCCCATATAGCCGAGCCCCAGCGCCCGATTATGCTCATTACTATGCATAGCTTCGGTAACTGGCGTGTTCGTGATATCAATCAAGTTATCTAACTGGCGCGTGGCGGAGCGCACTGATACCGCCAAACGATCCCAATCCCAAGTCTTATCAGCATTGAGAAAAGCCGACAAATTCATACTAACCAGATTACAGGTCGCAATATTATTTTCGTCCTCGGGCAAAGTTATTTCGGTGCACAAATTACTGAGGTGGATTGTCCCGGTGTTATTGTTGAGCGCCCGCAAATTGATGGCATCCTTCCAGGTTAGCCAAGGGTGTCCAGTCGCTTGCAAACTACTGAGAATCTGGCGGAATTGCTGGCGCGCTGGCACGACTTCAAATCGGTTAATTTTACCAGCTTCTGCTAGCTTGATATATTCCTGGTAGCGGCGGCTAAATGCTTCTCCGTATAGTTCGTTTAAGTCGCCGACTTCAGCCGGATCAAACAGATACCAATCCTGCTCGTCTTGGACGCGCTTCATAAACTCGTCCGAGATAAACACCGCCGTATCTAGAAACCGCGTCCGCAAATACGGATCGCCCGAATTCTGGCGCAAATCGAGAAATTGCGAAAAATTAAGGTGCCAGTTCTCCATATATGCTGCCGCCGCACCTGCTTTCTTGCCCTTGCGCGACACCGCAAACAGCGCCGTATCAATCATTTTCATAAATGGAATCGGACCAGTTGACTCGGTATTGGTGGTTTTAACAGGACTGCCGGCGGCGCGCAGCTTATTCATACTAATGCCGATACCACCAGTGCCTTTAGCGATAAACATGGTATCGCGAATACTTTTGGCTATCGAAGCCATGTCGTCCTGAACTTCCATAACGAAACAATTACTAAGTTGCGGAAACGAACCGCCAGCGTTAACCCGCGTGCTACCGCCCGGACTATATTCCAGATTAGCCATGTGGCGGTAAAAATCTATCGCTGCCTCGGTCGGATTGGTTTCATTAAAACTCAGACCCATAGCAATACGCATGTTAGTGAACTGCGGCACCTCGATCGGATCGCCGCTTTGGCGCCGCAGCGCGTAACGATTGCGGTTGGTAACTACGCCGAGATACTTGCTGAGCGAATCTTTGCTCGGATCGAGCGCCGCCGCCAGCTTTTTGAGGTTAAATAGCTGCGAATCAGCCATTCGCTTATCTAGTAGACCCTCTTCAGCGGCTTGGCGAATATAGATGGGAAACTTTTGCGCATGCAGCTTTTTAAGCTCGATTTCGTCAGTATAATCGCCGAGTACTTGTTGGTAGATAGTTCGCAGCAGTAACCGTGCCGCAATCGTATCGAAATCCGGGTCGTCTTTGACATTTTGGACTGCCGTCTGGATAAGCCCTTCATCAAGTTGCTCGGTAGTAATGCCGTCAAATAGCGTCAACTGTAATTCGGCCGCTATTTGCGCTACTTTCGCAATTTGGTCTGGCAAGCCTTCGCTAGCTGCCAGCAGAGTTAAATTAATTTTGTTAGCGTCAAACGGCTGCTGGCTGCCGTCGCGTTTCACAACTGTAATATCTGCCATCGTTTCCTTTCTTATTTTTAGCTACTATTTTTGAGCGCAAAAAACTAACTAGACCATCTGGGTCTGCTTTGCGCAATTTATTTGCATATTTGTCTATTTTACTAAACACTATACATATAGCGTCTGTATACCAAGCATAAACGCTAAATATGGATTTTTCAAGCATTTTTGCTAGTAATTTTCACAACTGGCTTGGCCCATGCTATCATGGAAAATATGGAACCTATTATTTCTATTGCTCATTTTAAGATGCGTTTCGGCAAGACCGAAGTCATCAAAGACTTAAGTTTTGAGGTCAAACGCGGCGAAACATTTGGTTTTCTCGGCAGTAACGGCTCCGGCAAGACCACTACCATTCGCGCCTTGCTCGGCATTTATCAGCCGACCGCCGGCGAACTGCTGATTAACGGCAAACCTTACTCGGTATCAAGCGGTATCAAACTGGGTTATCTGCCCGAAGAGCGCGGCCTTTACAAAAAAGAGCCGGTCATCGACATCATGACTTATTTCGGCCAGCTCAAAGGCATGAGCCGCCTCGACGCTCGGCAAAAATCGCTTGATTTTTTGAAGCGCGTTGATTTGCTCGACAAAGCCAAAACTCGCCTCGATAAGCTCTCGGGCGGCCAGCAGCAAAAAGTCCAGCTCGGCATCACAGTCATCGACAACCCAGAGCTGCTAATTCTTGACGAGCCAACCAAAGGATTTGACCCGGTTAATCGCCGGCTACTGATGGAAATCATTGAAGAACATCAATCTAAAGGTGCTACCGTAGTGATGATCACTCACCAAATGGAAGAAGTCGAACGTCTATGCGACCGCATATTACTGCTGAAGGATGGCGCAGCGCGCGCTTACGGCACCGTCGCCAGCGTTCGTAAACAATTTGGCGGCAAGTCGCTCGATGATATTTTTGTTCAAGTCTACAGCCGCAACAACGAGGAGAAGCAAAATGCATAATTTATCAACTGTCATTCGTTTCGAGGTCGTTCGCGCCCTCAAGAAAAAATCATTCTGGATTCTAGCAATTAGCTTTCCACTGATGTTTGCGGCAATTTTTGGGATGGTCTTTTTGTCTAATCAAGCTACCAACGACGCTGCCGAAAAGCTCAAAAACCAGTCGTTCAGCATTGCTATTACCGACGAATCAAAGATGGTCAAACCGCAGCTAATCGCCGCCTCGAAAGCCACCGAAATTAATCCCAGCGACAAGCAAAACGCTATTGACCGCGTCAAAAACGGCCAGCTTGATGCGTACATCTACTATCCAAAGAATCTCGACCAGCAATCAATCGAAGTTTACGGTAAAGATGTCGGTATTTTTGACAACGGCCGCTACGGCAGCCTGGCTAGCAGTCTATTAGCCACCTCTGTTCGGTCAGACGTTAATCCGGCTATTCAAAAAATTATCCAAGGCAAAATCAACTCAACCAGCACTATTTACCGCGATGGCAAAATCCACGACAGCGTCCAAGAGATGATTCTGCCAGGTATCTTTTTAATCCTCTTTTATTTCCTAATCACCTTCTTTGGCAATCAAATGCTGACCAGCACCACCGAAGAAAAAGAAAATCGCGTTATCGAAATGATTCTCACTACTATCGAAGCGCGAACTTTAATCGTCGGCAAAATTATCTCGCTAATAATTCTGGCAATAATTCAAGGCTTGCTGGTAGTCTTGCCGGTGCTTATTGGCTACTTGTTTTTCCACGACCAGCTCAAGCTACCGTCAGTCGATCTCAGTAGCTTGCCAATCGACCCGCTACGTATCGGCATCGGCTTTCTAGCCTTTGCTAGCAGCTTCATGATGTTTACCGGCCTGCTAGTAGCTATCGGCGCCGCTGTGCCGACCGCCAAAGAAGCTGGCAGCTTTTTCGGCGTAGTAATGATTTTGCTGTTCGGCCCGCTTTATGCCGTTTCGATGTTCATATCAATGCCAGACGCGCCGCTAGTAAAATTCTTGTCGCTCTTCCCGCTGACATCGCCAATCCCACTGATGCTGCGCAATGCCGCTGGCAATCTGGGAATCGGCGAAGCAGTAATCGGTATCGCCCTGCTGGCCGTTTCTGCCTCCATCATCATTGCCATCGCCGTACGCATCTTCCGCTTTGGCGCGCTCGAATACAACCGCAAACTCAGCGCCAAAGAAATCTTCGCCCGCAAGTAGTATTCGCTTTTTATTGAGCAAGTTATTGCCAAAGTTCTCTTTACGTTGTAAAGGAGCGAAGTTGCAGTAACCGCTGTGACTTCGCTCCTTTACAGAGAGGATGATATGTCGTCGTCTAAGCTGGATTGCGCACAAAAATTCCTTAACGTTGCCGAGCAACGATATCAAGAGGCCTGCGACGCAAAAGAGATTGGAGACGCAAAAGCTGTGCGCCGCAAAATCAAAGAGGCCAAGAGAGTGTATAGGTCCGCACAACAACAACGAGATTTCGCTGCTGTTGTGCAAGCTGGAATTTCATTATCGTATCTTGGTGCAACAAAGATACGATACAGGGGGGCGTCAATCTATGATCTCTTCTTTGGAGGCGTCGGCCTTCCCGACGGTGTCGGCCACGGGCACGTAGTAATAAAGGAGGGCAGGATCGTGTACAAGCGTGACCCCTCATTGGCCCACCTGCCAGAAGGAGAGGAGTTGTAGAGAAAGACCTGAGCCATGTCTAAAAACTGGCTCGCTTCCATAGACATTTTACAGTACGAGATATAATGATTCACGAAACATCAGACAGCAAAATCCAAGAGGCATTGTCTATATTAAGCAACCTAGACAAAGATATCGATAAACCGGAGAGCTAACGTGCACTATTTGCAATTGCTGACGAGATCAGTGCGCGCAAAACGAATCATCAAGACCACTATAATGATAAATATGAGCAGTAGTAACAGCCAATACCCTCAAATGACTTACAAGCAAGCAGTCGAGCACTGCAAGTACTGAGCAGATCAAATTAGACATGACGGGCTTGACTTATTGACTACCAACTGGGGCGCGGCTGTCGGGGTTTCTGACCAATTGGCATATCCTTTGGAGATGCAGACTTGGATTAATTCAAAAGAATATCCTCTTCTGTATAAAGTTTGCGTATACGCCGTTACCGTTGATAATGACCACACCGACAGAGCCTCGTGGGAAAAACTACTAGAGCTAATTGATAAATTATAAAACCAGAATATTACACGCTCTACATACGCAGCATGATATGTATGATCTGCAACAAAACAGACGACACTAACACGATTAAATGTCTCAGTATTCGTAAGCGGTCAATCTAAAAATTCTTGCCAAGAGTATAATCAATCCATAAATTCGTGCTATTTCTTGGCGGAGAGGGCGGGATTCGAACCCGCGATACGTTGCCGCATACACGATTTCGAGTCGTGCGCCTTCAACCACTCGGCCACCTCTCCTTGCATAGGTAATTATACCCTACGCTGCTCATTTTTGCTAATATGTTAAAAATATGTAAACTACATACATATACTTTACATATTTTTAACATTACCACCATTTCCTCGCACGCAGAATTAAACGCTATCTCTCGCCAAACTGCCGATAAAGATATAAAAGGCCTCTTGAAGCTAGGGTTGACCTTTTCTGTCAAGCAGGGGGCTTCCGTGCTGTACTATGCGTCTGATAAACTAAAAACTATGATAAACAAGGAGTAACCATGGACGATTCAATTTTTACCAAAATTATCAAAGGCGAGATTCCTTGCCGCAAAGTTTACGAAGACGATGACGTTATTGCCTTTCTCGATATCAACCCGCTCAGCGACGGACATGTGCTAGTTGTGCCCAAAGAGCAAATTGATTTGATTTGGGACCTCGACAGCGAGACTTACGCTCACCTCTGGCAAACTGCCAAGAATATCGCCCAGGCTATCCAGGCCGAGCTCAACCCTATGCGCGTCGGTGTAGTTGTTGAGGGCCTTGATGTACCGCACGCCCATATCCATCTAGTGCCGCTGTATGACCGCGACACCTTGCAGCTCCATCACGACTACCCTGTCGATATTTCAGATGAACGGCTCGATAATATCGCCAACAGTATCAAAGAGCGCTTAATCGCCATATGATCACTGTTATCGCCGTTGGTAAAAAGCATGAGGATTGGGTCTCAGGCGGCATCAAACGCTACCAAACGCGCTGCAAACAGCCTTGGAGTTTTGAGTGGCAATTGATACCGCATAGCAAGCTAGATGGCCAGCAGGCCCGCCAAGAGGAGTCTGAGCGAATTTTAGCGCGTTTACATCCCCAAGATTTCGTAATTCTGCTCGACGAACGCGGCCAGATGTTTGACTCACCTGCCCTATCGCGCCAACTAAGCGAGCTTTTTGTGCAAGGTAAAAATATCACGATAGTTATCGGCGGCGCCTTTGGTGTCAGCACAGCACTAATACAACGCGCTAACCTGGTTTGGTCGCTATCACCGCTAGTCTTTCCGCATCAGTTGGTGCGATTGATCCTCGCCGAGCAGCTATACCGGGCCCAAGAGATTGTTCGCGGCAGCAAATATCATCACAAGTAGATGGCCAACCTGCGCGCTAAAACCTAGCGGTAATCTGTTTGCGAATCGTTCGAACACTGCCTCAGACTAACTTATAATCTTATTTTTATGACATACTATTGACTTTTTATCATACTTGTGCTATATTTGTAAGCACAATACCTTAAAACAAACATAATTATGACATATTTTACTTACATCATTAACGCCTTATTCGCTGCACTCAGTCTGCTGATAGCTAGCGGCGTTGCTGTCCACGACGGGCATTTCGGGCATGCTATTGATATCAGTTTGACGCATGATCATTCCATGCAAAAGCTCAGTTCGCAAGATTTGCGAACCATCAACGAGTCGCGAATGCAGCACACCCATTCCGAGCATAATCTCTCAGAAGGCATGCTCAGCAACAGTTTTCGCTACCAATCGCCTAGCATTTCGCCAGATCGCCGCCATCATCACAAAAATATTTTAGCCTTATTAGAAGAAGGTGGCCGGCACGCTTTTGATAACACAAATTTACCAGTTATCGACTAGCTTTTACTTATTCGACACAACTTGCAGCTCGTTCTGTAGCCGGGTAATTAGTTCTTGTTTTTCACGGAGTGTCTTGCGCGACTCCTCGACCAGAGCCGCTGGAGCTTTGGCTACATAGTTATCGTTTGCCAAGCGCGTCTCAAGCGTCCGGATATGCTGGCGTTCTTCGGCTAAACGTTTCTCGAGGTTAGCTTGATGCTCGTAAAGAGTTTCGTCGTCAATGTCTAGCCAAACGTCTCGCCCGCTAGCTGCCAAGCGCAATCCCCTGGCCTGGTCAACATGCTCTACCGAGGTAGCACGCGCTAGCTTCTTGACAAGTTCGATATTATCAGCCACCAGCGAATCGTCCATATACAACAGACCATAACGTTTATTGCCCGGCAGTTCGCTAACTACGTAGCGTGCTTCTGATACTAAATCTTTCAAACGGCCGAATGCAGCAGCAGCGATATCGTCGCACTCTAGGCGGTCTGGCATAGTTTCGCTAGCCAAAATCGTATCGTGCCACGGCAAAGCCTGCCAAATTGTTTCGGTCAAGAATGGCGCGAATGGGTGCGTTAACCGCAAAATTGTGTCTAAAACATACGCGTTCATATCGATATTTTGCTCAACTTTGCTAGCCTCGATATACCAATCGGCTACGTCATCCCAAACGGTGTGATAAATCGTCTCGCCGGCCTCGGCAAAATGATAGGTCGCAATCTGCCGATCTAGCGACTGTGCTGCCTCGTCTAGTTGGCGAGCAATCCAATGATCGGCTAGCGATTGTAGTTGCGGACTAGCTGCTGGCGTGCGGTCGCCAACCAAATTTTCAGTATAGCGAGCAATATTCCACAGCTTGTTGCAGAAATTACGGGCTGCTACTACCTTGCCAGTATTAAACGCTTGCGGCTGAGCAGCACTGCGACTAGCAATGATACCCATACGCAGTGCATCCGAGCCATATTTCGCCACTGTCTCCATCGGATTGATGACATTGCCCTTGCTTTTGCTCATCTTGATACCCTTTTCATCAAGCACTAGACCATGCAAGTACACATGCTTGAACGGTACCTGGCCAGTCCGATACAAGCCCAGCATAATCATCCGCGCTACCCATGCAAACAAAATATCGCCTGCTGTCTCCATGACGGTATTCGGATAATACTTGGCTAGCTTACCAGCATCCAAATAATCGGTAGTTATATACGGCCATTGGCCGCTACTGAACCAAGTATCGAGCGTATCCTCCTCGCGGCGATACGTTGTACCATCTACAACGATTTCTTTCTTATCGACTTCGGTGCTGTAGCGCCAATCGTCCAGATTGGTCTTGGACTGAAACATTGGAATCGGAATGCCCCACGGTATCTGGCGGCTAATATTCCAATCTTTAATATCTTTGAGGTATTTAATGACAACATCGCCTTTATTTTCAGGGGTAAACGTCACTTCCTTGCGCTCAATCGCCGCGATAGCGTTATCGGCCAATTGGCGCATTTTGACGAACCATTGCTCTTTGGCAAGCGGCTCGATGACCGAACCGCATTTGTAACAATGTCCAACTTGGTGCTCGATATCTTTTTCGCCGCGCAGCAATTCGTCTATTTCGAGCGCTGCTAAAACGCGTTTACGAGCTTCTAGCGCCGTCATACCAACAAATTGACCTGGCACATTGATCATTTTGCCGTCGAAATCGATTACCTGAACCAACTCCAAGTTGTGGCGCTTGCCTACCTCAAAGTCATTCGGGTCGTGTGCTGGTGTAATTTTCACCATACCAGTGCCATAAGCTGGATCGACATAATCGTCAGCGATGATGGGAATTTCGCGCTTGACAATCGGCAGCAGCGCTTTGCAGCCGACAAGGTCTTTGTAGCGCTCGTCGTTTGGATTGACCGCTACGGCTACGTCGCCAAACATCGTCTCGGGACGCGTCGTAGCGATAACAATTTCGCCGACTTTATCGATTAGCGGATAAGCGATTTCCCACAACTTCCCTTTTTCATTTTTGTGAACAACCTCATAGTCCGAAAAACTCGTCTGGTGCTGCGTACAGTAATTGACAATGCGTTCGCCCCTATAAATATAGCCGTCCTGCCACATCTTTTCAAAAGTATCGTAGACAGTTTTGATAACTTTATCGTCGAGCGTGAATACCAAATCGTCCCAATCAGCGCCCACGCCAATCGCCCGCAGTTGTAATTCCATATCGCCGCGGCGTTTAGCTACAAAATCCCATACCTGCGCGTATAATTCTTCGCGATTGAAGTCAAAGCGCGTCTGGCCGTGCTTTTCTAGCTCGCGCTCGTAAACTACCCAAGTTTCAAAGCCAGCATGGTCAGCCCCCGGTATATATACAGCATCATAACCTTGCATACGGTGATAACGTACTAAAATATCTTGAATTGCCGACCCTAAAGCGTGCCCGACATGCAAATTGCCGTTAGCATTTGGCGGCGGCATCACAATCGCGTACGGCTGGCCCTGCCCTTTCGGTTTAAATACGCCAGATTCTTCCCACAAGGCGTAAATTGACGGTTCATATTCGTTCGGAGTATAAGTTTTAGCTAAGCTCATTTCATTCTCGATTCATTTCACGTGAAAATTAGCAAAATAACCAAGCATAGCAATTCCACAGTTTGCTATTCCTCACCTCTTGCTGTTTTTTATTCCACGTGTTTGTGTTCTATCCTATTATAGCACAAACGATGTATACTAAACATATGATTGATACAATACTATGCGACGAAAAAGCTGCCTGGGACAAGACTGTTGCTAAGTTTAGCGGGCACCCGCTGCAGCTCTGGGGATGGGGAGAAGTAAAAGCGGCGCACAATTGGCGCGTTCAACGAATTACTATAGTTGACGGCAACGAAACAATTGGCGCTGCGCAAATATTACTGAGAAACCTGCCTAAACCGCTTAATCAGTTAAGCTACATTCCGCGCGGGCCAGTTTACAAACAAGATAGGGAAGACGATGTTTTGACGGCAATTGTTAATTATGTTAAGCATAATCTGCCATGCGCTGTACTAACTATCGAGCCAGATACTGAACATCCGCTCCGCGCCAAAGGTTGGCGCCAATCGCCAAACAATATTCTGTTATCGCGTACTTTGATTTTGGATTTGACTCATACAACCGACGAACTATTGGCCGCGATGACCAAAAAAACCCGCCAGTATATCCGTAAATCCGGCCGGGCTGGACTTGATATCAAACCGGTAAAAACGCACCGAGATATCGCTGCTTGCCTCGAAATCTACCGTCAAACTGCTAAACGCGCTAAATTCGCTCTGCACGACGACCAGTATTATTACGACATTCACGACAAGCTAGGGGAGCACTCGCAAATTTTCGCTGCTTACGAAGATAACCGCCCGGTATCATTTCTCTGGCTAGCAACTAGCCGCGAAACTTCATT
The DNA here is from genome assembly GCA_042642485.1 of Saccharimonas sp. (SeqCode). Taxonomy (GTDB): domain Bacteria; phylum Patescibacteriota; class Saccharimonadia; order Saccharimonadales; family Saccharimonadaceae; genus Saccharimonas. The sequence goes on from JBHRNN010000005.1 coordinate 22,087, forward strand.
CGAGCTATACGGCGGTATGAATGATCGTGGCCAAGCCTTGCGCGCTAATTACGTGCTAAAATGGCACGCTATCACCGAATGTAAACAGCAGGGAATTAAGCGTTACGACATGAACGGCCTGCTCAACGACGGCGTTAGCAACTTCAAGCGCGGCTTCGCTAGCCATGAGAATAAATTAGCTGGTACTTATGATTATCCAATGAGCCAGTTTTATCCAGTTTGGCGATATGGGTTACCGCTAGCTAAAAGAGCCATCCGCAGCACCAAAAAATTACTTGGTAAATAACCAATCAACGTCAACAGCTCCGCGACGAAATACAACGACATCGGCATGCTCATTGAGTCCGATAATAGTTGATGGCTGATTATTAGTTATAGTGCCGCCATCGACATAAAAATCAACCTTGTCGCCAAAATAGGCTTTAGCTTCAGCAATCGTCGACGAGGTTGGCTGGCCTGGCACATTGGCGCTAGTAGTCATCAATGGTCCAGTTTGTGCTAAAAGCCGCGACAGCGAGGGATCGTCAGGAATACGCACAGCTAAGCTGTCTCGTGTTTGTTTGAGGTATACAGCGACATTATCAGCATTAGTAACAACGCTAATTTGACCGGGCCAAAACTTGGCTGCTAACGATAATTGACTAGAGTCTAGTCCTAATTTCACCAAATCATTAATTGAACTAGCGATTAGCGTCCCTGGTTGGTCTGCACGCTTCTTGATATCATACATTTTTTGGATTGCTACTGGGTCGGCGGCCCGTGCTACGAGACCATAAACTGTATCAGTAGGCAGCACGCCAATACCGCCGCCATTCAAAATATTGATCAATTCATCATTATCAACAGAGGTAAATAGTTGTGGCATTTACAACGCTCCGGTCTTGTTCCAGGCAGTTTTGACCATTGATAGGCTAGGGATTACCTCGAGAGTGTACGGATCGGCTGGAGTACTCAGTCGAGCTTGCTGATAGCCTAACGTCGCAATCATTGCCGCATTATCAGTACACAGCTGAATCGGCGCGTACTCAATGTTAATCGGTAGTTTCTGGCGCAGTTGGCGGCGCAGTTCTTGATTAGCAGCCACGCCGCCAGCAATCACTACCGATTGCGGCTGAAAGTCCTGAAAAGCACGCAAGGTACGCTCAACTAGCGTCTCGACGGCTACTTTCTGGAAGCTAGCTGCAAAATCGTGCTGCTGCGAACTCGTGACAAGCCCTGGGAGCTCGTGCGATGGAAAAGTGAAGTCTTTGCCCACTTCGCGCTGCACGGCCCTTAGAACGGCTGTCTTGAGGCCTGAGAACGAAAAATTGTACGGATTATCGAGCTTAGCTTTGGGTAAATGGTATTTATCAGGATTACCCGACTCAGCCGCGCGCGCAATCGACGGGCCGCCAGGGTAGGGCAAGCCGAGAATTTTGGCCACCTTGTCAAAAGCTTCGCCGACAGCGTCGTCTTGGGTTTGCCCCAGCAGTTGATAATCACCGTGGTCGCGAAAGAGCACCAACTGCGTGTGTCCACCAGAAACAATCAAGGCCAAAAGAGGAAAGTGCGGCTGGGATTTTGGCAAGGCAAGCTGAACAGGCCCGGGTGCTTGCTCGGTAATAAAATTGGCGTAGACATGTCCCTCGACGTGATGCACCGGGTAGAGCGGTTTGCGATGTAAAATCGCTAACGTTCGCGCTGCTAGCGAGCCAATTAGCAGCGAACCAATTAAACCTGGCGCGTAGGTCACGGCGATAGCATCAATGTCGTCCCAAGTGCAGTTCGCTTGAGCGAGAGCTTCGTCGACGACTGGGCCGATGGCCTCGATATGGCTGCGCGCTGCGATTTCGGGCACCACGCCGCCAAAATGCGCGTGGACGTCAATCTGCGACTGCACCACATTTGACAACATCCGAAAACCGTCCTCAACTATAGCTGCCGCGGTTTCATCGCAGCTTGACTCAATTCCCAAAACCTTCATCTACTTAATTGTACCACTGTTAAGGGGTCGATGCTATAATATCGGTATGAATTCACTCAAGAAAACTTTGAAAAAGGCCATTCCCGCTAGTTTATACCAATCAATTGAGCCGACTTATCATCTATTGACAGCTACTGCCGCTGCCACCAAGGCCGGTTATCCAGCGCACAATATGCGCGTCATCGGCGTGACTGGCACCAATGGCAAAACCTCGACCTGCTTCATGATCCACAAAATGCTAACTGAAGCTGGCATCAAAGCAGGGTTGATGACTACTGTCGCTTACGGTGTCGGCAATGATATTACGCCGCAAGTTGCTCATATGACAACAGTTTCAGCGCCGCTGCTACAAAAACGATTAGCGGAATTCAAGAAGCAAAATGTCGAATGGGTGGTTTTGGAAGTGACTAGCCACGCGCTAGCCCAGTACCGTACCTTTGGCGTGCCAATCGAGATCGCCGTCATGACTAACGTTACGCACGAACACCTCGACTATCACAGAACTTTTGAGCGCTATTTGGCTGCCAAAACCAAACTATTTAAACTAGCCAGCCGCGTTGGTGTCATTAACGCCGACGACCCGTCCGCTGAAACTTTCCGCCAAGCCGTCAAGCAATCGGTCAGTTACGGCCTCAAATCTGGCGATTGGCGGGCGCAAGATATCAATTTGAGCGCCCACGGCAGCGATTACACAGCGTTAATTGATGGCGATTCTTACCACATTCATGTTAATATTCCAGGCGAGTTCAATGTTTATAACAGCCTAGCGGCGGCAGCCGTTGGCCGCGAGGTTGGCTTGACCAAAGCTCAAATTGAGCGCGGAATTGCCGCTTTAGCAGGCGTAGAAGGCCGCATGACAGTGGTCGACGCTGAACAGCCGTTCTCGGCGATTGTCGATTTTGCGCACACGCCAGACTCGTTTGAACGGTTGCTAAATGATGTTAGAAACACAACGAAGGGCAAGCTAGTGGTATTGTTCGGCTCGGCTGGCCGCCGCGACGAAGCTAAACGCGCCATTCAGGGCGAAATCGCTGGCAAATACGCCGATGAGATTGTCTTAACCGAGGAAGACGATCGCGATGTCGATGGTAATACCATACTATCGCAAATCGCTTCGGGCGCCGAAAAAGCCGGCAAAAAACGCGAGAAAAATCTCTTCCTAGTACCAGACCGCACTGCGGCCATTAATTTCGCCGTCTCACGAGTATCTGACTCGAAGGATACTGTTATATTTCTGGGTAAAGGACATGAAAAAACCATTGAACGCGCCGACGGAGCTCACCCTTGGAACGAAATCGAAACAGTGCGGCAAGCTATTTTGAATAAGAAGCACTAAACTACACCTATCAGTGCTGAAGATTTAGCTTCTAAAATGACTTAATAGTACGATTCATGATGCCTGGCGAAGTATAATCGGCGCACTAATCGTTCGATATATTTGCTCCAAAGCCGCGACTTAATAGGCGAAACTGGAATCTCGAAAGCGCCAATATAGTCAGTGATATGCTTATTGAAGCTAGTTTTGAAGCGCCCCAGGCCATAGCGCGGATGATTCGGGTTACTCATTTCATCGGAAGCTGGCGTACCGCAGAGGTCGTGTTCGAGCGAGCCATGCTCTTTAGCCCATTTAATTACTTCCCATTGCAGGCGGTGGCTAGCACCGTAGGCCGTACGTTTGCGAACCGAAGCGCCATCTTTGTAAGTACTTTTAGTACCCAGAATCACCGCAAAGGCACCAGCCACCAGCTGATCTTGATAATAGGCGAAAAATAGCTGACCTTGGTTGGCATCAGCGTATTGCTGGTAGAATTCACGGTAGTATTGCGGCGAGCGGATCGTAAAGCCAGCGCCATCGGCCGTTTCTTTGAACAAATCATACATCGCCTGGCAAGTTTCATCGTTGACCGGCACCCGCTCAATAACAACACCGTCGCGATCAGCGCGGCGGATAGCGTGGCGGCCCTTTTGCGGCAGATTCTTGAGAATCGTATCAATATCGCTATGTAAATCAACCACCACAGTCGAAGCATTGTACTGAATCGGTTGAGTAGGCAACAGTTCAATCGTTGAAACGTCAGTACCACGCAATAATTCCGGCTCAATTTTGATAGTAAAAACGCCCTGCTGGCGAGCAAAATCGCGCAGCACTGGCACTACCGAAGCTAACTCGTTAGCGGTTGCTATGCCCGGACCTTTCGGGATATACCATACTTTACCGAATAGGGGAATATGCTTTTCGATAGCGCCAATTGCTAACTCGCCGCAGATGATAAAACGCGGCCGCCAGTTAGCTAGCCGTTTCAAATTTAAAAAGACCGACCCTTGCAGCATATTGCCGCGATCGCTATTACGAACCACTAGATTATCCCAGCGGTTGATTTCATCATCAGTTGCAAAACGAATAGTCATAACTATAGTATAACACCTCCGAGGAGGGCTTACGGAGGTGTTGTTACGTGATTAACAGAGAAAATCTATTACGGCTGCGGGTTTGATAAGAAATCAATCTCTTTAATAACATCAAGCAAAGCCTGAGCGCGGCGAGATTCATCAGCAATATTTTTGGCGGCCTCATGCGCCGGCGCAATCAAGGTTTTGTCGTCCGTCGAGCGGATCAATAGTAAATAAGTGTCAAATTTTTCTTCGGCAGAGATGTTGAGCTTATCTACCAGCGGTCGAAGCTCTTTGATGGCTTCGTTCTTGACATTATCAAGATCGTTGTCAGCAACTGGCGTAACTGTAGCTGATGTTTTAGCCGGTTTTGGCTGTGCAACTGGTTCCGGCTCCGGCGCTGGCTCTGGCGGCAAATCAGGCAGCGGCGGCAATTGTGCTGCTGGTTGTGCGCTCGTTGCGCTCGCGCCGTTACTTACGCCAGCCAAAACCTTAGCGAGATCCTGATCGTCGCTAATTGGCTGCGTTGTTTGCGGTTTTATATCCATGTGCCCACCCTCTTCATTACTTTTATGCTTTATTTAGTATATACTGTATCATAGTTATAGGAAATATCGCAAGAGAAAGGTGATTTTACATGCTAGATGACTCTAATATTTTGAAGCAAAGAGATAACGGGGGCGCTCTCGAAGTTGCGGCTAAACTTTATCAACAGGCAAATTTTGACTGCCAACTACGCGATGCCGAGCACGACGGCCGCGAGCTGCGTAACATCATCGTCGCTGGCATGGGCGGCTCGGCGCTAGCGGCCGACCTCGCTAAGTCGCTGCTCAACGACACGCTATCAATTCCGTTCGACGTCGTCAAGGACTACGATTTGCCGCATTACGCCGATCACAATACCTTAGTTATCGCTAGTAGCCACTCTGGTAACACCGAGGAAACTCTATCATGCCTCAAGCAGGCGATTGAACACGGCTGCCAAATTGCTATCATTGCTACTGGCGGAGAACTTAACGAGATTGCTCAACGAGAACATATCCTATCAGCACTCATTCCCAAAGATTGCCAGCCGCGCATGGCCGTTATTTATTCGCTGCGAGCGCTATTTGAAGTGCTTAATGCCTTCAAGTTGATTGACCGCACCTACATTGACGAACTAGCAGCTATTAGCACTTGGCTAGAGAAAGAAAGCGCGCTCTGGGCCAAAGATGTGCCGACCAAGCAAAACTACGCCAAGCAGCTGGCCTTAATCGCTGTCGGCAAAACACCGGTTTTCTACGGCGGTAGTTTGATGGCGCCGCTAGCTTATAAGTGGAAAATTAGTTGGAACGAAAATGCTAAAAATGTCGCTTTCTACAACTATTTACCAGAATTCAGCCACAACGAATTTATTGGCTGGACTAGCCACCCGGTCGAGAAGCCTTTCGCGGTATTTGATTTGCTAAGCGATCTCGAACACCCGCGCATCCTCAAACGCTTCTCGCTCAGCGATCAGATGCTATCTGGCAAACGCCCGAAATCAAACGTGGTACCACTCGCAGGCAAAACACCGCTACAGCAGATGCTGTGGGGTTGTATTTTAGCAGATTTTGCCAGTATTTATGTGGCAATTCTCAATAATGTCGACCCAACCCAGGTTAACTTAATTGAAAAGTTCAAAAAAGCCCTCGAAAAATAAACGCGCGTTAAGATAAGTAAAAACAAAATAGACAGTCTGGTGCTGTCTATTTTGTTTATTGTCTATCGGTAGAAATTTAGCTTCTAGTGGTATTGCCGCAGCGATTCAATAGTATTCTTGCGCGCCGCTTTCAGGGCAGGGTAAGTACCGAAGATTACGCCAGAACCAACTGCCATCAACAACGCCGCAATCGCCGTTGACCAGGTCATTGTCGGCCCAAAGCTCATTTGCGAACTAATAATCACAGCTAACAAACAACCAACCAGATAACCGCAAGTGCCGCCTAGCAGGCTAATCATCAGCGATTCGACCAAAAATTGCCCGATAATTGTCCGCTGGCTAGCGCCAACTGCTTTACGGATACCAATTTCGCGGGTGCGCTCAGCCACGCCAACCAGCATGATATTCATGATACCGACGCCGCCCACTACCAGCGAAATCGCTGCAATGGCCGCCATCACCGCTGTTAAGGCACTAAACAATTCGCCAGTCGGCCGGCCAATATCAGCGCCACTTAGAATAGTAAAGTTGGCTTCACCTAGGTGTTGTTTGAGGATTTTCTCTTTCAATTTATCTTTAACAGCCGAGACATTATCCTTGTCCTTTACCAGAACGTTAATTTGTTGAATCTGCGTACTACCTTTGTGTAGCAATTTACCTTGATTATAAGAGACAAAAATCGCATTACCATAATCAACGGTATTATAGTTAACCGGGTTAGCGCCAGTCTTGACAACGCCGATAACCGTAAACTGCTGGCCGTACATCGTGAACATCTGGCCGACCGAACGATCAGTATTGAATAGTTTAGTTGACAACTCGCTGCCGATCACCACCGCTGAATCGTCAGTTTCTTCGCCGAGAAACTGGCCAGCGTTCATTTTGATATCTGCCGTCTTGATAAACGCAGGGGTAGTGGAAAGTACAACATTATTAGCTACCTCAGCTCGAGAGGTTTTAGCGGTAGCATTCAAAATCATTAGCGGTACCACTGCGTCAATACCGTCAATTGACTTAGCAGCCTCGATATCAGCCTCGGTCAACGAGCTAGTACCAAATAACTGCTGTCCGGCTGGATTGAGATAGGCGTTCAAATCGCGTGTCTGCGCACCTGGACGGACGATCATTAACTTGCCGTCATAGGTATTAACTTGGTTAGAAATCATTCCGCGAGCACCGTCGCTAATCGCCAAAATACACGTCACGCTAGCCACGCCGATAGCAATACCCAGCGCTGTCAGCACCGTACGCGCGCGGCTGCGCCGTAATGTTTGATAAGCATCAGTGATGTGTTCAACTGTCATTAACCTCATTTTTCGTCGTCCTCGCTCTTTTTGGCTATCTTTTTAGGCTTATCTTTGGTAGCTTCTTTTGTTTCTTCTTTGGCTTTTTTAGTGTCCTTATCCTTGGTATCCTTAGTATCTGCGTCATTCTTGTCTTTAGAAGCGTCTGATTTGTGCAGCGGGATTGCTACTTCCTTTGATTCGGTATGCGACTCAACCGTTACACGGCGGTCGCTGGCAACCTTGCCGTCAAGCATATTAATCACACGGCTAGCATAGCTAGTCAGATTCGGGTTGTGAGTCACCATAACGATAGTGTTGCCTTTTTTGTGCAAGTTAGCCAGTTCCTCCATGATAACGTGGCTAGAGCGGCTATCAAGGTTGCCGGTTGGCTCGTCGGCTAAGATAATGCTCGGTTTATTAACTAAAGCCCGCGCAATCGCCACGCGCTGCATCTGACCGCCCGATAGCTGCCACGGCATGTAATATTCGCGCTCCTGCAAATGGAACGACTTTAGAATGCTACTAGCCATTTCCAGACGCTTGACGCGCGGTACACCTTTGTAAATCAGCGGCAAAGCAACATTTTCGAGCACCGTCAAGCGATTAATCAAATTAAAGCTCTGAAAAACGATACCAATCTTGTTAGAACGAATTTTGGCGTACTGCCGTTCTGATAGGCGAGCGGTTGAGTGCTCCTCGAACAGATATTCACCCTGGTCAGGCCGATCCAAAAAACCAATGATATTAAGCAAAGTCGTCTTGCCGCAGCCGGACGGCCCCATCACGGCGATGAACTCGCCCTCGCGGATGGTTAGATCAATTTCATCGAGCGCATCGTGCGCCGCGTCACCTATACCGTATATTTTTGTAAGTTTTTTAAGTTGAATTATCGGCCTTGCTGTCTTTCGCGCTGTCATATTAATCTATTATAGACAAGTGACGTTTAATAAATCAACCGATGAAGATTGTGTAAAATACTACATTTTTAATTAGTCGGACGCAGAGTAAAGCGCAATTCATATTTCTGGCGTTTTCTGGTAGAATTGTAAGCGAAGGAGAGGTGACCGAGTGGTTGAAGGTGCACGCCTGGAACGCGTGTGTGCGAGCAATCGTACCCAGGGTTCGAATCCCTGTCTCTCCGCCAAATATACAGCAGAAATAAAAAGCGCCGCCCAACGGGACAGGCGCTTTCAACTATCAGATACGAACCTTTACCACAACAATCATCATGACCCGGGTTCGTATAATAACCTCGTGGTACACCCGGCGCGATTCGAACGCACGACCTCTGGTACCGCAAACCAACGCTCTATCCAGCTGAGCTACGGGTGCTAACTAGCTGATAATAGCATACTCAAACACTTTTCACAAGTGAAGCTTGGCTAGTATTCGGTCGATAAAATCTGGCTTGACCTCTTTCATCGGCAGGCGCGCCGCTAGCATGTCGACAATTTTCTCGCCTGATTCCTCAGGGAAGTAAATATTCTGCCCTAGCTGGAAGCGCTTGCGCGGAATTAGCGCAATATGATGAACATTATTGATAGTGACAACATCAAACGATTTAAACTGATCATACAGCATTAGCCGGTCGCGAACATACAGACCCTTGCGGGTCAAGGTGTAATCAATAATCTCTGGCGGCCGATGCGCGTACACGCCCAGCGCCACCGCCATCACTGGTAACAAAATGGTGAATGTCAGCGAATTAAACGCAAAATAAGCAATCGCCATCATTATGAGCGTCGCTAGCGCCAAAGCTGCATACCACATCATTGAACGCTCGCTATAGAGATGCTCTGGACCTTGCCAGCGCACAAGAATTTCGCTATCGTCAGGCTCGACCGCTGGCGTTGCATCATCGCTAAATGCTGGAGTGTCGTTCTCTGCTGAATTAAGACCAGTTGGAGCAGTTGAATCTGTTGCCTCGGCATCAACTGAAGCTGGCTGGGTTGATTCTGCACTCGTATTTAATTCTGCTTCTGAAACAGCCGCTTGAAAAGGCGCCCCAGAAGCTGTCTCTGCTGGTTTTTGCCAATCTTGCGATGAGTCGTCTTGCATAACCGCATTATATCATGGCTGCAGTGATTACCACAAAAAAATAGAGGACAACAAACGGCCTCTACTTTTCTTGGCGGAGGAGGGGAGATTCGAACTCCCGCTACAGGTCTCCCCGTACTAACGATTTAGCAAACCGTCCCCTTCAGCCACTTGGGTACTCCTCCGAACGAAGCTATCACCAATAGTAAAGCTCCAATCGCTACCAGTTTAGCATATTTTACCATTGCTGCATAGATTTTTGATGATAACCATGTATACTAATAACTAGAAGGACTTCAAAAATCATTATGAAAAGCACTAATATTATCATTAGAATCCTAGCTTCAATTACCATCGCCATTGCTGCGCTGTCGCCGCTGCCGGTATCGGCTATCGGCTCAATCGCGGACGGTGCTAGTTCGGCGCGCGGCGCCGACCAGCCAACCACCTTATTCGGTGAGTCTGGCGTATTTTCACGAGTGAGCAGCGTCTTGCTATTCATCGTTGGCGCTGTTGCTGTAATCATGCTCATCATCGGCGGGCTAAAATATATCGTATCTGGCGGCGACGCCTCGAAAGTTCAATCAGCCAAGAACACTATCCTTTACGCGCTAGTCGGTATAATCGTGGCAATTCTGGCCTACGCGGCCGTTAATTTCGTCATCGGCAATTTTATACCTAGCCCATCAGGTAGCGGTATTGGCGGCAGCGGTACTACTACTGGCGGCTATGGCGCCTCCAGCCGCTAAAATAATTTCATTTTTATAAAAGTAAATAAGGCATTTTCTTGGCGGAGAGGGCGGGATTCGAACCCGCGGTGAGTTGCCCCACGCTGGTTTTCAAGACCAGTACCATCAACCACTCGGTCACCTCTCCAGCGAACCCATTATATCAGAGATTAGCTACCCTGGGTAGGCTGCCGCGCTACTACCGCCACCGACACCTTTTCGAATCCGCTAGCCAGCAGAGCTTTGGCAGCATAATGCAATGTCGCTCCAGTAGTGTAAATATCATCGATCAATAAACAGCTAGCAGCCTCTGAGCTGTCGCAAACAAAAGCCTGCTTCGCTTGCTGCCAGCGCTCACTCTTATCGGCAATATGCTGGACTGATGAGGTTCGTCGATGCAGTATCGTACGATAAGGGAGCTTTCGGCGCCTAGCAAACTCCTTGGCTAACCTCGCTGCGTGATCGAAACCACGCTGGCGAACGTGCGACGCAATCGTCGGCACTGGCACCACAATTGTCTCGACAGGTAATTCTGATACGCGCGTATCTAGCAAATCAACAATCTCGCGGTAGGCGCTGCCAACTCGTTCAAATTTGTAAGCGCCAATCAACAGCTTCAAAGCGCCGCTTCGTTCGCCAACATACCAGACATTTTCAAAAGGAGCTCTCGGCTGGCAGCGCTGGCATAAACTGCTGGAATTACGAACAGTTTTCGCGCATAGCAAGCACCGCTGCGAAGCTCGCGAGATGATGTTATTTTTACAATTATCACAAATAATCCTACCAATTTCACCGCAAGAACAACAGTAGTGGGGCGCTAGTATATCGAACAGGGAAATCATCATTGTGTTTTTTACACTCTTATGGTTTATATAGTTGATTATACGCTATGCATAGTCTATAATGATAGTATAAATTCAATCAGCCAACGAGAATAGTGGAGGACATCAATGGCACGTAAACAAGATGACGATCTGTTGATCGGAGACGAGCTGGCTGCAGCATTTCTCAACGATGACAGTTTAACGAACGATAATAACTCGCCAGCCGCGGCGGCACCTCAGCAGCAGGCCGACGATAGCGCCTGGCAAGAGCAAGAAGAAGACTTTCCGGGCCAGCTAGCCGTTGACGTCTACGAGACTGACGAATTGCTAGTGATTAAGGCTCGTACCGCTGGCGTCAACAAGGAAGACCTCGACGTTAGTATCTCTGACGGTATCTTGACTATCAGCGGCACGCTGTCGAGCGGCGACGACACCGCCGTTTCGCGCTGGCATATCCAAGAATGCTATTGGGGCGAGTTTAGCCGCACGCTAGCACTACCAGTAGCTGTCAAAGAAGACGAAGTTTCGGCAGTACTCAAGGATGGTGTCCTGACGATCAGCTTCACCAAGGTCAAGCAAGAACAAGCCAAGAAGATTGCTATCCAGTAGGATAGAGAGCAATTCGCATTTAGATAAAACAGCCCGCAAGCAAACATAAGCGGGTTGTTTCGTTCCGCCAGTCAAAATCAAAATCGCGTTAAGCAAAAGAATGTGGTACAGTAAAACAACCGCGCCAAATTAGCGCGGTTGTTTTACTTTGAAAGCAGCAGATATTATTCCGACTTAACGAAGCTGGAAACCACGAAGTTGACCGCCGCATAGGCTAGAATAGCTACTACGATACCAATTATCGAGTACAAAATAGTATTTTTAGCCGACTGCACCTGCGTCTGGTCGCCCTGCGAGGTAACATAGCGAAAGCCGCCGATAATTAGCATAATCACCGATACGGCACCGATGACAAACAATAGAACGTTAGTGACGATGCGGAAAATAGGCGTCTGATCAGTACCTTCACAACCAGATTCATTACCAAACAGACAAGCCGATTGATCGGTGCCTTTAGCTGACTTAGCTCCACCCGACACAGTCAAAGGTGGCTTTTCAGTTGAAGGGTCAGCAAATGCCGGCGCCGCCTGAAACATCACGCCTGCCACTGATAGCACCAGCGCAGGCACCGCCAGCAAACCGACAATACTATCTTTATTTAGTTTAATTCTCATACGGTCGATCCTTTCTGTATGATTTATTGATCTTATACGGATTATTATACAACATTTGGTAAATAATTGGGATTGCTTTTACGCTACATTACTAGGTAGTAACAGATATAGTAAGTAGATCAGCCCACAAACTGAGTAACGACAAAACTAACAATCGCATAAGCAGCTATCGCCACTATCAACCCGATGACAGCATACAAAATGGTATTCTTGGCTGATTGCATTTGCGTCTGGTCGCCCTGCGAGGTGACGTAGCGAAAACCGCCAATGATAATCATAATCACTGACACAGAACCCATCAGGAATAAAAGAATATTAGTGATCTTACCCATAAGACTATGAATAGACAGAGGGGTACTATCAGCGCCAGAAGCATGCAAACCTTGATTTATGCAATCACTAACACTACCGCATGCCGCAGCAGCCGGCAAACTGAATCCAACAACCATAGACACACCTAGCGCTATAGATAGTATTGATAATTTTATGTATTTTTTCATATTCTTGTCTCTCCTTCAGTTTAATTCATAATAAATGTAAATTATCTGCAATAAATTGAATAATCGGTCCAGCAACTGCTGCTAATACCAACCCAATTACGGCGTATAGAATAGTATTTTTAGCGGACTGCAATTGCTGCTGATTACCTTGCGAAGTAGCATAGCGAAAACCGCCGATAATAACCACAATTATCGATATAAACCCCAAAAACCATATCGACCACATGATAGGCTCCGTGACCGTTTCGTGATTGTTATCAATCCTATTATCCTTGACTAGGTCGCAATCTGGACCGCTATATTTACCGCTACGACAGTTAGCATTCAGCTCAGCAGCCCAAGTCTGCGATGACGGCAACACGGCTACCGCTGCTAATACGGCTGTTACGATTGTCACTACTGCTACTATTCTATATCTCATCATATATCAACCTGGAAACGACGTATATACAGCTAATATTATTCCTGCCGCTGCGAGTACGACAACTAAACCAATAATAGCATACAATATTGCATTTTTGGCTTGAGCAACTTTACCGGGATCACCTTGTGATAATGTATAAGTAAAACCAGCTATCACAACCGCGACAACCGCGACAACTGTTGCCCAAAATATAGCTGTTCTCACCACACCAGGCAAAGTATCATCTGATCTAGTTGGATGATAAACACCACCGTTGGCATCAAATTTATACGCAGCCAATATAATCTCTGGTTTTATCATCTATTTATATAATGTCTCCTATAACATTAACGAGTTGTACAGAAATCAAGGCGATCACGAAACCAATTACAGCATTCTGGATTGTTTTTTTGGCACTACTGATGCCCTCAGGCGAGCCAGCGCTTAACATATACATGAAGCCACCCTTAATGATGAAGAATAAAGACACATACACCGATACTACTAAGAAATCCCGAAGAATATTAGCGCCTATCTTGAAGCCGGTATAGGCAATATCTATTTTGTCGCCGTTTTTTACTCCCTCAAATTCGCAGTCGCCGCTAGAGCCCTTCGTCATCATACCGTTATACCAAGCAGGCATACCAAAAACAGTAGCATCGCACGACTCGTCAGCGGCATAGGCTGGCAGCGGCACAGCCGCAGAAAAGAAAAAAACACTTATCATCACCGCTAGGGCCAAAAATATACGTTTCATTAGTTGAAAACTCCTCCTGGAATTAACCAGTTCAATCCCAAATACATCAAACCAAAAGCAATAATACCAACAATTGTATTAGTCATAATTGTTTTAGCTTGAGCAACCCGGTTACTATTAGCGTCACCACTAGCATAGAGAATGCCTGCCCAGACAAACATGCACATAGCAACAATACCGACCAAAATAACGCATATATCAAAAACGAATTTGAGCAACGCAAACACAGCTTCACCTTCTCCAGCTTTCGAACATATCTCATCAGGCAACACCGCGCAATCCAACGCGTAAACCGACCGGCTAAATAGCAACAGCGCGCCAACAGCGCTGGTTAGAGCAATCAGACAGGTTGTTAGTTTCTGTTTCATAACGCGTATAGCTTCCTAATATTAGAGTATAGCGCTGGTAGTCCATATTTGCAAACATTTTTGACAAACATTAATATTTCTTATAACGCTCATTGACTTTTTGTAGCAAAAGTGCTATAATGAATAGTAGTATGCGGGATTGGGTAAGAACATGCCTGCAGGGTAGGATATCCTTGCGGCAAGGATTTTTAGTGCTCTCGGCAGTAACGATAGCATTATTTGCTAGTGTTCTAGCACTATCGCGGCCAGTAGCAGCTGCCGATGCCGAGCGTTCTACCAAAAACGATACCGTTATTTACCAAAAACACACCTATACCAGAATCGACAAAGCGTCGTTTGCTAGCGGCGAAAAAACCAAAAGCCTGCCAATCGCTGGCTACGACGGCTACAAATACGAAGACAACGAAGGTATCCACCTCATCTTGACCGAAGGCGACGCCAAAACTGCCACCGAAGGCCAGGCGGTTAGCTATCTTTTGCGCAGCGGTATATACGATCCATCGACGCAATCCTCGTCAACCAAAGTATCTATCGCCAACGCACCAGAAGCAGACGGCGATGATGACGGCGACAACTGTAAAGTTAACGTCGGCTGGTTCGTCTGCCCGGCTACGCAGCTTATCGCCGACCGGATGGACGGCGTACTCGACATCATCAAAAGTTTCCTGATCGTCCACACGCTGCAAACCGACACCACCAAAAACAACCCGATTTACGAAATTTGGCAAAAAGTCCGCGACGTCTCCAATGTCTGTTTCGTCCTGGTGTTTTTGCTGATTATTTACGCACAAATCACCAACCAAGGCCTGAGCAACTATGGTATCAAATCAATGCTGCCGCGCTTAATCATTGGGGCCATTTTGGTCAACGTTTCGTATTGGATATCTGGCGCTTTAGTCGATACCTCGAATGTACTCGGCTCGTCAATACAACAGTTCTTTACCGACGTCCGACACGGTTTGTCTAGCCACGGCCGTCTCGGCGACGAGCTGTCATGGACTGGCGTCACTGGGGTAGTGCTAGCTGGCGGTGGCGTACTCGGCAAGGTGGTCGTCGCTAACGGCGGTATCGGCCCGTCGCTGACACTGCTAACCACGATGTTAGTCGGCGCTATCGTCGCAGCCATCGTGGCGATGGTGGTTCTAGCTATGCGTCAAGCGCTAATCACCCTGTGTATCATCGTTGCGCCGCTAGCTTTCGTGGCTTACGTATTACCGAGCACAAATAAATATTTCGATAAGTGGAAAGATCTTTTTGCCACCATGCTGCTAATGTTCCCGCTTATATCGTTCATTTTCGGTGCGGCGCAACTAGCTGGCTACGCTATCATCGCTAATGCCGGCGATTCAATTACCCAAATCATCATCGGCCTAGCTGTGCAGGTTGCACCGATCGCCATTACGCCACTTATCATCAAGCTTAGCGGTAACTTGCTCGGCAAACTCGCTGGTATTGTCAACAATCCGAACCGCGGCATCATCGATCGCACCCGCAACTGGGCGCAGGAACGCGCTGCTTACCAAGCCGCCAAAAATCGCGCTGGCAAGAGCCTAATCAACACCGACAGAGGTATCTTCAGAAGGTCGCCGAAGCTAAAAAGAGCCGCCCGCGCCATCAACAGAGCCCACGGCAGCCGCGCTAACTTTGTCAACTCGGCCGTACGGCGGCAACATCGTCACACACAGCGCCGTAAAGGCTTAACCGCCGCTTACGAAGCCGCTGCCAGCAACAACGCCACCGAATGGGACAACGACCGCTACGGGCGGCGCTCTGTCCAGACAGTCGAGGGCGAGAACGAAGCCCGTAAGTCAGAAATCGGCAACACCTTCTACGCCACGCCGCACGGCCAGGCGCTTGAAGCACGCCGCCGCCGGGCCAGTATCCACAAATCCGAACTTGACAACGCTTTCGACCGCGGCCATCAAAATCTGACACACCGCCAACAACTCGCCGAAATCGACAAAGCCCGCGTCCAAAATGAATTCAACGAAAGCAGAGCCGGCCAAGAAGTCGACACCGCCCGGCGCACCGTCGAGGCGCACAAACAGCGTATCAGCAACGACCAGCAAGCCCGCTGGGATACTTTGGCGCAAACCAGCCCGGGCTACAAAGCCCTAGAATTGAGCGTCAAGAAGAGCGAATTCGATGCTGCCCGCGCTAAAGAAAAACTTGGCAAAATGCACGCCGAAATCATCGCCCAGGGCGACCAAAGCGAACATGTTGTCAACCTGCGCGGCGCTAATGCTCCAACACAAGACTATGTACTGCACGTTGCCCGCGACATCAAGCGCGCCAACATCGAAACCAACCTGACCGCCGCTGCCAAACGCGCCGCCGAGCAGGCGCTATCCAGCGAGGTCAATACTATGATGCTCGACAACACCGTCCGCGTCGACGGCAAACTAGTCCGCGAATACGCCGCTGGCATCGGTAACCAATCAGCTGTACTGGCCGAATACGTGGCTAAATCGCGCAAAGAAGCCGGCGAAAAGATCGCACAGCAAGCCGAACTGGCCCACCACTTCAAACTCGACCCTGGACAAATTGAAGCGCTGGCTACTGGCAAACTAGGCACCGACGCCGCTGGCCAGCCGGTTACCCAGCTGCATGTTACCGACGCCGCTGGCCGCAGCTATTCATTCGACGCCCGCGACGACTACGTCCGCGACATGTCGATCGCTGAACTGTTCGACGTCGGCTCGTACGAACAAAAGATGAATGTCATTAAACAAACCGGCAGAGTAGTCGACGAGCATGGCAATGTGATAGCCACCGGCTACAACTACGACTTCCGCCGCTCGGTCGAGCAAGCTATTATCAAAACTAAATTCATGCAAGCAGCGCCAGCCCTCAGCGACAAATCGCTCAAGGCTGTCCTCAACGGCGAATTCTACGGCGACGAAAGCCTGCAATACCAGTCCTTCCGCCAGATTCTCGAGGGCCGCATCAAAACCAGCACTATCGCTAATGCTAACGCTAACGCCCTAGCTGTGATGTTCGCCGATATTGATACGAGCGACCTGACCAGGACGCAGTTCAATAAGCTCATCGAGGATAGCATCAGATCCGAGCAGAAGAAACTCGGCGATAAAGGCCTGCCGAACAGCGAAGCAGACGCCCGCCAGAGCCTGATCAAGCGGTTCAACAAGCGGCGCCGAAATGCCCGTAAGATGGCTGTCCAAATCCTCAACACGCCAACCGTGCGCCAGCCTATGACCGACCAAGCCGTCGACGTCCTCAAGGAATTCGCTGGCGATTTGTACGACGGCGACGATGACGACGATGACGATGATGATTAGCGAAAAATAGCACTGTCAGCTTGATTATTTCGCCATAAAGATGTATAATAATACCACGAATGCGAGGTGGGTCGCATAGACATCATAAGCCACTAATCCCGAAGGAGGGGATTGAAGTTTTATGGTAAAAAGTCCAAATCTACTAAGAGGTCTACTCGATAAAAAGGTTGATCGCCGCAGGATATTAGAAATTGCAGGGTTTACTGGTGCAGTAGCGGCGCTCGCAGCCTGCTCTGGCGAAACCACTGAAAATCAAGAAAGAAGCAAGCAAGTACCTAATCCTAACACAACGCCAAAGCCCGATACAGAAGTCTCTACGCCAGAAGTAGTTGCGCGACCAGTCGATGTGCGCGAGATAGTCAGTCCAGAAAGAATAGCTGAGGTCTGTAGCTTGCCAAACTTCAATACGATAGAAAAAAGAAACACTACTGACGAAGCCACGAAAAATGAGCTTATCAGCAGAATAGTGAGGATGTTCAATTACGTGACAAACCCCAATCTCTTTAATACCGACGGCCAAGAAGTTCAAGTACCATCAATGGCTAGCTGGAGCAAAAGAGAAGTGGCAGCAGGAGACATGGAAAGCTACGCGGGCGATCCGCGACTAAGCATATACCTTATTGAAGGGCTCCGTGAGCATGCCACAGACGCGTTACCACAATACAAAGAGGGTATGGCAGAAGTAATGGACTGGCTTAAAAACAGAGCTATGTTTAACAATAACTTAGCAGTTTTTAGCGACCCAGAAGGTATATTGCCAAGAGAAGCTAAACCACACGACTCTAATGATCAGCTCGTACCTGTAACAAGTGACAAAAAAGAGTTTTATCGCCGATTTTCACTACAGCCTGATGGCACCGAAATGATAGTAAATTCAGACAGAGGTGCTGGCATAGCTCTCTTCTTTACAATGGACACCGAAACAAATATATCCCCAGAAAATGTTTTGAGCGAAGAATCTGATTTTGCCAGTCCTGTATATTGTGAAGTGCGCCTGTGTAAACCATCCAAAGACGACAACGATACACCCCTAAAGATCGTAGGAATATCATTTCAAACTGATGTAAAGGGAAAGTATACAAAAATCGGCGGCTAAGTTAATATAAATACTTAATTTAATTAAAAATATATCAAATCGTGAAAAGCGCTACTATGATAGCGCTTTTTTGTTTTATTTACTGCTACAGTATTGTATACTAAATATGGTTATGTATAAAAAAATAGCGCTTTTTGTTTTAGCTACAATCATAGCAACAACTTCTTTGACAGCAATGATAAATGAGAGTGCTTTCGCTGCACCTGAACTTTCAGAACCTTATTTTCCTGCCGCATTAGTCGAGAGAGCAAAAAAGAAATCTGCTGCAAATGTATACCTATATTGCGCTCATAAAAATTCTAGTCCCGCTCCTAGTTCCGCTGCTAGTCCCGGTT
>JBHRNN010000006.1:0-34982 GCA_042642485.1 Saccharimonas sp. (SeqCode)
GTCCCGAGGACGAAGCGTCTGACGACGAATATGCAGCTTTTTTGAAATTTGGCGGTTTGCAGCCGGAGCAGTTGCAGCGCTTGCGGCTTGACCGCGGCGAGTTCTCGCCAGTTAATTTGGATGATTACAGCGGTATTTTTATGGGCGGCGGGCCAGCTAATTTTGCTTATCCGCCAGAGGAAAAATCGCCGGAACAATTGCAGTTTGAAGATTATATCATGCCGCTGCTTCGCCAGATTGCAGCCGAGGATAAGCCGTTTTTAGGCACTTGTTTGGGTGTGGGGGCGCTGGTAACGGCGCTGGGCGGACGGACGGACTTCGACCATGGCGAGCCGGTTTGCGCGGTGGATATAAATTTGACGCCGGAAGCGCAGGATGATCCGCTGCTGGCTGGCTTGCCAGCTAGTTTTCGCGGTTTCGTTGGGCATAAAGAGGGGACAGACACGGCGCCGCCGAACAGCGTGGTGCTGGCGCGTTCTGCGACCTGTATACAATTGCTGCGCGCCGGGAAAAATGTTTATGCGGCGCAATTCCATCCTGAGCTTGATGCTGATGGCTTGGCGCTGCGGATTAATATCTATAAGCATGCTGGCTATTTCGCGCCAGAGGAAGCTAAAGATCTGATCGATGCGGCGTACCGCGAATCGGAATTGGTAACCGAACCAGTCAAGATATTGCGGCGGTTTGCCGAAAAATATGCGGAATAGTTTGACGCTTTCTAGCTAGGCTACGGAATTTCGTTATTAGCAAAAGGCCTCGGGTAATCCCGAGGCCTTCTTGACGGTCAAAGCTGAGAAAGGCTTAATCTTTCTTCTTGCCGCGTGATTTGACGGTAATTTTCTTTGGCTCTGGCGCTGGCGTGACTGGTACGGTGACTTTCAGGACGCCGTCATCCAGGTGTGCTTCGATAGCATCGGCGTCAGCGCGCTCTGGCAGCTGGACACTACGGTAGAAGCTGCTGCTCGACTCGCGTACGACGTACTTTTTCTCCTTGTCTTCTTCTTTCTCGTGCCGTTGGGCTTGGATGACCAAATTGCCATTTTCGACAGAAATATTGACGTCGTCTTCATCGAATTTCGGCAAGTGAACCTCGACGACTAGCGCGTTATCTTTCATGTAGACATCAGTGGTAGGCAGGCCAACCGAGCGCACTTGGCGCGGCATCCAGTTGTCGTCATTAAAGAAATGGCGCTGCAGGGCATCCATTTCGGCAAACGGGTCGAATCGAACGAGTTTACTCATTTGTATTACTCCTTTCGTTTATGATTTGGCGAGCTTTTGCTCTACATTTTATTGTAATTGGTTGGCACTCGCGTGTCAAGAGTGCCAAACATAAGTAGAATAACAGTAGTCTAGTGTGCCTCAAAGATTTCCCTGATTTTTCCACGGCAGTACATACGCTATATATAGCGGCACTATATATAGCGTATGTGTAGCTTTGTCTAAATACGGTACAATAGATGTATGGGATGGTTGCGTGATTTAATTTTTGGCGAGCCGGATGGTGATGACGAATATTTGGCGCGTCTTAATAATAATGATATGGTCTCGCCGCAAGATAATCGCGGCAGTAGGGACGAAAATAACTTCGATAAAGACACTTCAGGGGTTGCTGCAGATAATAGGAAGTCAGACAGTAAGCCTCAGCCCGATCAATATCACTCGGCTAACGGGCAAAAAGTGATTCCCGAGATAGAAGTTGAGCGCACCGAGGCGCATCCGTCGGGCGACAATAAGTACCTCGAGGTGTGGGCTCATATTCGCAACCACGCGAGCTTTGACGTGGAGCTTGACAGGTATGAGATATTAGGGCAGCGAGGCGACTTGAATAAATTTCTCAAGCCAGGCGAGATTTTTGAGCTGCGTTTGTATCGCGGGCCGATGCCGCAGAGCGATTCAGTGCGTAAAATGTATATTCAGTACAAGATTGTTGGTACGGGCGACTATTTTCAGGCTGATCACATGATAGAGTATAAATATGAACAAGATAATCGCGGCAACAAGTGGTATATGCCAGACGAGCTGAAGCTGCTGCGGCCAGTCCGCGATATTTAGAAAGCAGGAAAGAAGTGAGAGTATTTTTTACAGACGGTAGTGCTAGCCCAAATCCGGGTCCAGGCGGTTATGCGGTAATTGAAAACGGCCAGCCGGTAGCTTTGGGTAGCGAAGACGGCCAGACGACGAATATTCGCATGGAGGGCATGGCGCTGATTGCAGCGATGGAGCTAGCTGGCGATGAGCCGTGCGAAATTCATAGCGATAGCGAATTTTGGATCAATGTGTTGACCAAGTGGGCGCCAGGCTGGGCTGCTAAAGGTTGGCGTAAAAAAGGCGGCGAAATTAAAAATCTCGATCTCGTGCAGCAAGCGTACGCGCTTTACCAATCGACGCAGCCGAAGCTGGTTTGGGTACGCGGCCACGTCGGCCACGAGCAGAACGAGCTAGCGGACGAGTGGGCGAATAAAGCGCGGGCTGGCGTTCGTCTATAGCGAGAGTCTTGGCTGTTTTACTGTCGATCTAGATTCGGCGGGGCGGGGCGTGCTATAATGAGCTTGTTAATAATTTAATATCCAGAGTGCGACGAGGGACTGGCCTGATGACTCGCCGGCAACCTGCTTTTGCAGCAAGGTGCTAATTCCAGCCTGCTTGACCAGGAGAGATATTGTCTTTGCGGCTCCTTTCTTGGCCTCAAGCGGGGCAGATAGAAAGGAGTTTTTATGTCTGTAGAATCTAATAATCAAGCAGTATATCGTACGGCCGAGAGCGTTTCGCCGAAACATCCGGACAAGATTTGCGACCAAATCAGCGATGCTATTCTGGACGCGTATCTTGCCAAAGACCCGCAAGCCCGAGTGGCGATTGAAGCTTGCGGCGGCCATGGCGCGCTGTTTCTAACCGGCGAAGTGTCGTCGAGCGAGCTAGTTGACGTCAAGCAGATTGCGCGGCGGCTGGCCGGCGGCGATGTGGAAATTATTGAGCGGATTGCACGCCAGAGTCCAGAGATTGCCCAGGGCGTGGACGCGGGCGGCGCTGGCGATCAGGGTGTGATGATTGGCTATGCTTGCGCTGAGACGCCAGAACTGTTGCCGCTAGAGTATGCTTTAGCGCGGGCCTTGAACCGCTTTTTGTATGAGAAATGGCCGTATGACGGCAAAACGCAGGTGACGACTTATGGCGGCCAGATTGCGGCAATTGTTGCCAGCTTCCAGAATGCGCCGCACGACGAGCTGGCGGCTGCAGTTCGGCAGTGGTTTGCGCAGCAAAAATATGTGGCAGGTGATTTTGATGGCATTTCTCTGCATATAAATCCGGCGGGCGATTGGCAAATTGGCGGTTTCGCGGCAGACGCTGGTTTGACCGGGCGTAAATTAGCCGTTGATAACTACGGTCCGCGGATTCCACTAGGCGGCGGGGCGTTTAGCGGCAAGGACGCCACTAAGGTCGATCGCAGCGGTGCCTATATGGCGCGGCGGGTCGCAGTTGATTATCTTAAAAAGTTTGCAGCTCAGGAAGTGTTGGTGCGCTTGGCGTACGCAATCGGCCACGACCAACCAGTTGAGGCTACAGCGGTAGTTGACGGCGTCGAGCAGCCAATCGCAGGTTATGATCTCAGTCCGGCGGGTATTATTGATACGCTGCAGCTGGCTCGTCCGCAATACGAACCAACAGCGCGCTACGGTCATTTTGGTAACGGTTTTGCTTGGGATAAGTAGCTCCGTGCCTTAAGTTGTATAATAAGGCTAGTGAAGCAAGATTTAGCCTTAGAAATATTATTGAGCGGCGAAAGCGCACTGCTGACCGGCCCGGCAGGAACGGGCAAGACTTTCGTGCTAAATCAATTCATTAACTTGAGCAAGGCTAGCGGTAAGTATGTCTCGGTGACGGCGACGACTGGGCTAGCGGCGACGCATCTGGGCGGCGCGACGATTCATGCTTGGTCGGGGATTGGCGTCAGTGACCGCCTGCCAAATGGTTTTGCTGAACATATTAGCAAAAGCCGGCGCGAGATTATCGAGAAAACCGATATTCTTATCATTGATGAAATTAGTATGTTGCACGATTACCGCTTGGATATGGTCGACGAAGTCTGCTGTCTGGTGCGAAAACGAGTCGACGAGCCGTTCGGCGGCATCCAGGTGGTTTTGAGTGGCGATTTTTTCCAGTTACCGCCAGTTAATCGAGCGCAAGGCCGCGAGGGCGGTTTTGTAGTGAATTCATCGGCGTGGCGCGAGCTTAATCCGACGGTATTGTATCTGAGCGAGCAGTTTCGCCAACGCGACGGCGATACGCTGCTAGAAATCTTGACGGCGATGCGGGCTGGCGATTTGCGCCGCCGCCACGCCGAGCAGCTGTTAGAGCGGACCGAATATCAACCGCCAGCCGGAGCAGATCTGACAGAATTGCATACTGTGAATGTTGACGTCGATAGAATTAATCAAGCTAGGCTGGCTGAATTGCCAGGCGACGAGGTGTTGTATCAGCGCCATACTACTGGTAGTAACAACTACGTTGATAATTTGCAGCGCAGCGTACTAGCGCCAGAGGTGCTGACGCTCAAAATAGGCGCATTAGTGATGGCGGTCAAGAACGATCAGGCCCGACGTTATGCTAATGGCAGTATCGGTATGGTGGTCGATTTCGAGCCAGCGACGGATTATCCGGTAGTGGAGTTTCGTAATGGCCGGACGGTGACCATGCAGCCTGATACTTGGGAGTTGCGCGATGGGACGCGCAAACGAGCTAGCATTAGCCAAATTCCGCTGCGTTTGGCGTGGGCGATTACCGTCCACAAAAGCCAAGGCATGACGCTGGATAGCGCGCGAATTGACCTCCGCAAAGCCTTTGTGCCGGGCATGGGCTATGTGGCGCTTAGCCGGGTGCGCGATATTGATAATTTGTATTTGACTGGTATTAACCGCATGGCTTTGCAGATGAGCGACGAAGCCTATGCTATTGACGAGCAGTTGCGCGCGCGGGCGAAGGATGATGCTAAAAAGTTCGCGCGCTTACAACCAAAAGCCGACAAACGCGCGGCCGGCGAACTTAAACCCGCCAAAAAAGCGAACAGCGCCAATTCTAGCTGGTCGGCTAAAATTGCTAAAATGCGCCAGACTTATCCTAATGCTTATAAACCATGGATTAAGGCTGATGACGATGAATTGCGCCAAATGTTCATTAACGGCGAAAGAATTGCTGCGATGAGCCAGAAACTCGGCCGCCATCACGGTTCGATCAAAATGCGCTTGCAAAAACATTTTGGCGAGGATGCTGTACAGTAAATAAACCAATATTAGAATAGCGCCTAATAATTGTAGTAGAATATATATCATGAATAATGACCAATCAACACCGGCTGATGACCAGCCGCCAGAGCCAACTGATATTTTCCTCTGGGCGAACCAAGCTGATGCGCATAAGGACGAACTCGAAATCGACTTATTTCTATTTACGAAGGGCTACACTGTCTACGCCACTAATTACGCCAAGGAGCTCAAGGCGCAGCTCAAGGTATTATTCCTTTACGATATGATTAGCCAGGTGCAAACTGGTGCTGCTACTGGCATGACAGTGCGCGACTTTGAAGCGGCCGCTGCTGAGGATAATGTGTTGGAGCGGACTACTCTGGACCGAGTGGATCATGCGCAAGAGGTGATTGAGCAGATTCGCTACGGCGAGGAAACGCTAGAGGTGTTCCGCGAAGGCGACCATGAGTTCAAGAAGGTCAAGGGAATCGTAGCGCGTTTCAGCCGCCAGGGGGCCGAGCCGTTTTTCGTGGCTAAGATTTTACCGCAGTCGCAAGTACTTAAAGGCGTAACCGCTTGGATGTATAACGGCGATTCGTTTCAACCGTTCAGTGCTGATGTCGGCCTAAAAATTACGCCAGATAATCAAGTGTTGATTGCTGGCGGTGATATCTTTGCCTTTAACGAGTCGAAATTTATCCGTTTGTTTGGTTACGATGCTAAGCAGTTCGCTGTTGCCGAAGAAAAAATTGCTGAAATCGAGACAAACTTTAAGTTAAAGTTCCCTGAAGGTATGACTTTCGATGCATTGGTGCGCGATACTAAATCGCTGGTAACTAAGCTGCAGAAAGTTGAAATTGGCCTGGTGACGCAAGAGCAGGTTATCGAGCAGGCCGACGAAATGGGCCTAGAACTAATGACTGACGATGCTACTGGCGAGATTATTATTATGGATGCCAAGGATGCGGCGAAGTTTGTCAATCTGCTCAACGACGACTATATGACTAGCGATATGACTGGTATCAAGTATGAATTAAAAGGCAAGAAGGAGCTGCGCGGCGACAGCGGAGTGAATACGTCAGAAGGGGAATGATGAGCGAAGAACATGGCGACAGCGGAGCAAAAATTGTAGTTATCGGAGGCGGCACTGGCAGCTTCACGCTGCTAACAGGTCTCAAAAAATACGTGTCTGATTTGACAGCGCTGGTCAATATGGCAGATGATGGCGGGTCGACGGGACAGCTGCGCGACGAACTTGGCGTGCTGCCGCCGGGTGATGTGCGGCAGTGCTTAGTAGCACTGAGCGATAGTCCGCGGGTGCGCGATTTGTTTAATTATCGTTTCGATGACGGCAGCTTGAAGGGTCATGCCTTCGGTAATCTGTTTTTGACAGCGCTCGAGAAAATGACCGGTAGCTTTGGCGAGGCAGTGCAGCTGGCTAGCCAAGTTCTCAATATTCAGGGCAGGGTGATTCCAACGACACTAACTGATATCACGCTGTGTGTCGAAAGCGCTTCGGGCGAGCCAATTAAAGGGCAATTCAAAATCGCGCATGCCGATATCGCCAAACGGCCAAAAGTGTGGCTAGAGCCAGAGGCAGTGGCGCATCCAGTGGCCGTTCAAGCAATTTTGGAAGCAGATATGGTGGTGATTGCGCCGGGTAATCTCTACGGTAGTTTGGCGCCGGCGCTGGTAATTGGCGAAATTCAGGAAGCATTGGCAGCGACGCGGGCGAAATGTGTTTTTGTTTGTAATCTAGTAACCAAACCCGGCCCGACGGATGGTTTGAGCGTGGCAGATTTTGCCAGCGAAATTGAGCGTTTGGCTGGTAGCGAGTTTCTAGACTATGTCGTCTTCAACACCGACGAACCATCGAGAGAGTTGATGGCGAAGTATGCCCATGACGGCGAACATACGGTGCAATATGATATTAGCGAACTTAAACGCCAACATTATGAGTTTCGCGGGGCTGGTATCCTAGCTAAAAATATATGGGCGGGCGCGCAATCAAGCGACCCGATTGCTGCAGTACGCAGTTTTATCCGGCATGATCCAGATGCGGTGGCGCGCCAGCTGATGCGGATATATTTTGCATAAGCAGCATTTTCTGTCATGGCTGACCTCTATAGACGCTAGATATAGCGTCTATTTGCTTATATAAACACTATAGTTTTCCACGTTTTTGTGGAAAAGTAAAGAAGTTATCATTTTTAGTAAAAAAGGTATTGCACAAGCATGATGAAACGTTGTATGATAAAGCCAGTGGCAAAGGCAAGAGAAATTCTCAAGCTAAAACAAACACCACCGCATAAAATAACAAAAGAAAGTAGGGTAGTTATGACCGACGCAGCTGTTAGCCAATCTATGTACGGTAGGGCGGGCGTCTTGGTTTGCGTACCTGATGCTTACGTATCGCGGGCGACGCTGTCTTTGGGCGCGTAGCCGTATAGTTTGTGGCACTTTTACAATTCGAAGTTGGACATCCTCGAGATCAACAACCTGATAGTGAGCAGTGGAATATCGACCCACGCTAAAATTGTCGAAAGTTCTTTCCTCTAACACAACACCTCCCAAAAACTCCACCTCACACACAAGTCTCTCAAAGGTATGCTTAGACGAAATATGAATTGTTTGACAATTCTCGTAATTTGAGCATGCTTGACTATACAAAAACAAAAACTCCTATGCGAAAACAAACAGCTCGCTATCGGATTGGTGATCTCGAGACCTCTATCAGGCCATGTGGTATGATGGGGGAATGAGTATTAAAGAACATCCACCACTTCATGTTCCGGTATTACTTGATGACGTTGTGCGGTTGCTTAATCCTAAAGATGGCGAGAGTTATCTCGACCTGACGGCTGGATACGGCGGACACGCGGGCGCCATTGTCGAACGAACGCATAATTATCGCGGAATGACTTTGGTCGATCGCGATGAATTTGCACAAGCAAACCTAGCGGCATTTGTCGGCAAAGGGGCAGAATTAATACACGCTGATTTTGTCAGCGCTGCCCAGCGGTTGATTGCTATAGGCAAGCAGTTTGATATGATATTGATTGATTTGGGGGTGTCGTCACCACAGCTTGATAGGGCTGAGCGAGGATTTTCATTTTCGCATAGCGGTCCGCTGGATATGCGGATGGATCGGCGGCAAGCTTTAACTGCGGAACAAGTAGTCAATACCTATTCGCAGAGCGAGCTGGAGCGGATTATTCGCGATTACGGCGAAGAACGGCCAAATATTGCGCGGCGTTATGCTGCTGCGATTATTAAGGCTAGACCACTGGCGACAACTGAAGACCTAGCATCGGCTATCTTGAGGGCGCACGTCGGACGGCGCCAGCGAACGCATCCGGCGACACGTACTTTTCAGGCGATTCGGATTTTTGTAAACGATGAGCTTGAGCAAGTACGAGCAATTATGCCATTATTACCCGAGCTGTTGTCGCAGGGCGGGCGAGTCGGTGTAATTAGCTTTCATAGCCTGGAGGATCGTATCGTTAAGCGATACTTTACCGAACAGGCCAAAAGCGGCTACGAGGCGGAGCTTCGTATCATTACGAAGCATCCTGTCGATGGAGCTATTAGAGATGTTCACAATCCGCGCTCGCGAAGTGCTAAACTTCGTGTCGCTGTGAAAATATAAAAACAGAAAGGAAGATGTAGCATGACTCGCCGCATCCAAGTACAAGTCCAAGCCGACGTTCAGCATGACATAACTGTCGTGCGCCGCGCCGCTTAGGCAAAAATAACACAACTCATAGGGCAGAGGAGCGTAATTTTCGTTTTTCTCCTAACGTTCCTCTGGCTTTTGAGTGTCAAAATAAATAACAAAAACGAATCCACCACATGTCATATTCACGAACTACACAATTTAATAGCCGGCGCCAAGGTAATTATGGGCGCAACCGCAATACAGTTGCTTTTGCATCGGCTATCAAACTCGGCCCGATTTCTAATGCGATTATTATTGCGCTTCTCTTGACACTGCTAGGTCTGTTATACTTAACACAAGCGGGGAGTGTTTCGGGCTATGATTATGAGTCAAATGACGTCAGTAATAAAATTTCGACGTTGACCGAGCAGAAGAGCGATTTGGCGGTTGAGAATGCTCGCCTAACAGCTCTGCAATCAGTTAAAGACAGCAGCGTTGCTCAAAGGATGGCTACCCCGGCCGATACTCAGTATGTAAGCAAATAGGAGTTTAAAATCATGAGTGTATCGCCAACTCGTTTTATTCGACGCTCGAGAGTTGGCTTTTTGTTTAGTATAGTGCTGGTCGTCTCGGCTATTTTTGTAGTGCAGCTTTTCGTGGTGCAGGTAGTGCGGCATGATTACTATGTAAAGCAGGCCGATAATGAGCAGATTAAGAAGTTCACGCTCAAAGCGCAGCGCGGCGAGATTTATGCTATGGACGGCAGCGACCCGAAGCCGCTAGTGATGAACGAGACAGTCTATAAAGTTTGGGCTGATCCAACACAAGTATCTGATAAGCAGGCGGTGGTAGATACGCTGAATAGCGTCGCTGGCGGCAACGTAGTTGATGGCTTTGCGAAGTTGATTGATAAAAAACCTAGCCGCTACCAAATTTTGACGAAGTATATTACGCGGACGCAGGCTGAATTAATCAAGAAGAAAAAACTAGCAGGTATTGGCTTCGAAGTTGGAACGCGCCGAGTTTATCCCGAAGGACGATTGGCTAGCCAGGTTTTGGGTTTTGTTAATCACGAGGGTAAGGGAGTATATGGTTTCGAGCAAGCTAATAACCAAACTCTGTCTGGGCGCGACGGCATGCTCAAAACGGTGACGGATGCCCGCGACGTACCGCTAACAATTGGCGATAAGAATGTCCGCCAGCCAGCAGTAAATGGCCAGAGTATTGTTTTGACGATTGATCGTAATATCCAGACACAAGTCGAGTCGGCTCTAGAGGCTGGTGCTAAACGTAGTAAAGCCACCAGAGCAAGCGCTATTGTCATGGAGCCAAGTACTGGCAAAG
This sequence comes from Saccharimonas sp. (SeqCode), assembly GCA_042642485.1. Classification (GTDB taxonomy): domain Bacteria; phylum Patescibacteriota; class Saccharimonadia; order Saccharimonadales; family Saccharimonadaceae; genus Saccharimonas. The sequence continues at coordinate 10,246 of JBHRNN010000006.1, forward strand.
TGCTGGCAATGGCTAATATGCCGACGTATGATCCGTCGAATATCAATACTTATGACGTGTCGGTCTTTAACAACGATACGATTTCACATCCGTACGAAGCGGGCTCTGATGTCAAGACTTTCACGGTAGCGACCGGAATCGACAAAGGCGTTATCTCGCCGCAGAGTACTTACAACAATACTGGCAAAATCAAGGTTGAAGACATCACAATTAATAACGCTTCGAAAAATAGCTTTTTGAACGGCGACATTACTATGCAGACAGCGCTGAACTGGTCGCTAAATACTGGTATGGTAACGATTGCGCAGCGGCTGGGAAATGGTTCTTATATTACTCGCGGCGCTCGCGATACGATTTATGATTACTTTTATAATCGTTTCCGGCTGGGGCAGCTGACTGGTATTGAGCTAGCGAATGAGGCGGGTGGCACAGTTATCTCGCCAGCACAGCAAGAAGGTAATGCTGTGCGTTACAGTAATATGGTGTTTGGCCAAGGTATGAATGTGACAATGCTGCAGGTGGCGAGCGGTTTTTGTTCGGTAGTTAATGGCGGCGTATATCACGCGCCAACGATTATTAACGGCACGATGGGCGATGGCGGCAAGTTCGCGGCTACGGCGGCAAAGACTAGCACTCGTGCTATCAGCGAAGCTTCGTCGCAGACAGTGCGCGAAATGGTGCATCAGGCTCATTATGCGACATATAAGCCGCATGACGACTCGGAACGCTGGCTAGTCGGCGGCAAGACTGGTACTTCGCAGGTGATTGTTAACGGCAAGTATGATGATAACGAGACGATTGGTACCTATCTGGGCTTTGGCGGTGAATACGGCAAAATTCCGCGTTACGTTATCATGGTAGAGATAGCGGCAGACGGCCGCGGTATGGGCGGCGGCTCGGATGCCAAGCCTATTTTCAACGAGATATCCAACTGGATGATAAAATACTTAAAATTAGCTCCGAGAAAGTAGGGTAGGGAGTATAATGGTAATATGTCGATTGTAACTTTTGGAAACGAATTGAACTCGGTTTTTCTAATGAGCTTGATGGCGTTTCTACTGGCGATGCTGCTAACGCCAGTATATACATATTTTGCTTACAAATATAAATTCTGGAAAACACAGCGTACAGCAGCGGTAACTGGCGAAAAACTCAAGATTTTTAACTTATTACATAAGAAGAAAATCGAGCGGCATATTCCGACCATGGCGGGAATAATTGCCGTAGTGGCGATTATGGCGGTGACGCTGGCTTTTAATCTGGATCGAGCGCAAACTTGGCTGCCATTGGCGGCGTTAGTTGGCGGCGCGGTGATTGGTCTGATTGATGATATTTTGAATGTTTTTGGCTCTAATCGCAAGGATGCTGGCTTGCGTAGCTGGGTGAAATTTGCCATGATTATCGGCGTCGGGCTGGTGCTGGGCTGGTTTTTCTTCTGTAAGCTCGGCTACTCGTCGGTGCATATCCCATACGTTGGCGATTGGCAAATGGGCGCGTGGATTGTCGGATTGTTTGTGTTTGCGGTGGTAGCGACGGGTAACGCGGTCAATATAAGCGACGGCCTGGACGGCTTGGCGGGCGGTTTGCTGGTAATGTCGTTTTCAGCATTTGGTGTGATTGCGCTACTGCAAGGCCATTTGAAGTTAGCGGCGTTCTGCTTCACGGTGGTCGGCGCGTTGCTGAGCTATCTGTGGTTCAATATCTTTCCAGCACGGTTCTTTATGGGCGATGTTGGCAGCTTTGCTTTTGGGACGAGCTTGGGCGTGGTAGCGATGATGACCAACACGCTGTTTTTGCTGCCGATTATCGGCATATTGTTCGTGGTCGAGGCTGGGTCGAGCTTGTTGCAGATGACCAGCAAGAAATTATTCCATCGCAAGATATTTCTGTCGGCGCCGATTCATCATCATCTGGAGGCATCAGGCTGGCCAGAGGCTAAAGTGACGATGCGTTTTTGGGTGATTGCTGGCGTGGCGGCGTTTGTGGGGATGGCGATGGCGATGACCGGGGGGCACATCGCTCCGTGATTGGCGCTCGGCATCGCGACAGGTACGTACAATTTACCGATGGCAAAATCCAGCGTAAACACCGGCCTGATTATTGGTTGGTGTTATGTGCGGCGTTGTTGATGCTGGTAGGAATGATAATTGTTTATTCGGTCGGGCCGCAGTATGCTAATTTGCAGAATAGTGCTTATGGCAGCGATTATTCTAGTACATATTTCTTTTTCAAACAGCTTATGGGTATTAGCCTGGCAGTTAGTGGTTTTGTACTGTTGATATTAGTACCGTTTGATTATCTCAAGAAGTATATTTTTCAGTTAATGATGATTGGAATTGGCTTATCGTTTTTGCTTTTTTTGATTGGAAATATTCTGCATATTGATGCAATAGCGCAGAACACGCTAGGCGCTTATCGCTGGTTTCACTTGGGGCCAGTTAATTTTCAGCCGTCCGAGCTGCTAAAACTAGCGATGACTTTGTATATGGCGGTGTTTTTAGGTAAACGCTACCAAGAGGGTAAGATAAACGACTTGAAAGAAACAGTCTACCCAGCAGCTGTGTTGGTCGGCTTTTTGTTATTTATTGTCGTAGTGTTGCAGAAAGACATGGGCTCGGGAGTGGCAATAGCAGCAGCTGCGGCGTCGATATTTATGGTGAGTACGATAAGAATGAAAACTCTGATGCAAATTGCATTAGTGGGCGTGCTGTTTTTGGGGCTCACGGCAGTAACGGCGCCGCACCGGTTGGAACGGATTACGACGTTTTTCGGAGCGAGTAAATCAGCCTCGCAAGACGATAACGATTATCATATCAAAAACGCAATGATTGCGTTGGGGACAGGCGGGCTAACTGGCCGCGGTATCGGCAAGAGTATTCAATCGACAGGCTACTTGCCAGAGGCAATTAACGATTCGATTTTTGCTGTAATTGGCGAGATTTTTGGTTTTGCCGGGACGGTATTGGTAGTAGTGTTGTTTGCAGCTTTGTTGCTGCGGGTTTTACGAGTTGCTGAATACTCGCCAGATATGACCAGGCGATTGGTAGTGGCGGGTATTTTTGGCTGGTTATTTGCGCACTTCTTCATGAATATTGCATCAATGATTCATTTAGCGCCGTTAACAGGTATAACGCTGCCGTTCTTGAGTGCTGGCGGCAGTAGTATGCTGTTTTCGGGCGCGGCTTTGGGGATTGTTTTCCAGTTATCGCGATATACTGCACATAAACCAATAGATATAGGAGGCCAAGATGCGGATATTAGCCGTAGGCGGCGGCTCGGGGGGTCACGTTACTCCAGTCGTCGCCGTGTTGCGAGAAGTTAAAAAACAGCAGCCAGATGCAGAACTGCGGTTTTGGGTTGACCGCAAATTTAGCAAGCAAGCGCGCAATGTTATGGCTAGCTTTGATAACTCGGTGCGCGTAGATGTCATTGCTAGCGGTAAATTACGCCGCTATCATAATCTTAGCGTTGTGCGTCAGCTGTTACGCTTACGGACGATTGTGTGGCCAAATTTTGTTGATGCGCTAAAGGTGTGCGTGGGTTTTGTTCAGAGCTTAGTGAAACTAATCGCCTGGCGTCCAGACGTGATATTCACAAAAGGAGGCTACGTTTGCATGCCGGTCGGTTTGGCGGCACATGTGCTGCGCATTCCACTGGTAATTCACGACTCAGATGCTCATCCAGGACTGACTAATCGCGTATTGGCACGTTGGGCTGATCGCATTGGCACTGGCGCTCCGCTAGAATATTATCCGTACCCCAAGGCGATTAGTCGTTACGTTGGCGTACCGATCCGCGAGGGGTTCAAGCCGTACAGCGAGCAGCAGCGCCGCGTGGTTAAGGAAAAACTAGGATTTCCAAGTAACAGATCGTTAGTGCTGGTTACTGGTGGCGGTTTGGGCGCGGAACGGTTGAATAATGCTGTGGCAGATACTATTAGCGAACTTACACAGTTCACTAGCGTAATTTTAATAACTGGTACTGGCCAATATGCCGAGATTCGGCGGCGGTTGCCGGAGGATACAGATCGAGTTAAAGTCTATGACTTTGTTAGCGATGGTATGATTGATATGCTTGGTGCGGCTGATGTTGTGGTAGCACGAGCTGGTGCGACTACAATTCTCGAGCTGGCAGCGCTGGCCAAGCCAACGATTCTGGTGCCGAACGGCTTCTTGACCGGCGGTCATCAAATTAAAAATGCTAAGGTGTATGAAGATAAAGGCGCTGTCAAAGTTATCGATGAAATGCAAATGGAAAAAACGCCGCAGCTGCTCGTCGACGAGATAAAAAACCTTATTGACGATCCCGCAGAAGCACGACAAATGGGGCAGGCTTTTCTGTCGTTTGCGCACCCTGGTGCTGCTAAAGATATGGCTGATATGATTCTAGATGCTGCTAATAGCCGTCGAACGAACCCTGATAGCGCTGCAAAATGATATAATTAATACCACAAGCATGTTTGGTATGAGATCGAAAAAATCTAAATCACGCCGCGCCGCACAGCCTGTGCGGCGCCGTGCTGTGGTTGATGATAGCTCGCCTAGTGCGGGAACACTATTTCGGCGTAATCGTACCTTGACTGGCAGCCTCATTTCCTCGGTGCCTAGCCCTAATGAACAATCGGCTAGCTTGCAATCGCCGCGCGTACAGGCGCACAATCTGAAGCGCAAACGCCGCTCTATCCGCTTAGCGTTGATTAGCGCATTAGTGCTAATTGCTGGTTTGGGGTGGTTGCTTACTCAGATTATTGTCGAGCCGAAAGTGCAAATTGTCGGCACCAGTAACGATCCAGAAGTACAAACTGCCGCCCGCGACTATGCAGCGGCCATACAAGATTACCTCTCTGCTAATCCGCTCGAGCGGCTGGCTGTAAATATCAATGCTAATAATCTTAGCCGAGCCATTCAAAGTAGATATCCAGAAGTGTCTAGCGTGTCGCCGCCAGCTAAAGGTGCTCTCTGGTCGGCCGATTTTTCGGTTAATTTGCGCTCGCCAGTGGTTTATTGGCAGTCTGGTAAGATGAAAGCTTATGTTGATAGCACAGGTGTAGTATTTGAACGTAATATCCTCGGCACGTCAGTTATCGCCGTCGAGGATCAAACTGGAATTCGTGCAAGCGTTGGCAATTCAGTAATTAGCGGCCGTTTCCTGCAGTTTATCGGTAAGGTTGTGGGACATTTCAAAGAAAACAATCTTACTGTTAATAAAATGATTCTGCCAGCTAGTACTACTCGCCAGTTGCTAGTCAGTCTCGACGGAGTGGGGTACTCGATTAAAATGACAGTTGACCGCCCAGCGGCTGGCCAAGTCGAAGATGCGGTGCGTGCCATCCGCTATTTAACGAACAGAGGAATAACTGCAGAGTACATTGATGTGCGGGTAGGTAGGCGAGCTTTTTATAAATGAGTAAGAGGCCTTAGGTAGTAGTTTACCCCTGCACTGGTGGGTTATGTTCTAATTTTGTTCTATTAAACAGCTAAGTAGGCTAGGTGAAAAAAACTATATTAAAATATTGAAAATGCAAAAAGTCAAATAAAGTAGGTGAGGCGGGAAAAGTAGTAGGGGACAATATTTTTGAAAAAATGCAAATTTATTCTCATAATGCTGAGATTTTTTCTGTGGATAACTTAAGTCTATAAACATGTGCTAATTACTACAATTTAAATTTCGAGTTTGTTTTCGAGTGCGTGGACTTATGTCTATAGAGCTGCTGGTTGGCGGTATTTTTTATATAGCGAATAAAATGTAAAAGTAAAAGATAACTCTAGTAGCGCGACAAAGCTCCCCATTTATAGACCAAGATTAATAAGCTGCGGCTTATATCAAAGTAAAACCGTTATTTGCGAACGTATGATTAATCATCTCGCCAGCATAGATTATAAGACGTAAAACGGACATTGTGCGACGTTAGGCCTATGTGTAAAACATGAATGAGATTGCGTCCCTTTTGTTACTGTTTGGTTGATGTTACTGTTTGGTAGATTCCGAAGATTTATTGCCTCACAACTTTTAGCTATTTTGTATTTACCCCGCTTTTTATGTATGTATGAGATTTTGTCTTTGTGTACGTATTTGTTTGTATTTTGTCGTCTTAATATTAGTCTTTCTCAAGATTATTTTATTAGATTTTACTATGTATATATTTATCGTAACGACTTATATCTACAAAAATCCAAACCTTTTGCGTTTGAGCCTTTTGAGCTAATCATTAAAATGTTCTACATTTGTTCTAAACCTGTTGATTGCTGAACAAAATACAGATAGGTAGGGCTAGTCCTTGTCGCTTACTGATTAGCTTTAGCAGAGTCTCGCTTACTCATGCGATAAAGTTTTATACATCACAAAGACCAAACCTATAAATAACACTTCAAATTACTATAAGCATAAGTTAGAGGTTAGAGCTATCAATTTTAGATGTACTCTTTTCAATGCGACGCTGTATTTTTTCAGTATCTTCAGCTGCTGGAAAATCCTCTGGGTTCATACCTTGCTGATTGCGGATAGTCGTTCTAACTGCGTCATTATTATCGTTATTATCATGAAGTATAGAGTCGTGCGATGATATTCCGTAGTTTTCTATGTTGGCTGCCGTCATCTCGTTTGCTAATGTTTTACCGGCTAGCACAACATTGTGGGCTTTATTTGCCCAAGGCTTGTTTCCGGTGTTTAGCTTCCTTTTCATCTGTTTATTAGTTTTGCCGCCGAAGAAAGACTTATCACCCTCGCTTTTTATTCTAGCCAACCCTCTTGGACTAATACCCGCCTCCATTATACTAGAAGATAACCTCTTGTCTGATTCGGAAAATTCACGCCGGCGTGCAAGTCTGTCCATATCTTGTCTATATTGATCTGACATCTCCTGTTTGCGTGTTTGAATAGCAAAATATGCCTGAGCCTCCGCAATCTTGGGTTTTTTAACAGGGCTACCGTTTTGAGCAATAATGTAACACGCAAAACGTGTAAGTTTTATATCATCTATAGCCCTTGGGTTGCCGTACCCTATAGAAACCATTTTCGACACATCTCGAAAATGGTTTTCCACAGGAGCGCCTGTTTTAGATATTGCTATTTTAGCCCGTGTAATTACTGGCATAAAACCATCCCACGTCCCGTATTCAAGAACTTCGCCAAGCTCCCTAGCATACCAAAACTCACCTTGCTTATCTTCATGCTTGATAGACTCAAAAATGCTATCACTTTGTTTGATTTTTAACTCACTTGCCATATCTTTATTATACCAAAAAGCTCATCGTGATTATTATAACACTACTGTAAAACACATCTGCTGCGACATACGCTTTTTCCTCAGTTTCAGTACCATTCAATATAACACTACAGGTTAAAATAAAGCATTAGCTAAAGTGTTTCTATAAAGACTCGGGCGGTAGGCCCGTTTTTTGTTGGTCGTCTTTTCTTTTAAGATCTTTTTTATACCGCAAAAACAAAACACCTCCATTATCAACAACTTCCGTGAATGCGAAGCCGTTTTTTGCAAGTAACCATTGCAAATCTGTCATTTCTCGAGGTACAGATGCTTGTAATTGTGCTGCGCCGTGTAATGCTGTTTCAGTCTCGACTAGTTGTAATAATCGCGTACCAACTTTTTGGCGGCGGTATTTTTCTCGCGTAGCAATTAATTCTAAGAAAGTAGTACTAGGGTCTTCCGGGCTTTGGTTGTATACAATTGTGCCAACTGGTTTGATAGTATTGCTGCTTCCATGAAAGTATCTCGGCCTAGTATGTCTGAAATTGGGCCGCAGATACTGGGCTTGCATAATAGATCAATAATCTCGCCAACTTGAGCGTCATGAGCATGCGGCGTGGTGGCTATTTCTAACGGTAGAGGCGTAGCAATAGTTGATTACGAATTGGAAGTAGCTGCTGTTGGAGTTTTGCGCCGGCGGCTGCGAGTGCGTTTGCGCTTTGGCTTGTCGCTAGTAGCTGTGTCTACTTTCTCTGTTTCTTCATTGGTGGCAGGTTTAGCTGCTGCATTTGTTTTCGCGGTATCATTATCCTTTGCGGCCTTCGAGGTGTCTTTGTTGTTTTGGCCGTGGTCTATTTGTAGCAAACCAACAGCTCCTTTGTCAAGTTTGACCGATGGCTGTTTGGCAATTGGCTGAGTCTGTTCTTGTGACTGCTTGGCGGCTTGGCGCGCGGCGCGATCGGCGGCTCGCTGCTCGGGTGTTTTTGGCGGCGTATAGGCAGGACCAGGTTTTTTGACGACTAGGTTTTCTGGCGGTAGGATTCGGTTGGCGATATCGGCTTCAATATCGCTGCGGTTGCGGCTATAATTATCGCGCGTCCACTGGATAATTCGGCCGGTGTTGTCGTCTTGCGCAGCTGGCAGATTAAGCGTCTTGGCACTAAAAGCTGGAGCCTTCTCGCCGTTGATGACCATGTTGATGATAAAGTTACGATTATGCATCTGTAGTAGGTCATTTGGCTCGAACTGTGGTTCAAATTGCTTGGCGAGAATCGGACTGTCATCAGCAGAAACACGGAAGCTAATTACGGTGCCAACGTTGCCGAAAACAGCATCGCGGACGGTTTCTTCCATCTGGCTAATGTACTGGTTGGCGACGGTCAGGTTGAGACCGTATTTGCGCGCCTCGGATAGAATCGTAGCGAACGAGTCGGTAGCAAAGTTCTGAAACTCGTCGACGTATAGATAAAATGGCCGGCGGTCCTTGATATCAGGGATATCGGAGCGGCTCATGGCGGCGAGCTGAATTTTGGTGACCAGAAACGAGCCGAGAATACCGGCGTTATCCTCGCCGATTAGACCCTTGCTCAAATTGACGACAAGAATCTTGCCTTCATCCATAATCTGTCGGATGTTAAAAGTCGATTTCGGCTGACCAATAATGTTGCGGATGACTGGATTGGCGGTGAAGGCGCCGACTTTGTTGAGGACTGGCGCGATGGCTTCAGCCTGGAATTTGTCGGTCCAGCTAGCAAACTCGACATTCCAAAATTGCAGTACCACGGTGTCTTTACAGTAACTGAGTGTGTCTTTGCGAAACTTTTTGTCAGTGAGCATGCGAGTAATATCGAGCATGGTAGTCTCGGGCCGGTCTAGTAGTGCTAGAATGGTGTAACGCAAAATGTACTCGAGCCGTGGACCCCAAGAGTCGCCGAACATGCGTTTCAGCACGCCGATAACTTCTGATGAGATATTAGTTTTTTGTGACGGATTGGTGACCTCTAGCGGGTTGAAACCGAGCGGATACTGCGTGTCGGCCGGGTTAAAGTAAACAACATCCTGCAGCCGTGAGCCTGGTATAAAGCGCATATTATTGATAGCGAAGTCGCCATGCGGGTCGATAATGGCGTAGCCCTGCCCATGGAAAATATCGCTCAAAGCAAATAACTCGAGCAAGCCGCTCTTCCCTGCTCCCGTCTGGCCGATGATGTAAACATGGCGCGAGCGGTCGTAGCGCAGCATACCGAATTGATGGTTGATGCCGCGAAAATTAGTCATACCAAAAGCTGAGATATTCTCGTCATGCGCTGGGTCGCCAGTTAGTACTGGTAGCTTCGGCGGCGGTTCGGCGGTTTTGGTGCTAGCCCAGACAATGTTCGGCGTTTCGACATTAGTGTGCGGTAAATGATAAACGCTGGCGACTTCCTCAATATTCATCAGATAACCGCGGTCGGCAAAGAGGCGGGTCTTGTATTTGGCGAGCGCCTCTTTGGCGAAGCTATCGTTCGACATCTTGAAACCGTTGAGATTGGTCGAGTTGAACTGCTTGAAGGTACCGATGATGCCTTGCATACGTAATTTGGCGTCGCTAGTGCGCTCGCCCAGGTAAGCAACGCGGACTTTGACTTGATAGCCGAGTTTGGTCGCCTTTTTTTCAGCTTCAGATATGCGGGTTTTGTCGCGCTCTGACAGTTCTGGACCGCCGCTAGCGCCCGCTTGCTCGGGCGGTTGCCATAGGGCGGAAAATAGTCCGGCAATCCACTTGCCTATACCATCGGTACCGAATAGGTTGAAACCGCCCGCTTTGACCGATTGAATCCAGGCGTCGGCTTCTTTGTGCCAGCTGTCGGCGACCGGGCGCACTAGCATTTGTATCCAAATTTCTTCGTCGGTATCTTCGAGCTTGGCGAGCGTGCCGGTGATGCCAGCTAGCGGGTCAACTTCGAAGCTCTGAAAGGTTTTGATCGGTAAAAATTCCTTATCGGTTAAGGTAATCTCTGAAGTATAGACTACGCTGTGATGGCGTTCGTGAGCGACGTAATCTTCTTCGGCCTTATGAATTTGTACTTGCGGGTATTGGGCGTAAATCTGGCCTTCGACGAAGCTTTGCAACGATTTCGGCGTCCAAACGTAGAATTGAATCCGCCCGCCCACCGAGGCAATCTCGAAACTTAGGTGCTCCTGATATCCGTTATTAGCTTTCAGCTCGCGGGCATCGCGCAAAATACCATGGAGGCTAGCGAACATTTGCTCGGCGGCCAGCTCAGACTTATCGTTGGTCTTTGGAATCTCGAGGGTTAGTAGGACGCTCTCAACGTTCTTTATTACATCAATACTGCGATAATTGCGCCAAGTTAGATATAACAGCACAATAACCAACGGCCCCCAGACATACCATTGCAACAATAGAGCAATAACAGAAGTGATAAATGACATAGCTATACTTTCATTATATCATACCTCTGTTATTTTTGCAAGATTAAGCGGAATCCGCAGATAGATTATTGCTGCGGTTCGGCGATGGTGTAAGTCGCTTTGGCGACGCGCTTGAACATCGATTTGCTTTGCAAATTGAGCAGAATAGTTGTTTCTTTGACTTGGCGGCTCTTGAGTACGCGCCTGACGATTTCGTCGCGGTGAAGCGGTTCGCCTGCCTTGCGCAAAATGTCGGCGATAATGTCTGAAACTGTGCCTTTGCTGTAGCCCCAGCTGTCGAGGGCGTAAATGCCGCGGCCGATTAGGACGAAGCGTTTGTCTTTGATGAGTTCGTTGTGGATAGCTTGAGTGGTAACGTTTCTGCGCTTGAAGTCGCTTTCTTTGATGGCTTTAGAAATGTCGGAAAAGTGCATCGGCTTGCCATTGCCTGCCAAAATGACGTAGATTTTATCGCGGATGTTTTTAGGATTGACGGTCGGCCACTTGGCTAGGCCCCAAACGTCTTTGAGATTGGCTAGTTTTTTGGATAAGCTAGCTAGGCCGCGGATTTGGGACGGACTTTCGAAAGTCAACATGCCATGCAAGCTTTCGATGTCGATTGGCTGGCCGTGGTTTTTGATGGTTTTAACAATGCTATCGATGTCGCCGCGGATTTTCTTCTCATTACCGTTTTCGGCGATACTGATGCCCTGGTGGTAATTGTCGGTTTCGTTGATTATAACGAAGCGCGGCGACAGCTCGCCGATAAAGGCAATGTGAGCTCGGGTATTATTGGAAGCTTTGTCTTTCGAGAGGCGGTTGGCGACGTCTTGGACGCGGCCGACGCGGCCGTTTTCGGAAAGATCGCGGATAATTAGGCGCTCGGCGTCGCTAATGGCGGGGATTTTGCCGTCGGCGGCAGCGGTTTTGAGGCGGGCTAAGATGGCTTTTTCGAGTTGGCGGACACGTTCGCGAGTGATGCCGAGCAGCTCGCCGATTTGCTCAAGCGTTTCCCGGCGTTCGTATAGGCCGAAACGGCGCGTGATGATTTCGCGTTCGCGTTCTTGGTCTATGGTCTTAAGAATATCCTCAATTGCTGTCTTGATAGTCTCCACAGCAGGTGTACCGGTAGTTTCGGTCATGCGATCCTTATCCTTTTATCTTCACTCCCCGCCCCTCGAGAGTGATTTTAGTTTGATATCGTAATTTCGTATCTGATTATAATACATAGTAGTTAGATTGTCAAATCAAATACTAACTAGTTATATTGTATCACAATATAGACGCTTATGGTAAATACTTTTTTGCTACTTTTTTTAATAAAGAATAATGTCTAGGCTAACAATAATACCTATTTTTGTCAAAATTTAAGGTGTTAAGGCGATATCGATGCTGGTTAATCTAACGGTTTATCACAAAATATAATTGTTTATTGAGCAAAGCTTATCCAAAACACCAATGAATAATTAGCTGATTAAACAGCTTAATCATTGTCTAATAATATCTGGACTTTTTCTGGCGTGGTTTGCGCCTGAGTTTCTGACTGGTCGCTGTTGATATGCTTGAGGGCGAATAGCGTAAGTGTGCGGCGAATTTCATCGCTGGTCGGTTTGGTACTGCGTCCACTGTCGTCGAAGCCGTGGCCGGCATTGGCAACGCGAATAAAGCGGCTGCTCGGCTGGTAGGCCAAGATACGCTGGTAGAACTTGTAAGCTTGCTCAATCGACACAATACTGTCTTTGGTGCCGTGGAAAAACAAAAACGGCGGCGGCGTTTTGGTAATCGGTTGGTATAGCGGGCTGGCGACGCGGGCAGTATCGACATTGCGGGTGCCGAGGAATTTGTAAGCATTTGGGTTGCGCTTGGTGCGCTGTAATTGGTTGACCAGGTCGGTAGTGCCATAAAAACTGATCACGCCGCGTATAGTAATCGGGCTGTCTTGGCGAGTTAAGACGTAGTCGATAGCCAAGAGCCCGCCAGCGCTGTCGCCAAAAAGGATAACATTGTTGGTGTCGATGTCATAAGAGCTGGCGAGTTTGGCGATGGTGTCAATAGCGCAGGCAACGTCGTTATTTTGTGTTGGATAGTGGTATTTGGGCGCTAGGCGGTAGTTGACCGAGGCGACCGCAAAACCAGCCGCCGTCAAACTAGAACCGTAATAGTCAAGCAGCGAATTGCGCTTATCACCCTTATGCCAGCCGCCGCCGTGGATATAAATAACTAGTGGGTACGGTGTCGTATGAGTATTGAGTAGGCTGTTGATCGGCGTGTACAAATCAAACTTCTGCTTGTCTTGGCCGGCGCAATACGGAATATCAGAGTCGACGTTAGCGACATTGCCCAGGCGTGGATGATCGTCGGTGCGGTACGACCTATGAACATTTAGCGAGAAGACAACGATAACTACTACTACGAGCAGCAAAATCATCATCCAGCGGCGGACACGTCGGACTTGTTGGAGCTTGATTGTCATGTTTACTTCTTTCGTCGTATTTGGCGCCGCGCCGACCTTTTTTGCGGGGCGTTAGCGAGCAACTCTACTGCTTGGTCGCGAGTGATATCTTTGGGATCGGTGTCTTTGGGAATCTTGGCGTTTTTGCTGCCGTCGGTAACGTATGGACCGAAGCGGCCGTTGAGTACCTTGATGCCGTCGCCAAAATCAGCAATGTTCTTCTCGGCTTCGGCTTTGAGCTTGGCGGCGTATAGTTCGCGCGCTTGCTCTTGGGTGACTTCGCGCGGGTCGATATCTTTCAGGCTGACGTAGAGTTTACCGATTTGAATATATGGCCCGAAGCGGCCGACGTTAGCCTTGATATCTTGCCCGTCCTCGGTTTGACCGACTAAGCGCGGCAGCTCAAAGGCACGCAAAGCTTGCTCTAGGGTGACGGTTTCAATCTTGGCACCTTTAGGCAGCGGTGCGAACTGCGGTTTGTCGGCTTTATCGTCGCTGGAGCCGAGCTGCAGCATTGGTCCGAAGCGGCCGAAGCGAGCAATAATTGGTTTGCCAGATTTCGGATCAATGCCGACTTCTCTGTTGGCGCCGACAGTTCGGCGGTCAATATTGCCAGATTGCTCAATCAGCGCGTGGAATGGCGCGTAGAATTTCTCGAGCATGGTGTTGCGCGCCAAGCGATCACCAGCAATATCGTCGAAGTCTTTCTCGACGTCGGCGGTGAAACCATAATCAACGACACGGTCGAAATGGTCGGTTAAAAAGCCGCTAATCAGCTCGCCGGCTGGCGTCGGCACGAGCTTGCCTTTGTTGGAGCCAGTCTTTTCTTGGGTGATTTCGTGCTCGACCTTATTGTCGATAAGTTGCAATAAGATAACATCGCGCGGTATGCCTTCGGAATCGCCTTTTTCGGCGTAACCGCGGGTTTGGATGGTGTTCATGATAGTAGCGTAGGTGCTTGGCCGGCCGATACCGAGCTCTTCAAGCTTTTTGACTAGCGTACCTTCGGTATAACGGGCTGGCGGCCGGGCGAAAACTTGGCGGGCTTCGACGCTGTGGCGCTGGAGCTGGTCGCCAGATTTGACGGTTGGCAAAATTGTGTCATCTTTACCGCCGCCATAAACGCGCAGGAAACCGTCGAAGAGGACGACTTGACCCTTGGCCTCAAAGACGAGCTTGTCGTTGGTTTTACTTGAGTTATTTTGCTTTCCCCCGTCGTTAATACTAATTGTAATTGTCGTGTTCTCTAGCTTGGCTGGCGCCATTTGGCTGGCCAGTGTGCGGCGGCGGATGAGGTCGTAGAGGCGCTGGTCATAGTCGCTGCCGCTGACTGACTCGCGAGTGATATCGGTCGGGCGAATTGCTTCGTGAGCTTCTTGGGCGCCAGCGGATTTAGTTTTGAACTTGCGGACATGCGAATATTCGATGCCATATAAGCGTTTGATGTAATCGGCGCTGGCGGCGATGGCCTGGTTCGACAAGTTAACACTATCAGTACGCATGTAAGTAATGCGGCCCTCTTGATATAGTTTTTGGGCGCTGGCCATGGTAGCGCGCGAGCCCATACCGAGCTTGCTATTGGCCTCTTGTTGCAGAGTGCTGGTCGTGAACGGCGCGGCTGGGTTGCGAGTTGACGGGCTTTTACTGATATTGGCGACAGTGAAAGTCGCTCCAGCGAGCGATTCCAGAAAGGCGCGAGCCTCTTCTTCGCTGTCGAAGCGCTGCTTTAGCTCGGCTTTTAATTCTTGGCCGCCAGCGGCGAATACGGCAGTAACTTTGAACTGCGAACTGCCAGCGAAAGCGTCAATTTCGTGCTCGCGCTCGACTAGCAGCCGTACCGCCGGGCTTTGGACGCGGCCAGCCGACTTGCCACCAGGAACTTTCTGCCAGACAACCGGGCTAAGCTCGAAACCGACGATGCGGTCGAGAATCTGCCGGGCTTGCTGAGCTTCGACTAGCTTCATATCGACGGTGCGCGGATGCTTGATGGCTTCTTCGATAGCCGATTTGGTAATTTCGTGGAAAGTAATGCGCTTGGTGGTTTTGGGATCGAGTTTCAATACTTCGCATAGATGCCAAGCAATGGCCTCGCCCTCGCGGTCTTCATCGGTGGCTAGCCAGACGTTGGCCGCGCCTACTTCTTTGACAGCTTTTTTCAGCTCGGTAATTACCTTTTTCTTTTCCGGGTCGATTTCGTAAGTCGTTTTGAAGCCGTGCTGGATATCAATTGGCGGCGTACCGTCTTTGGTTTTTTTGGCGATAGCGCGGATATGTCCCACGCTTGACAAAACATGAAAATCATTGCCGAGATATTTCTCGATAGTTTTAGCTTTGGCTGGCGACTCGACGATAACCAGATTCTTCATACTTATATAATAGTAAACCGATTTGCTAAAAATGCCAAATTTAATGCTTGTTGTCTAGAGTGATAAGCCAAAGAAAATAGCCCGCCAGACGGGCCTCGCGCCGAGCCTTAGAGCTCTGGCGGGCTATTTTCTGACGGGCTTGTTAAGCCCTTTTTTCGCCGAGGAGGGTTACTCCTCGGCGGCGGTGTCGGTAGTGTTCACCTCCTCGGTGTCGCTGTAAAACTTGTCGGCTTCCTCCGGCGGGAGGATGTCGACGAGCTGGGTCTGCTCGCTGAGCAGGCCATTGCGAGCAAGCCGCTCCTCGGCTCGCTTGATCTCCCATCTAAGATGGAGAGCGTACCACTCGTATGATGTGGCATTACGCTCGAGATAGGAGAGGTGCTCTCTGGTCTCCTTGACCAACGCCGCCAGGCGGCGGCGCCAGGAACCCACCTCAAGTCGGTGGCGTTCCGCCTCGGCGGTGGCGCTGTCGGCGGCCTGTACCTTAGTCTTTATGAGCTCTCTGAAGAGCTCATTGGCCTCCAGACGGTACCGCTTGGCGTGGCCGCCCATCAGGCCAGCCGCGCCCGCGGCGATGATGGCAGCCAGGTTGCCCTGGCCGCCGATGATGAGGATGGCGGCGACGGCGGCGGTCGTGATTGCGACCGCCATCTCGCGGCGGGCGCGCAAAGCGCGCGCCGCCGTCTCGAAAAGATGTCTCATTTCCCCTCCTTAGGGAAGTGTTTTCACTCAAAGCAAAAGGGCTACTTCTTGCCCTTTATTTACAGTACTTTGAGCAAAAAGCTGATATATATATATCACATATGGACGGCAGTGTCAATAGTTTTGCAATAATTTACTATTTTTCGCAACAAAATAGCTAAAAATTTCTTTCAGGCCGCAAATCGCCAATTTTGCCCGTTTATTTATCATTTCGGCGTTTTGATTGCCGGGCGCGTTCAATGTACGAAAGCGTTGATTTAACTGCGAACGGCAGCGATACAGCGAACGCTAAATTGCCGATACCGCGAGCAACTCTGGCGAGCTGGCTCTGGCCGGTGGTTTCGAGACGGCTGCCGACTAGGTGGGCTAGCAATGAGCTGGTTTCGAGCGCTAGCGCCAATTTGCCAGAGATTTCCGGGCGTACGGTTTCATCGCCAGCTTCAACTATCGTTTTGGCGCTGGCAACGGCGTTGATTCCATTAAAAGCTGTGATGGCGGCGATTATTTCAGTTGGTGCGAGGTTTTTACTTTTTATCTCATAAAGGATAATGGCAGTGACAGCTTTGTCTAGTCCAGCATCAAGTAAAGCGCCGAAATCGCTTGTCTGCCCTGTTTTGCGGGCGACGATGCCGTCTAGAACGTCGATGAACCGGCCAGCGCAACCTGTGCGATACCAGCAGCGGTATCGATGCGTTTGGCGCCGCGCCAGGCTAGAACCGCGCCAGCAATGCTCATAGCGTTGGGAATGGTGGGGATATCAGTCCTAGGATTGAATCTTGGAATCTTTTCACGGGACTTAATAGACATAATATCTAAGTTTACAATTACACGATGAAAATGACAAATTTGCGAAAAGCTTAAACAATATTAATTAGACAAGCGTCCACTGGTTAGCGCCAAGCGAGCGGATAGCGCCGGTCAGTTCAAGCATGGTTAGTGCAGTATTGAACTCGGTTACTGCCAGCTGAGTAGCCTTTTGCAGCTGGTCGCCGTCGCGGATACCTTGAGCGAGCTGTTTGATGATCGCTGTTTCGGCGGGTGTTGAGCCGAGCGGCAGCTTAGTCTGGCTGGTTCGCGAGTCTGGCATGAATTCTGGCGCGATAACCGATAAAATATCGTCAAGGCTAGTGACGGGAGTGGCGCCTTGTTTGATTAGAGCGTTGCAGCCAGCGCTCTGCGGGCTGGTGATGTTGCCGGGTACAACGAAGACATCTTTGCCTTGAGCCAGAGCGTGAGCAGCAGTATTAAGGGTGCCGCTGCGTTTGCTAGCTTCGGTGATGAGGACGGCGTCAGCCAAGCCAGACACCAAGCGATTGCGTTCCAAAAAGCTCCAGCGGCCGAGGATGTATGGTTCGGTGTCATCGGTAGAATGTTCGGACAAGATTGCCCCGCCCTTTTCGACAATGCGCCGGGCAAGCGCGCTGTTGCTACGCGGATAAATATTCGGTAACTGGCTAGGTACGATGGCGATAGTGGTGCCGCCAGCGTCTAAGCAGGCGCGGTGCGCTAGCGCGTCGGTACCTAGGGCTAGCCCGCTAACAATGATAAAACCGCGACTAGCCAGGCCGCTGGCGAACTGATTGGTTACCTCGATGCCGTAGCTGGTTGGCTTGCGGGTACCGACGATAGCGATGGTCGGCTGGCGTTGTTTAGGAACTTCACCTAAGTAATATAATGCTTGCGGCTTGTCGTCAATATTAGCTAATACCTTGAGATAATTGCTGCTATCTGGTGATACTTTATTGATTTTCATACAAATTCCTGTTAAAAAGTATTGACATGTTGTCAAAGGTGTGCTAATATTGGGATGATTGATTGACCCGAGGTGGTGAATCAAGCACCTTATACCCCCTATTCTAACTTATGTTAGGTTGCGCTAAAAGGCGCACGGCAGTAATCTACCCTCCACTTTCGTGCCTAGACAACTTTTTAGCGTATACTAACCCCTTTGTCCAGCGGATCACCGTATGTGTGAGGTGGATCACGTATACCCGATAGGGTGGGACGAAGGGCAGAATGGCGCTAGGTGATGCCCACCCTTACCTAGCGCTTTTTTGTTATCTAATAATATTGACTTTTCGTCATAAAAATAGTATAATGGAAGTATGACCGCTAACGACTTTAACTACGATCAGATGCGCCGCGAGGAGTGCCAAAAACTGATTCCGCGAGTGTTTCATGTCGAGATGCCAGTCGACGAATTTTTGTTTGACGATATCGAGACGGGGCGCGATTCGTACGCGGTGATCTTCCGTAGTCGTGGTAGCGTGTATGCTCTGCTTATTGCCGAGAATGGTACCGAGCAGACGCTAGAGGATGTGCGCCGTATCGTCAAGAATATGGGTTTAACTGCCGAAAAGTTCTTGCCGCCAGAGGCCGACCCGCAGTATTTTTATCGCAATGGCGTGGAGCTTTTGAAAAGGGTTTATCCGTCGCTGCGCCGCTGGAACTACGACGACGTGTGGATGTATAGCCGTAAAGTGCCATATAGTCCAGCATTAGTCAAGGTAGCATCGGTTGACGGCGAGATTCGGCGCTTCAATCAGCGCGGCGCCTCGTGGCAGAAATTATTAAATTATTCGTTTAGAAAGGTTCAGGTACGCTATGAATGATATCGATAAAGTATTCCCAGCACGATTCAATCGTTTGCTTAAGCTAGCAGAGGTGCGTCCGCTGCAGTTTCGGCAGCAAGCGGCGGCCGTCTATGCTGCTTGCCCGCGCTCGCTGCGGCGGATGGCGCGGCGTTTTGATCGCAGCGTGCCGATGGCACTGGAGTTTTTCTTGTCTTGGCGCGAT
This sequence comes from Saccharimonas sp. (SeqCode), assembly GCA_042642485.1. Classification (GTDB taxonomy): domain Bacteria; phylum Patescibacteriota; class Saccharimonadia; order Saccharimonadales; family Saccharimonadaceae; genus Saccharimonas. The sequence goes on from JBHRNN010000006.1 coordinate 29,180, forward strand.
GATTGCCTGCCGCGATTACGTAAAATCGAAAGCGCGCCGCAGCAGAAAACGCTGATTAAGACAGTGAGCGACAATTTCTTGACAGATGATGAGCAAACTGCAACATTGTTGCAATATGTGTCGCAGCAAAGCCAAGCGGTTGAGCGAGTGCGCTTTGCGCTGCAACATTATGCAGAAGGCGAAAAGGCTTTGCACCGCTTAGCATTAGAATTTGTTAATCAGCCGGCAGAAGTTTGTTCGCAGCAGGTTGAAGTCTACGTAGATTATTTGCTCTACCGTGCGGTTGCTGAGGAATTCAGCATGACAATCCGCGATCCGCAGGCGCGATTGATTAAGCGTTCATTCCAGTCGAAAGTTGAGCGCCATCAGATTCGCCGGATGACGCGCCAAGCGCGGCGGCGTTTGAACGAAATCGACGGTTCTACTGCCGAGATTGAGCAAGCACAAAATGGCTTGGTAGCGCGGTTGTTTGGTCTGAAGATTGATTATGTGTCGGTGTTGGCGGCGCGGCAAGAGTATGAAAAAGCGTTGGCGCGTCTCGGTAAAAAGTCAGCCAATAGTCCGGCTAAGCGGCTAGCTCTCTACGAAAAAAAGACCGAGGACCTTCGCGCGGAATATTTGGCTACCGTGCCGGGATTGGCTAATCTGTCGGACACGCAAAAAGCTGCCAAAGAAATTGACGGAGTGTTGTTGGCGGTATTTGACCTCAGTAATGAGCAGCGCAACGATATCATGAGTTTACTCAAACGCTATCGCGAGCTGATTCGCGAGCGCGAGACACTGCTGACGATGATTGGCGATTAGTGTTACTTTGTTGATTTTGATTCTGGCTTTGGCTTGTTTTTGCTAGCGCTAGCGCTTTTAGCTAGCTGCTGTTTTTGCCGGCATTTTTGGCAAATACCCTCAAGCTCAAAATGGTGATTAATGACTAAAAAGCTGTACTTTCTGCTGAGGTAGCTGATGAGCTGTTCTAGTTCTGGGGTTTGGATTGGTGTAGCGTTTTGACAGCGGATGCAATATAAATGATGATGGTGCGGAATGAATGGCTCGGCTAACTCGTAATAGTTCTTCCAGCCGACGTGGACAACGTTAATGATTTTGAGATCATTGAACGCCACCAAGGCGCGATAAACGCTGGTGCGGTTAATATCCTTGCACTTTTTTGCAATATCACTGATAGTCAACGGAACATCGGATTTTTGCAATGCGTCGAAAACTTGTTGGCGCGGTTTGGTTAGGCGCAGGTTATGTTGTTTGAATAGATCATCGAGGGTCATGATATTGCAAGTATACAACTTATTGCAACAAATTTGCAATAATTCGGAGGGTTTGGCATTATGAAAAGCTATGGATATAGCAATTAAAACAGTGATGAATTTGCACGATTTTGCACCCTCGCCAGACGTCAATGCGGCTTTTTCCGGCTTGGTGGCGGCAGCCGTGCAGGCGACAACGTTACCAAATTGGTGTAATGACGAGATATGCCGCGAAGTGCAGCGGCGTTGTTCCCTGTCAGAATCAGAGATGGAAATGTATTGGTCGCGGCGAATTGCCAGCTCAGCCCGTCCGCAGCAAGAGCTGGAAAAGTTTTGGTATATTGAAAATTACCGCGAGCTGGTGCGGCGTGAAGTTGGCTTACTGGCTGGGTCGGGTTTGTTTTTGTCTGAGGGCAGTCATGTGGCAATGATTGGCAGCGGTCCCCTACCTTTGACGGCTTGGTGTTTGTGGTGTCAGACGGGTGCGATGGTTGATTTGGTGGAAGTGGCGCCGGCTGCTTTGGCGCAGTCGCACGAACTAGCGCGGGCGATTGCTTGGCCGGTTGGCGAGTGTTTGTTGGCGGACGGAGCGGCGGTAGCTTTGCCGGATAATGCTTACGACGTGATTTATGTGGCTGGGCTGGCAGGCGATTCAGCTGAAGCCAAACAACAAATTATTGATAATATTTTGCCAGCGCTCCGGCCTGGCGGGCGGATTATTGTGCGCGGTGCGCATGGCGCGAAAACGTTGTTATACCCAGCGTTTGACCCGAATAGTTTGCGACGCGTGCAGCTGCTGGTCGAGTATAATCCTGACGACGATATCATTAACTCAGTATATGTGTACAGGAAAGGTTAATATGAACGATAAGATTGCATTATATTTGGTGAACGGTGCGCTGGGTGCTGGTAAAACCACGCTGGTCGATTTTTTGGTGCAGCAGCCTGAGTTTGCTAGCGCGCGAGTGATTGAGAATGAGTTTGCGTCGGAAAGTATCGACAGTTGCACATTGGCGCAACGCGTTGATGAAGTGGCAACAATTGCTGGCGAGTGTATCTGTTGCAGTAGCGGCGAAGAGTTGATTGATATTTTGCACAATTTTGCAATAAGCGGACGAGCACCAGTGATCATTGAGTCAACTGGTGTTGCTAACACTTTGCGGGTGGTTGAGAGATTGCTGGCTGGTGATATCTTTGAGCAGTATGATTTGAAGCAATCGTTGTATGTCGTGGATGGAGCTGAAGCTAGAGCTGATGGTTTGGCGGAGGCGTTGCTGGCGGAAGCTCAGGCAGCGGATACGGTACTAATTAGTAAACTGGATTTGCTGGCTGAAAATGATCGCCAGCAGCTAATTGAAACATTGTTGCAACAAGGATTAACGAAGGTTGTGATGATGGATCATGGTAAGTTTGACTTGGCACGACTAGGCAGTGAGTCGCATATTTTGGATTATTTGCTGCTGCACGAGTCTACGGAAAACGCGGCTGAGAATGTCTTAAATTATAGCGTGATTGATGTGTCTGGCTTGGCTATTAGCTCTGAGAATATTGAGAAGATCTGGGCTAGTTTGCGAGATAAATACGGTTTGCGGCGCATGAAAGGTGCGGTCGCTGGCGGTAACGAAATATACCACATCGAGGCAACGCCGCAGCAAATACGGGTCACGCGCGGTGCTGCTGACGAGACATTAAAGCTGGTTATCATTGGCGAGCGGGCGCGTGAGATTACGCGCGCAGTAATTATGAAGGAGTTGGGGTGATGGAAGATACGAATAGTGCGAGAGTGGCGGTTGATAGACTGCTTGATATGTATGATGAGTATAAGACTTTGACAGCAAAGATTGCTGCTGCGGAGCGCCGTTTGGCATTGGCGAAATTGAAGAATAGCGGCGTCGAACAGATACGGATAGAACTGGACGACTTACGGCATAGTCAGCAGCGACTGTCTGATGACATGACGTTTGATACGCCACTAGTTTGGGTGATGTATAAATTTGAGGCTTATCAGGACGAGGCGCAGCCGATTCGAACGATGCACGATTTTCGCTTGCACTGTTCAAAGCCTGGCTATATTTGCACCAAGCGCTTTATATTTCTTAATGCACATTTGTGCAGTAACGGGCAACGTCCCCTGACGGACAGCGAACAATACCCCGACGAAATGCTGCTCAGCGAGATTTTTCCGCTATTAAGTGAAATCGAGCGCGATAAAAACTTCTTATCTAACTGGCGCGCGCATGAATATTACCAGGAAGATGGCGCTGCTAAAAAGTGGCAAGATTATAAACCAAATAATTCGTAAGGGTCTTCTGGTTGCGGTATCGCGGTAGCGGTAGACTCGGTGATGACGTATTCAGCTTTGCTGTTAATTATTTTTTGCATCAACTTCCCTTTGACGGTTAACCAAGTGCCATCGCGGTAGCTATTCGCAGGAGTTTTTTCTACTAAGATTTTCATAGGTATGCTATCGGCGGCGCAGCAGCTGATAACGTAGCGTGCCAGTTCGAAATAATCGTAGCCATAGTTTTGTAGTGTGCCACTCGAGACGAAACCAGTTATCGTTATGCTAGTATTGTCAAAATACGATAGTTTTTGGCAGGAGTTGAAAGCAGATCGCCAGCGGTTGATCGATACATTCGTCTCGCCTTCCTTAGGTTTAGGAATATTGCAATAGTTTGTTTGGCTGGTGGTGATAGAATTTTCTCTTTGAGCGACACTGTTTGCCGATAGCGGTTTTGGCGGCAGCAGATAGCCTGCTAGTAAAATTAAGACAGATAGACACGAGGCGAACTTGATATGGTGGAATTTGAAACGGTGGCGTGCAGTTAATGCTCCGCTCTTTAATTGCAATACTATATCAATAACCAAGAAAACGATACCTATCGTGCTCAAAATGGCAGCAAAAAGATTGTAGCGTGGATGGATGTAGAAACCGAGCTGACCGCGGCAAGCTAGCAACAAAACGTATCCGCAGGCAGCAATTCCGCCCAATGACTTCGCCAAATTAGCCAGATTAGCCCGCATAAAGCAAGTTTACTCCTATACCTGCCGCGAACGACAGTGTGAAAATTATTAACATCACTACGGCGATAAATCGCCAACGGAAAGTGGTTCGCATCAATACGATTAGCTTGATATCGATCATCGGACCAGCTAATAGAAATGATAGAATCGAGCCTGCTGTGAAACTGCGGGCATAGGCTAACGCAAAAAAGGCATCGATACTGGAACAGATCGAGACCACGAAACTTAAGCCAATCATGGCGATAACTGATAAGATGATGTCGTTACCGACAGTGTTAATGATGGCGCGCGGTACGAAAACTTGAGTGGCGGCAGCGATGATAGCACCTATACTTAGCATGGTTAATAGTTGCCAGAATTCGTCGCGTGAGGATCCAAGCATCTCCTTGAACTTAGAGCTGTGCTCGTGCGCGCGGCAATACTCTTTGAAAGCTGGGCGAACGATTTTATTTTCGTCCATGAAGCTGACGATCAAAGCGGTCAGTTGGACGATTATCAATGCAAAAATAATTCGCCACCAAAACATGTATGGCTGAAAACTGAAAGCGGTCATTGTTGTAATAATGGTGATAGGATTGAGAATCGGCGCGGCGAATAGAAAACTGACGACGTCGGCGGGTTTTAATCCGCGAGCTAGTAAGCTGCGAGCGACCGGTACGTTGCCGCATTCGCAGACTGGTAGTGCTAGTCCGGCTAGCGATAATGTAAATCGGCGCCAAAATGGGTTGCGCGGTAAAATTTTAGTGAGTTTGGCTGGCGGCAAAAAGCGGCGAATCAAAGATGAAATGATAATTCCGAGGATAACAAAAGGTAAAGCTTCAATGACTATGCTTAGCGTGATGGTTAGGAAGTCTTGCAACATTGTTGCAGTTTCGTTGAACCAAATGTCTGATTTGTCGCTGATTAGCCATAGTCCAAGCTGGGGGCTGTATAAGTATATTACGACAATCAATACTGGCGCAATTATCCAGCCGGTAAGTATCTTGGCTGTGTTAATTAGCTTATTTATGTTGAAGCTTTTGACACGTTTTTTTGCCATACTTATAAATTATAACAGTAAGCTTGTGCTATACTAAATCATTATGAAACATCTCTGGCATTCGCATCACCCATTTCGGATTTTTTGGTTTTCGGCGCTGTTGACATTGGCGTTGGGCGGGTTGATTTTCGGACATTTCGGCGCGAGCGGCTTGTGGTTGTTTGCAATTTTGGTAGTGCTGGAAGTGACTTTTAGCTTTGATAACGCGGTGATTAACAGCAAGGTGCTGGCTGGCATGAGCCAGGTTTGGCAGAAGGTATTCTTGACGGTTGGAATTTTCGTGGCGGTGTTCGTGGTGCGGTTCGTGCTGCCAATCATCATCGTGATGGTGGCGAGCGGTCATGGATTTATGGAAGTGGTTGATTTGGCGCTGAATAGACCGGCGGAATACGGCCATATTTTGCACGAGGCCTCGCCGATGATCGATGCTTTTGGCGGCGCGTTTCTGATTATGATTGGCCTCAGTTATTTCATTGATTATAAC
>JBHRNN010000007.1:0-34597 GCA_042642485.1 Saccharimonas sp. (SeqCode)
GTTTCGCGAACTTCAACTGAGTAATCCTTGATATTGACCGAGGTCAGCGTATCATCTTCGACCAAGCGGCGGCTGATGACGATAGCATCCTCCATATTGTAGCCGCCCCACGGCATGAAGGCTACCAACAAATCTTTGCCGAGCGCCAATTCGCCGTCAGCGATTGACATGCCCTCGATCAAGATATCGCCCTTAGCGACCTGCTCGCCGCGCTGAACTCGAACTTTCTGGTTGATACAGCGATCGTCATTGCTCTTGGTGAAATGAATTAAATCGTATTTTTTGACGCCGTCAGCGTACTTGACTTCAATGCTATCGCCATCAGCACGGATAACTTCGCCATCAGCTTCAGCGACAACCAGTTGGCTGGAATCACGAGCAATATTAGCTTCGATGCCAGTACCGACAGTCGGCGACTGCGGCTGCAATAGCGGCACTGCCTGGCGTTGCATGTTCGAGCCAGTCAAAGCGCGGTCGACGCGGTTTTTCTCAATGAATGGCACCAGGCTAGCAGTCGAGCCGAGGATTTGCTTGTGCGAAGCATCAATCAACGTCACTTCCGAAGCATCGACGCGGGCTGGCTGCAAGAACTTGCGGGCCGAAACACGCGGACTTTTCAGATTGTTATTTTCGTCGAGCTTGACGCCAGCGTCGGCAATCACTTCGTTAACTTCTTGGGAAGCGTCGAGATAAACAACTTCGTCGGTAACATGGCCGCCAACAACCTTGAGGTACGGCGTCTCGATGAAGCCATATTCGTTAATCCGCGCATAAGTCGCCAGGTTCAACACCAAACCGATGTTAGCACCCTCTGGCGTCTCGACCGAGCAGATTCGTCCGTAATGTGTTGGGTGGGCATCGCGCACCTCGAAGCCGGCACGCTCGCGACTCAAGCCGCCTGGCCCCATCGAGCTCAATCGGCGTTTGTGGCTAAGCTCTGAAATCGGGTTGACTTCATCGAGCAGCTGGCTGAGCTGGCTAGAAGCAAAGAATTCGCGTACCGCTGCCACGACCGGGCGGGCGTTTATCAACTGGCTTGGCGTGACATTCTCGAGATCAGACATTGACATGCGATCCATAGCGTTGCGCTGCATGCGCAGCATACCGACGCGGAACTGGCGCGCTACTAGCTCGCCTACCAGCTTAATGCGCCGATTGTCGAGCGCGTCGATATCATCGCCTGGCTCTTGGGTGTTATTCATGCGGATCAATTCGCGGATGATAGCCACCAAGTCGCTCTTTTGCAAAGTACGATTCTCGGCGATATTTGGCACATCTAGCCCCAAACGCTTGTTCATCTTGTAACGGCCGACACGACTGTAGTCAAAACGTTTGAAATCGAAGAACATTCGTTCAATCATCTGGCGTGCGTTATCAGTTGTCGCCAGGTCGCCTGGACGCAAGCGGCGGTAGACTTCGATCAAGGCTTCGTTGACGCCATGAGCCGGATCTTTCTCGAGCGTAGCCTCGATATATTTAATATCACCAGTATCAATATCTTCGAATAATTCTTTAATTTCGGATACCTTGCTGTAGCCTAACGCTCGCAGGAACGTCGTTACGGCAATTTTGCGGCGGCGATCGATCTTGACGTAGATAGCGCCGCTAGCGCTGGTCTCGAACTCCAACCAAGCACCGCGGCCCGGAATCAACTTAGCGCTGTATAGACTGCGCCCAGCGCCCTTTTCAGCCGTATAGAAGACGCCTGCCGAACGAATCAGCTGGCTAACGACTACGCGTTCGGTGCCGTTGATAATGAACGTTGCCCGGTCGGTCATCCACGGATAGTCGCCCAGATAGATTTCTTGCTCTTTGACCTCGCCAGTCACCTTGTTGGTCAGTTCGACAGTTACCGACAGCGGCGCTTCAAACGTCAGATTATTCTCTTTGGCGAATTTCTCGTCGTTTTTTGGATCCTCAAATTTGTAATCCTTGAATCGCAGTTCAAGTTTTTGACCGGTGTAATCCTCGATTGGGTTGAGTTCTGCGAAGATCTCGCTTAGGCCCGTCTCGACGAAATCTCTCCATGATTCCTTTTGATGAGCCAAGAGGTTCGGCACCTCGACCGCTGTGTCATCATTGGTGAAGAAGACACGTTTGACCGGGGTGTGCTGCGCCGTTGTTGCTTGTGGCATAGTACTCCTGCTTGATGGTTAAGTTTGATGAAACCGCACTAGGGTGATGATTCCCGCTTGCGATTGGCGCCGAAGCTTTACTAAATGTAGATACCGCATACCAAAAACGCCGCGCCACAGGCGCAGTACACAACCAACCCACATTACACAATCTTCATTAACTCCAATTATAATCGCGCGAAGCCGCTAAGTCAAGACTTTTTGCGACCAATTACTTCGTCGACTACGCCGTATTGCAGCGCTTCGTCGGCACTCATCCAGTAGTCGCGCTCCATGTCAGCTTTGACTTTGTCAAGTTTCTGGCCAGTGTTGCCGGCTATGATTTTCGCTAACCGCTCTTTTAACTCTATCGCCTCGCGCAGGCTGATTTCTTGGTCGGTCACCTTGCCGTGAGTACCGCTCGACGGCTGGTGAATCATCACCCGGGCATTCGGCAGCAAATAGCGCTTACCCTTGGCGCCGCTGCTGAGCAAGAAGGCGCCCATGCTAGCCTGCAGCCCGATGCCGATCGTCTGGACGTCAGGCTTGATATATTGCATAGTATCATAAATCGCCAAGCCATCGTACACCACGCCGCCCGGGCTGTTAATGTAAAGCTGGATATCCTTTTCGGGATCTTCGTTAGCCAAGTGCAGCAGCTGCGCTACGATGACGTTGGCTGTGGCTTCGTTGACTTCCTCGCCCAAGAAAATGATGCGATCCTCGAGCAGACGCGAGTAAATGTCATAACCGCGCTCGCCGTCGCGTGTACGGACGATCACGTTGGGTACTAAGTAATTCGATGGTTTCATGGTCTAATTGTAGCGTACTAATTAGCACTCGTCAAGGCAGAGTGCTAATAAACTTGCTATTTAACTTGGCAGGCTATCTGCTACCTGCTTGCCGCTTCTGACTTCTTTGCTTTGGCGCTAGATTTCCTGCTAGCTGGTTTCTTGGCGGCTGGTTTGCCGTCTTTGCTATTTTTACCAGCCTTAGCGGGTTTATCCGCCTTGCTTTTGTCAGTTTGCACAGTTTTTGCTTTCTTAACATCTGGAGTGTTTAGCTCAACCAATTTATCAACGGTCTTTTCGGTGATCAGACGGTTGGCGATTTCGCGCTGAGCTTCTGGCTGGTCAAAGCGCTTGGCCATTTCGGCGTTGTTGGCATATTGCTGTTTATAGGTATTGATGTGCGCGGCCAACTCGTCGGCGGTTGCTTCGATTGCCAGCTCTTTGCTTAGCTCGGCTAGCACCAATCCGGCTTTGATACGCGCTTCGGCTGTATCGTTAGCTTCGGCCTCTACCCAAGCATCACGATTGGCAAACCCCCGCGATTCGTAGTATTGATCAAGCGTCATGCCACGGTACCGCAAATTTTGCACCAAATCCTGCTCCAGCGAGCGGATCTGATCTTGACGCAGTACGTCTGGCACAGCCACATCGCTGGCTGCCACTAATTGCTTAACCAAATCGTCTTTCAATTCGTCTAGCGCTTGGCGCTCTTGCTGCGCAGTGATTTCGGCTTCGATATCTTGGCGCAAATCGTCCATCGAGGTATAAGGGCCAGCTTTGGCCGCGAACTCATCATTCAACTCGGGCAATTCTACCTTGTTGATTTTCTTGATAGTCGTTTCAAACACTACGTCGGCGCCCGCCAAATCTTTGGCATGATAATCTTTCGGGAACTGCAGGGCGACGTCCTTTTTATCGCCTGCTTTGAGGCCGACTAGTGCTTCTTCAAAACCCGGGATAAAGGCGCCGCTACCGAGAGTCAGCGGATAGTCTTTGCCGGTGCCGCCCTGGAAAGCTTCGCCGTCGCGCTTGCCAACGAAATCAATAATCACCTCGTCGCCGTCTCGTGCTGCTTCGGTGGTTTCAGTCTTTTCAGCCAAACCTTTACGAATGCGTTCAATTACTTCTTCGACGTCTTTTTTGTCAACCTTGATCGCCTTTTTGGTTGCTTTGAGTTTCTTGTAATCGCCAAGCTTAACTTCAGGCATGATATCAGCCTCGGCCGTAAATTCCAGCATCTCGCCAGGTACGAACTTCTTCAGCTCGACTTCTGGACGATCAAGTACTTGCAGTTTGTTGCTCAGAAACGCCTCGGCGACAGCGCGATTAATTGCGGCCTCTAATGTCTCTTGGCTAAGCGTGTGCGGGTCGGCGTGCTTTTTGACTACCGCAATCGGCACGTGTCCCTGGCGAAAGCCGTTAACTTTGATATTTTTAGCCATTCGCTTGAGCGCAACTTGTTCTGCTGTCTCGAGCTCTGGCTGGCCTGCCGCTACCGTTACCAGGACGCGGGTGGCTGATAATTTCTTCACAGTCGTCTTCATAACGACGTATTATAACAGATTATACCCGGGCTGGCTATTTTTGACAAACTACAAGATATCTGACAAATCGAAAACATCGTCGTCTTCGTCGTACTGCTGATGATGACGGCGATCGCTGACAGCGGTCACTACCCGCTCGAAGCTGACTTGCTGTTCGCTGTTTTCGCGAATATTTTGCAGGTTATACAAGCCCTTGGCGACAGACTGCTCATCAACCGTCATCACGTAGCGGACGCGCTTTTTAATAGCTTCTTTGATCTGGCGGTCAATCGGCCGGCCAGTATAATCAACCTCGACCGAAACCCGCTCGCTGCGCAGCTTTTCGGCGATTCGTTCAGCGTCGTCAAGTACATTGCCTACGGTTACAATATAAGCCTGAGTAGCGCTCTCGAGGTGACGCATACCGGTATGGCGCGCTAGCAGCTCAATAATGTTCGACATGTCTGATTGGCCGCCGACCGAACTTTGCAAGTCGTTATTGACATAGCGCCCACCCTTATACAGCAAGGCACTATGCATAGCATCAGCTTCGGTGAAATCGAAAATAATACCGCCAGTGTATTCTGGATGCGCCAGCGTGATATCGAGGATAACGTTATCAATTCCCAGCCGCTCTAACCGTTCATACAATGCCACTAAATTCACATAACATTCACTATGGCGGATAACTTCTGGTAGGTCTTCGGCCGACCTGGCGGTCAAAAGCTTAGATAATTTTTGTAGAACTTCGCTAGAGTGCGACAACCCGACGATATCAATCGCGCGGTCGCGAAACTTATCTGGGGCTAATGTTCGCTTCTGTGCCAGCAGGCGCGCCATCAGGCTAGTTTGTACGGCGTCAAGATCAAGGTATTCGCTCAGTAGCAAATCGAGCATCTCTGAGTCATTAATGCGCAAATTATAAGCCGAACGCTTGATGCCCATAGCGTCGAGACCGCGCTTGGCGATAGCGATTGCTTCGACATCAGCTCGCGGCGACTCGCAGCCGGCATGCTCGTAGCGCAACAAATATGCTGCGCTCGGATATGCCGATACACTGAAAGCGCCCGCCACGATGTCGTAACGGCGACGATTCTGTAATTTTGACTCTGTGTCAATATCATATTCTTCATAGCCGTACAGTGTTGCCGTGTTGCGCCACGATTGCTCGACTAGCTGGCAAGCGCGCACGGTATTCGGATAGTGCACGTCTGTATCGGCGGTTACATTGGATGCTGGTGCCATCATATACCCCTATTATAGCATAAATGGAATTATTTTGCAAGAGTGCTATCAAGCTTATGGCGACATACTCACTCATACGCGGCGATATCAGCTGCTGTGCCGACATTTAGCGAACGAGCTGAGTCGAATTAATCTAATCTAAATTGTAAAATTTTTGTAACTGTCTGTCTACAAACTCTTTACAGGCGCACCTAAATCAGCTAGAATGGGTTTGCGCGCTAGATATGATTATGCGCGGCGGACTGCGTGGGCGACTCACGTATGTGTGGATGCGCTGTGCGTCAGTCTTCTAGAGATTAGTAGATAATCGCAATGTAGTGCTTCACAAGTTATACACAGATGTGGCGACTGCGTGGGCAACGCAAGTATGCGTAGACGCGCTGCGCGTTGCTAAGAATCGGTAGATGTCGCGATATAGTACTTTACAATCACACGCAGATGTGGCGGAATTGGTAGACGCGCTAGCTTCAGGTGCTAGTGCCCTTCGGGGCGTGGAGGTTCAAGTCCTCTCATCTGTACCATAACTTGTATTTAGTGGAACAACGTTAATACTACCCGCTCAGGTAAAGCGGGCTTTTTGTTGAGCAAATAGTTGCCTCGCAGCTAATGTTTGTGTTTAAATAGAAGTATGACGAACGAAGAGCTAGCGATTAAAATTGAGAACTTAAGCGATATCGTTGCTAATCTAGCAAAAACGATGGACGAACGGTTTAAACAAATTGATGAGCGTTTTGAGCAAATCGATGAGCAGCTCGCTGATATTCGCAAAGACCACAAAACTCTGGTTGATATCGTGAAAGATATGGATCTGGCAGCAGATGAACGATTCCAGGAATTGAAGGCTGGGCAAGCCGAGCTAGCGGCTAGCCAAGAGAGCCTGCGGGCCGACCTTGCTGTCGTTCGCCGCGAGCTGTACCATGAGTCTGGTAGCCGCGAGATGGTAGACGACACGCTTTATAACTCGCTTGATAAGCGCTTGCGCCGAGTAGAGGCAAAGTTTCCTGATTTAGCGTCGAGCCAAGCAGCCTAGCTGTTCCGCTCAAAATACGATTGCTCTTCTCTTCTCCTACGCTAGTTTTAAATAAGTGTAAGCGATAGTGTGCATATATTTGGTCTGTTAATCGATTAAGAGGCCACTTTTTGCTAGCGGCGTTAACAATTCTAACAATCCATTTGCAGAAAATATATTTTTGGCAGTATCTGCCTATACCTGCGGCAAAACATCGCCGTTGACACTAGCGGTAAGCGATCGCAGATTGTCGCCGACTTTGACGCCTGGGTTCATAATACCGAGCGGATCAAAAACTTTTTTGATAGCCGCGTACATCTCGCGAGTGCGAACGTCAAGGTGTTTATACGCAAAATGTGCTGCGATTCGCCCCTCGGCTGCTTGGCCAATGAGCGCGCCGTCATACTTAACAGCCAAATTAGACAATTCATCAAAAATCTTGAATAATTTTTGCTTGTCTCCAACTTGATGCAGCGACAGTACCGGATGAACCGTGTAAGTTTCGGTTAGCACGTGCCCAGAAATAGGCATATTACAATGCAGACGACCAGCCAAAACTGTTAATGCTTTGGTAAATTCATCGAAACGAGCAGCTGGAATATAAATGTCGCTATACAAATGCGGTGCAAAAGCCGGGTTTTTGTCGGGCAATTCAGCATAGCGAGCAACATCAAGTGCTGATAATAGCGCGTCATCGGTCGCGTCTTCGCTAGAAACAAACTTGACTCCTTCGGTACTGCTGAATGTCTTCTGGATTTTTTTAAGGTTACGAGCGCGAGTACGAGCATTGAAATCGTCAAATCCGGCGATAATAACCGCCTGCGGGTCGGCTCCGTCTAAGCCAAACCAGTCAAAGCGTCGGCCGGCAGCAGCGGCAGCGCTAAACAGCTGAGCGTCAAAATACTCGGCAAAAGCTGCGCCGCTATCACGCAGTATGCGCATAGCGTCATTGGCTACGCTAGCCGAAGCAAATACTAGCGCGAAGACCTCGTTGCTCTGGCTACGAAATTCGGTGCGCAAAATCATCTCGCTGATAATACCTAGCGTACCCTGCGCACCGATGAATAGCGGTGTCAAGTCGAACTGATTTCCTCTCTTGACGGAGGCTATAGCGCTATAGCCAGATTTATCATATTCTGGCAGAGCAGTAATCACGTCTTGGTATTCATCAATGATTGCGTCAATGCCACGGTAAATATCGCCCTCTAGATTCTGCAGGCCTTTCTTGCGGCTGAGCTCGCGCCGGCCGAGCGGGCCTGTCTGCAAAATATCGCCATTTGCCAAAACGATCTCGAGCTGGCTGATAAAGGCGCTCAAATCGCCGTATTTACCGCTAGTCAGTCCAGCTAGATTGTCAGCGATAGATCCGCCAACTGTTCGACGCGCATCTAGGCCGTCGAGCGGCGGGATGCTAACGCCCTGCAGGCTTAGCGCTTGACACAGGGTTCCAATGGTCGTGCCGGGCTGCAAGCGAACTAACCGCTGCTTGGTATCATACTCAAAAACATTATTCATGTGCCGCGACATATCGGCTATCGCCCCGCGGCCAATTGCGCCGCCTGTAGTTCCGCGGCCTGAACCGCGGGCAGTTATTGCCTGAACATGCCCGCGTTCAGCTAATTGCCACGATAATCGTGCCGTTTTGCGAATATCTTCGGTATTGCGCGGCGCGACGATCATCTCTGGCGCTAAGCTCAATACTCCAGCATCGTTAATATAAGCCTGCCGCACATCGGGCCGGAAGTCAATCTCTCCTAGCAAATGTCCGCGTAGGTAATTAGCAATTTTGCTCATACACCCTCATCTTCATATAAATCTATTTTAGCATAAGCTGCAGCAATTTTTCGCGAATTTGTTAGAAGTTTGCTATAATTATTTGTGCAAGCAAAATGCATGCAATTTGCGCGGCAGTAGTGCATCGCTAGAGCTTGCAAAAGCTCGCGGATGTGGTGGAATTGGTAGACACGCATGCCTTAGGAGCATGTGCTTTCGAGCGTGAAGGTTCAAGTCCTTTCATCCGCACCAAGGAGATTCGATACACACTCTGAGGAAAATACGCATAAAAAATAACCCGTATATCGCGGGCTATTTTAATTCCCCAAAAATCACGAATCACACGATTCTCGGCGGAAAGAGGTGAGGTAAGCATTTCCATAACTACGATTGTCCACCACAACAATTTCGTTTCCCAGATTTGGTTCCTCACCTCTTCCTGGATGTGATAATACCATAAGCCCGCCTGGTTTGAGAAGTCCAAAAAGCTTGCTAACTGTGGAAAACTGCGGATTTTTGTATGGCGGATCGGCGAAGATTATGTCATACTTGCCTGCACCGCCAGACTCAATCCATGAATTAACAGGGGCGCTAATAATTTTCGCTTCATTTTGAACGCCTAGCGAGGACACATTATTGCTTAAGATTTTTTGAGCAATTTTATCGCGCTCGACAAACGTTACATGGGCAGCGCCGCGGCTGAGAGCTTCGAGACCAACCGCGCCAGTACCAGCAAAAGCGTCTAAAACCTGCGCACCGTTAATCTCGTTGCCGATGCTATTGAACATAGCATTGCGAATCCGCTCGCCCATCGGCTTAGTGCGAGTGTTGTTCTCTCTAGGCGCATCTAGTAGCCGCCCGCCGAAACGCCCAGCGATTACTCGGATTGAGCTCATTGGTGCGCCTCGCGGTAGGCGCGGTACCAAAAATACGTGATGACATTAGCGATCAGCGGAATCAGCGTTTGCCGCGTTTGCTGCGCTAGATGAGTCGTCCAGCCGCGCTTCCAGAATTCCTCGTACATGCCTAGCCCGTAAACTTGCTGCACTGCATCGAGAAATACCGTCTGCAAACCCTTATCGTCTGCTAGCTTGAGCCAGATTGAATTTGGCGCCGAATCAGGAAACTTGGTTGTCTTGATGCTGGTAGCTACGCCTAGCTCAAATAACACATGCGTCGCAAACACACCCTTGGCACCCCAATACTCCCAGTTTTTACTAAGAGTCTCGCGCATGGTCGAGCCTCTGATGATGCCTTTTTCGGCGATCGACGCCCGCTCGTTTTGAGGCCGCCCCCACAGCTCCTCGATCTTTTCGCCTAGCGGATAATGATGCGCTGGCGTTAGCCCGTCGGTAATGGCATGAGCCATCCAAGCCGCCTCAAAGGCTGCCCGCACATTATTACGCTTTTTAAGCGCCTGCACTAAATTGGCGTAATGATCCATAATCATCTCGACCAGCGCCGTATCGCTGGGGTCGCTGGGGTCGATGAAATGCCACGGCTCATCGACGCCTGGACTTTTGCGCTTGATACCGTCGGGGCCGTTGTTGCCTTCGAAATGCAAAATATCCTTGGCAGAAGGAAAACCGCGGCCAACCCTTGATATTTTGCGCAAATCGCGGCGAGCAATTCGGTCGATTTTCTGATGCACGCCTATGAAATTACCCGAATGCGAACGAAAAGTAGTACCGCTGTACATGCATTGTATTATAGCACGCCGTTTGGCAGCGGCTCGGCAAAAGGCAAAAGACAGATAGGACTTGCCAAACATAAGCATTGTGCTATATACTCGGTTTTAAGTTACAGAGAGTCTACAGATACAAAACATCAGCATTCCTCGGAGGTTAAGTATGCGAAACAGCAAAACCAGCAAACAAACTATAGTCATATCGATTATCGCCGTATTGACAATTATCAATACGATTCTGATAGGTGTAATATTTTTTATTCAGAGCAACAAGTTTTGGTCTACTGACTACATAACCGAAAATCACACGAAGCGTATAATTAATCTAGAAAAAACAATTAAAAAATTCGAAAATAACCCTAATTAAGCGTTGTCACCCGCTGGTTGTGGCGGACGCGCGCTTCTAGTGCTGGATATTTCGATAGACTTTCGCCGCTATCGATGAAGCGTTTAGCGGATTTCTGGGCGCGAGCAATCAACTGCGTGTCGGCTAGCGTAGCGATTTGCAGATTAAGCGCGCCGTGCTGCATGCGTCCGTAAATCTCGCCAGGACCGCGCAAGCTCATATCGACCTCTGCTAGATGAAAGCCGTCGCTGGATTTTTCTATTTCCCGCAAACGCTGCGACGGTTTGTTATTCGTACTCATCATCAAGTAGCAGTAGCTTTGGTGCTGACCGCGGCCGACCCGCCCGCGCAGCTGGTGCAATTGTGCTAAGCCAAATTGGTCGGCGTCCTCAATCATCATAATCGTAGCGTTCGGCACGTCGACACCAACTTCAATAACAGTAGTGCTAACCAAGATATCGTATTTTTGATCCTTAAAAGCTTGCATGATTTGATCTTTTTCGCTAGCAGTCATCTTGCCATGCAGCATAGCGATGCGGCGGCGGCTAAAAATACTATTTTTGAGTCGCTTGTATTCGGCTTCGACGCTTTTGCGGTCGCTAGAATCGCTATCGGCAATCAGGCTGCAAACTACGTAAACTTGGCGGCCCTGGGCAATTTGCTGATCGATAGCAGTATAAGCGGCCTCGCGCGAGGGCGGCGAGATAATTGTGGTAAGAATTGGCCGGCGGCCGCGCGGCAACTCGTCGAGGACACTGACGTCTAGCTCGCCGTAAACAGTCAGCGCCAAACTGCGCGGGATCGGCGTGGCCGTCATCGCCAAGAGGTGCGGCATGGCAGCTACTGATAATTTTTTCGTGTCTAGCAGGGCGCTTGATACACTTTCCTCACCTCCGTGTCTCGCTCGCAAGCCTGGGACTGCGCGCCCGGTCTCTCGAGACGAGCCAGCGGCAATCGTCATAGGTTCAGAAAGTGTATCAAGCGCCCCCAACCCCACTTTCTCGTCCTTAACCTTCATCAGCAGCCTCTGCCGCTGCTCAACACCGAAGCGGTGCTGCTCATCGATAATCACGAAGCCCAGGCGGTGAAACTCTACTTTATCCTGGATGAGCGCATGCGTACCGACGACCACGTCAATCGCACCGTTTGCGATTTGCTGATAAAGCATAGCGCGAGCTTTGCCTTTGACGCTGCCGATTAGCAAACCAACCGTCACGCCGAACGACTCTAGCAGCTTAGCTAGCGTCTCGGCGTGCTGCCGCGCCAGAATCTCGGTCGGCGCCATGAATGCCGTCTGATAACCAGCGCTCGCCGCCTGCCGCGCTGCCAATCCGGCCACCACCGTCTTGCCGCTACCAACGTCGCCTTGCAGCAAGCGATTCATCGGCCTAGCATTTTCGAAATCTTGCAATATATCCCAGGCGGCGCGGCGCTGAGCATTGGTTAGTGTAAATGGCAGTTTCTTGACAAAATCCTGTACGACAGACTTTTCAAACGGAATCGCGAAGCCAGCTAGCTTCTGGTTGTCAATTTTGTTGAGCTGGCTAGCCAAAACCAGTTCGAATAGCTCTTCGAACGCCAGACGCTGGCGAGCCTGCTCAACTTCCCTTTCGTTGCGCGGAAAATGCATCGCCGAAATTGCCGCCGCGCGGTCGAGCAACTTCTCGCTCTTGACAATGCTTGGCGGCAGAGTCTCGGGTAAAACGCTCATCAATGGGCGTAGCTGCTCGAGGATTTTGCGCACCGTTTGCGATTTAAACCCGCGCACCGCATGGTAAACTGGCAGCAGCCGATCAGCTTGTACTGGCAGCTCCTTGGCAAGCTCGGCTGTCGGGTTGGTTAGCTGGTAGCGGCCGTAGTTATACTCAAACGTGCCGCTGAAATAAAACCATTCATCGCTATCGCCTAATTGCTGCGTTCGGTACGGCTGATTAAACCAAATAGCGTTGAGCTTGCTAGTGTCGTCGGTCAGCACCGCCGTAGTCAGGCGTAGGCCGCGGCGGACTGGCCGAGTACTGATTTGCTGGCAGCGAGCGCGAATTGTTACCTTGCCGGGCTGCAGCTCGGCAATTGGCGTTACGTTAGTGAAATCTTCATGTTTGCGCGGCAAAAACATCAGAATATCGCCAACTGTCTGCAATCCCGCCCGCCGCAGTTCGGCCGCTGTTTTCGGGCCGACGCCTTTGATTTGATCGAGCTTAGTCGCTAGATTCATAGGCCTATTGTACTAATTTTGCAGGAAAATTGCGAAAAAGGATTGACATTTATACTATAATGTGCTATATTTATAATAGCTTTTCGCTCAAGGTTATCCGAAAAAAAGGCGAGAAGTGCCCTTTTACCTTGAGTGAATGATTTCTTTAGGAGGAAATCATGAGCTACACTGTTTCCATCCTAGTCATCATCGGCCTGATGGCCACCTTGGTCATTCAGGCCAGGGAGGCCCGTATCAATGAGGCGCGAGCCTCATTGGCAAAATCGCCCCTCGGTCAGGCCTGGGCCAAGAAGGCTAGGGCCGAGAGGCTCTGGTCCATCACCTACAGAGAGGTGATGGATTCGACAGACGGCGATTTCATCGCCGCCTGTCGAGCTGCTGAGGATGCGTCTCGCCCCTGTTTCGAGGCGGCACGGGCCGCAGCCAAGAAAGCGAAGGCCGCCGAGACTAAAGCGAACGAGGGCTAACGCCCGCCTGAAAATAGCTCGCCGAATTGGTTCAATACGGTTGAGACACTTAATCATTAAGTGTTTCCCGGGTTGATATATAGACCCAATTCCGGTTTGAGCCATTTCGGCGGGCTATTTTCTTTGGTGAGATTTTTTGTTAAGTTATTTATTTTACTTTGAAATTTTATAGATTTTGCGGGAAATTGCGAAAAAGTGTTGACATTGCTGCTCTAGTATGATATATATATCAAGCTTTTGTTGACAAGTAGAGCGAATCCTTGTCCAAAAGAGTTTTTTGATAAGCGAGGCCCACCGTGCGAGATACTTGCCCGAGATTTAGTCGCGAGCAGATATCTCGCATGGTGGCACAGATGACCACCCCTTGTCGCGAGAATGGTTCGCTAAGGAGGTGAATCATGCCGGACATTCTTCGTATCGTCGTTCAGGTACCTCCTCCTCCTTACGAGGGGGAGTGCCTCCCACCGGCGCCGCCGGTGGACTGGTCAAAGACCTCGTCCCTGGTTATCAGGGACGGGCGTAACTGACCACCGCTCCGGCGCGAGATTCTCTCTAGTTTCTCGCGCCGGGGCGGCTCGCCTCGCTTATCACTTTCCCTTGATTGATTTATTAAAAACACCCGGTTAGCTAGCCGGGTATTTTGTTAGGTCTAATCTTATTCGCAAACAGCTATTCAGTCACGGCGATGATGCCTTCTAGCGCGTAGGCGGTGTCTTGCCAGCGCTCCACCGCGATGCAGTCGATGCCGAGATTTTTCACCGGGAAGTCGTTGCCGCCTTCTTCTATTTTGTCGCCAAAGAACAAAATTTCCTCTTTACTCACGCCAGTGGCTTCCATCAACTTTTTCATGCCGTAGGCTTTATCGACGCCGATTTTGGTGATATCGACGCTGGTGGTGCCGCCCAGGCGCACTTCGAATTCTGGCAATTTGGCGGCGACGTCGTCGCGCATTTGCTTGCGGACAACTTTGTTGGCTTCCGCCCAGGCGTATTTTTTCTCGGGCGAAGCCTGCTGGCCAAGTGCTGAATAAGTCACCTGGCTCAAGCGGTCTTCGATAATCTCGCCGTCCGGATTTTCCTCCCACAAATCAAATTTGCGCGCCGATTCCTCCAAAACCTGAGCGATTTTCTGCTTTTGCTCGTCAGTGAAATCCTCTTTATAATGCGTCTGCCAAGCGCCGCTGGCTATATCGAAGGTATAATACCGCGTGCCGCATGTCGGCATCATGTGGAAGCGCGCCAGCAATTCCGGTGAAACGTCCATCTGATCAATGACCTGCTTTTGGAATTGCTCAAATTTGCCGCCAGAAATGACGCAAACTTGATAATTTTCCAGCAATTTAGCGAGCAAACCCGCCATGCGCGGCGAAATCGCCGATTTGCTAACCGCCAGCGTGTCGTCCAAGTCAAAACCGATAATTTTCTTCATGATTTCCTCCTATTCTGATTATTTTACCAGCAAGAAGTCGTTCTTGCCTTTTTTGATTAAGCTAATCTCGGTTAGCGGCATATCGCCGGCAATCTTCGCGCCGTTGACGCTAATCGCGTTATTTTGGATCAGCCGGCGCGCTTCGCCGTTGCTAGCGCACAAGCCAGCAGCGACCAGCGCCGCCACGACCGTCGTCTCGAGATCAACCGTCGGGATTTCGTTAGCCAGAGCGTTCAAATCGTCGCCGTTAAGCGCTGTAATATCACCGCCGCCAAACAGCGCAGCCGTTACCCGCTCGACGCTCTCGCGACGCTGGCGGCCGTGCACCAAGTCGGTGACCTCGCGCGCTAAGGTTTTTTGCAAGGCGCGCTCGCCTGGATTGGCCCGATGATTGTCGATTAGCGCTTCGACGGTTTCGCGGTCGAGCAGCGTGTAGATTTTGATGAGATCCTCGCTGGTTTCGTCGTCGCAGTTGAGCCAGAATTGATAGAACTTGTACGGACTGGTCATCTCGGGGTCGAGCCAGATAGCGCCGCCCTCGGACTTGCCGAACTTGACGCCAGTTTGCTTGTTGATAACTAGCGGCGCGGTCAACACGTGCGCCTCCCCGCTCTCGAGCTTGCGAATTAGCGACACGCCAATGATGCTATTGCCCCACTGGTCAGCGCCAGCTAGTTGCAAAGTGGCGCCTTTTTCGCGGTACAAGTGTAAAAAGTCATACCCTTGAATCAGCCCGTAGCTAAATTCGCCGTAGCTGATGCCAGCGCCGCCCTCGCCGATACGCTGCTGCACGAATTCGCGGTCGAGCAACTGCGTCATGCTGATATGTTTGCCGATTTTGTGCAAGAAATCAATGTAATTAATCTGCGAGAACCAGTCGGCATTATCAACAATTTCAAAATCCTGGCCGCGGAAAACTTGGCGGAATTGCGCCGCCAGACCTTCAACATTGCGCGCCACTGTTTCGGCATTACGCAGGTCGCGCTCTTGCTTTTTGCCATCTGGATCGCCGATCATGCCGGTGGCGCCGCCGACTAGCAGCAGCGGTTTGTAGCCGTGGTCGATGAAATGCCGGCACAACATCATCGCCGCCAAGTTGCCGATAGTCATACTCGGCGCGCTAGGGTCAACGCCAAAATAGAACGTTCGCGGCTCATTTATATCTTTGACATCAGCGAACGTCGTCTGGTTGATGAGTCCGCGCCACGTTAGTTCTTCTGCTAGCGTCATCTGAAACCTTTCTTTATTTAATAGTGAGATAGTAACATATTTGCAAATTATCAGCAAAAGCACTAGCCGTCGTGATGCGAACAGTGCTATAATGGTGGAAATATTGCTTATGGGAAGAGTGAAAGTGGGAAACAAGAAACGAAAAGTAGCTGGCGGCGTCAGCGCTTATGCTAATTTAGCCAATAAACGCCGAGTCAAGAAAGACGCGCGAGCGCGCAAAAAAGCCGAATATCTGGCAACTTTGCCAAAGCACCCGGTCAAGCGGCTGCTCTACCGGCTGCATCCGAAGCGCCTGGCCAAATACTGGTTTAGCCGCGATGGCGCAATTATGGCGCTGAAGGTTGTCGGCATCGCTTTGCTGCTGATGGTTATTGGCGTGGCTTCGCTTTTCGCCTATTTCCGCAAAGATCTCGACAAAATCAACCCCGACACATTGGCGCAGCGCGTCAAAACGACTGTCACCAAATATTACGACCGCAACGACAAGCTGCTTTGGGAAGACAAAGGCACTGGCGATTATACGTTAGTGGTCGACGCCAAAACCATCGCGCCATGCATGGGCAAGGCTACTATAGCTATCGAGGACAAAGATTTTTATAAGCACAGCGGCATCAGCGCTAGCGGCATTGCTCGCGCCTTTATCAGCAACTCGCAGGGCAACGCCGTGCAGGGCGGCTCGACGCTAACGCAGCAGCTAGTCAAGAAAGTGTTCTTTACTAAGGACGAAGCTATGCAGCGGGGTTTGTCGGGTATTCCGCGCAAAATCAAAGAGATGATTCTAGCCATCGAGGTCGAGCGAATGTACAGCAAAGACCAAATCCTCGGCTTGTACCTCAACGAATCGCCGTACGGCGGCCGGCGCAACGGCGTCGAATCGGCCGCGCAAACTTACTTCGGCAAATCATCCAAAGATTTAACCTTGCCAGAATGCTCGCTGCTAGCCGCTATCCCGAACAACCCGTCGCTTTATAACCCGTACAATACCTATGGCCGTAAAGCGCTTGTCGAACGCCAGCACAAAGTACTCGACGACATGGTGTCGATGAATTACATATCCAAACAAGAGGCAGCGGCAGCCAAGAAAGTCGACATTATGGATACCATCAAACCGCTGGCCGACCAATACGCCAACGTCAAGGCGCCGCACTTCGTCCAAATGGTCAAGAAACAGCTAGAGGAAGAGCTCGGCAAGACTATCGTCGGCGAAGGTGGTTTATCAGTCAAGACAACACTCGACCTCGACGCGCAAACAACCCTAGAAACCAATATAGCCAAATTATTTAACGGCGAGATTACCGATGGCAACTGCGGTTATCGCAACTGCTCGCAATTTGCTGGCTTCTCAAACGGCGCAGCAGCCATTGAAGACACCAAGACCGGCCAGCTTATTGCCCTAGTCGGCAGCCGCGACTTTAATTACGCTGGCTTTGGGCAAGATAATGCAGCCACCGCTTTCATCCAACCGGGTTCGTCGATCAAGCCGCTTGTTTACGCCCGCTTATTTAGTAACCAAGGCGGCAATAACGCCAATTACGGCAGCGGTTCGATTCTAGCCGACTCCAAGACAACTTTCCCGGGCAATTATAGTCCGAACAACGCCGACAACAAATTCCAAGGCAATATCACATTGCGCCAAGCCCTGGCTCGATCTCGCAACATTCCAGCCATCAAAGCTATGGCTATCAACGAGAAGAACAACAGCGGTAGCACCTGGTCGCTGATACGCTCCGCCGGCGATTTGCAGTACTGCACGCAAGGCGCCGACGCGCAAGCTGGCCTATCGAGCGCTATCGGCGGCTGTGGCACGCGCTTGGTTGACCACGTTAACGCTTTCGCGACACTGGGGCGAATGGGCACTTATAAACCGCAGACGACTATCCTGAAGGTTGCCAACAGCAACGGCCAAACGCTCAAACAGTACAAAGAATCTAGTAAGCAAGTCATTGACCAGCAAGCAGCTTACATCGTTAGCGATATCCTTGGCGACGGTAAGGCGCGCGCTGGATTGGCGGGCCGCGACTACCTAGTCAACCTCGGTCGCGCCGGCGTCAAGGCAGCCGTCAAAACTGGTACCAGTAACAGCGAGATTAACGGCAAGGTTAGCGCTAAAGATATCTGGGCTGCCGGCTACACGCCGAACCTATCGATGGCGGTGTGGCTAGGCAATTCCGACACCTCGCCGCTGCGCAATGGCAACTCACTGATTCCAGCTATGTTCTTCGACCGTACGATGGCCGATATCTCCAAGATGTATGCCGACCAAGGTAAACTAAAATTAAGCGACTGGTATACTGCGCCGAGCGGCATCCAGACAATCAAGGGCGAGATTTATCCGTCGTATTACAACAAAGCTAGCGCTGCTACTAATGCCAAGATGACTTTTGACCGCGTCTCGAAAAAGAAAGCTACATCCTGTACGCCCGAAGCTGCCAAGATTGAAATCGATGTCATGAAAATGGCTGATCCAATCACCAGAAAAGAGATAGTCACGCCTAACGACTCTAGCTACGACGCCGAGAAAGACGACGATGCACACAAGTGCGACGATCCGAAGCCAAACGTTACGCTAACAGTGACTAGCGGCGGCGTATCCATCGTCTATACTAGCGGCCGTTACAAACTGCAAAACATCGAATTATTATCTGGCAGTACCGTTGTCGCCAGCAAGCAAGTCGATAGCAGCGGCATCTGGAATATTCACAAAGGTAACCTGTCAGCAGCCAGCAGCGGTACGCTAACCGCCAAAATTACCGACACTGGCTACTATACGGCGACTAGTAGCGCCAGCTACAACCCAAACAGTAGCAGCGATGACGACGATTAAACCCGCTTCGTATCGCAGTTAGTTTGCCGCCAATACCCAGCAAAATAGCACGCTCCTAGCAGCGTGCTATTTGTATATCGCGCTGGTGATTTTATTGGTTGTTGACTAGATCGATCAAGTCGCTCTCGTGGTCGGGGCGGCGGCAAGCACTCTGGCGCCGGGTCACTGGGGCAGCTGGCTTCGGCTGCGGTTTTGTTTTCGGCGAACTGGCTTTTTTGCTGGCTGGTTTAGCTTGAGTTTTGGTATCGCCTGCCTTTTTAGCCGAATCACGATTGCTAGCGTTGCCAGCTGACGACTGGCTGCGGGCGCGGCCGGCAGGACGCTGCTTGGCGCTAGCGTTAGCAGTGCTTTTTGCGGGCGTTTTCGATGCTGCTGCGGCTGCGATTTTCGCTGTTTTTTGAGTTTTGCCCGCAGCTTTGGCGGTCGATTTAAGAGGTTTGCCAACAGTCTCTATTTTCTTAGCAAAGATCATCCGGCCGGCTGCGGTCTGCAAATTACGGATAATTTCGACATTTAGCGTCTGACCTATCTGAGCGCTCGCCTGCTCGACGACAACCATTGTGCCGTCTGGTAGGTAGCCCACGCCCTGATGTGCGTCCTGCCCCTTCTGAATAAGCTCTAACGTGATTTTCTCGCCAGGTAGATGCTCCATCCGGATACTCTGCGCTAATTCGTTAAGGTTTAGCACTTCGGTACCCTCGACGGCAGCGACCTTGTTTAGATTGTAATCTAGCGTCATGATCACTGCGCCATGCTGCTTAGCTAGCTTGAGCAGGCGGTCGTCAACACCTTCGCGGGCGTGGCTGCCGTCCTGCAGCAATTCAACGTTGACACGCTCCATAGCTTGCAGCTCGGTGACCACATCAAGCCCGTAACGGGCGCGAGCGCGTTTGTCAGCATCGGCGTGGTCAGCTAGAAACTGCAGTTCGCCGATAACCGAGCGTGGAATCACCAGCGTACCGCCGATAAAGCCAGTTTGCGCTACCGGTACAATTCGCCCGTCCATCAGCACCGAGGTATCTACCAAGATAGCCCGGTCTTTTGATTTGATGGAGTTCTTGGGCAGGCGCGCTAATAAGTACGACACCTCGCCCAAAATAAGCAGCGTTACCGCCAATAATATTAAGTCTTTGGTTTGCATATTTTCCTTTCTTTTCGCCTTGATTAGCTACTAGCTACTTGAGATAGCCGATCAAAGCTTGGCGTAAATCTTTGACGCCTTTTACAAATGAATTCTTTTTGCCAGAGGTTGCTGGCGCAATCGCTTGGGTGAAACCGAGTTTTTTGGCTTCGTTCAAGCGCTTGTCGGCGCCTTGTGCCGAGCGAATCTCGCCGCCTAAGCCTACTTCGCCGAACACCACCAGTCCGTCGTCGAGCTTACGCCCGGCTGCCGCGCTAGCAATCGCCATCGCGACCGCCAAATCTGCTGCCCGATCGGCAAGTTTCAAACCGCCAACTACATTCACATAAATATCTTTATCGGATAAATTCAATTTGGTGCGCTTCTCTAGCACCGCGATGAGCAGATTGAGGCGGTTGAGATCGAAACCGCTGGCCGTCCTCTTAGGATACCCGAAATTAGTCGAATTGACAAGAGCTTGGATCTCAACGAGAATCGGACGGTTGCCTTCAAGCGTCGCCAATACCACCGAACCATCGGCGTTTTGGCGCTCGGCTAACAGCGCGGCTGACGGATTTTCGACGACCCGCAAACCCTTATCGTTCATCTCGAAAATTGCCGCTTCGCTAGTCGAGCCGTAGCGATTCTTGACGGCGCGCACCACTTTGAAGCCGCCGTAACGGTCGCCTTCGAATTGCAAGACCACGTCGACCAGGTGCTCGAGAACTTTCGGTCCGGCGATTGAGCCTTCCTTGGTGACGTGGCCCACTAAAATTACCGCTGCGCCCGAAGCCTTCGCTGCCCGTATAATGACATTACTTGAGTTGGTAATCTGGCTAACGGTACCTGGCGCGCTGGCGATTTCCTCGAGGCTAAGCGTCTGAATACTGTCGATGATCACCAATTTATATTGGCCGCTGCGAATTGTCGCAGCAATGTCGTCAGCGCTAGTGCTAGCTACAAATTGCAGGTCATCGCCAGAAGTCGCACCGAGGCGCGTAGCGCGGAGCTTAACCTGAGAAGCGCTTTCCTCGCCGCTGACATATAGGACCGATGATTGCTCAGCAACATGCGCTGCTACCTGCATCAACAACGTCGATTTACCGATACCCGGCTGCCCTGCTAACAGCATTACACCTGCTGGCAGAATGCCGCCGCCTAGCACTGCGTCGAGGTCAGCAATACCGGTAGGCAGGCGTTTCACTGAATCCTCGGCAGCGATTGAACGCATCGATTGCGGCTTTAGGATTTTACCGCGCGAATGGCTGCGCGCTACCGCCGAAGCACCCTTGGTCTCGACTACCTGCTCGACTAGCGTGTTCCACTCGCCGCAATTCTCGCACTTGCCCGTCCATTTTGGATAGCTGGCGCCGCAATTTTGGCAGACGAAATTACTGCGCGCTTTGGCCACTATTTACCCCAGTCGGCGCCGCTACGCCGTTGATGCTTTGGTTGAGCTGATCGGCCTTAACGGCTAAGCTTTTGAGGGTTGCCACATCGTCATTGTAAGCTTTAATTCGCGAATTAAGCGAACTCTGCCGAGCATTGATAGCGCTAATTCGCTGCTGCAGCGCCGACCGCGCCACCGCGAAATCAGCTTGCGAACTAAACTCACCACTTCTGGCCCGTTCATTAAAACTATTAATATCAGCGTTAATTTGCGATAAGTCAGACTGATAAGCTTCGACATCTTGTTTGATTTGCTTAGCGGCTGATTGCAGCTTAGATTGCAACGCTTCAGCCCGGGCATTGACTCGGGTAAATACTGCCGTGTAAGCTTGGTTTTTAGCGATAATTGACGCTCGATCGGTAAAATAACGCGCATAATACTGTTCAAGGTCAGAGTCAAGCTCGCCAATCGTGGTACCGATAATCGAATGTAGCTCATCTAGCTCGGCGCCTGGCTCGGCCTCGCGGTAGTATTCCATAGCTTTGGCAATTTCCGGTTCATTTTTGACCTTTTGATAAGCCTTTTTGATCATAGCGTCGACTCGCGGCCGCTCGAAGATATTCAGCCGTGCATACTGGGCGTGCAGCAATTCGTGCGCTGCCGTTACTTCTTTGGCGCCAGCTAATTCGGCATTTTCGACGTCAAAAAGATAAATCCGATCACCATAATAGCAGCCCAAGATGGCTGCGGTACGTTCGGTACTTTTGCAATGAGCATTGAACTGATCGCTAGTTTCAATAGCTGGCTGAGTTGCTCGGAAGGTGCGCTGCGCCGCCGGAGTCAGCTTGATTGAATCTTCAACCGCGGCAACAGCTGCAGGCGGTGTGAAGGTTGACGCTCGATAAGTATCAAAGGCTATTTGGCCATAGAAAAAGCCGCCAACAGCAATACTTATCACTGCCATCAAAGCGATGATTTTCGAGACGATATTACGTCTGGCTGTCGGTTTCGCTGCGCCGTTCAATCGCTATCGCTCCTTTCTTGATTCCTACTTCTAGGATATCACCTTTAGCATAGGCGCCGTCAAGTACTTGCTCAGCAATAGCATGCTCAACCTCGTCCTCTATGACGCGGCGCAGCGGACGGGCGCCGTATTTGATGCTGTAACCCTTGTCGATAAGGAATTTTTTGGCACTAGCTTTAATCGTAAGGGCCAGGCCTTTGCGCACCAAACGCTGGCGCAGCTCGCCGATCAGCAGGTCGAAGATCTTGCCGACCTCGGCGCGAGTCAACGCTCGGAAAGTGATAATCCCGTCAAAGCGATTAATCAGCTCGGGGCGCATAAACTTATCGAGAGCATCGCGAGCAAATTTAGCGTTGCGGAGGTGCAAATCGTCAATTTCGCTGCTTTTGTCGCGGCTAGAATGAAAGCCGAGTTCCGACTCTTTGGTCATTTTGTCGGCGCCGAGATTGCTAGTCAAGATGATAATCGTATTGCGAAAGCTAACTTCGCGCCCCTTAGCATCAGTCATCATCCCATCTTCCAGTAGCTGCAACAGCAGGTTGAATACGTCTGGATGAGCCTTTTCAATTTCGTCAAAAAGCACCACGCTGTACGGCTGGCGGCGAACTTTGTCAGTCAATTTACCGCCGTCCTCGTAACCGACATAACCAGCTGGCGCCCCGAGCAGGCGCGACGTATTATGCTTCTCGCCGAATTCGCTCATGTCGATTTTGATAAGCGCTTCTTCGCTACCGAAAACTTCTCGTGCCAGCACCTTAGCTAGCTGAGTTTTGCCAACACCAGTCGGTCCCATGAAGACGAAACTGCCAATCGGCCGCCGGCTACTAGCTACGCCGCTGCGGCTGCGGCGAATCGCCCGCGCTACCTTACCGATAGCCTCGCGCTGGCCAATGACGTACTTGCCGAGATGCTTTTCGAGCTGGCGCAGCAACTTCGCTTCACTAGTCTGGACTTTTTCGACCGGAATGTTGGTCATCACAGCGATAGCATGCGCCACATCGTCATCGGTTAGTTGGATAGCGCGGCGGCCTTTTTGGGCAGCAACTTCTGTCTCGAGTTTCTTACTAATCTGGCTGATACGCTGTTTATACATAGCGGCCCGCTGATAATCTTCGTGCAAGACAGCATCCTCCATGCGCTCATTTAGGTGCTTGAGCTCTTTGAGATATTCGCGCTCGCGGCTCGGGCGGTGGCCTCGCTTGACACGAACTCGGGCAGCCGCCTCGTCGAGTACGTCAATTGCTTTATCGGGCATGAAACGGTCGCTGACGTAGCGGTCGCTCATATACACTGCCGATTCAATCACTCCGTCGGTAATTTTGACGCCATGATGCTTTTCGTAATAATTTTTAAGACCTTTCAAAATAGCGATTGTCTGCGCCATAGTTGGCTCTTTGACAACGATTGTCTGGAAACGCCGTTCTAGCGCCGTGTCTTTCTCGATATGCTTGCGATATTCATCAAGAGTTGTCGCGCCAATCATGTGCAGCTCGCCACGCGCCAACGCCGGCTTGAGGATATTGGCCGCATCCATCGAACCTTCCGAGGCGCCAGCGCCAACCAGCAGGTGCAATTCATCAATAAAAAGAATTATGTTACCTTGTTTTTTCACTTCAGCGATGACTTTTTTCAAGCGATCCTCAAACTCGCCGCGATATTTAGTACCAGCAATCATCGCCGCCATATCTAGCATAACCACGCGGCGATCTAATAGATGGCCTGGTACGTCCTCGCGGACGATACGCTGCGCCAGCCCCTCGACGATGGCGGTTTTGCCAACACCTGGGTCGCCAATCAATACTGGGTTATTCTTAGTACGGCGGCTAAGGATAGTAATCATTCGCTCCAGCTCTTTGTCGCGGCCAATCATTGGGTCAAGCTCGCCGCTGGCCGCCCGCGCCGTCAAATCCACACCAAAGGCGCTAAGTGCTCCGCCGCGCGTGTTGCCGCGGCGCCGCGGCTCAGTAGCAATATCGCCATGTTCGCCGCGATTCTCTTCAAACGACTTCTCGAGTTCGCTTATTATCATATCGACGTTGATACCCATTTCGCGCAGCAGCGCTGTCGCTCGGGCGTTACCTTGACGCAAAACACTGTACAGAATGTGCTCTGTACCGAGATAATCATGGCCGTACTCGCGCGCTGCTTCCCATGCCATGCGCAATGTCAACAAAGCCGTCTCGCTAAGGCCCACCATGCCGGTACTAGTAACCACTCGCGACGGTTTGATATCGAGAATCATTTCGGCTTGCTGCAAGGTTACGCCAGCGTCAGTCAACACCTGCGCCGCCGAGCTCGACCCTTGCGCCAAAACACCGAGCAGCAAGTGCTCCGTCCCAATGTAATTACTACCGTTACCGCGAGCAATCGCGTCAGCATGCTGGACGCTAGCGCGCGCGTTGTCGGTCAATCGCGAAATAAAATCTGCAAAGTCTTCTGGCATCATGAGTTCTCCGTTCTGAGCGTATTGCCCATTGCAGCCAATTATACGTAACAAATTAGCACTCGTCAAGGCAGAGTGCTAATTTGCAAAAAGCGGCTGCGGGTTTTAGTCTTGATTTTCGATAGCACTAAACAAATCTTCCTCGACGTTCTTGCGCGGTTTTTTCTCGGCTGATTTCGGCGCTGTGGTCTCGATATTTAATTCGTAGCCAGTCAGGCGGCTCGCCAAACGCACATTTTGCCCGCCGCGGCCGATAGCGATTGATTGCTGGTCTTCGGTAACATAAACATTGGCGGTTTTTTTGTCCTTATCAATCTCGACCTTGATAATTTCAGCCGGGCTAAGAGCATTGCGGATATACGTATCTATATTATCATCATAAGTAACGATATCGATTTTCTCTTGCTCGCCGATTTCGCTCATCACCGCGTTAACGCGCGCGCCGTGACCGCCGACGAACGTTCCGACCGGGTCAACGCCTGGCACCGTGCTAGCAACAGCTAGTTTAGTACGGCGGCCAGCTTCGCGAGCGATACCTTTGATTTCGACGGCGCCAGTTTCCATCTCGGGTACTTCTTGGCGGAAGAGATATTCAATAAAGTCCTCGCTGCCGCGGCTGAGGATCAGCTGCGGGCCGCGGCCTTCGCGTTCGATGTTTTTGATTAATACTTTGATCCGCGAGCCAATTTTGTAAAACTCGCCTTGAATCTGCTCGCTCTGCGGGATAATACCAGTGGCCTTGCCTAACTCAACACGCACCACGCGCGGCTCGACGCGCTGCACCATACCGGTAACGACCGTGCCGATTTTGTCTTCGAATTCTGCCAGAACGACTTCGCGCTCGGCTTCGCGCAGGCGCTGCATGACGACCTGCTTGGCAGTCTGGGCGGCCACCCGGCCAAAGGACTTAACTTCATGAGCTTCCTCGACAGTATCCCCTAACTGAGCATCTGGCTTCTCTGCCCGAGCGTCCGCCAAGCTGATTTCGGTGGCCGGATTGACAACATCCTCGACGACTTCGCGCTGGACAAACACCTTGGCGGTGCCGTCATTGATATTAAGTTCAGCGCGCACATTTTGCTCGCGCTCGCCGTTATCGCGGCGCCAGGCAGCAGCGATCGCCTGTTCGATTACGTTTAGTACGGTTTCTTCGGGTAACGCCTTTTCATCAGCAATCGCTCGCACAGCTAGCGTCAACTGCTTGATATTCAAATCTTCCATATAATTCCTTTCTTTTAGTTCCAATACGAAAACAACCGACCTGCCGGCCGGATGAGTACGTATTTAATATAGCACGCGGAAGCTGGCGTCGTCAAGCCTAGGATTAGCGATAACACATCAGTGATATACTAGGGTAATGCAGCTTTCTGATTTTCATTATGATATTCCTGACGAGCTAATTGCAGCGACGCCACCAGCAGTACGCGGCACTTCGCGTTTGCTAGTACTTGATCGTCAAACGGGCACAATTACCGATCGCTATTATCCTGATGTGGTCGACTATTTGCAAGCGGGCGATGTACTGGTCATCAACGACACTAAAGTCATCAAGGCGCGCTTGATCACCCGTAAACCGAGCGGCGGCGAGCGTGAACTTGTTCTAGTCGAACAGCACGGCGCACACGACGACTGGTTCCGCCACAAGGTTATTTATCGGCGAAAGTTAATCGCTGGCGATATTCTGACAATTGGCGATGATACTTTAATGGTCGAGAAGATTATCGGCAATGGTATCGCGCTAATTCGTAGCGAGCGAAACTTGTTGGATATCGCCGCTGAGCACGGCACCGTACCTTTGCCGCCGTATCTGGGACGTGACGCTACCGCAGCGGATAACGAGCGCTACCAAACGGTTTTCGCTCGCGAGGCAGGCTCAGTGGCAGCGCCAACAGCTAGCCTCAATATGACCGAAAGCACATTACGGCAATTGCGCGATAAAGGCGTCAACATCGTGTACGCTACATTACATGTCGGCCTGGGTACCTTTTTGCCTATCCGCGTCGATGATGTCACACAGCACAAAATGCATCAAGAATTTTTCTCGATTCCAACCGCCACTGTCGCGGCTATCCAGTCCGCCAAACAATCTGGCCGCCGCGTTATCGCTCTCGGTACGACAATCACACGTACCCTAGAATACGCTCACCAACAAATTTTGAGCCAGCCGCCGCATGCTATCTCGGGCGAAGCTGATATTTTTATCTATCCTGGCTATAAGTTCAAAACAATCGATGCGCTATTAACTAACTTCCATATGCCCGAAAGTACAGTGCTGATGCTGACAGCAGCTTTTGCTGGCTGGGATAAGCTAAAGCCTGCTTATCAGCACGCCGTTTGCGAAAAATATAAATTCTTTAGTTATGGCGACAGTATGCTAATTATCACACAGTAGGACGAGTGCGCTCATGCTATACTAGAAAAGATGCAAAAAGCTATCACTTTCAGTATTACCCATCGCCTCCCCGGCACCTTAGCGCGTACTGGTACGATTGAAACGCCGCACGGTACGATTCAAACGCCAGCTTTCATCGTTGGCGGCACTAAAGCAACCGTCAAGGCGCTGACTATCGAACAAGTCAAAGCCTGCGGCGGGCAATCAATTTTGGCCAATACTTATCATTTGATGCAGCGGCCAGGCGCCGAAATCATTCATAAAGCTGGCGGCCTAGGCAAATTTATGGATTACGATGGGCCGACTTTCACTGATAGCGGCGGCTTTCAGATTTTCAGTCTGGGAATTGCTTACAAAAAAGGTATTGATGCCGTCGCCCACACCCAAAAAGGCAACGCTGCGCAAGCGGTCAAGTCTGCTAATCAGCTAGCCAAAGTCACCGATCAAGGCGCGCAATTTCGGTCGCATCTGGATGGCAAATATATAATGATGACGCCAGAATCGTCAATGGAGCTACAGCACGCTATCGGCGCTGATATTCATATGGCCTTTGATGAGCTGACTGCACCGCTAGCGGCCCGCGGCACGATTGTAAAGGCAATGCAGCGAACGCATGCTTGGGCGGAGCGCTGCTTGGTTCGCCACGATGAGCTGAACGCCGAACATCTAGCGCGCGGCGAAAATCTGCAAGCGCTCTACGGCGTCGTCCAGGGCGCCCGCGACGAAACACTGCGCCGCCAGTCGGCTAATTTCCTGGGCCAGCGCGGCTTCGATGGCTACGGCATCGGCGGCGTTTTTCAACCTGGCGAGATCGCCGACGTAGTCCGCTGGGTCTGCGAGACTTTGCCCGAGGATAAGCCGCGCCACCTATTAGGTCTAGGCTCGCAGCCGGCCGATTTGTTTCTTGGCGTCGAATATGGCATCGATACTTTCGATTGCGTCGCGCCGACCCGCCAAGCCCGCAACGGCGCTCTGTATACCTTTGACGGCCGCATCAACATCAGCAATGCTCGCTTTCGCGAGGACTTCGCGCCGATCGACGCTGAGTGCGACTGTTATACTTGCCAGCATCATACGCGCGCTTACATCAATCATCTGTTTCGCGCCGATGAGATTCTCGGTGCTACGCTCGCCAGCATTCACAATGAACGCTTCGTAGTGCGCACTGTCGACCAGATTCGCGCTTCGCTGCTAGACGGCACATTTTTTGATTTCAAGCAGTCGTTTTTGGCTCGCTACTACGGCGGTAATTTACCGATCGGCGTCACATTATAAAATAAAACCGCGTCAAAATCTAACGCCGCCAAGACGAGCCAAGCAACTAATTCACCAGGTATTTCGCTGGCTGCTCGAACGTATCCATCTTTTCACGCTTTTTCACGCGGGCAATCAAATGCATCGTCAACGGCGAGACCATAATCTCTACTGTCATCTTGATCAAAAACACCGTGACGATAAGCTGCCAAAAGCTGGTCGTCGGCATAGTACCGGCAAAAGCAATCGTCGAGAAGATCACCGTATCTAGCGCGTTACCCGCCAATGAGCTGCTAACCATCCGCCGCCACAAACCGCGGCCGCGGCTAGCAACCTTCATCCGTCCCATTACGTAAGCATTCATGATCTCGCCGACGAATAGCGCCATTACCGAACCGATAGCCAACCGCCAAACCACACCCAACGTCGATTCAAACGCCGCTTGTCCCGTCCAGCTACTATCCGCCGGCAATAATTGCACCACCCAAAAAGTCAACGTCATCAGCATCAAAGCTGCCACACCGCTATAAATCAGTCGGCGCATCCGGCGATAACCGTAAACCTCAGTGATTATATCACCCACGATATACGCTAGCGGAAACAAAACCGTGCCAGCATCAAAAGTAAGCCAGCCAACAGATACAATTTTGACGCTGACAATATTACTAACCAATAGTGTCGTTACAAAAAGTACCGCAAATATATCATACATAGAATACTGGTGTTGCCTTATCATATTTTAGATTATATCACGCCGGCAAGCGCTGTTCTGGACAGCTCGCCAAGATCCGTTCCATAGCCGTGCGCTCCGGTGGCGTCACCCACAGCGAGTATTTTTTCTTGACGGCAATTTGACGGGCAATGTATTGGCAGCGAAACGGTTTATTTGACGGCAGCCAAGTCGCCGCATCGCCATCGCCCTTCTGCTGGTTGGCTGGTCCGTCGACGGCTAGCAGCTCGAGCGGGTCGTTAGCCAGACTGATTCGCTGTTCGCTAGACAGCTGCTGAGCACCAGTCTGCCAGGCGTTGCTCAGCGCCACTACGTGGTCGATCTGCACAGCGCCGCTAGAATTAGCACCGCGCTTGAAAGCGATTCGCTGCCCGGTGTACGGGTCGCTAAGGGCGCCAGCCTGTACTTTGCAGTTGTCGTCGCCCAGGACAGCGTTTGTCAAGTCGCGCCGCAAGATAACATTGCGCGTATCGCAGCCGCCCGCCTTAGCCCAGCCGTCGCCGAACTGCGAGCGCTTATAACCGGTCTTGGGAGCGCGGCCCTTGGTTGGCAATGCCGCTAAGGCGTCGCGCGCTATTTCGCTAGAGCCAGAAGCCAGCTCCGACTGCTGAGACTGCGAATTTGGCAGCATCAGCGGTAAATTCGGCCATTCCTTAATAACAACCCAACCGAGAGTACCTATCAAAATTACCGCTACCAGGACCATTCTACGCCGCCGCTGCATAAGCATATTATACCACCCTGCTATAATGGACGTATGGACAGATTATTTTCTCAATTTCAACCAGAACATTACGACATCCAATGGGATTTGCGTCAAGCAAAGAGCAAGCGCTTAATCCGCGGCACGGCAACTATCCGCGGCCAACATCTAGCAGCCGAGCCAATTCGCTTGCACACCAAAGATCTGCAGATCGAAGAAGCTACTGTCAACGGCCAAACAGTCAAAGCATCAATCAACGGCGACATTTTGACGCTTGACAATGCTGATGATGGTTTAGCGCAAATTACTATCAAATTCTCGTTAACATTAACCGACGCCATGCATGGTATTTATCCTTGCTATTACCAACACCAAGGCCAGAAATGCGAGCTATACGCCACTCAATTCGAAAGCCACCATGCCCGCGAAGCCTTCCCATGCGTCGACGAACCAGAGGCCAAAGCTACATTTGCGATTTCAATATTATCAAATGAACCAGTAGTACTCAGCAATATGCCAGTCATTTCGCAGCGGGAAAGTAGCGAGGGAACGCTGACTACCTTCGAGCAAACACCGCGCATGAGCACTTACCTGGCGGCCTTTGTCGCTGGCGATTTGCAGCGCGCGACTACTGTCGCCAAGAGCGGCGTCGAAGTCAACGTCTACGCCACGCCAGCGCAGCCAGCCGACAGCTTGAACTGGGCGCTCCAGCACGCAGCGCAAACAATTGACTTTTTCAACGAGTATTTTGGCGTGCCTTACCCGCTGCCGAAATCTGACCATGTAGCACTACCTGATTTTTCCAGCGGCGCTATGGAGAATTGGGGCTTGGTGACCTACCGCGAAACCGCCCTGCTGGCCGACCCGGCAACCGCTAGCGTTTCGACCCGCCAATATATTGCAACGGTTATCGCCCACGAATTAAGCCACCAGTGGTTCGGCAATCTAGTGACTATGAAATGGTGGAATAACTTGTGGTTAAACGAGAGTTTCGCTACACTGATGGAATACCTAGCAACTGACGCGCTACATCCAGACTGGCGGCAATGGGACGAGTTTGCCAACAACGAGGGCGTTGCTGCCTTGCGCCGCGATAGTATCGACGGCGTGCAACCAGTTCAAACCGACGTATCGAGCCCAGCCGAAATTAGCGCACTGTTTGATGGGGCGATTGTCTACGCCAAAGGCGGCCGGCTGCTGCGAATGATGCAGCTATGGATCGGTGATGAAGCGTTCCGCGCTGGCCTCAAGCAGTATTTCACCCGCTTCAAGTATAGCAACACCACTGGCGATGACCTCTGGGAATGCCTAAGCCAAGCTAGCGGCAAAGACGTCGGAGCGCTAATGAACACCTGGATTTCACAACCAGGCTACCCGGTAGTCTACGCGTCGCTTAACAATGGCGGGTTGACGCTCCGCCAAGAACAATTCTTCACCGGGCCGCACCAGCCGTCTGGTCGTTTGTGGCCAATTCCGATTGACGCCAACGACCAGCGCCTGCCCGAAATCCTAAAAGAGCGCGAACAGCATCTCTCGCCAGCGCCAGACGGACTATTACTGCTCAATCATCAAAACGCCTCGCACTTTATCACTTGCTACGACGACGCTCTGCGAGCTCGCATTTTGCAGGCAATCGCCAGTGGTACGCTGACGCCGTCGCAGCGCGCCCAGTATCTCAACGAGCAAATCTTGCTAGCCCGCGGCGGTCTAATTGTTAGCAGCACGCTAGTCGAAGCGCTAGCCGCCTTTCAAAACGAAAGCGATCAGACCGTCTGGGAAATCATTGCGCTGGCCATCAGCGATCTCAAGAAATTCGTCGATCAAGACGAAGCCGCCGAAAAGCTGCTGCGCCGCCTATCAGGCAAGCTAGCTCGTCCGCAGTTCGAACGCCTAGGTTGGAGCAAACACCCCGGCGAGCCAGAAGCTGACAGCAAGCTGCGCGCTGCCATCATTGATTGCATGCTATATAGCGAAGATACAGCGGCAATCAGTACCGCGCGCCAGCTCTACCAGGATACACCTCTGGCCGAGCTCAGCGCCGACCTGCGCCCATCAATCATCGGTGCCGCTGTCCGCTACAGCGATCAACCGGCAGATATAGTCAGTCAGCTGCTTGAAGCCTACCAAGCCACGCAATCAGCCGACCTGCGCAGCGACATCGCCGCAGGAGTCGCCACGACACGCGACGCCGAGCAGCTGGCACGCTTGATCGGACTGCTCACCAACACCGACATCATCCGCAGCCAAGACACCGTTCACTGGTTCGTCGACCTGCTGCGTAATCGCTACGGCCGCGAAGCCGCCTGGCGCTGGATGCGCGACCAGTGGAGTTGGATCGAGCAAACTTTCGCCAGCGACAAAAGCCACGATTATTTCCCGCGCTACGCCGCCATGCTGCTGATGACGCGCCAGCAACTAGCCGAATACCGCGAGTTTTTCACGCCGCTGCGCCGCGACCAGTCGCTCGTCCGCGCCATCGACATGGGAATATTGGATTTAGAGGGCAAACTAGACCTAATCGACCGCGACAAAGCGGCAGTCATAGCGGCTCTAGCAAAGTAATCTCGGTTTTTTGAGATAAGCAATTTTGCGGCTTTTACAGAGGCCGCAAAATTATTATGACACATTTTTCGTTAAAATGCTTGACATTTATACGATAATGTGCTATATTCATAATAGCTTTTCGCTCAAGTTTGTAAGAAAGGGGCGAAAGGTGCCCTTTTCACTCGAGCGATAGCATGATTTCTTAGGAGGAAGTCATGGACATCACCACCACCATCATCATCATCGTCGTCATCTCCGTTGCGATCGTCGCCCCCTGGGCGACGATTTCCGCATTCGAGTCCAGCCGGCTCATCGGCTGGACCGTGACCCTTGTGGCCACCGCGGCCCATGTGGCCACGTGGGCCATCATGGCCCACAGCAAGGAGGCCGCGTTCTTCTGTGCGGCCCCATGGGCCGCATATGAGATTGTCCTCTCCTTTATCCCTATGGGGATAGGAGAGGCAGAATATCAGAAGGAGCAGACCGCCGAGGCGACTGATAAGGGCTGAAAGCCCGCCAGAAAATAGCTCGCCGAATTGGTTTTTTCGATACCGGTTGAGACGCTTAACCATTATTAAGTGTTTCCCGGGTTGATAATATAACAACCCAATTCCGGTTTGAGCCATTTCGGCGGGCTATTTTCTTTGATTTAATTTACCTCTACTACCGCTTGGACGGCTGGCGGGTCGCCGCTCACGCTGGCAGCTAGCAGCTTGGCCGCCATGCCGCTGCATTCTGGCTTGCCCGCCAAAAACAACTCCGCCGCAAAACGCATCTGCCGCTGCTTTTTGGCGGTAATCGCCGCCAGTCCATCGCCGAAATCATCATTTTTACGATACTTCACCTCGGTGAAATATAACACCTCGCCTTTCACGCTGACGATATCGATTTCGCAGTACCGCGTCCGCCAATTCCGCGCCACAATCTCATGGCCGCGCGCCGTCAGCCAATCTGCTGCCGCTTGCTCGCCTTTATCGCCGATTTGGCGAGTTGTCATTGGTTTACGTGGGCCCCGAATTATTTTCTGAGGATATCCGACAGACGGCTCGCCAGATTGAACAACTGTTTTCTGAGGCACTGCTCGCGGCGTCACAGCATACTTCGCCAGCGGCGCGAAACTCAGCCGGTGCAGCGGCGTCACGCCCAGGCGCTCAATCGCCGCCCGATGCTTGGCCACGCCATAGCCAGCGTTCGATGCGAAACCGTACCCCGGATAGACCGCTGCCTGCTCGGCCATGAACTGGTCGCGCGCCACCTTGGCGACGATCGACGCCGCCGACACGCTCGGAATCAAACCGTCGGCCTTAGGCATGGTCATAGCAAACTTCTCTAGCGCCGTGCCGCGCAGAAAATTCACCTTGCCATCGATGATAATTTCGCTAAAAGCTAGATTTTGCTGGCGGCATTGCGCTTGAATTTGCTCGACCGCTCGCCGCGTCGCCAGCCGCAGCGCTTCGCTCATGCCAGCCTCGTCTAACTCCTGGGCGCTCACCCAGCCCAGCGCCCAGGCAGCCGCCTGTTGGCGGATTAACACATTTAGAGCCTGGCGGCGCTTTTTGGTTAGCTTTTTGCTATCGTCCAAGCCGTCAATCTCGGCGCCGCCCAAAATCACCGCGCCAACCACCAGCGGCCCTGCCCATGGCCCGCGCCCAACCTCGTCGATCCCCAAAATCATAAGTTCATGATAACAAATGGCAGCGATAGGCTCAATCGCAGACACAGGTGGCGGAATTTGTGTTATAATATTGGTAAGCTAAGCACATTGACTAGAGAGGAGATGTTTAGCTGATGAAAGGCAAAATTTTTGTCTTATTCATTATGGTCGGGATCCCGACCATCACCTGGGCCTTTCTGGCCTGGGTAGTAATGTTGGCACTGGGAGCGCTACACTCGCTGTATAGCGCAATCCCATCACTCTCCTTTCTTGAGAGCTTCCTTGCAACGTTGATGCTATTTGCTATAGTCATCTTTGCATTGTCCATGGCAACCGAGAACACGCGACCAGCCCGCCGTCACAACGGCCGCTGACCTCTGTCCACGAGGAAACGGCCCGCAGGCAGAAATCCTGCCTTGCTGTCAGCCTACTTCGGTGGGCCGTTTCCTCTCCGACGCCCGCTGGGGCGGCTCGCGGAACATATCGTTCTGCTTGAGCCGCCTCGGCGGGCACTTTCATTTTCACGGTTATTTCGCTAGCAAACCAAAATCCCGCTGATCGGCGGGATTTATCGTTAGCGCTAGATACAGACTGCCGTTAATTTTCGGCGTGGCGGGCGGCCACTTCGGCAGCCTTGGCGTCCAATTCGGCCTGTTTGGCTTCTTCGGCGGCCTTCTTCTCGGCGGCTTCT
>JBHRNN010000008.1:0-32980 GCA_042642485.1 Saccharimonas sp. (SeqCode)
TATCTTTATTCTGATCTTTGGCTGTCAACATCAAGATTGGCGTTTTATTACCGTCAGCGCGCAGCTTTTTGGCGACTTCAAAGCCATTCATGATCGGCATCATCACGTCGAGAATGATGAGATCGTAATCATCAGCCCGCGCTGCATTGTAGCCATCCTCGCCATCATACTCGATATCAACCGCGTAGCCGTCCATTTCGAGCCCTTGCTTGATCGACTTGGCAATTCTCTTCTCGTCGTCAACAACCAAAATCTTCATAATTTTATTATAACCTTTCTTTTGTTTAATGGTTTAGTAATTTAAGGACATTTCTGGCCACAAGTAGTGAGTCGTCTGCTTGCCGCGGCGGCTCATCGAAATCCACCAATCGCCAGCGGTCGTTTTAATTTTGATTAAACCTTTATTTTTGAGGCGACTCAGCTGTGTCATCAATTTCGGACGGCTCATTTGCAAGCTTTCGGTTAGTCCTGTCAGGTCTTCCTCACCACTCTCGCTAATCTGCTGCAAAACAAGCGCTTCATCAGTTGTCAAATTCAAATTCTTAGTCATATTCACTCCTTTGCTTAGGTTTGTAATGACAGTATGCGCGGTTGAGCTTAAAGTATTCTTAAGCAGCCACCGCAAGATCATAAACTGTATATTGCGTACCGCCGTAATCAACTTTGCTACCAACGCTTTTCACCCATAATAAGATTTCAGAGTTACCACCTGGTCCACTCATACCGCTGGGGCCGCCAGATTTCCCTTGTCCGCTGTTTACTACGTAATAGCGAACTTTACCTTGTTTAACAAGCTGTTTGA
This sequence comes from Saccharimonas sp. (SeqCode), assembly GCA_042642485.1. Lineage (GTDB taxonomy): Bacteria > Patescibacteriota > Saccharimonadia > Saccharimonadales > Saccharimonadaceae > Saccharimonas. Next base: position 803 of record JBHRNN010000008.1, read on the forward strand.
ATTGCGATAGCGTCAACGTCGAGTCACTACCATTGAAGCCGCCGATGGCCATAACTAGCTGACTGCTTGATAATTGAATCGGCAGCCAACCCAGCCATAATAATACACCGATGCGCTCTTTGTTGCGGCCCGGCGCCCGGCGCAACAACCAGATTACTAACCCAGCGCTAATCAAGGCTACCGGAATTAGCCAAGCAATATTCGGCCCAAAGCTCTCATTAAATATACGCAACACGCCAGTCTCGCCGCCAAAACCAACGCCGCCAGGACCACCCGCACCAAAACTGCCGCCCATCATACCAATCGGCGGTATCATTGCTTGCGCTGCTGGCGAAGCGGTTCGACTAGCAGTCTGCGCACCCATTTGCATTATACCGCCTGGCCGGCTTCCAGGACCGCCATCATCACCCAACAGCCTTCCAAAACCGTTATAACCGAATATCAAACTCCATATGCTATTGTCGCTCGTGCTGCCAACCCACGGCCGATTTGCTGCTGGCGTCAGCCACGCCAAAACACTCCACCAAAACGTCGATACGATTGTCACTATGCCAGCTACGCTGAGATGCCACATTCTGGTAGTGAATTTTGAGCGTGCAAAGCTAATGTAAATGATTGTCATTATTGGCAACACCAGCAAGCCTTGCAACATTTTAGTATTAAAAGCAAGCCCGGTAAATAAGTCCGGCTAGACTCAGCCATAGCACTGACCGTTTGTCTTCAAATGATCGCAAGAATGCGTAAGCACTAGCTGTCAAAAAGCTATCCGGATTATTGAAACGAAACATTAGTGCTGCCGCCGGCGTCATCGCCATTACGATTCCAGCAATCAAACCAGCACGCGCACCGTACCATCGTTTAACCGTTAGGTAAATTAGCGCCACCGTAGCGATACCTGCCAACGCGTGCGGCAACAGCATGCTCCACGACGAAGAACCAAATATCCGGCCGAACAATCCCATAATCATCATGTTAATTGGCGGCTTGTCGACGCTAACGAAATTCGCTGCGTCTAAGCTGCCGAATAGCCATGCCGTCCAGTTAGTACTTGCCGCTTGCGCAGCCGCCGCATAATAACTGTTGGCCATGCCATTAATAGTCAAATGCCACAGATAAAATATCGCCGTGAAAAGCAGTAAACCGCCAAATGCTGCCATCTCGCCGAAACTCGACTGACCATAATCTTGGCGTACTCGCGACAAACCCTTAATATTCTCTGTTGCTGTTTTAACAACATCAACCAGTCTTCATAGTAGTGCGAATAATTCGATTGTAGCAGCGCGAAATAAACTCGCGCTTGAAGCCGCGCGTCGTTCGCGATTGTTTCATTAGCCGCGAACCGGTCGCTAATCCAGCATCGCCAGTAATCAGCGGCGCAATCATCGGCTTGAAGCCGTCAAGATTTGTTGACAAATCAATATCCATATAGGATAGAATGTCCGCCTTGCTACTCATCCAAGCCTGCTTAAGAGCGCGGCCGCGGCCTTTTTCTGGCAATTGTAGCAAGCGGATCTCTGGATGTCTCTCAGCTAGCCGGCGAGCAATTGCCGCTGTGTCGTCGGTGCTGCCGTTATCAGCGATAACGATACGCCATTTATACGGCAGATTGCTGGCAAGATGCTTATGCAGTTTGGTAACCGACTGCTCAAGCATATGAGCTTCGTTAAAAACTGGCAATACGATATCAACCGTCAATGTCCGCGGATTGAGTGGTCGCAAAATTTGGTCGTCGACTGCCGGATCCGCCGACGCCAAGGGTTGAGTAATTGTAGCTGCTTTCATGAGCGCTACTGTATCGACGCATCATGAAAAGTTGCTTAAAGTTTTAATCGTTATAATTAAACGTATTATCGCGGCCGCGGCCGGGCGCCAGCAAATCCACCGGGCCGTAAACCCTGACGGAAACCGGACCGTACATGTAGCGACAGCGCATAGACTCCGTGAAACCGCGATGGCTGCACGTCTCGTCTATCTGGCTTTTTACATTAACCACGAGTTTGTCGCCGTCGCGGCGCAATTTTACTTCCGGTACTTTGGAATATTGCGTGTCGTGATATTTTACTTCCAACCGAGTCTTTTCGGCATAGCCGCCGTATTCCATCGCAACATATTCACCGTTGCCATCAACTACTATACTTTTAGCGCCGGCAGCAACCTCCGAGGCATCAACAGTTTTAACTTTTAGAGTTTTCTCGTAATCGTAAGTTAGATTAGAATAAGTATTAGCGCTGAAAATCGCCACGCCCGACAAACAAACCGCACCAGCCATCAATAGACCAAGCATCACTATAATCACCGGACGTTTCAACTTCCAGGTAAAGACGCTCCAGGTAACCAGCAACGTCAAGGTGAACAAAACTGCACCGCCCAAAACCAAGCAGCATAGCAATCCCCACGCCCAGCTTTGCGCGGTAAATCCGTTCAACGCTGCCACTGCGCCAAAGCCGAACACGCCGCCGACCAGCAGCGCCACCAGCAGTCCAAACGCTATCAGCGCCAATATAATTCCCAGCAAAAAGCGGAAAATCTTGGCAGCGGTGCTTGCTGCTTGCTTTTTAGTACTATCGTCAACTGACAAGCGTTTGAGCGCATCCAGCGTTACCGGCTCGCCGCGCATCCGAAGCTTGTCCGAAGCCGTCCGCGCTTCAGGAATCGACAACCACATCACAATGTAAATCAGTACCGCCGTGCCAAACGTTATAAACGGCGAAAAGATAGCAATCAAGCGTATCCACAACGGATTAACGCCAAAATACGCCGCCACGCCAGCACACACGCCGCCGATCAAACCATGTTCAGTATCGCGCATTAGCTGCTTAGGCGAATTGCCCAATACCTCGTCATCTACGTCAGCATCAATCTCCGCATTGTCGCTACCGTCCGAAAAATCGCGCGGCTCGCCCATCTGTTTCTGAATCGCCAGAACATCATCGTTGCCAATCACACCGTCTTTTGCCACGCCGCGCTCCGCCAAAAGCTCCACCATTCGCGCTTCAATTTCTTGCATGGCTTCCGGCTCGGCATGCATGTTTTTCTGAATTAAATTAAGATATTTCTCCAATGATTTTTTGGCATCAATCTCCGCGCTAAACGGCGTTTTCGCCAAATGGATTCTGGTTATTTCTTTCATCGCTTTGCTCCTTTCTCGAGATTTTTCAGCGAATTATTTAACAGTTTTATCCGATCTTTCAATTCGTCCACCAATTGCTTGCCATTGTCAGTCAGCGAATAATATTTGCGCGGCGGACCTTGCTCGCTTTCCTGCCATTCGTGCTGCAAATAGCCGTACTTTTGCAGGCGGCTGAGCAGCGGGTAAATTGTCCCCTCAACCACCATCAGTTCCGACTCACTCAATTGCTTCACAATGTCGCCGGTATATTGCGGTTGTTTGGCACAAACCAGCAGCACACAGTAGACCAAAAAACCTTTGCGCAGCTGAATCGCCAAGCTTTCGGCGTAAGCACTAACGTCCATGCTTTTTCTCCTCTGGCACGGTCGATTTCTCAACCCGCCCGTCTTTAATTATAATCTGATAATCGCATTTTTTCGCTAGGTCGGCATCGTGTGTCACCACAATCAGCGTGACACCCTTTTGCTTATTATAATCAAATAGCAATCCTTCCACCTTGGCGCCAGTTTCGCTGTCCAGGTTGCCGGTCGGCTCGTCGGCAAAGATGATTTGCGGATCGCCGACAATCGCCCGAGCAATCGCCAAGCGCTGCTTCTGCCCGCCCGACAAATCTTTGGCACGGTTTTTGCGCTTATCGTACAAATCCACCGCTTTAAGCGCCGCGTTGATTTTGTGCGCCCGCTTTTTGCGCGGCAGCCGCGCAATTTCCAGCGGCAAACTGACGTTGTCAACCACGCTCTCATTGCCTTGGACAAAAAAGCTCTGAAAGATAAAGCCGATTTTCTTGGCGCGAAACTCATCGACACGCTTCGGCTTTAGCTGCAAGATGTCTTGCCCGTCGATGATCACCTGACCATGCTGTGGCCTGTCCAGCCCAGAGATCGCGTGCATTAGCGTCGATTTTCCAGAACCAGATTTGCCGAGGATCGCTACGCTCGCGCCCATCGGAATGTGCAAACTGACATTTTTCAGCGCGGTAAATTGGTTTTTCTTTTTGCCGTAAATTTTCGTCACATTTTTTAGTTCAATCATGATGTTTCTCCTATTCCGTCCTTAATGCCTCAATTGGGTCTAATTTTGTCGCTTTGCGGCTCGGTAGCCAGCCGGAAATAACCGCCATCGCCACCAGACCAATCACCAGCAAACCAATGTGCAGCGGATTAATCACCAGCAAGTTCGTCCCTGTGCTTAACTTCAGCGCGCTGGCAATCACTGGATTCAGCAGCGTCACTAAGCTCGCCAGCCCAACGCCAATCAAGCCGCCTAGCAAACCAACCCACGCCGCCTCGTAGCGGAATAACTTGCCGATATCGCGGCCGCGCATCCCGAGCGCTTTCATCAAGCCAATTTGGCTAGTTCGCTCCAGCACCGAAATATACATGGTATTGATAATACCGAACACGCTCGCCAGCAGCGCCAAGCCGCCGAATCCCGCCAGCGCCGCTTGCGCCGCGTTGACCATGGTGAGTAGTGTCTTGCGCACGTCCTGAATCGAATAGGCGCTATAATCTTTGTTAATTTCGTCTTTCACCGCATCAATATTTTTCTCATCGTCAACCGACACTAGCGCCGTCGAATACTCATTCGGCTGGCTTTTGTCGTGGCTAGATTCGTAGATTTCCTTAGCGTCGGCGGTCGAGATTCGCAGCATCGGTTGATAATATAAAATCGTATCCGACGCTTTGTCAACCGCAGTAATCTTCAGCGGCATTTCCTTAGCAATCTCGCCGCCTTGCTCCGCACTACGCAAACCCAGCGTCATCGTCTGACCAATTGCCGACTGCGCATCCTTAAAGCCCAACTGCTTCACATAATCATCCGGGATGATGATCTCACCTGGCTTTGGCATGAAGTCTTCCAACGTTCCCGCTGCCAATTCCGCTCGAGTCCTATCCATTTTAACAGCCACCGTCAGTGCAAATTTTTTATCACTCGCTGAGCTTTTAGCATAGGCGACGCCATCAGTTGAATACGCCGGTGTTACCGTTTTTACATGCGGCGTTTGGCGGATTTTTTCCAAGTCCTTGTCATTGAGCAAATATTTGCTGCGCGCCGCCGATGCTTTATTCTTGTCAGCCTCTTCTGCCGAACTACCATACTCTGGCAATTGATCCTTCTTTTCGGCTTCAATTTTTTTACCAACCATAATCACTTTCTTGTCGCCAGCCGCGTCAACTATACTATTTGTGTACAGCCGGCCCCCCTCGCCGGCCATCAGCGCCAGCCCAATCGTAAACGCCCCGACCGAAATCGCCAGCGCCGTCAAAATCGTCCGACCCTTCGATTGGCGGAGATTGCGCCCCGCCCGCTTAATAATATCGATTCTTCTCATGCCTTGCTCCTCGTAGTTTTATTGTACATAGTACTATGTTATACAAGGTAGCTTGAAATGTCAAGCTATTTTAGAATTTAAACTATTAACTTCTACGGATAATTGCCAAGCTCGCTTCGGTCGCTAGAGAATATTGCTGGTTGCCACTTAACCACTTATCAACCGCCCGTGCCGTGCCTGGGAGCGCCTCATTGGCGTAGTCATCAACGATGATGGTCGCTGTTTCCTGAAATTTGCCATCACACAGGCGGAATGAATCGGTAATTGACTCATAAAAATCACCGTCAAAAAACGCAAAGATGATACTTTCCGGCACGTCCTCAGGAGTGAAATCAGCAAACCAACCTTTATGAATAATCGGCAGTTTCAAGCCAGCCCTTTTAAAATTTTGGACGAAGGTCTTGCGTGGCGCCAGCAGTTCTCCCGCCTTGAACTGCTCACCCGCAGCGCTGGCGTCGGCTTGGGTTTTTTCTGGCAAGCCCATAAACGAATCGTAAACATGAAATTCACTAGTAAAATCATAAGTATCCAGCAGCCGCCGGATAAACAAACTGGTCGTGCCGACATAACAGCCAAACTCGACGATGTTTCCTGCCGTGCCGCTTAGCAGCACCTTTTCCAATTCTCGTAGCAAGACGCCGAGCTCTTTGGCGTCGACTTGGTCGGAAATGATGGAATATTTGGCGAGGAGTTGGTCAGTGATCATTATTAAATTATACAGTACTATCTTGGATTAATGTCGTTCGCTATTATTTCCCCATACCGTATTGTCTGAAAATATTTACGTACTTTTGCATAAACTCTTCTTTGCGATCCGCATTATACTGCGTAATAAACCGCGGATGCTCCAACGGCACGATAGTATCAAAGAAATGATACTTATTATTTATATTGGTCAAAAAATTAAAATTCTCACCGCTGCCGATGCAAAAGCAAACGGATGCATCAATATTAAAATCAATCTGGCGCCTCAGCGAATCTACGATAAAAGGATATAGACATTTTTTCAGAGCTGCATTTTCATAATAATTGCAATTTACCCAATTACCTTTCAAATTTATCTTTTCAATACCTAGCGGACACACAAAACTCATGTAAAATTGTTTATAAAAATTCTGGCGCCCACCGTATTCTTCCATCACTTCATACAAGAAGCTTGACGAGCGTTTATTCGCTCCAAAAGCATCTAGAGAAATCCCGGTGTCTTTTTGTAAATGATTAACGTCTTCAAACGGTACACCAGTAAGCGCTGTCCCGCGCCGCGCCGGTGAACTGCCCAAAATCATAAACCGCCGCTTATTATCATGATAGTGCTGACGATAAAACCGCTGTGTTATTTGCTGCTGATTAGCGCCAGCGAATGGATTGATTAGGCGATATTTTTCCGGCAAATTTATGTCAATATTTTTCAGACTGTCGTAAAATTCTAGTATTTTTTGAGCAGTGGTTTTAGATTTCATGCGGATTCTTATTGTAAATGATGTACATTAGTAAAGCGTATAAAAATTGCTTATCTCACTGTAAAATTTAGCGGGCTTCCGACAGTCCAGTGATCGCAATGATGATGGTGCTAACGGCGAGGCTTACGACCAAAAATTCAAGCGGGACGTCGGGTTTCAAGTAAGCAAAAATTGCCGTGCCAATCCACATCACGGCGATGATTCCCGCGGCATACGGATAGCGAACTTGCATCACCCATTGCTGTAATTGCTTCATGATAATTCTCCTTTTTGTAGCAACATAGCGTAAGCGGCTCTGTCACGCTCCGCGACCTTGCTCATCCAGTCCATCACTATTTCTTGCGCCAGCTCAATACTCATCGGCGACGAACGCACCGCCTCGCTGATTCCATAGATATTAGCGTGAACCTCGGCCAATTCCAGGGCGTCGTGGACAATCCGCCAATAATGTGTCCTTCGATATTCATCACCGCACGCCAACCTAGCTGCTGCTAAATAATGGTACAAACCGCGCTGCAACATGATATCAACGCTGTCTAACCTGACAGCAAAACGATTACCAGCGTTAATTTCATTGAGGAATAATTGGGTTATTTGCCGATTAGCAGCGAACGTGCTGGTTGTCGATTGAAGCAGCGTGTTCGCATATTCATAAATAGTGCGTGTCAAGCTGCGATCTTTGGCGATCACATCCAGCGCTTGATACAGCGTATGATCATAAAACGCCAACATCGCCAGTGCCAATAAACCCATGTCAGCTCGATCTTCATACAGCGCGCGATACTGCACGATCATGTGATAAAACGAGGCGCGATGCCGCGGCGCTGCCACCGCCAAACCAAAGTCGATCAGCGCAACTTTATTGTCTCTCAGCAAATAAATATTGCCTGGATGCGGATCGGCCATAATGATATCTGCTTGTAAAATTGCGATCAAAAACTCACTGCCGACCGACACTAATTGCTGCTGCATATCAGAACCAAGTTGGTCTTTGACAAACTGGTAGGTATCGCTACCCGCTTGCGCCCGTTCTACCACCTCGGTTAGCGGCAACCCTTCTATATAGTCCTGAACCAATATCCGCCGCGTTGAATAATCAGCCAGCGTCTCTGGCACCACAACTCTGTCGGTGCGTTTAGCAAAATATTCACGAATTGCCTGAGCTGTAATTAACTCGCGCTGATAATCGGTTTCACGCTTGGTGGTTTTGATAAACTCATCAGCAATCTCAACCAACGGAAAAATATCGTTCTTTAACATAAACTGCCCCGCCCAACAGCAAAAACGCAGCGCCACAAAGTCAAAATTCAGATAGCGCACCACGCTGGGGCGAAGGACCTTGATGATATACCGGCTACCTGGACGGTCAGCTACGCGGCAGCGATAAACCTGGGCGAATGAACCCGTAGCGAACGGCTGGTCTTCCTCGACGACTATTTGACTCGCTTTGTTACCGAGCTCTTGCCGCAAAACCTCGGCAACGTCAATTGGCTCGACCGCCACGTCATCGAAAGCATCCAGCCGATATCCAGACGCGGCATACACCTGAGCCATCAGTTCAGTCGACGCCAAATGCTGCAAAAACTTGACATACACGCCACCTAATCTTTGACATTCGTATGATAAAACTTTGAGCCATATTTTATCGCTGCGCCAAGCTCGCCACACCCGAAACAATGCCCGAACCACAAATAATAAGCGCACTTACCTAGCCCTCCGAAACCCGATAAAGTACAGCACCAGCGTCAAAACTAACACGCAAATATACAAAAATAAGGGATCAATGCTCGTATTTACCAACAGCAGCATAGCCAGCCAAATCGCCACTATACTCACGAAAACAAAAGCATATCTCACAGGTTTATTTTAGCATACAGCCCAGCAGCTCTCCAGAGGTTGTTCGGTAAACCAGCTATTGATAAAATCCGATCGAAAACTGTTTTGCTTCAGTAAGTTACTGTGTTTAAGGTTTCGTATTTTACCGCGTCTCACACCTGACGACACTGGCATGGTAAAATTAAATTATGAAGATATCTAGCCCTGCGTTCGCCGAAAACGCCAAAATACCAAAAGTTTACTCCAAGCTCGGCGGCAACCAACGCCCGCCGCTCGAGATTGACGATGTGCCAGCAGACGCCAAAAGCCTGGCAATCGTCTGCCACGACCCTGACGCGCCTGGGCGCGATGGATTCTACCATTGGACGGTTTGGAATCTGCCAGCAGAAACCACTAAAATCACTGGCGAATCGCTACCCACGGGCGCCGTCGAAGGTGTTACCAGCTGGGGTCGACCTGGCTGGGGCGGGCCGCAGCCGCCATTTGGTACGCACCGCTATCAATTTTACGTGTACGCGCTGGACACGACACTGGACTTGCCAGACAACACCAAGCCCAAAGAGCTCATCGCCGCTCTCACGCCGCACATTATCGACCAAGCCATGTTGACTGGAAAATTTGGTGTGTTGGATATTTTGCGGTGGGGCTCGTGATTTGATTGTTCTGAAGGTAATCTATTAAGCACCGAAATAATAATATTGATGAAGTAAATCTTCTATTGGAGCGATGACTGAATCAATAAATTAACGTATCACAACCAAGTGTATACAAAAATCTATAGATAAGCTATTGTCTTATAATTAAGATAGGTCTTACCCGTAAATCATCAAGTAGCAATACTAAACTATGAAACTAGATACTCAAGCACAAAAAGAAAGATTAAAACGAGCCAACAACAACGCTGGTTTACGATACAATCGTGATATTAATTTAGAAATCAAGAATATAAAAAGAAACCTTCAAGCCCTAAATCGAGAACCTGAGTACCTCGCTGAGCTATTTAAGTTAACTTATAAGACGAAAAAAGAATTATTATTTTTTAGAACTGGTCACCCAGACAAAACGGAAGAATTAAAACAGCTACACAAAAATGTAAAATCAGTCATTGATAAATTATTAAGCCTAAAAACTAAATCAAAGAACGAAAATATATCGTGGAATATATTAGCTAGAAAACTAGAAGCTACCGTGCAGACATCTTATGATTTTTACTGGTTTCTCAAAGATTTACAAGAAAAAGAGCGACAAGAAAAAGGAGAATATGCAAAAACTAGTATTGAAACAAGTCCCACGTGGTCACTTTACGTAGCATTAAACGATTTGCTTAATTTCATCAAGAATGGCGTTAAGATAAACTTATTCTCTACACCAAGGATGATTCTAAAGGGCGAAGCAGGTATTGGAAAGACTCACCTACTTTGCGACTACGCCAATGAACGAATTAGCTCTAATAAACCTACTCTGATTTTTCTATCAGATGAGCTTGCAAGCATAGAAGACACAAACCCCACAGTGTGTATGGCAAAATTAATGGGTTACACAACTAGCTCAGATTTTCTAAAGGATTTGAGGTCTCTAGCCAATTCATCACCCGACAGAGTTTGTTTGATTATAGACGCTATCAACGAGGCGGATGCTATAAAATGGTCACAGCTCTCAGAGCTTTTTAGTATTAAGGGGCTGTCTTTAGTTATTAGTGTTCGCAATGGTTATGAAAAAATGATACCAAACAGAAAAAGATATAGCACAATAGAGCATTTTGGATTTTCCGAAATGGAGTGGGACGCCGTATCTACATTTTTCAAACATTATAAGATGAAAATGCCAGAAATTCCAATCATTAATCCAGAATTCAGAAATCCACTTTTCTTAATGATATTCTGTGAAGCCTATGCTAATACACCAAATAAGACATTTAAAGGCAAAGGTGCAACGCATGTTTTTGAGCAGTACGTGATAAAACAATCAAAAAAGATAGCAAAAGAATTAAATATAAATTTAGACGAGAAGAATTACTTATGGTGGAACGTCATAAAACAAATTGGCATATGGATGGGTCAAAACAGAGCCTCAGTCATATCACGTTATAATATATTAAAAATTATTAAGACCGACCCCAAATTATCTAGTCACGCATCAAAACTCTTAAAATTGATGGAAAAGTATGGTCTGTTATTAAAATATCCAGGATACGGAGAAAATGGCAAAAGAGTTGAATATAAATATAAATTTACCTACAACCGTTTTAGCGACCACTTGATAGTACGCTCCCTGCTCACTGAAAATAAAATCAACTCTAAAGTAGATGTTCAGAATTTTTTTGCAGACGGAACGTTTTTAGATGAAAATATACACAACGTTGGTCTATTAGAAGCTCTGTCAATTCAGATACCAGAAAGATGCAAGAAAGATAAAGTTGAATTTGTATGGGTAATCCCAGAGAAATATAGAGGTGATTATAGAATAAAGACCGCATTCCTCAATGGCGTAAAGTGGCGTGACGTTGAACTTGATGGTTTTGATAAGAAAACAGGAAAAGCATCCTACATCAATGAGTCTCAAATTAAAGAATATATAAATACGTATGTGAACAATTCAGTATATGACCTGTATCAAGTAATGGACTGCTTGTTTGATGTTGCCGTAGTTCCCAATCACCCGCTAAATGCTCTGCGGCTTCATGAAATATTGAATAGAACTAATTTAGCAGAAAGAGACTCATGGTTTCAGCCGTATATGCTTAACGCTACCAGCGAACAAGGAAATGCCATATCAAGGATCCAATCCTGGAGCATCAGCAAACTGTCAAAAGATATCAGCGACCCAAAGGCGATACTACTGACAGGTATGACTCTAGCGTGGACTTTATCATCAACGGATAATGATCTACGCGATCGATCAACAAGAGCATTAATCCAGCTATTTAGATATCACCAAGATGTGTTATTAGAATTACTAAAAACGTTTATTGATATTGACGACCCTTACATAATCGAAAGACTATTTGCGGTAGTATATGGAGTTGTTTCGTTAAATCCACACAATAAGGCTGAGTTTAAATCATTCGCTGTATGGATTTATAAAAACCACTTCTTAAACAAAAATCGTAGACCAGACGCATTATTGGATGACTACGCGAAAGGACTAATTGAACTATATATTCGAAAATATAAAAATAATATTCACGTAAATCTTAATACCATTAAGCCTCCATTTATATACTACAAATTCCCAAACGATATACCAAGCATAGATATCCTCAGGAGAAAATATGATAGGAATGATAACTATGACTACTATTCAATATGGAGCTCCCTGATGTATGGGGAGGGCGGAGCTGCTTTAGCAGATTTCGGCAACTACACAGTAGGTTCTTACTTAAGCGGGTTTACAAATATTCCCCTGTCCAAAAAATTATTAAACCCCAACACCTCTAGAAAAGACTTTGACAGATTTAGAAAGTCGCTCTCTAAAAGACAAAAGAAGCTGTTAGAAGAATATAACTTCAAGAAATTAAGTAATCGGCTCAGCTTTAATTTCATTAAATCTACTACTATCAAGCAAAAAATATCAGATGACGAGGTAGCACAGGCATTAAATAATTTTGAAAGTTCACTATCATTTTTTAAAAAACGTAGATATAAAAAATATAAACCCTACATCGTCGGTGAAAAAACTTTTACTAAAGCTTTCGAAGATTATGATATTAATATAGCACGTAGGTGGATAATGGGTAGGGTTATAAAACTTGGATGGAATCCAGGACTCCATGAAGAATATGACAAAGGTCGTGGTAGTTTTGATCGCCTCCAAAATAGCAATGTTGAGCGTATAGGCAAGAAATACCAATGGATAGCCTTGTACGAATTCTTGGCAATGATAGGATCAAATTATTACTATATTCAGGATGGTTGGCTGGACGACACTCCTGCAACTTTCAAAAGCGCCTACCAAACATACGCAAGAGATTTAGACCCTACCGTCGATCCGTTATTGTTGGAGAATTTCACAAACAACAATGATGATAAAGATATCTGGTGGAAGCCTTCATACGATGCATGGAGAACAGAAAACTGGCAATTTTCATCCGAAGACATACCAAGATCAAAAACCATAATAGAAAGCAAACATAGCAACAAGACTTTTATTACACTCTTGAGCTGGGCAATTTGGAAAAGCGAGAGAGAAAACCCAGAAGATGAAGATGACAGAAGATATCGCGAGCTATGGGTTCGCACTCAGGGATATATCATTCATAAGAAAGATCTACAAACAATTATTGACTGGGGCAAAGACAAAAGATTCTATAATGATACACTGCCACAGCCTGCCGACCACAGCCGTTCGGTATTTCTTTCAGAGTTCCCCAACAGTTCTGCATATCAAGATACTATAGCAATCTACGGACCGAGCGACGGATGGATAAATCCCGACAAACAAACATCCTTGAAAGTTATACAGCCTGTTATTCAATACTCTAGCGGTGGTTTTGAGAATGACCGAGCTCTTAGGGATACAGGTATTAAAGTTTATGGTCCAAGTTTGCCCCTGAGAAAATTATTAAATATACAAGACACTGACAGTCTGGGAGTATATCAATCAAGAGACAAAAATATATACATGTTCAATCCTAATATAAATGAGCGCTTAAGTTCGGATGCCTTATTAGTGAATAAAGACAATTTTATAAAAGCGCTGGAGAAAAAAGATTTAACTATTATATGGTCGGTTCTGGGTGAAAAACTTTATCACAATAATGGCAATTATGCGAAGCAGCGTTTAGAGGTTCAGGGTATCTGCTACTTAGATGATAATGGAGAAATTATTGAGGATGTAAGATATGAAGTGCGTTAATCATAAACTGCTTGAGACCATCTACTTTAAATACTAGATATCCTACAGAGAATAGTACACTAAATTTTGTACCTCAACCTACTCTTTATCATTGCCATTTATAAACTATCACTCAGCAAACTGGCTATTATACAGCTCAGCGTAAAAGCCGTTCTGCTGCAGCAATTCGTCGTGCTTGCCTTGCTCGATGATATTGCCGTCGCGTACGACCAAGATTAGGTCGGCGTCGCGGATGGTGCTTAGGCGGTGGGCGATGACGAAGCTAGTTTTGCCTTGCATCAACTTGTCCATGGCTTTTTGAATGAGCACTTCGGTGCGGGTGTCGACCGAGCTGGTTGCTTCGTCAAGAATCAGCATTGGCGTGCGCGCTAGCATCGCCCGGGCAATCGTCAGCAGCTGCTTCTCGCCTTGTGAAATATTCGTGGCTTCCTCACCCAGCACCATATCGTAGCCGCCCGGTAGCGACCGCACGAAGTGATCGATATGCGCCTCCTTGGCAGTAGCGACCATCTCTTCCTCGCTGGCTGTTGGGTTGCCGTAGAGCAAATTTTGGCGAATCGTGCCGTTAAACAACCAGGTGTCCTGCAGCACCATGCCAAACATTTGCCGCACGTCGCTACGCTTCATGTCAGCGATATTGACGCCGTCAATTTTGATCGCGCCGCTGTTAATTTCATAAAATCGCATCAGTAAATTGACCAAGGTAGTTTTGCCCGCGCCCGTCGGGCCGACGATCGCCACACGCTGGCCTGGCTTGATGTGCGCTGATAATCCTTTGATGATAGTCTGGTCAGGCTTGTAGCCAAAGACCACGTTGTCGAATTCGACTTCGCCCTTGACGTGCGCCAATTTCACCAAATCCTTACCTTCCGCCTTTTCTTCTGGCTCGTCCAAAAATTCAAACACGCGCTCGGCGGCAGCGGCGGTCGATTGCAGCACATTGGCAATGTTAGCAACTTGCACCAGCGGCTGATTGAATTGGTCGATATACTGGATGAACGCCTGAATGTCACCAATTTTCAGCCGGCCGTTAATCGCCAGCCAACCGCCCAAAATCGCCATGACGACGTAACCGATATTGCCGATGAAATTCATGATCGGATAAATTAAACCCGACAAAAATTGAGCTTTCCAGGCGCTTTCCTGCAGCTGATCGTTCACCCGCGAAAACTTAGCCAGCGACTTTTTCTGGCCGTTGAACACCCGCATCACTTGATGGCCGCCGTACATTTCCTCGATATGGCCGTTCAATTCTCCCAGCTGCGTTTGCTGGCGAAGGAACTGCTTTTGCGAGCTTTTGGCAATCAGCGTCACCACGCCGCCAGCCAGCGGCAGCACCAATAGCGCCACCAGTGACATCTGCCAGCTGATGGAAAACATCATCACCAAAATCCCCAGCACCATCACCGTCGAGGAGACGATTTGCGACAGGCTTTGGTTGAGCGTCTGGCTGATGGTATCGACGTCATTAGTAACGCGGCTGAGGACTTCGCCGTAGGTTTGCTTGTCAAAATAACTCAGCGGCAGGCGGTTGATTTTCTCGGACAATTGCCGGCGCATCCTGAAGGTAACCGTTTGCGTCACTTGGGTCATCAGCCAGGTTTGGATGTAGCGGAAGACGGCGCTGAGTATGTACAGACCGATCAGTAAACTGACGACTCGCCAAACGGCATCAAAGTGGAATTCTGGGCGCTGGCTGAGATCCAGCTTTTTGATGGTATCAAGCTGGTTGGATGGAATTTGGCTTTCAATTTCCGACTGGTTCGGGAGCCGTTTCAAAACATCAGCACCAGTCGTGCCAACTGGCAACGAAGCACCATTTGGCAGCTTGCTAGTGATGGTTTCATAAGCCTTCATGCTGACATAATCTTCGACGATTTGGTTGGTGGCGCCGCCCAAAATCTTCGGGCTGACAATCGCGAAAGTCGTACTACCGACCGCGAAGATCGCCACCATGAGCATTTGCCAGCGAAACTCTGCCAAATATTTGGCTAATTTCTTGGCCGTGCCTTTGAAATCCTTGGCTTTTTCGCCGGCGCCCATACCGCCGCCCATTGGACCGCCCATCTTCACTGGCTGGCGTTTTTTCATGCTTTGTTGAGCCATCATGCCGCTCCTTTCGCGGTCGTCACCGACATTTTCTGCAGGTCATCTTCCGAAAGCTGGGAGGCGGCAATTTCTTGATAGACTTCGCAATCTTTCATCAATTCCTGGTGCGTGCCTTGGCCGACAATTTTACCTTCGTCCAGCACAATGATTTTGTCAGCGTTCATGATGGTGTTGATGCGCTGACCGACGATGAGCACGGTTTTGTGCTTGGTTTCTTTGGCGAGCGCTGAGCGCAATTTGGCATCAGTTTTGAAATCCAGCGCTGAAAACGAATCGTCAAAAATGTAGACGTTCGGCTCGACAGCGATCGCTCGAGCAATCGACAAACGCTGCCGCTGACCGCCGGAAACATTGCTGCCGCCTTGAGCGATGTCATTTTTGTAACCGTTTTTTAGCTCGCTGATGAACTCGGCGGCTTGGGCGATTTTAGCGGATTTTTCGACCAATTTTTGGCTGGCTTTGGCATTGCCGTACTTGATGTTGCTGGCAATCGTCCCGCTAAACAACACGCCCTTTTGCGGTACGTAGCCGATTTGATCGTACAAATCTTCCAGCTTCAAATTTCTGATATCCACGCCATCCAGCAAAATCTGCCCCGCCGACACATCGTAAAAGCGCGGAATCAAATTAATCAACGTTGATTTGCCGGAGCCAGTGCTGCCAATGAACGCTGTGGTTTGCCCCGGCTCGGCCGTGAAATTGATACTTGAGAGTACCGGCAGATCAGCATCTGGATAAGTAAACGTCACGTCTTTGAATTCGATTTTACCCGTAGCGTCATCTGGCAATCGCTGCGGCGACTGCGGGTCAACAATTGATGGCAACGTGTCCAACACCTCGCCCACCCGCTTTACCGACACGGCCGCTCGCGGCACCATGATAAACACCATTGACAGCAGCAAGAACGAAATGATCACCTGCATAGCGTACTCCAAAAACGCCATCATATTACCAATTTGTAGATTGCCGCTACTGATCAAATGCGCACCGAACCAGACGATTGCTACGCTGGAAAAGTTCATCACCAGCGTCATGATCGGATCAAGCAGCATCATTAGCCGATTTAGAAATAGACCCATTTTATTCAGCTCGGTATTGGCTTGCTGGAACTTTTTCTGCTCAATTTTTTCATTATGAAAAGCGCGGATAACTTTTAAGCCGACTAGGTTTTCGCGCGTCACCAAGTTCAACTTGTCCACCAGAGTTTGCAATTTCTTGAACCGCGGCACGGCAATCACAAACAACACGGCAATGACCACCAGCAACACCGACACCGCTAGCGCAATGATCCAGCTCAAATCTGGCGCGTTGTGAATAGCTTTTTGCAGACCGCCGACCGCCATAATTGGCGCCAATAGAGCCATGCGTAATAATAGGATTGACGTCATCTGAATTTGCTGAATATCGTTGGTCGAGCGGGTGATTAGCGAGGCGGTCGAAAATTTATTAAAGTCCGCCAGCGCGAAACTCTCGACTCGCTCGAATAGTTCCATTCGTAATTTTTGCGCCATACCAGTGGCAATCCGGGAGGCTAAAAATCCGATGATAATTGAGCACAGTCCGCCTGCCGCCGTTACCAAAATCATCGCTAGTCCGTTGTGCCAAATCGCTGGCATGTCTTGCTTAATGATGCCGTTATTGACAATTTCCGACATCTTGTCAGGCAGCCATAAATTCGCCATGACCATAGCGTAGGTAAAACCGACCAAGATGATAAACATCAGCCAGTAGCCGCTAAAAATTCGTAAAATATGTTTCACAGACCCCCTTACTGCCGCAATTCTAGAGATTAACCGTGTATAATCGGTAAATTCACACTGTGTAATATTCTAGGTTATAAATTGCTCTTTGTCAAGTTTGTCAAGAAAGCCCACCGCATAACGGTGGGCTCTACGCTGTCTGATATACAACGAATAGGTTTAGTACATACCCATGCCGCCGCCCATATTTGGCATAGCAGCACCTGGCGTTTCTTTCTCTGGCAAGTCAACAACCAGCGCACCCATCGTCATTGCCGTACCGGCAATTGAGGCAGCATTCTGCAAGGCCTCCTTGGTAACGCGTACTGGGTCAACTACGCCTGCCGACTTTAGATCAAGCAATTCATTCGGATGATTGACGTTGATACCTTGGCCAGCTTTGGCTTTTTTGACCTGCGGCAGCCACTCGTCGGCATTTAGACCAGAGTTGCTCAGCAAGATTCGGAATGGCTGTTCAAGTGCGTGAATCAGCAAATCTTCGCCCGCTAATACCGAAGCATCTTTGCTATTCGAATGCTTATAACCACAGGCTAGGTTCACTAGCGTTACACCGCCGCCTGGCACAATACCTTCAGCTAGTGCTGCCTTGACGGCTGCCACAGCGTCATCGACACGATATTTCTTTTCTTCGATTTCCGTCTCGGTCGCACCGCCAACTTTAATCACCGCCACTTCGCCAGTCAAAGCTGCATGGCGCTTTTGCAAATTCTTCTTGGTGTAGTCGCTAGTGGCATTGTCGATTTCCAGCTCAATCTGATCGACGCGAGCGCTAACCGCCGCCTTTGACCCTTCGCCTTCGACAATAGTTGTCAGATCTTTGGTAGCTATCACTTTGCGGGCCGAGCCAATTACGTCGCTACCGACATTATCAAATGTCATGCCGGTGTCTTCGGTGATGACTTTGGCGCCAACCAACGCTGCGATGTCATACAGCACATCTTTGTCGCTCGGAGCTTTGATAGCCAAGGTATTGAAAGCACCTTTAAGCCGGTTTAGCACTAACAAGCTTAGCGCTTCGCCATCAACATCATCAGCGATCAATACTAAATCTTTCTTGCCGCTTTGAGCAATCATCTCTAACAGCGGTACGAATTCTTGCGCCGAAGAGACTTTCTTATCAGTCACCACAATTGCTGGTTTGTCGTAAACTGCTTCCATACGCTTAGCATCGGTAACCATGTATGGGCTAACGAAGCCGCGTTGTACCGTGAAGCCTTCGACTACTTCGCTTTCAAGCTCTAAGCCGCGGCCCTCTTCGACTGTCACCACGCCGTTCGGGCCAATCTTTTCCATGACGTCAGCAATCAGCTTGCCAATCGCCTCATCGCCTGCGGAGATTGTCGCCACTTCAGCGATACGCTTTTTGTCGCCGCGAATATCATCGGCGAGTTTACTGAGCTCTTTGATAATCTCGCTAGCAGCGCGCTCTAAACCTTTGCGCAGTAACATCGGATTATGGCCAGCTGCAATTAGCTTATTAGCTTCGTTCAAAATATGATAAGTTAAAACCGTCACTGTCGTAGTGCCGTCGCCAGCTACGTCGTTCATCTTGTTAGCAGCCTGTTTGATAAGTTCGGCGCCAACTTTGAAGCCAAGCGTCTCGTCATCAGCTTCGTCGATATCAATACTTTTCGCAACCGTCACGCCATCGTGCGTCACGCTCGGGCCGCCGTAACTTTTGCCAATAACTACGTTGCGGCCTTTTGGCCCCATCGTTGTTTTCACAGCGTTATACAAAATTTTGGCGCCAGCCAATACGCGAGCACGCGCATCTTCATCGTAAAAAACTTTTTTTGCCATATTTTTCTCCTATTCAATTGTAGCGAGGATATCCTCGTCTTTGATAATTAAATATTCTTCCTTATCAAGCTTGATAGTCGTCGCTGCGTAGTTTTTGTAGACAACCCGTTCGCCGTCAGCCACATCTTTGACTGCCGAACCAACAGCCACTACTTTAGCAGCTTCTGATTTTTCCTGCGCTGATTCTGGCAAAAAAATGCCGCTAGCTGTTTTTTCCGGCTTCTTCTCTTTAACAGCCACGACATAATGCGCCATTGGCTTGATTGGTGAACTCATGATTATATCCTCCTTTTCTAATCTATTTTAGCACTCTTAACCGCAGAGTGCTAGACCCAAGTATAAGAAAGTTGGCGAAAAACGTCAACCGCATTATCAAAATATAAAAATAGCCCGAGCTAAAACTCGCGCTATTTTGCTGTACTTATAGAGATTAGCTAGCTCTCGATAATAGTGCCGACCTGCCCAGCCAAAGCTTGTTCGGCGCTGCCTAGGCTAGCGATAATCGCTCGGCGACCTGGCTTTTCGACGAATTTCAAGGCAGCTTGCACTTTAGGTAGCATACTGCCCGGCGCGAACTGACTTTCGTCAATGTAGCGCTGCATCTCTTGGCGAGTGGTGTGTCCAATCGTGCGCGCTGTCGGCTTACCATAATCAACCATCGCGCCATCAACTGCCGTTAATATCACCAGTGCCTCAGCATCAATCGCATCAGCCACCACTGCCGCTGTGAAATCCTTATCAATTACCGCCTCGACCCCCTCTAGTCCATCACTGACAGTTTCAACAACTGGCACGCCGCCACCGCCACCCGTGATAACCGTCACGCCAGCATCAATCATCGCTTTGACTGTATATTCTTCGACAATCCGCTGCGGCTTCGGCGACGGTACCACGCGCCGCCAACCGCGCCCAGCATCTTCTTTGAATGTGAAGTTACGACCGTTAGCAGCCTGCCGAGCTTCTGTCTCCGTCTGATAAAATACGCCAATTGGCTTCGTAGGATTGCTAAAAGCCGGATCGTTAGCGTCAACCACTACTTGCGTAACAACTGTCGAAGCCACGCTTTTCATCTGCCGGCGCGAGAATTCGTCAATCAACGCTTGCTGCAACCAAAAACCGATCGCCCCTTGGCTCATCGCTACGCACGTATCGAGCGGGAAAGTCGGTACTTCTGGCGTGTTAATTGCTTCTTCGTGTAAAACAATATTACCAACTTGCGGCCCGTTGCCGTGAACGATTACCAGCTGATAGCCAGCCAAAATCAACGGCACTAGCTGGCGTGCTGTCTCGTCGGCGACGTCTTGCTGGGCGTGAGCCGAAGCCTCGCCCTGCTTTTGCAAAGCATTGCCGCCAAGTGCAACTACAATCTTACCCGGCATATTATTAAAACCTCAACGACATGCAAGTTAAGCTGCCGGTAATTTTCTCAAACTCGCTAGTATTGATTAGAATCACTTCGTAACCGCAATCGCGAATCTTCTGCTCAGTTTTCGGGAAGCCTTCTGGCACGATTACTTTGCCATTTATCCACAAACTATTCACTGCATAATATTCATCGTCATCAACGACTAGCTTATTAAAGTTAGCAAAAGCTGGGTGATTTTCGTAAGCTTTAGCGACAATTAAGTTGTTATTATCCAAGTAGACCACATCGTCTTTCAAATGTAAAATTCCAGTCACCGGTACCGTCTCGGCGGTCATGCCGTGTTTCTCAAGAATTGCCGTGATTTGATCGGCTGCTGCCTGGTTGGTGCGTCCGCTTAAACCTATGTAATAGTGATCGCCCACCATCATGATATCGCCTGGATCAGTTGTACCTGGCTCGACAACTTGTTCAATGTCGTCATAGTAGCGCGCCAATGCTTCGCGCAAATCTGGCAGACTAGCTTCGCCACGACGACTCTCAGCACCAGGACGCGACAAAATTGCCACGCCGCGCGGCGTACACAACGCATTATCCTCGATAAACACACTGTCTGGATAATCTTCGTTGGCCTCTAGAACCGTCACTTCCAAACCGCATTCGCGCAAAATTTCGACATAGCGATCATGCTGCTGCAATGCTAAATCATAGTCCGGCTTGCCCATTTCTGGCGTTTGACTGATACCATCAATCAAACTATGTGACGGACGGCGAACGATGGCGTACTTAAACATCTTTTCTCCTTCATTTGGTAAAACGGGCGCGCTGTATTTCAGGCGCGCCCGTTTCATTTATTATCATTGGCCGATTAAATCGGCGATTTTAATACCTAACGTATCATCCAGCGCACCAGCCAACAGTTGCTGCACTGCGTAAGCAAATAGCGCAATCACGATAACCGCCAAAAGTAGCTCGTATAGCGTGAAAATCTTCTTGCGATTCTTGATCTGCATCAAGACGTAGACCAGCATGCCTGGTGCGTACAAGAACACTGTTATGAGTAGATATTGCATACCAGCCGCATACACTAGCCATACTGCGTAAACACTAGCCATCACACCCACAAAGATATTAAAGGCGCGGTACTTAACGGTTTTCTTCTCTTGCAGAGAAACTTTCAATTGATAAAACGCCGTCAAAGCATACGGAATCAAGATAGCCGAAGTAGCAATCGAAATACCAATATTATAGGCTGAGCCTTCAGTTCCAGGGATTGTCAACAGGAATATCTGCACCAAGATGTTAGTAACCAACAGCGACACTACTGGCGCGCCAACTTTGTTTTCTTTGGCAAAAATCGACGGGAAAGTCTTATTCTTAGCTGCCTGATACGGTAGTTCGGCAGCAAACATCGTCCAAGCTAGCCAACCACCCAAAACTGCGATCATCAAGCCGATATTAACCAGCCAAGCGCCCCACGGGCCAACCAAGCGTTCCAACAGCATCGACATTGCCGGACTATCTAGTGCAGCCAGATCTTTCTGAGTCGCTACACCGAAAGCCAGCACCGTCATCAGCACATAAATCGAAAGCACGCCAGCAAAGCCGATCAACGTTGCCTTGATGATATCGCTGCGCTTCTTGGCGTGACCTGAAAATACGACTGCACCCTCGATGCCGATAAACACCCAGACGGTAACCAGCATCATATTCTTGACCTGCTCAATCACAGCGCCCATATCAAAGTTGTTGCCAGCTAAGCCCCAAAGGTCTTGGTTAAACAATCCGACCTTGAACGACAAGAATATCGCTAGCAAAAAGATCGCAAGCGGGATTAATTTCGCCGCCGTCACCAAAGCATTAATGAAGCTTGCCGTTTTGACACCCTTAAGGATTAATAAATGAACACTCCACAGCAGCACCGACATGCCAACCACTGACGCCCAGTTTTGGCCTTTACCAAACAAGTCTGGAAAGAAATAACCAAGCGCCGAGAAAACGGCTACCGCATAAGCGATATTGCCAATCCAGGCAGAAATCCAGTAACCCCACGCCGAGTTAAAGCCAACATACTTGCCAAAGCCAGCCTCAGCGTAGCTATACACGCCAGCGTTAAGTTTCGGCTTTTTGATAGTCAGGTTGCGGAAACTGAGAATCAGGAATATCATTCCAACACCTGTAATCAGCCACGCAATAATCGTCGCCAGCGGACCAGCCGCCTCAGCCGTACCTTGAACAAGGTTAAAGATACCTGCACCGATCATACTGCCGACCACTAAGCCGGTCAGCGACCAGAGTCCTAACCCGTCCTTTTTTCTTGCTAATTGTTTGATTGCCATTTTGTTCGAGCCTCCTTCAACTCGGATTTATAGCGTCAATGCCATCACAGCCTTGATAGTGTGCATGCGGTTTTCAGCCTCATCAAAGACAACGCTGTGCTCGCCGCTAAAGACCTCGTCAGTGACCTCCATTGAGTCAAGACCGAATTGATCGTGAATCTTCTGGCCAGTCTCGGTATTAAGGTCATGGAATGATGGCAAACAATGCAAGAATTTGACGTTCGGGTTATGCGTCTCGGCTAGCATTTGCGCATTGACCTGGTACGGCTTGAGAAGAGCAATTCGCTCGGCAAACTTGTCTTCTTCACCCATTGATACCCAGACATCAGTGTAGATAGCGTCAGCGCCTTCTAGCGCTTCAGCGCGGTTATCAGTAATGGTAATCTTCGCGCCAGTTTCCATAGCGATTGAACGCGCCAAGCTAACCAAATCGCCCGACGGATGCAGTTGTCGTGGTGCTAGAATTCGGAAATCGACGCCCATCTTGGCCGCGCCAATCAGCAAGCTATTTGCCATATTGTTGCGTCCGTCACCAACGAAGACCAGCTTAGCGCCGTTGAGCTTGCCGACGTGCTCCTCAATAGTCATAAAGTCTGCCAGAATCTGCGTCGGATGAAAGTCGTCAGTCAGACCGTTCCAAACCGGCACGCCAGCATACTTGGCCAGCGCTTCGACATTGGAGTGTTTGAAGCCGCGGAATTCAATACCGTCAAACATGCGGCCCAGCACCTTAGCGGTATCTTCAACTGACTCTTTTTTACCTAGCTGAATATCGTCTTTACCGAGAAATTCTGGCGCCACACCCAAATCATTGGCAGCTACCGTAAAGGCACAGCGAGTTCGTGTCGATGTCTTTTCAAAGAGCAAAGCCACTTGTTTGCCCTCGTGAATACGGTGTGCTTTGCCCGCTTTCTTTTGTTGTTTGAGTTCGTGTGCTGTATCAAGCATCAGCCGAATATCGCTTGGCGAGAAATCTTTCAAAGTCAAGAAAGAGCGACCCTTCAGACTGGTTGGCAACTTAGCTACCGTTGCAGTAGTCGAATCTGTAGTTACTGGCACCACTTTGCGGACGTGCTCCTCTTGAATCATTGGTACCGCCAAGGTGGCTGCCAGCGAACGCTCCGCCGAAGTAACTCTATCAGTAACCTGCTCATTGTCCAGATCTTCGCGCACCAGCGGCATACTCATACAGCGCGGGCCACCGCGGCCACGACCGAGTTCTGAACCGCTAACCTCGATAACCTCGACGCCAGCTTCGCGCAATTTAGCATTGGTGACATAGTTACGATCGTAAGTCACCACCACACCCGGCGCAATCGCCAAAGTATTCGAACCATCATTCCACTGCTCGCGAGCTGCTGCAATCTCATCGCCGCCGCCGCATTCAATCAGGTTAATCTTTGGCAAATGCAGCGCTTCGCACAACGCTTTTTCAAGATCATGCTGCTTGGTAATCCGCGGATAAGCTTGCCCCTCAACCTTCTCGAGAATAAACAGATTCATCTTGCCTTCAAAGTCGCGAATCTCCGGGTGGATCGTGAACTTATCGTAATCGATCATTGTGAAGACTGTATCTAGGTGCATAAATGCGTGGCTCTTCGGAATCTCGAGAGCGATAATTTTCTTGAAGTTAGAATCAGCGAACAACTCAGTTGCCATTTTCTCAATTGCCTCGGCGGTAGTGCGCTCGCTGATGCCGATCGCCATAGCTTCGCTACTCAACACCAGCTCGTCGCCACCCTCCATCGAGAACTTCTCGTCGCGATTATACCAAACTGGAATATCATGGCCAGCAAATCGCGGGTGATGATCAATGATGTAGCGCATGAACAACGACTCGCGGCGACGGGCTGGCCAGTGCATCTTGTTGATGGTCAAACCGTTGCCAATTGTCGCGGCTGGATCGCGCGTAAAGTACAAATTCGGCATTGGATCTAGGTAGAACGGATAATGATCTTGCTCAACCATATCATGCAGCTGCTGGTGATGCTCTGGCGGCAAAGAAATCTCGTCTTTACGCACACCAGCCATAATTTTGCGCACCATCTTGTTGGTCGGCATCGACAACAGATAATCGCGCAAACTTTGCGTGACTCGCCGCGAATCTTGTTTGGAGGCTGCTAGCATTTCGTCGACAAATTCTGCTTTCAGATTATCACTGTTTAACGCTTCTGTCACCAGTTCGTCCAAATACAGCACTTCTACGCCATGGTCGCGCAGGACGTTAGCAAACTCGTCGTGCTCTTGCTGCGCCACCTTCAGATGCGGAATATCATCGAACAGCAAGTCCTTGAGATAATCAGGAGTAAGATTCTCGAGCTCCTCGCCCGGCCGATGTAGCAATACGGTCTTGAGTACACCGATTTCAGAATTGATTTGCAATGGTTTTTGATTCACGCCCACCTCCGCTATGATCTAAATGATTCATTGTTTATTTACTTATATAGTTTTCATTATATAGATTTATGACGCTTATGCAAGCCTTTTCTCGGCTAAATCAAGTAGTCGGCGCTGTCCAATATTGCTGGATGATAGACTGCACCTGCGTTGGCTGATTTATTACAGCTTGCTCCCAAGTCATACCAGTGTCTTTTTGGAAAGAAGACATAGCTTGAATGAGACTATCGACTTGAGTATGTGTGATAACACTGCCGTTAGCCGACTTGAAAGTCTCAATTTTGTAATTATCGCTGCTATACCACGAACTAACCGTAATAGCATCAAGCGAGCCTGGCATGCGGAGGCGGAGGTTACTGCCAGCACGCTCAAATATAATATCTAGCGAGTCATAACCAAGACGCACTTCATCTGCTAATCCAGACGCATCCGATATATAATCTGCCCCATCTCCTTTATTGAATATATACAAATCATCGCCATTACCGCCTTCAACACTATCATTACCTTGACCGCCTACGAGAATATCGTTGCCATCGCCACCATAAAGATCATCTCTACCAGAATCTCCATATAATTTATCGTCGCCAGCGCCACCTCGCAATTCATCTGAACCTAGGCCACCATAAATACTGTCGTTACCAGCGTCACCAAAAAGGAAATCGTCTCCATCGTCACCATATAGAACATCATTACTCTTACCACCATAAAGTTTATCATCACCTTCTAATCCATAAAAAGTAAAACCATAGTCGTCAAAAGCAGAAAGCATATCATTGTCGTTAGTGCCGTATTTTATATGAGTTATAGCGCGTATTTTATCTTCATCCCAAACCGTACCATCGCTAAATGAAATTCTTTCCACTCTCCTGCTAGGATCTATATACTCGGAACCCGTCCAGCCATTCCGTCCATAATAGTCTTTTATACGAATATTACCTGATCCTTTTATATCAAGTACTAAATCAAAATCATATCCCGCTCCATATTTATATTGGTCGTATCTCGGCTTCACATCACTAGGTTTAATATCACTCCCAAAGCGAATCGTGTCTACGCCGCCACCATCGCTTATTATGTCATTACCATCACCTGAGTTGTAAACATAAACATCATCAACCAAACTAGAGTATATAATATCATCACCTCGCCCGCCTACAAACAGTCCAACACCCATCAAAGTATCATTACCGTCATTACCATATAATTCGCCTAAGTCACTTCCTCCATAGATATAGTCGTTGCCGTTGCCACCAATAATCCGATCGTATCCTTCATTTCCATAAAGATAGTCATTTCCATCACCACCAAAAATTAGATCATCGCCACCTAGGCCTTGGATAAGGTCATTCCCTTTGCCACCTATGATAGTGTCATCTAGTACAGCACCCTCTATCTGATCATCTCCATCAAAGCCTTCTATGTATAATGAACGTTTTATTGAATAGTAATTTGGGATTTTTTTGTATCCGATAATAGAGTCTCTGTCGCCAGTACCAGCAACATAAATACTTCCTCCTAACACAGAATTAACCCATCTCATGAGGACAGCAGGTATGTCGGCTATAGCTACAGCCGTGTCTTTCGCTATATTTGCCAGAGCACTCCCGTTCACGCTATTCAATAATCTGCCCAAGTCGCCTAAGTCTAGCTTTATAGACCCCGCCCACTCAGTCGTTGTATTTATTTGCGACATCATCGCAGACGCAAAGTCATTAGCCTTTTCGTCTAACCATTGACCTACATCAAAAACAGTAGCTGCAATCTTATAAGTTTCATTGCCGATAAATTGAACAATGTCTGTGGCGATTTTTCTACCTCCATCCAAGAGAGATATTGTCACTTTTACGGACGCATTAGCAACAGCACTCGGTATTTCAACTATAATGTAATGAATTCCGTTGGCTATACCAGTATACATATTCAACACCCCTTGCGTTGCGCCGGCCAAAATACTAGTCGTCTGATCACCATGCGAAGTTTCTGCCGCCAGCGTCCCGTCACCATTCAATAGACTACTCAGGTTATGCGCATCAAAGAGAATTTCGCTTCCTGTGTTCTCTACTGCATGTCCATACTGAGAAAGCCCAGCCGCTAAGACCCACCCAGCAGCCAAAGCACTCTCCCCTTTACCAGCAGCAGAGGCAATAGCACCTTGTATGTATTTCATCGTCAAGTCATGATCGCGATTACGTTTTCTAAGCTTGTCACTGCCCATATCTCGTATATATACAGTTCGCCCAAGCTGCGTACCGTATAAACCAATGAAGTCATTCTCATTCACATAATCAGTAATAACATCATCGTAGTCCCGAGGGTTTATATTTGGCAGCACCTGGCCTATACCAACAGCGTCGAATGTCACAGTTTTGTACGCACCATTTGTTTTGTATGCGAGGTATTGCGCTAATCCACCACCGAGAGAATGTCCAGTAAAGCTAATTGTACCAACATTAGTTGCACCGCCTGCCTTTTTGATGGTGTTTACGTAGAAGTTGAAAGCATCCTGAAATTGATTTAGCCCTTCCTTAACAATAACATTACCGCCAGAGGCGATAGCTAGGTCAGTTTCGATATCTTTGATGGCAGCAAAAAAGCTTTTACCGATGTCAGTACCGCGGAACGCAAATATCAATTCTTTGGTATCAGGATTTTGGAGAGCAATAGCGGACATGCCAGATTGGGTAGTTTGAATATTTAGGAGAATATAAGAACGGAGGAGGCTAGAGGGATCTTTGAGAGCGGAGAGTTCAGGGTTATTAATATCTTTTTCTGGAATGACTTTATCTCCTATGAGCTGGGCTATGTTTTTCCCTATCGATAATTTATCAAAATCTAAATATGCTATGGCACTTAAATTCAGATAGTCTAATGTACTCAACGACATTTTCTACTCCCCTGTTTTATTAATGCAATCGTTTAGGCTATTTTCAGACCCTAAGTCTTTTTTGTCTAAGAATACCGTGCATCTTCCAGTTGAACGATTTTTACTATTGGTATCTATTTTTACGCTATAAACACCCTCTTCTCTCAATTTCTCTACAATTTTGAATATATAAGAAGCCTTCTGTTTGTTATTTGGAGTGTCTATTATTAATCTATACAGGAAGCCTTTGTCCTTGGTTTTATTGTCTTCATACTTAGACTGTTTATTCACAGAATCTACCAAATCTTCAGATAAGACAATTTCTGCCCGTGCATTATCTGCTTTATAGCCATTAAACTCGCTATTGACTTGAGCTATTACTGGTTTCAGTTCTTCACTCGCTTGAATAGACCAGATGGCGGCGATGTATTGGTCACTACAATCAGAGGGGTTCAAATAGCTGCAATCAATATCAAATTTTAGTTTTGGACTTGAGACTGGATAGGCTTGTGACATCCATATGCCATTAACTCCAAAACCTCCATGTTTATATTCAGGCCTTTCTATCTTAAAATCCTCATGATATTTATTTTTTAGATACTCAGACATACCATTCCGGGTGTTAGATATTTCATTTTCGTTTTTAATGTACAAGACAACCACTATAACAGCAACCAACAAAATCAGGCTGCAGAAGACTATCAATAATCTATATGGCTTATTGTTCTTCGTTTTGATGTCTTTTTCTGCCATCATATTCTCCAATTGCTTTGTTTCTTAGATGCTCTTATTTTAGCTTAAGCATAAGCCTTGTACAAGGAATGCCGTCATATATGACACCGTCCTTAACGCCGTCAGCAAGACTGCCTATGGTTTTTCCCTTGTCTACACTCTCAAAATCAACATATGCCAAGGCTGATAGGCTTAGATAATCTTTAGTGCTTACCATATAAGATCCTCCCTTGATAATACGGACACATTATCTAGACATTTTTTTACACTTTCTGATGATATATTTTCGTCTACACCACAAGAAACACCCCTTCTATCTTTTCTGCTAACATCTAGCACGCTAGATGATAATCGAGAAACGCCTTGAAGTCTTATATATTGCACCATTTCAAATAGCCTACTAGCTATGTCATTTTTTGGCATTTCTTCATCTCCCCTATATCTTATAGTAATCGAATATACAGTTAATCCATATTTGCCTTTATTTTCAGCCAAAAACACCTCCTCAAAAGTTGGCTTTTTCAGAGTGAAGGTGCGTTCTACGTCTGGATCTATTACGCCTAGTCTAACTTTGACGTCAACGGGCATATCTTTAAATATTTCTTTAGCTTTGGGTTGAATTTTGGCAGTTTGTTCTTTTTGCCAAGTTCTTACAACATAGTCATCACTATACTTTGTCTGGTTGTCTACCCGAGAAACATATATCTTTATGCTTTTATCTGATTTAGGATAAGCATTAGCAGACCATACGCAAGAAACGCCAAGACCACCGCCATTGCAACTAGGTTTTTCTACCTCAAAATCTTGGTCATATTTGTTTCTTAGATAGTTAGTTATGTTGGCCTGTTCTGTCTTATCGCTAACCGAACGTTTATTAATTTCTCTATCTACTATAATTCCACCTATAATGTACACTGCGGTCATTACTACGGCTATTGACGACAAAACAATTAAAATAACTTGCCAGATTTTTTTATTAGTTACGCGCGAGTTGTTCGTCCTTTCGCTTTTACTCTTCGCCATACAATACAACCCCTTTA
This sequence comes from Saccharimonas sp. (SeqCode), assembly GCA_042642485.1. Lineage (GTDB taxonomy): Bacteria > Patescibacteriota > Saccharimonadia > Saccharimonadales > Saccharimonadaceae > Saccharimonas. The sequence continues at coordinate 30,821 of JBHRNN010000008.1, forward strand.
TCACTTATTATTTTACCTTAAGAATAAGCACGATGCAACAAGCTATCACAGACACACCTGTACTATAAAAAGACGCCGTAACAACTTATATATAGGCGAGGCGTTTTACCTGGATGCTGAGAGTAAAGAAAATCGCTTCGGGATATGGTCAGTTTGATACCATAACCTCCGAACTAACCGCATCAATGACATTTCTGTCATCTGGAAAATTTGACAAATTACTGATTATTATCAAATCTAGAAATGACTGCATCGCGCCGTTCGTCTTTTATAATAAAACCCTCATCCAAGGCGCTCCAGAAAATATCTCGTATAACATTCGCGCCTATTTGCACTGGCGATCTACCGAGATGGATAGTTTGACTATACCTTTGTACAAGTATTCAAACGTTCATATCACCATTCTCGCTCAACACGCGCCAGACAACTTAGGTTTTCAATCGCACGCTGCCGGCATGTCCGGCCAGCTCATCAAACGCGCCGTCTTGACGAAGTTGGGCTCCTCCGTTCACCGTGGTGTACGCGCGTCAATCTTCGCTGGATACGCCACCAAAATTAATTCCAGCCAAGTCCGCGATTTTTATTTGCGTCCAGAAAAAGATGTTTATAAATTAATTGCTTGCTCGACATTTATGCAATCACTGCAAATCGCCCTGGCTAAGTTTGATATTGATATCGCCGACTACCAACCCATGTTAAAATCAATCGACAGTTTCACCTCACCTTCAAACTCTCATCCGCCTTGGTTATCAGCGGGTCGAGGAAGAACTCAACGATGCGGCGCTTGCCGGTGGTGATTTCGGCAGAGACGCTCATGCCTGGCAATAATTTGAGTTGATTTTGTTTGGAGCTTTTGTCGTCGTTCAGTTTAATTTTAGCTTTATAAATAAGGCCTTTCTTGTCGTCCTGAATAGCATCGGGGCTAATAGTTTCAACCGTCCCTTCCAGGTAGCCGTAACGCTGGAATGGATAAGTAGCGACTTTAACGACCACGCGCTGGCCAGGTTTAACAAAACCAATATCTTGATTGTCTAGCGCTGCATCAACATAGAGCGACACTTTTTCTGGCACAATTTGCGCCAGTTGTTGCCCGGCATTGACCACACCGCCAATTGTTTTCACCGTCAGCGACAGTACCGTACCATCGACGGGCGCAGTGATGGTAGTTTGCGCCAACACTTGTCTGGCTTTGACTAGATTATTTTCCAGTTCAATAATTCGTTTTTCTGCCGTGATAATTTGATTATTAAGAGCACTGTTGGTTTCGGCATTTTGGGTTTGCGATTGATTTTGTGCTTGAGTAAGCGCCGATTGCGATTGTAATAGTTGCTGATTTTGACCAAGGACGGCGCTGTCAACACTGGTGATTCGCTGGTCAATACCAGTCAACTCGTTCTGCAAGCGTAGCTTGTCGACAGGATTGGCGTTTGGTAATTGCTTTTCGATCTCGGCTTTGCGATTTTTCAGATTTTGAGCGTTGGTTTCCAGCTGGTTTTTCGCTTGCTGGTTAAATTGTAGTTGCTGCTGATAATTAGAGATCATACCGCTTGCAGCTTGCTGTCTGGCCGCAGAAAGTGCGGTTTGCGAGCCGGCAAATTGTCGCAACATAGCTTTGACCTCATCTGGCAAATCTGCATTGTTGATGATCTCATCAGTGTTGCCGCCAACAGCTAGCCGCCGCAAAATATCGCGCTCGACTCGTGCCGTGTTCAGGCTTTGATTGGCAGTAGCAACGTCTTTTTCGGCAGTGGTTTTGTCAAGCGCCAGCAAAGCTTCACCTTTTTTTACGCGCTGGCCTTCATGCACATTAATATTCGTCACCACGCCAGAAACTGCCGGCTGGATAATCTTAGTACTACCTTCGGTAGAGATTTTACCATTAGCTACCGCTACAATATCAATCCTGCCAAAGTACGACCACGCCAATGCTACGACCAACAAAAATGCAACTAGCCAAACTACCAACGCTCCCAACGGTGTCGCTGGCGTTTCAACAATTTCCTCCGCCGCTGGCAAAAATTCATACTGCAGCTGGTCGCGTTTTAGCCAACTCATACTTCGTCTCCTGATTGTTGCTGGTGCAGATATGCGTACAAACCGTTCTTTTTCAGCAGCACCGCCGGCGTACCATATTCAACCAATTGGCCGCGATCAATTGCC
>JBHRNN010000009.1:0-28304 GCA_042642485.1 Saccharimonas sp. (SeqCode)
TACGATCTCATCATTCTCGACGTGATGATGCCGATCATGAATGGCTTTGAAGTCGCCAAAAAGCTGCGCGCTGACGGTAATAAAACGCCAATCTTGATGTTGACAGCCAAAGATCAGAATAAAGATATTGTGGAAGGCTTGGATAGCGGCGCCGATGACTATTTGCCGAAGCCGTTTAGCTTCGAGGTTCTCGGCGCTCGCGTTCGGGCGCTGCTGAGGCGGCCGCAGGATGTACTTGATAACATTTTGACAGTGCGAGACCTTGAACTTGATATCGCTAATCATACTACTAAACGGGCTGGTAAAGATATCAAGCTATCTAACAAAGAATTTGCCATTCTTGAATATTTGCTGCGCAACAAGAATCAAATTCTCAGCAAGCAAAACATCATGACGCACGTTTGGGACTTTGATGCCGATATTTTGCCGAATAACGTTGAAGTTTTTATTAACTATTTACGCAACAAAATTGATAAGCCTTTTCCAGGTACTGATCCGATTATCCAAACGGTACGAGGGTTTGGATACATCGTTAAGGACGAGATTAGAAAAGCATGAAAAATGTTGGTCAACGTGCCGTTGTTCGCTTAGCGGGGACCTATTTGGCGATCATCATGTCTATGTCGGTCGCCTTTAGTTTGATAATTTATGGACTATCAAGCCAAGAATTTCATCGCCGGCCGCCAAATGATCAGCAAGCAACTTCTATGATTCGTTCCGCCGAGCCAGGTACGGTTATTTCAATTCATAGCTATCTTGATACGCGTGAAGATGAAGCGATGGCGGCGATTCGCCTAAACTTGCTGCTGGCAAATTTGACGGTGTTTTTGATAGGCGGGCTAGTCAGCTATCTACTGGCGCAGCATACGCTGCAGCCAATCGAGGATAATATGGCGGCGCAATCGCGTTTTGTCAGCGATGCTAGCCATGAATTACGTACGCCGTTGACGGCGCTATTGGCTGCTAATGAGGTGGCATCAATGAATCCGAAATTGACACTCAAGCAAGCCAAACAGGTTATTGCTGACAACATTGACGATGTTAAACGTTTACAAAAATTAACCAACTCAATGTTAGGATTGCTCAAAGAAGACAAGCTGGAAATTCAGAAAAGCAAGGTCGGTTTGCAACCGGTGATTGCTCGGGCGATGAATCTAGTAGTAAATCAGGCGCTGGCAAAAGATATCGCTATCGATGATAAAACTAAAAATCTTTTGCTGCTTGGCGATCGACAAAGTTTAGAACAGCTTTTCACGATTTTGCTAGACAATGCTATTAAATATAGCAACAAAGGCGGTACCATTACTATTTCTAGCAGCAAAAAGGGTAAGCACGTCAGCGTTGCTATAGCGGACGCTGGTATTGGCATGAGCGACGAAGTAAAGTCGCAGATTTTTACGCGATTTTATAGGGCCGAAGAGTCGCGTACTACTGCTGGATATGGCTTAGGTCTGTCAATTGCCGAGCGGATTATTAAGGCGCATGGCGGACGAATTAACGTCGATAGCGAACAGAATGTTGGTTCGACTTTTACAGTCATTCTTCCTGCATACAACAAGAAAAAATAGTTTTTAAGGCGTCTTTAATAGCTCCTAGTTATATTTTAATCAATATTAATTAACAAAAGGAGATGAATAAATGCCAACTAAAATTGAAGATGGTTTTGAAATGCCTTCTAGTGGTACGCCGTCAATACGGCCAGTGGCGCAATGCTCGTCTATGACGCCAACTATGATTTTGGCCGTCATAGCAATTGTGTTGTTCGCTGGCGGGTTAGGCTTTGTTGGTGGCATGCAAGTCAATAAATCATCGCAAAGCAATGTAATGAATGGCGTGCCTGGAGACAATTCACCAGTGCCGCAGCAGGCTGGTTCTAGCACAAATAACGCTACCGCACCTCAGGAGTCGCCTAGCTCATCAAACAATAATCAACAAGCAGGTCCACAAACTAACGCAGGTACACCAAATACCAATATGAATAACAGCTAGTAGCTGATTCCAGCAGATTTCATTGCCGGCTGAATAACGAATTTTTCAAAGTTATCAGCGTCAGCCCAGACATAGCTGGCATTAGTGTCGGTGTTTGTGCCGCTTACTAGCTTACCGTTAAGGACTTTTTGGCTGCCGACATCTTTGCCGTTAATGTACATAGCTGGCGTGCCGCCAACGTTGTCCTTTTTGCCAAGTGCCATGTCGTAATCAATTTTTTTACGGATATTTGGATTTTCGAGATCAGCCTTGAATTTTTCTATATTCAAGCCCTTGATGTCGGAAGCTAACTTCACAAAGTTTTCGGTACGAGTTGACCCAGATAGCTCTACCCAGCTAGCTCGATTTTCGAAAAGCGAGTTGTGCATTTCCCAGTACTTACCTTGCAGTCCAGCTGATTCGGCAGCAGCCGCCGCGGCCAGCGCGTTCGGGTGCGCGCTAGTTAGCGGATAGTTGCGGAAGATAAACCCGATCTTGTCTTTGTACTTTTCAATGACTTTTTTGGTGACTGGGTAAGATGAATTGCAGCCTGGACATTGAAAATCAGCATATTCAACTAGTAACACTTTGCTGTTGGCATTGCCATAAACATGCTCGCTAATATTGCCGCTTTCGCTTGATGCTGGCTGCGCCTTCGTAGTATCGACGCTTGAAACATCAATTTGATTGCGCTGCTGTAAAAAAATCAAGCCGCCAATCAATCCTACGCACATCGCCGCAAAAATAATCCATGCCTTTTTGGTCATATTTCCTCCGCTTATTACTAGAGGCTATTATACTGCTTATGAGCTCGCCAATCAAGCGGGCTTGCGGTACAATATGTGTATGCGGTTATTCTTAGCGATTTTGTTTGTGATGATTACCTTAGCGTTGATAGCGGTGACGTCAATTTCGCCGCGCCGAACAAAGCTATCAATGTACGAGTTAGAACGCCGCCGTCGTAAGGGCGACACCGCAGCGGCTGACGAATTACGGCGAATACTACTGCTTGATGATATTGTATCGCTGCGTAAGACAACCGAAGCTCTACTACTGGTTCTGGCGGTATTATCGGCGGTATCGGCGTTTGGTTTTTTTATCGGCGTAGCTATTAGCGTGATGACGTCTTTAGTATATAGTAGAATTGCTCATTTTGACTGGTTGGTGCAGATGGTTGATGTATATTACCGGCGGATAGAGCCGAGATTGCTGACTTTCGTCGAGCGGCATCCGCGCTTGGGGCAAGTTTTGCGCAGTGTTAACGTGCAGAATGAGCCAAATATTCTCAGCTCGCGGGAAGAACTTGAGCATTTGATACGCGAATCATCGGGAATATTGTCGCTTGAAGAGAAAAAATTAATCAATAATGCCCTGCATTTTCATGAAAAAACCGTCGAAGAGGTAATGACGCCGCGCGGCGTAATGAATACAGTAGCTAAGGAAGATGTGATTGGGCCGTTGCTGCTTGATGAACTGCATAAGACTGGCCATAGCCGTTTCCCGGTGACTGACGGTGATATTGACCACATTGTTGGTATTCTGCATATTCGTAGCTTACTGACGCTTGATAACGGTAAGAAAACTAGTCGCGTTGAAACGGCGATGGACAAGAAAATCTACTTTATTAATCAAAGCCAGAAGCTAGAACGTGCTTTGTCGGCCTTTATCAAGACGCGGCATCACATGTTTATTGTTGTTAACGATTATCGCGAGACAGCGGGTATTTTAACGCTCGAGGATACATTAGAGGCGTTGCTTGGCCGTAAAATCCTCGATGAATTTGATGTAGTTGACGATTTGCGCGTGCTAGCGGCGCGTAATCCGAACAAAAATAATAAGAGCCCATCGGCTACTGACGTCAAATAAGTTAGTAATTTTAGCACTCTTGCACTTCGAGTGCTAACGCGCTATACTATAGCAATATGGCAAAGCACGACTATTATGAAGTACTAGGTATCAGCAAAAACGCCTCTGAAGACGAAGTCAAGAAAGCTTTTCGTAAGCTGGCTGTCAAGTATCACCCCGACAAAGAAGGCGGCAGCGAAGAGAAGTTCAAAGAGATTAACGAAGCTTACGAAGTTCTCAAAGACAAGCAAAAACGCCAACGTTACGATCAGTTCGGACATGCTGGCGTAGGCGGCTCTAGCGGCGGCGCTGGTTATAGCGGCAATCCGTTTGAAGGTTTTGGCGGTTTCGGCCAGGGCCAGAATATCAATTTCGATTTTGGCGAAGGCTTGGGCGATATTTTCAGTCAGTTTTTTGGCGGGCCGTCCGGGCAATCGCGCCGCAATAGCCGGCCGCGTGGGCGCGACGTTGAAACGCGTGTTACTTTGACTTTCGAAGAAGCAGTGTTTGGTAAAGATGTCGAGATTGCGTTAATGATTAACGATGAATGCGAGCATTGCCACGGTACGACCGTCGAGCCGGGTTTCGAGATGAAAACTTGTCCAGATTGCCAAGGGGCTGGCCAGCGTGTCCGCACAATGAACACGATGTTTGGCCCGATCCAACAAGCGGTAGTTTGCGAAACCTGTAAAGGCCGCGGTAAAATACCCGAGAAAGAATGCACAGTTTGCCATGGCTCTGGTGTGCAACGCCGCGAGCAGAAAATCACTGTCAAAATTCCAGCAGGTATTGATGACGGTTCGACGATTCGTTTGCGCGAGCGCGGTGAAGCGATTGCCGACGGCGACCGTGGTGATTTATACATCAATATTCGCGTTAAAGCGCATAAGAAGTTTACCCGCGAGGGCGATTTGATTCTTAGCCAAGAACATATCGGTATGGTTGATGCGGCACTCGGTACTGAAATTGACGTTGAGACAGTCGACGGCATAATTACCATGAAGGTACCGGCCGGTACGCAGTCGGGTACTGATTTTAAATTGTCTGGCCATGGCGTCCCGTACCCGCGCAGCGAACGGCGCGGCGCCCATATCGTTAGCATTATTGTCGATACACCGACTAAACTATCTAAGAAGCAGCGTGAACTGTTAGAGCAATTCGAAGCCTCTAAAAAACGCGGTATTTTCTCGTGAGGCACGGGGCTTTTGACTTATCGTTGTATATAGATGACGTGATAAAATAAAAGCATGACTTTTACTATCGTTCTAGCAATAGTCTTTGGCGTGTTGTTTTTGTTGGCATATATGACGCGCCGGCGATTCGGCGTATTGACGCTAGCGCTAGCAGCTGGTTCAATCTTGGCTGATTTGTGGAGTAGCGAGGCAACACCATACGTTGCTAATCTCGGCATTGTCATTATCCGTCCGCCGTTAGTAGATGTAGTAGCGGTGATATTAACTCTAGCGCCTTCACTGATATTATTATTCAGCGGGCCGGCGGCTAGTAACAAATTTCAGCGAATTGGCGGGTCAGTGATATTTGCAGTGTTAGCTGTGGTATTAATGTTTGAGCCGCTAGAAAATGCGCTAGTGGTTGATGAGTTCGGCAAGCAAATCGTCAGCCGTATTAATGCGTCTTATGCTATTATCGTGACTGTGTGCCTGGTGCTGTCGATAATTGATGTGTTGCAAACTCATGTGCGGCGCAACGAATCAAAAAAGAAGAGTAAAGAATAAAGACAGCTAAAAAATAAAAGACCTTCACGCTGAGGAGGTCTTCTTGTTTTTGAAATGGAGGGCCCAGTGAGGCTTGAACTCACGACACCCTGCTTAAAAGGCAGGTGCTCTAACCGGCTGAGCTATGGGCCCGAGTAAATCTTACTATACAGTTTGCGGCGAGTCGTGTCAAGCTATGCTACTATCGAAATATGAGATGGTTGGGCGAGCGGCTTCATCCAATGTGGCATATTGCCGCTTTATGCTACGGGCTAGTTGGCGGCGTGGTATTGGCACAATGGTGGAGCGGGGCTAGCTGGTGGTTAATTATTGCGTCCATCCCGCTGATTAGTTTAGCTTTTTGGCAGCGGCGACGGATTTTGTTAATTTTAACGCTAGGTGCGGGGTTGTTAATCGGACTGGCTCGCGGCTCTAGCGATCAAGTGCAATTACAGTTATATAAACCGTTGTATGGTCAGTCAGTGCGATTAACTGGCATAGTGCGGGATGACGCAGATAACGTAGCTGGTAGTACTAGACTGCAAATAACTTATATCAAAATGGGCGAGACGTCTTTGCCTGGCCAAATTTGGTTGTCGCTGCACGGTAATCCAGCAATTAAACGCGGTGATGAACTTGCTTTGCGCGGTGTATTGAAGCCGGGTTTTGGCAATTTCGCGGCAGTATTAGCAAAGGCGAAGCTTGACGGTGTCAAGCGAACAGCTGGCGGCGATCCAGCACTAGAGCTGCGCGATACTTTTGCTGATGGCGTACATAAATCGGTTGATGATCCAGGAGCTAGCCTGGGGATTGGCTTTTTATTAGGCAAGAAAAGTATGCTACCAGAGGATTTGCTAGAGGCTCTGAAGATTGCTGGTCTGACTCATATCATTGTAGCGAGCGGCTATAATTTAACGATTTTGGTACGTTTGGCGCGGCGGCTATTCGCAAAAATATCAAAATATTTAGCGACGCTGGTTAGCTGTAGCTTGGTGCTGGGTTTTATCGCCATGACTGGCGCTAGCCCGAGCATGGTGCGCGCCGGGCTTGTTACAGGATTAAGCCTGCTAGCATGGTATGTCGGTCGAAAATTTCATCCAGTTGTTTTGCTGGGGCTAGTATCGGCAATAACGGTATTGTGCAATCCGAGTTATGCTTGGGGTGATATGGGTTGGATGCTAAGTTTTGCAGCATTCGCTGGTGTGATTATCGTGGCGCCAGTGATGACGGCTTATTTCTTCTCGGCCGATAAAGTTCCAGCTATCATTCAAATTTTGTTAGAGACATTAGCAGCACAGCTGGTAACTGCACCGATTATTATGGCGGCCTTTGGGCAGTTGAGTGTGATTTCGTTGTTGGCGAATATCCTGGTTGGTCCGTTTATACCGTTGGCGATGTTGCTAACATCAATAGGCGGCGTTAGCGGATTGATTGTTCCAGCGATAGCGCACATCATTGGCTGGCCAGCGCAGATGATGCTTGATGCGATGATTGTAGTAGTGAATTGGTGCGCCGAGCAATCTTGGGCTGCAGTTGAGCTGCAAGTACCGTGGTGGATAGCGGTGCTATGGTACGGTTTGATAATTGCGGCAGTGTGGTTCATGAAATGGCGTAGCGGCTATCGACTGCGCGACGCTTCAATAGTGACATAACAGGGCTCATTTGCTATTATATAAGTAAGCATTTATCAATAAACTAACGAGGAGTAGTCATGTCAGGACATAGTAAATGGGCGACAACACATCGTCAAAAAGCTGTTGTTGATGCTAAACGCGGTGCGATTTTCACTAAAATTGGCAACCAGATCGCTATCGCAGCGCGGGCTGGCACTGACCCTACAATGAACTCTAGCCTAGCAATGGCTATCGAAAAAGCTAAGGCGGCAAATATGCCAGCTGCCAATATTCAGCGGGCGATCGACCGGGTTGCCGACAAAAATTCAGCAGCGCTAGAAGAAATTACTTACGAAGGTTATGGTCCTGGCGGCGTAGGGATTATCATTGAAACAGCCACTGATAACCGTAATCGAACTTTGCCAGAGGTGAAATTGGCTTTAACTAAAAACGGCGGCTCAATGGCTGATGCTGGCAGCGTGATGTTTCAATTTGACCGCAAAGGGGTTATTCGGGTGGCAGCAAGCGGCGAAGAAGCATTGTTGCAAGTACTTGACGCAGGCGCCGAAGATGCTGTTGAGGCTGATGGTAAACTAATTGTCTATACTAGCATGAAAGATTTAGCGAGCGTTCGCAAAGTGTTGCTCGATGCAGGTATGACCATCGAGGAAGCCGAGTTGCAATACATTGCCAAAAATGACGTGCCTATCAGCGATGCTGAAACCGCTCGCAAAGTAATAAAAATTATTGACGCGCTCGACGATCTTGATGATGTGGTAAACGTTTATACGAATGCCGATATTACTGCTGATATTAACGATTAGTTGACTTTTAAGCTTACCTTCATGTAGATTATAAGTATACATGGTATTTATAATTGCTAGGAGGCCTGATGCGATGTCTAAAACTCGTCATTTTGATAGCAACTATAACTCTTCAGCCAGTATTTTCGGGGTTGGCAGCGGCATATGCTGTATCGACGGCAGCTGTTTCGCCGGATAACACGCTAAGCATTGCAAGCGAAAATAATAGCGAGAATTCACCAACGGCTAAACAAGAGAAAAATCTCGATAAGTCTAACGAGCCGCTAATTAATAAAGAAAATCCTAATTCACTGCCAGCTGCGAACGATGGGGAGATACTCCCGCAGCAGACTACTGAAAACAAAACCGCTGCCAAGCCTGCTGAAATCCCGCCGTCGGTCTCGTCAAACCCTATTAATGCCAACGAAACTGTAGATAAAACAACAACATTGCCGTCACCGTTGTTAGCAAAAAATGATGTTGTAGTCTCGGCGTTTAAAACTGATCCAAAATACGGCTATGCGGCGATAGAACTTTATAATACTAGTGATGAATTTTTCGATCTAGGACAGGTATCGCTAGAACTACGTTACGCAACAGCGGAAGCTAATTTTGTTTGTAATGCTAAATTGCGAGATTATCTGCGGCCGAAGAGTTATTTAACGCTGTACAACCCGAACTTGTCGCATGCGGATGACACATTGCCTTTAGCGGGCTGTCCAACTCCAAATAGCGATGCTTTGTATGACAAAGAGATAAATGTTTATCAAGCTGGCCAGCTGGTTGAGGCGGTTCGAATTAACAACGCCGATCTCGGTAAATATCAAAATGATATTTGGGAGCGCAAAGGTTGGAGCGCGTCTTATCGAACTGGCGTCTTTAAAACTGATTTTCGTAAACGAGCGACTGGCAATATGATATCAAGTGATTTGTACCGTTTGCCGCCGACGCCAACTTTACAGATTCTAGAAATTTTACCGAATCCAGCAGACTGTGCTACGGCTGACCCGAACCTTGCTTGTTATAGCTATGTTAAGGTTAAAAATGTCGGTCAAAGCCCAATAGACTTATCGCTATATCGCTTGCGTAGCGGTAACCAAGCGGTGTCAGATTCTACTAATAATCTTTCGAAGCTATCAGGCACAGTTCTGCCGGGTAAAATCTTTGTTATATCGGGGAAGGCGCTGCATCTTGACAAGGCGTCTGGAACAGTGTGGCTGCAAGATGCCAATGGGGTAGTCGACTATAACAACGATGTCGTACCTTACGAGAAAGCCGATAGCGCTGGCAACGAAGGACGTTCTTGGGCGTATGATGCTAGGGACGCTACTTGGCGTTGGGCGACGCCGAATCCAGGTAGCGAGGGTAATGATTTTACGCCTAAACTTAATTATGGTAAGGGTAGCCTGAAAGCGTTGTCGGCTAAACCAAAAATAAAAATATTGAAACCATGCCGCGATGATCAGTATCGCAGCGAAGAGACTGGCCGCTGCCGCAACATTGTTCAGAACAAGAAAAAAACCGTTGTCTTGAAACCTTGCAAAGAAGGTCAATATCGCAGCGAGGAGACCGGGCGTTGTCGTTCAATTGCCAAGGCGGCTGCAGCGGTTCTGAAACCGTGTAAAGAGGGCCAATTCCGTAACCCAGAAACTGGCCGCTGCAAGAAGATTGCTTCTGTTGACGATTTACCCAAACCGTGCAAAGCAGGCTGGGAGCGCAATCCTTCAACTGGACGCTGCCGCAAAATCAAGAAAGCTAGTAATACATTAGCGGCTTATCCAGTGCAGCCAGTAACAGTCCAGCAAACTAATCCAGCAGTGTGGTGGACAATTGGCGGACTGGCCTTGGCGGGTGTTAGTTATGGTGTCTGGGAATGGCGCGTTGAAATTAAGCGCGGCTTGAGAAAAGCTATTCGATTTGGCAGGAAGTGATCCATACCAGCATGCGAATTATCGGAATTGACCCTGGTACAGGTATTCTCGGATTTGGCGTAATTGATGTCAACGGCGATAGAATGAGGCTGGTTACGGCTGGAGTGATCACTACGCCAGCACACACGCCATTACCAGATCGCCTTGAAGAGATCTACTCAGGCTTAACCGATATTATTAAAGAGACGCGTCCAGATGCTATGTCGGTTGAGAAACTGTTTTTTACTAAGAATATTACGACAGCAATCAGCGTCGCCGAGGCACGCGGCGTAGCAATATTGACAGGCCGCCAAGCGAAATTGCCAATTCACGAATACACGCCGAATGAAATCAAAAAATCAATCACTGGTTACGGTGCCGCCAAAAAGCCGCAAATTCAAGAAATGGTGCGTATTCAGCTAGGGTTGCAAGAGGTGCCGAAGCCTGATGATTGCGCTGATGCATTGGCGGCAGCTTTAACGCATGCGTTTATGAGCCGTATTGAAGCGTAAGGTGATATAATGGTAAGTGATGCAGATACAAAAGCAACCGCCGCGTTTATCGCGCTACGCTAACATAGGTCGTAAGAAATCTCCAGTTCGTAAGGTTCATCGCCAACCGACGGGTAAGTTCGGTAAACTTGTCGCTTGGTGGCAAGGATTATCGCGCAAGCAGAAAGTTGCCGTTGTTGGCGGTCCTATTCTAGCAATTATGATTATCATACCAGTGGTAACATACATCATGCTGGCTAATGATATCCGCGACGTTGAACGTTTGATGAACCGTAATAATACCGGAATCGTTCTAAAAGACAGAAATGGTAAGACTTTTTATAGTATTGGTCGGGCCGAGAAGCGCAATATCGTGAAACTCGACCAGATATCTGATCATATGAAGAATGCTTTGTTGGCGAGCGAGGACAAGGATTTTTATAAACATGGCGGATTTAATCTTTTTAGTATCGCTAGGGCGGCAGTGACGCGGCATGGCGGCGGCTCGACTATCACTCAGCAATTGGTTAAGAATACCTTGCTAAGCGACGAGCATAGTTTGATGCGTAAATATCAAGAGTTCTTCATGTCGATTGCTGTCGAGCAAAACTATTCTAAAGACGAGATTCTCGACATGTATCTCAATTCGGTCTATTTTGGTGAAAACGCTTTTGGTATAGAGGATGCGGCTAAGACTTATTTCAATAAAACACCGAAAGAACTAACTCTGGCAGAAAGCGCTATGCTGGTTGGCGTATTGCCGGCACCGAGCAGCTACTCGCCGATTAGTGGCAGTGCTGAATATGCTAAAGAACGGCAAAAAACGGTACTCAGTCGAATGGTAAAAGAGGGCTACGTCACCGAAGCGCAAAAAACAGAGGCTTTAGCCCAGCAATTGGCCTACGCGCCGCCGTCAACGCAGAATGATAGCGTGGCGCCGCATTTTGCTGAAATGGTGGTGGCTGAGCTCAGCGATAAATATAGCTCTAAAAAAGGCGGCTACGAAAAAGATGGTTACGAAAAAGTTATGCGTTCTGGTTATCAAGTCACAACGACGCTAGATATCGATATGCAGAATACCCTCAAAGACAACATTAACAAGCAAATGAGGCATATTAACCGAATGGGCGGCTCTAATGCCAGCGGAGTTGTCGTTGATCCAACGACTGGTGAAGTTCGAGCTTTGGTTGGTAGTGCTGATTATAATAATGAAAAATGGGGCAAGGTTAACATGGTAACGACTAGGCGCCAGCCAGGTTCTAGCTTCAAGCCGATTTATTACGCAGCAGCATTGGCAGACGGCGTGATTACGCCAGCGACTATTTTGCAAGATAAAGTTAAGGATTTTGGCGGCGGCTATGTGCCGCGCGATGCCGATAAAAATGAAACTAGCCGCGGCGGTAGTGCTACGGTGCGCCAAGCTCTCAACTGGTCATTGAATATCCCGAGTGTTGAAGTTATGCAAAAATACGGCATTTCTCGTTCAGTAACAGCTGCTAACAGTATGGGCATTTCCTCTATTAAGAAGGGCGATCACGGCTTATCGTTGGCGCTTGGTTCGGCCGAGGCATCTTTGCAGGATATGGTGCATGCTTATACCGCTTTCGCTAATAGCGGCAAGCAATATGATATTACTAAAATTACTCAGATTGACGATAAATACGCTAAAACAATCTACAAACACGAGGGCAAGTCTAAACAAGTTATTAGCGCTCAGGGGGCTTACCTAATCTCAGATATTCTTAGCGACAGGACAACTCGCGCACGCATCTTTGGTTCGTCAATTACGGTTAACGGCAATCATACTGTTGCTGTTAAAACTGGTACTACCAACGACAACCGCGATGCTTGGACAATTGGCTATAATCCGCAATACGTTGTTGGCGTCTGGGTTGGTAATAACGATAACTCGGCTATGATTAGCGGTGGTAGCGACATGGCTGGGCCGATTTGGAAGAGTACGATGACGTCGCTATTGTCAGGCAAGCCAGATGTTAAATTCACTCTGCCGAGCGGTATTGTTCAGCGCGCTGTCTGTAAAGACAAGGGCGGCTTGGCGGCGAAAGCTGGCGCTAATACTTATAATGAATACTTTATGAGCGGCGCTCTGCCGACTGAATCGTGTAATTCCGAGCCAACTAAAGTATCTGTTTGCAACCTCTCTACCGGCAAGATTGAAACTATCGATGAGGATAAGTTTGACTCGACGAAATATTCAAAAGATACTGCTAATTGTAAGGCGCCGACGATTACCGTTTGCAACCTCTCTACCGGCAAGGTTGAAACTATCGACGAAGCTAGCTTTAACTCGACAAAATACTCGAAAGACACTGCTAACTGTAAAAGCACAAATGCTAAAGTCGCAGCTTGTGATCTCAAGACAGGCTCAGTGGTTATGGTCGATAAAAGTAAAATCGACGGCGTGAACTACAGTAAAGATACTAGCAATTGTGCGGCTGCTGGCGGAAACGATAATAGTGGTGGCAGCTCGGGCGATTCTGGCGGTAGCAATAATGGCGGCAATAATAGTAATAATCCTGGCGGTAACACTACGTCGCCATAGCTGATTATGATAGCTCATCTTTCTGGTGTGATCGCTGAAAAGTTTGGCGCGGACAGCGTCGTGATTGACGTTCACGGCGTCGGTTACGAAGTTAGCGTGTCGGCTGGTGATTTTGAGGCGGTGGTACTGAATCAAGACGTCAAGTTTTATACCTACCACCATGTGCGCGAGCAGGCGGAAGAACTATTCGGTTTTTCTAGTTTGGCGGCAAAAAAGCTGTTTGAAATGCTGATTACTGTTCAGGGTGTCGGCCCGAAGGCGGCGCTAGCGATTCTCAGCCTGAGCGATGCGGAACAGGTACGCAACGCCATTGCCAACGCTGACAGTGCTTTTGTGCAAAAAGCTGCTGGTATTGGCAAAAAAACTGCCGAGCGGGTGGTGGTTGATCTGAGCGATAAGGTTGGCTTGCCAGCGCATTACGGTCGAGCGGACACCCCGGTCCAGACTAAATTGAATACTTCTGACGAAGCTTTAGAAGCGCTGATGGCGCTGGGCTACACTTTGGCTGATGCCACTAAGGCTCTGGAAAATGTTGACACTAATCTGCCGACGGCGCAGCGGGTGACGGAAGCGTTGAAGGGATAAAACGGCTTAATCTATGGCAATTCAAAGAATAGTCGATACTAGTCCGCATGATGACGCCGAGGAGCAGCGGATTGAAGTTAGTCTGCGTCCGCAGAATTTCAATGAATATGTTGGTCAAGAACGGTTGAAGCGTAATTTACGCCTGGCGATTGCCGCTGCCAAACAGCGTAGCGAGCCGCTTGACCATGTGCTACTGTACGGCCCGCCAGGGCTGGGCAAGACGACCATGGCAACAGTGATCGCCAATGAGATGGGCACGAATTTGCGCATTACCAGCGGCCCGGCCATTGAAAAGGCGGGTGATTTGGCGTCAATTTTGACCAATTTGGCAGACGGCGATATTTTGTTCATTGATGAGATTCATCGGCTCGGCCGGGCAGTGGAAGAGATTTTATATTCGGCCATGGAAGATTTCAAGCTGGATATCGTCATCGGCAAAGGCCCGGCAGCTCGGTCAATCCGGCTGGATCTGCCGCGATTTACGGTAATTGGTGCGACGACGCGGACAGGTAGCCTGGCGGCACCGCTGCGCGATCGGTTTGGGCATATTTATCGATTGGAGTTTTATGAGCCAGAGGATATCGCTAAAATCGTGACGCGGAGCGCAGCCATTTTGGAATCGTCGATTCGGCATGAAGCGGCGAACCTGTTATCAACGCGGGCCCGCTTGACGCCGCGCATTGCTAATCGCCTGCTCAAGCGCGTGCGCGACTATGCCGACGTCAATGGTGATGGCATAATTGATGTAAAAACGACAACGAATGCCTTGGAAATGTTGGAAGTAGACGAGCTGGGATTGGACCCAGCCGACCGCAATTTACTACAATCAATCCTGGAAAATTATGGTGACAATCCGGTGGGTCTAACCACCATTGCCGCCCTGACTGGCGACGAAGCAACAACGATTGAGGACTTTTATGAGCCGTATTTACTGCAAATTGGCTTCATTGAGCGCACGCCGCGCGGCCGCCGGGTAACGATTAAGGCGAAGCGGCATCTCGGCAATGCAGGGAATTTATAGTATACTACAATTAGTATAAACGAGGAGATATCATGGACGATGACGATAGCCGCAGACCAGTTGCTTACGACGCTGAAGGACGTCCGTTATACACAGCTTCACAGCAGCAAGAGCAGGCTACTGATGCAGAATCGGCTGTGCAGCAGACCAACCCAGTATCAGTCACCGACTCTGGTAAGCAGGTCGTGCATGTGGCGCGCTCAACCGAGCCGATTCCGGTTCATATTTCCGAAGAGACCCGCCGCAAGCACGAGGAATCATGCCGCCTCTATCCGTGGCTTAATCTCAGCGAACACGAGTATGTTATCCGAATGATTCCGCGGCACAGCATTGGTATTTGGGGGCCGACGATAGCAATGATGCTTGCGATTATTTTGGTGTCTGTGTTTATGTTTTGCTATCCTGATATCGCCAAGGTGATTGGTATGCCGCAATCGCTGCACTCGCAAGTTATCTTTATTTGTTTGATGGTGATAAGTTTGTTTGGACTTGGGCTGTACATAGCGATTTGGGTATATATGCAAAATCGCTTTTTCCTGACCAACGAAAGTGTTATTCAAGAAATTCAAATAAGCTTGTTCTCAAAACGCGAACAAACAGTTAGCCTGATGAATATCGAGGACTCTAGCTACTCGCAAAAAGGTATTCTACAAACTTTATTTAATTACGGCTCGATTCGGTTAAGTACCGAGGGCGACGAAACAACCTATCGCTTTAGCTATGTTGCTGATCCAAAAAACCAAGTAGCGGTTCTTAATAATGCCGTTGAGGCATTCAAGAATGGCCGCCCAGTCACGAATGATGACTAGCTGATTATTTCTTGTGATCGCGATTAGTCTTGGTGTAAGTATCTTCACGCTCCATTGAACTGCGCAGCGTGTAGCCAGTGCATCGATTTTCGTTATTGCAACCTGTTGATTCGTAGACGTAGTTGCTGCCGCTATTGCCAAGTTTTTTGCCTTTCGGATCGGTGAAAAGAGCAGGGTCGACGGTGCGCAGTGTTTTGCTGTCAATCGAAGCCGGATAATAGCCGTTTTTAGCGTAGAAATACTCTTCCAATCCGTAATACATCGCGTTGATAGCGACTTTACGCTGATTGTCGCGAGCAGTGGCATCGATAGTTGCTTTTTCATTAAAAAATAGCCAGCTGCCAACTCCAAGTAAAACTATCACCAGTAAAAGTTCAATAACTGTGAAGCCGTTTTGTTTCATACTTACCATTATACCAAAAACTGCGTCGCTCATGTATAATTAAAGATATCAGCAAGAAAGGGGAGATATGGCGAAGAAAAGCGAACCAAAAACATCTGCAGATAAGCCAGCGGCTGACGACGGCAAGTTAAAGGCGTTGGGTTTGGCGATGGAGCAGATTACCAAGCAATTCGGCGACGGCTCAATCATGAAGCTAGGAGAGGCTAAAAAAGTTGATGTCGAGCTATTGCCAAGCGGTAGTCTGAGCTTAGATTTGGCGCTGGGCGGCGGTTATCCGAAAGGTCGAATTATCGAGATTTATGGTCCAGAGTCGAGTGGTAAGACAACCTTGACGCTGCATGCTATCGCCGAAATGCAAAAACAAGGCGGGACGGCAGCTTTTATTGATGCTGAGCATGCACTTGATCCAGCATATGCTAAACGGCTTGGCGTTGACACTGATAATTTGCTAGTATCGCAGCCCGACAATGGCGAGCAAGCGCTGGAAATTGTCGAAACGCTTGTGCGCTCAAATGCCGTTGACCTAATAGTAGTTGATTCAGTAGCAGCGTTGGTGCCGCAAGCTGAAATCGACGGCGACATGGGTGATTCACACATGGGCTTACAAGCACGATTAATGAGCCAGGCACTACGCAAACTGACGGGCATCATCAACAAATCTAAAGCGACCGTTATCTTTATTAATCAAATCCGCATGAAAATCGGTGTGATGTTCGGTAACCCCGAGACAACTACTGGCGGTAATGCGCTTAAGTTTTATGCATCGGTGCGAGCAGACATTCGCCGAATTGGGCAAATCAAGGACGGCGATGAGATCCGCGGTAACCGCACGCGCGTCAAGATTGTCAAGAACAAGATTGCGCCGCCGTTCCGTACAGCTGAGTTTGATATCATGTATAACGAGGGTATCAGTAAAACGGGTGATGTTGTCGATCTGGGTGTTCAGTACGGAATCTTGAGTAAATCTGGAGCGTTTTATAAGTATAATGATGCAACAATCGGCCAAGGTCGCGAAGCTACTAAAAAATACTTGAAAGAAAATCCAGAAGTCCTGGCTGAGATTGACGCTAAAGTTCGCGAAAAGGTCGCTGAACCAGAACCGAAAGACTAAGATTAAAAAGAAAACAGTCCGCTAGAAGTATATCCGAGCTAAGTTTAGTGGCGTAGTATCTTTGAATATCATGATAATTTATGCGAACTATAGTAGCTTGCTAGTCGGTAAATGGCCGCTTTTTCAGCTATAATAATGATATGGCCCAGCAGCAAGAACGATATACTGTGACGGCGCTTTCGCCGCAAGTTCGCGATTCGGATCGCGTCAATGTGTATATTGATGGCAAATATTATTTTAGCCTGGATATTTCGCAGGTTGTTGATCTTGGAATTAAGGCTGGCCAGGTTTTATCGAAAGAGGAGCTAGCTAGCCTCAAGCAGGAAAGCGAATTCGGCAAGCTGTATGCTCGCACTCTTGAATATGTATTGATGCGGCCGCGTAGTAGCAGTGAAGTACGCGATTACCTTTACCGTAAAACATTGGCTCGTAAATATAAAAATAGAAAAACTGGTAAGTTAGCGGAAAAGCCAGGTGTCGCTAAAACTGTGGCAGAGCGTGTTTTTGCGAAGCTGCAAGCGCGCGGTTACATTGACGATCAGAAATTTGCTAACTGGTGGGTTGAAAATCGACATCAGGTTAAAGGCGTATCTATGCGAAAATTGTGTAGCGAATTGGCGGCAAAAGGTATAGCACAGACAATCATTGATTCAGTAATCGCAGATTCGTCGCGTAATGATATCGACGAGCTGGCTAAAGTTATTGCTAAAAAACGCCGGCGTTACTCTGATGAGCAAAAGTTCATGCAATATCTAGCGCGCCAGGGATTTAGCTTTGATGATATCAAAACCGCTTTGCGCCGAGAAGATTGCTAATCAATATCTGAATTCTGTCGAGCTTGCTTTGGTTTGCGGAACGGATTGATATAGCTACCGACTACTTCATGAAGTTCTGGCTCAGGGGCTTTAGCTTGGGAATGAACGACAATTGAATCGTTATTAATCTCGATAATCTGGCTGCGATGTACCAAAATCTCAGTATCATTGAAACTACGCAGTAGCGGCCGCTTGACCGACAGCTGCATGATAAGAAACTGCGTGGTATCTATTGTGAAGTCGATGACTTTACCAAGTTTATGGCGTTTTTCATCAAGTACTAGTTTACCGATGATATCAAACTTTAGCTGGTAGACGTCGTTGACGCGCACAACGTCGGTCGGAGCTATGAATTGGTCGATGTCGTCGACAATGAAGCCCATATTGCTCAGTTCGCGGACATCGCTAAGCAACATCAGCGCGGGGTGTTGCTGAACTAGCGGCCCTGACACTTCGAAGGCAATGATTTGCAGATTGGCGGGATTAATGATTGCGCGGGTCGTGCGCGCTACCTTGCCGCCAGTTTGAATGCTGAATATTTCTGCATTGAGTACCGCTGAACCGAGCAAAATCATAGACTAAAACGGGTTTGTCCTATCGTTGGCTGGCGGCGGCGTGCTCGGTGCATTACCAGCTGATTTTAGCTTGCGGATGCGTTTGATGGTAGTATCATCAAAACTAGCGGAGGTGCTAGCTTGCGGTTCTTCTGCTGGCTTAGTGAGTGTTTGGTAGAGTAGGATGGTAGCAACTGATAATCCGCCAGCAGCTAACATGAAAAACAATAAAAAGTGATACCGGCCAAAGAATTTAGCTGTCTTTGCGCCGAGAATGCGAAATGCGTCTGAGACTTCCATTATTTTGTATATACCTCCAGAGTTAGTGCGCTAACTGTGATGCCGTTGTTGTCGTCTTTGGCTAAGGCCAGGTTAGAAATTTGCATCCGGAAAAGCCCTTGTTCTAAAGAGCGCAAGAAAATGTACGCTTGCTCATAGGATACCGGATTACTCAAGTTAACAGTAGCGGTAACCGATTTGAAGCCGTCTGGCGCTGGTTTTTTAGCGTTTTTAGCAGTGCTAGACGACGATGAGCTTGATGAGCTGCTGGATTTACTTTCATTTGCTGAAAAATCGATTGAAGCGATTTTAATACCAGCGCTATTTGCGTGATTTTCGATGTCGCTGACAATTTGATCTTGATAATGATATTTCTTGCTGGTCGAAACGATTTGTTCAGCGCGTTTTACGTCGCTTTTGCTGTTGTCTAGTTTCGATTTGAGGCTTGAAAGGGCTTGTAATTCGTTGCTAGAGGCTTGTGCTTCGGTATTGAGTTTGCGGGTTTCCTCTGCATATTTAACAATCTCTTGGTGTCCGAAGACGAAACTGCCTACGCCCGCTGCCGCAATAACTAGTAGGCTGACGATAAGCAAAATGCGGAATGTAGTTGGTTTTAGAACGAATTTCATGGCAGTACCTTCTTTGAATAGATTACAGTGTAATTTGCCTGAAATGTATTGTCGCCAATTTCGTGCGTAGCGTTTGATAGGCTAACACTGTCAAAAACTTTAACTTTGTTGATAGACGTCTCTTGCAAGCTATTTTTAACTTCAATGGCTTGCGCGTACGAACTGACGTGGGTTTGAATTTGCACGGAAGCAGTTCCAAAAGTCGTCGGGTCGATTGATATGCCAGTGAGCGAGGCGCCGTTTGGCAACCTCTTGGCAATCGCATTTAGAATATCAGTATATGGCGCTTGAGTGTCAAGAATGTATTTTGCTACCCGCAGGTTAGAACGATACTTTTCGGCATCGCTCTTGACCGAGCTGAAGGCTGAAGATTTACTTTGATTGTCATTTATGGTTTCTCTACTGGCAGACTGGTTGAATACTAGCATAAAATACGAGCTGATTAGTTCAACTACGATAATCACAACAACTATCAGCGACATGACAACATAACGCATCAAAATTGAGTTAGCCCGGGCGGCCTTAATCTGCTTGCGTTCTTCGGGTGAAAGTAGGTTGATCATTTTTTTACCTCCGATGGCCGTACGCTAGCCAGACCAGCAACGGTGATATAACGCGGACGAAACTGGCGGTGCGGTTTCTCAAGCGACCCGAAATCAAGATCTTGCCACGGGCTAGCGACGCGGGCCGGCAAAATGAAAGCGTTAGTAAAGTATTCGCCGATACCTGGCATGTTTGCACCGCCGCCAACGATAAGAATTTGCTCGATTTTTTTATCCTCCGAAATACGTTCGCTGTAGTAACGGATGACCTTTTTGGCTTCTCCGACGATACGACCGAGGCTTGGTTTGAGGGCGGCTTCAATTTTGTCATGATCATCGCTTTGCCCGAGGCCGTTGAGGACTTTATACTGGTGAGCTTTTTCTAGCGACACTTGCATTTTACTAGCGATATCTAGAGTGAAGTTATTGCCGCCGACATTAGCCGAACCGGTAATGAGAATCGCTGAATCTTCCAGGACGGCAATATCGGTACTGGTGGCGCCGACGTCGATAACTAGCGTGGTACGATTGCCTTCCTCGGTTTTGGTCAGGATGCGGGCGACCGCATTCATGCTCGGTTCAACGGCAACTGGACGCAGATCGACTTCCTTGGCAACTTGCGTAACTGTATCAACCAGCGCGCGCGGTGCGGCCGAGACGACAACCATCAGGGTCTCTTTGGTGCGCTTAATAATTTCGTAGTCAGTGTATAACGAGTCTGACGGTACTGGTATATAGCGTTCGACTTCTAGCTGGGCAGCGCTGGCAATATGCTTTTCTTCGCTCGCTGGTAGAGTAAAGGTGCGCGAATAAGTGCGGCTCGTCGGCAAGCCAATTACTACGTGGTTAGAAGGCAGAGAGCCGATAATGCGATCTCGAAACATATTGGCTATATGCTCGCGCAGATATTCGTGATCATCGGTGTCGAGCGCCTCCTGTGTCTTAACCGGATCAAGATCGACTGAGCCGTAGCCGCGAACGTCAGCGTGTTTCTGGTTGATGGCCATGACTTTAACACCAGTATAATTGATGTCTAGCCCGATGATCGGTTTGTCTTTGAAAAATAGTTTTACCATGGATGCCCTTTTCTATATACAGTATAGCATAAGTTTTATTGTTTAATACTCGTTGATAAGCCGGCAATTGGCATCATAACGCTGGCGGCAATTAGCCCCACCATGCCGCCCATCAGCACGATCATTACCGGTTCAATAATTGAGCCGATACTATCGATGGCGACATCGACTTCTTCTTCGTAAAAGTCAGCCACCTTGACTAGCACGACGTCGGTTTGGCCAGTTTCTTCGCCGACGGCTAGCATCTGCGAGACGATTGGCGGAAACAATCCAGTTTTTTCGATGATTGTTGATAAGTTTTTGCCGTTTTCGACTTCCTTGGCAGCTTTTAGCAGAGCTTCTTCGTAAACAACATTGCCGACTGAGTGCGAAGTGACTTCAAGCGATTCTAGGACGGCCGCGCCAGACCCCATGAGCGCCGAAAACGTACGAGCAAAGCGGGCGACAGCTACTTTCTGAATAATGCTACTAATAGCTGGTATCTTGAGGACAAAACGGTGAAAAGCGTGTTTGCCAGCTGTAGTATTCAGCCAGCGCCGCAAGAAGTAAACGATAGCGATTAGTACTGGTATCAGCAAGTATCCTTTAGTCGTCAAAAAGCCGCTAATTGACAGCATCACTTGAGTCAAAGCTGGCAATTCGGCATCCTCGCCGCCAAAACCTTTAATCATTTCGCCGATTTGCGGGATGACAAACACCATCAAAACCAGGAAAGCAACAATTGTGATAACCAACAAAACTAGCGGGTAAGTCATCGCTCCTTTAATTTTTTTGCGGATGCCAGCACTTTTTTCTTGCTGAATAGCTAGACGCCTAAGGATATCGTCAAGAATACCGCCAGCTTCGCCAGCACGCACCATATTGACATAAACATCGTTAAAAGTAGCTGGATGTTTGCTCAGGGCATCGGCTAGCTGCATACCAGATTGGACGTCTTTAATGATGTCGCCAAGGACTGCTTTGAGGGCCGGACTGTCAGTATGGTCATGCTGTGAAGATAGCGCGCGCAGCAAAGGTACGCCGGCGCTAACCATGGCGCTCATTTGGCGCGTGAACATAACAATGTCGTCGGTTTTGACCTTTTTTTTGCCTCCGCCAAAACTAATACTAGCTAGCCCTTTCTTTTCAAGCGAGTCAATACTGAGCGGTGACAAGCCTTGCTTGGTTAGGGCAGATAAAGCTCCAGGCCGATCGCTAGCCTCGATGTTGCCTTGGATGACATCGCCAGACTTATTAGTTGCGACATAAGAGAAAGATGCCATTAGGATTCCCTCGTAACACGCAGCACCTCGTCGAGCGTGGTGTTGCCGCGTAATGTTTTAACTAGTCCGTCAGATTGCATCGTAATCATACCCTCCTCGATTGCTTGATCTTGAATTTGGTTGCTAGTGGCATCAGAAGTAATCATCTTTTGAATGGCGCGCGACATGCCAAGTACTTCATAAATACCGACGCGCCCCTTGAAGCCGACGTGTCCGCACTCGTCGCAGCCGCCTGGATGCGCTCGCCAGAGGGTGCGAATAGTAGTTTCGTCGGTGCCAGCTGGCGTGTCGCCGCCAACTTTTTGCTCGATGGCTTGTAATTCTAGATCATGAATATGTGCAAACGTTTGGTCTGGGCGCAGATTGAACAGCGAGACTATTTCGTTGATTTCGTCCTGTGTCGGCACGTATTGTTCGCGGCAGTTCATGCACAGTCGTCGTACTAAGCGCTGCCCAACGACTGCTTTGACTGTTGAAGCGATCAAAAATGGTTCAATTCCCATATCTAGTAGGCGTGGCAAACAGGTCGCCGCATTGTTGGTATGTAAGGTTGAAAATACCAAGTGCCCGGTCAGTGCTGCCTGCACGCCTAGATTGGCGGTCTCGCCGTCACGAATCTCACCGACCATGATGATATTCGGGTCTTGGCGCAGCAAGGCTCTTAGTCCCGAAGCGAAGGTCATACCAGCTTTGGCGTTGGTCTGAGTTTGGTTGACGCCGGGAATTTTGTATTCGACTGGATCCTCGATAGTCGAGATATTAACTTCCGGTGTATTTAGCATAGATAGTACTGAAAATAAGGAAGTTGATTTGCCGCTACCAGTTGGCCCGGTTACTAGAATCATACCGTTTGGTTCGGCAATAGCGCTGTTGATAATTGCTAGAGACTTGCCCCAGTAACCAAGCTGCTGTAGAGTAATCGCTTGATTTGACTCGTCAAGTATACGCATGACGACTTTCTCGCCGTCGGTAATTGGCAGGGTACTAACGCGTAAGGCGTATTGTTTACCAGCAACTTTGATTTTGAAGCGTCCGTCTTGCGGCACGCGTCGCTCGTCGATTTTTAGATTAGATAAAATTTTGATACGGCTGACCAGTGCATTTAGCACGTTGCGCGGTAATTGATTGACTTCTTTGAGGACGCCGTCGATGCGGTAGCGTACTTGCACGAAATTCTCACGCGGCTCAATGTGAATATCTGAGGCCTGAGAACGGATAGCATATTCTAACAGCAAATTAACGGTTTGGGCGATTGGCGAATCCTCGGCAACATCAGCTTCGGAGACTTTCTGATCCGAGCCGTCATCTTCGCGCTGCACGTCAATGACTTCATTGAGCTCTTGGTTGACATCGCCGCGGTAGTTCTCTAGACACTGCAAAATATTAGAATGCGGCGCAATATATATCTTGGTATTGCTGCCGATCTCTTTCTCGATAAAATTAGTAGCCAGCACATCATCTGGATCATCCATCGCCAAGTGCATAGTGCCATCTTCATCAATCTGAAAAACAACTGCATTGTATTGGCGGGCGATACGCTCTGGGATGCGGTTCAGTACCTCGCTCGGAATATTACGTGGATCGACCTCAATGTAAGGTATATCGGCGTATTGCGCGAAAAGCTTTGTCAAGTCGGTTTCAGATACAAGCTTTGAATCTAATACAATATCTTGCAGCGGCCGCGAAGAACGCTCCGCCTCTTCCATTAGCGGTTTGAGAGTTTCTTCGGTCGCAATATTATTACGCGTCAGAATCTTGACCAGAGTATTATTTAGGATCCTCATAATTCTTATGCTAATTGTAGCGCATTTTATTTAGAAAAGCTATCAATGCAGCGCAGATTGGTAAAGGATGGTCAAATCGAGTATAATAACAGAGATATGAAGCGAACTTTTAATATACAGGCGGCGCAACTTGCCGGCGAAAAAATTTCAGTTAGCGGCTGGGTACACTCGCGCCGCGATCACGGCGGGTTAATTTTTGTTGATTTGCGTGATCATACAGGTTTATTGCAACTAGTTTTTAATTCCGATGATCCGGAAATGTTTTCACTTGCTGAGGAGCTGCGCGACGAATTCGTCATTCGCGCCGAAGGCATGGTGCGCGAACGTGCGGCTGGGCTAAAGAATGATAAAATTCCGACTGGCGCAGTTGAATTGGTGGTCGAGAGGTTGACGTTACTTAACCGAGCCGAGACTCTGCCAATCCAGCCATTTGCTGAGGAAAACCAGGCGGGCGAGGACTTGCGTTTTAAGTATCGTTACCTTGATCTGCGTCGCCCAACAATGCAACAGATGCTGAAAAAACGTGCTGAGATGTATAGGCGGATGCATCAGTATATGGACGACCGCGACTTCATCGAGATTCAGACGCCGATTTTGGCAAATTCCAGCCCCGAGGGCGCACGCGATTTCCTCATCCCTAGTCGTCTGCAGGAGGGTAAGTTTTACGCTCTGCCGCAAGCACCGCAACAGTTCAAGCAGCTGTTGATGGTTGGCGGTGTGCCACGGTATTACCAGTTGGCAGCCTGCTTCCGCGATGAGGATCCGCGAGCCGATCGACTGTACGGGGAGTTTTATCAGCTGGATCTGGAGATGAGTTTTGTTGAGGACGGCGAGGAAGTCCGCCAGGAAGTCGAGCCGCTGATGCGGCAGCTCGCGACCGATTTCGCCGGCAAGAAGTTGCTGGATTTGAGCGATCTGTCAGTGGGCGATGGCCAGCCAATTCCGCGCATTTCTTACCGCGACGCCATGGAGACGTATGGCTCGGACAAGCCGGATTTGCGTTTTGGCATGGAACTGATTGAGCTGACCGACGTGTTCGCCAATACCGAGTTTGGCGTGTTCAAAAACGCTGAGTGCATCAAGGCGATTTGTGTCAAAAATGGCGCCAGCCTCAGCCGCAAGCAAATCGATCAGTTTACTGATATTGCCAAGAGCGAGGGGGCAGGCGGTTTAGCGTATATCACCTATCAAGACAGTGAAGCGAAATCGCCAATTGCCAAATTCTTGAGCGAAACAGAGCTTACGGCGATTAAGCAAAAAACTGGTGCAGTTGATGGCGACGCAGTCTTTTTCGGTGCTGACACCCGCCTGGTCGTCAACGCCGTGCTTGGTCGCCTGCGAAACGAATTTGCCGCCCATTTCAACCTGAAAGACCCGAGCGTGGTGGCCTTTGCCTGGATCGTCGATTTTCCATTCTATGAATGGGATGACCACGGCAAGAAGCTTGATTTTGGACACAATCCATTTGGTATGCCAAAGGGCGGACTACAGGCGCTGGAGTCGGCGAAGACTGACGCCGACAAGTTGGCCATCGTGGCTGACCAGTTTGACATGGTGATGAACGGCTACGAAATCTGTTCCGGCGGTGTGCGCAACCACAACCCAGCGGTGCTGTACAAAGTATTTGACCTGCTAGGTTTTAGCGAAAGCTACGTCGAGGAAAAATTTGGTGCTATGCTAAACGCCTTCAAATACGGCGCACCGCCGCACGCTGGCTGTGCCTTTGGCGTTGATCGCATCCTCATGGAGCTCATTGACGAAACCAATGTCCGCGAAACTCTAGCCTTTCCAAAGAACGGCTCGGGCGTCGACGTGATGATGGACTCGCCATCAACGGTTGATCCAGCGCAGCTAAAGGAACTGGGGCTATGAGCGCAATGTATGATCGACACGAAGTTAGCGTAAAAGTGGCGCTGTATAGCGAGGATGGTAAACAGGTATTGCTGATGTATCACCTAAGCAGCGATGGTTTTGGCTTGCCAGGCGGGCATATTGACGCCGGCGAAACGCCTGACGTAGCACTAGAGCGGGAGCTGCGCGAGGAATTAGGCATCACAATTGATGCGACGCCAGCTGATTTCTATGTCCGCAACCCTTATGACGACAATATTAAGGATCATAAAATTATCCTCGGCTATACGGCGACGGCAAAAAAGGGTATGACTTTGCCAAATAGTGCATGTGATGGTAGTGAAGGAGATATCGTCTGGCTGACGCGCGCAGAAGTTGAAACTACCGATAAACTTTCGCCGGGCTATCGGGATTTTGTGCTGAAATGGTGGCCGCAAGAAGCGTAATATTTTAGGAGGTACAAGCAGGCTATGAAATCAATTCCCAAACGAACGCTAAAATTCATTGACTCATGGCTAACGCTGCGCAGCCAGTGGGCTCGCTGGCCGGGATTTACGGTTGCGATAGCTAAGAACAGCGAGGTGATTTTTAATAAAGCCTATGGCCTGGCAAATATAGAAAATAATGAGAAATTAACAACCGACCACCTTTTTCACGTTGCTTCGCAATCGAAAACATTTACTGCCACGGCCGTGATGCAGCTGCGGGAGCGCGGCAAGTTGCGCATCGATGATTTAGTGACAGAGCATCTACCGTGGCTGGCGCAGCATAGCGATCAGCGTTGGCGCGACGTAACCTTGCGCCAATTGTTGAGCCACTCAGCAGGCGTGATTCGCGACGGCCAGGCGTCAGGTTTTTGGCAGTTCCAAGGAGAATTTCCAGATAAAGACGAATTCAAGCAGCAAATTATGCAATCGCAGCTAGTGTTCGAACCAAATTCTGAATTCAAGTATTCCAATTTTGGTTTTGGCTTGCTGGGTTTGGTAATTGAACAAGTCAGCGGCAAATCATACGCTGATTTTGTGGCGGAAAACATCATCACACCGCTCGGCTTAACTCAAACCGCCACGGAATATTCGCCGGAACTTTACATGGCTACTGGCTACAGTAGGTTTGATTTGCAACAGCAGCGCCGTCCGTTTCAACACGTTACAACTGGCGTATTGCAGCCAGCCACGGGATTTTGCTCAACGGCGCATGACTTGGTGAAATTCTTTGCTGCTCTGCAAGTCGGCTCAGGCAAACTATTGAGCGATACTTCTAAAAGGGAAATGCAACGCCCATCATGGCAAGTCGCCGAAGAAGCAAACGCAGGAAGTTACGGTTTGGGAGTCGATGTCACCAAGACCAAGGACAGCAAGCGGCTCGTCGGTCATAGCGGCGGTTATCCAGGGTTTGTTGGCTGTACCTGGTCGCGGATAGACGACGGAATAACTGTTTCGGTGTTAGCGAACGCGTATGATACAGCGCCAGGAATAGTTGCAAATTCTATATTAGGAATTATTGATCAATTTGGTGATACCTCTGATAAACGCCACCGAAAGTTTGAAGCGCGATTCGTTAACGATTACGGCGTATATGAAGTTGTTGATACGGCAAAAGGACTGAGGGGCTTATGGTCTAATGATTGGCAGCCATTCAACATGACTGAAGAGCTGGAAATAGTCGATGACGCCACCTTAAAAATTGCGAAAGGTAATCATTTTAGCTATTTTGGCGAACTGATGAAATATGAGTTTAACGCCAAAAATAAGCTTTCCGCCATGTATCGCAGCGGCGCTAAGAATTATGTTAGTTTAGATGGCGACATAAAAGTATGAAAGGATTTCCATGCCAAACATAGAATACGAAGCAAAAATATATGATGTCGATCCCGCCGATATCATAGAAAAGTTGACAAATCTCGGCGCTAAGGAAGTCGGTAATTACAATTTTTGCCGTTACGTATTTGATACGATGCCAGCGGTGCCAGATCGCTGGGTGCGGTTGCGCTCTGATGGGAAACAGGCGACTTTGACCGTCAAAGAAATAACCGCTGCCACCATTGACGGTACTCACGAGTGGGAAGTTGAAGTGTCTGATATGGAAACTACACTGGAAATATTAGCAAAAATCGGCATTAAACCGCGCGGTTATCAAGAAAACAAACGCCAAGAATACGACCTCGGCGGCGTTCAGGTTGTCATTGACCGCTGGCCGAAGTTAAAGCCATATGTCGAAATAGAAGCGAACAGCGTAGCGGAAGTGGTAAAAACGGCAGCGCTGCTTGGCTTTATTGAGAGCGATTTGATAACGAAAAGCACCTCTGATTTATACCGGAATATCGGTATAGACATCGAGAAACTTGCGGAATTAAAATTTGATAAATAGACTGGTCTGCGAAATAAGTATATGAGTAAAACAAAACTACCAACCGAAGCTCAAATCAAAAGCTTGCACAAAAAATACGCCAAAACTGATGCTGATTTTGCGCTGATTTACACTCACTGTCAAGTGGTCGACGCGATTGCGGCGCAGCTTTTAGATGTCAAGACGAACTCGCAAATCGATCGCGATTTGCTACATGTTGCCTGTATGCTTCATGATATCGGTGCGTATGATGTTCTGGAAAACGGCAAATTTGTCGACGGCGTTCGCCACGGCGTGATTGGCGAGCAGATTCTGCGAAATGAAGG
>JBHRNN010000010.1:0-27300 GCA_042642485.1 Saccharimonas sp. (SeqCode)
CATGGCTGCAACAGCAGCTGCTAATTTGCGGTATTGACACTCAGACGCCCGAGATGCCCGAATCGTGGCGACCAGATTACTCGTTGTGGCGACAGACTTTTGAAAAATATGATGTAAATTCAGAAACCATATTGGTTGGCCATAGTTGTGGTGGGGGCTTTTTGATTCAATGGATGAGCGAGAACCCGCAAATTTGTGCAGGCGACGTCTATCTTGTTGTACCAGCTTTTGGCGATAAATTTAACCCCGAAGCTCCATATGACGAGCTGCTTCGTGGCGGTATGGCCGACGATACTTTTCCTGAGTTGTTTGAAACAATATTACGTAATAGAAAATGACTATAGAAGAAGAGGTTGGCTGACATAATCAGCAGCCTAGTTGCTTGATATAAGATATAATAGTACTTGTGAATAAACAGTTACAGCAAAAGCTCAAAACTCTACCGCGCAGCCCCGGTGTTTATTTTCATAAGTCGGCAAGCGGCGAGATCATCTATATCGGCAAAGCAGCGGTGTTAAAAAACCGCGTGCGCCAGTATTTTCAGAGTGGTAAAGATTTTGACGCCAAAACTCGGGCGCTGGTCGCCGAAATTTATGATACCGATTGGATCGAAACCGAGAGCGAGATTGACGCACTATTCTTAGAAAGCGAGATGATCAAGCGCTATATGCCGCGCTACAATATTCTGCTGCGCGATGATAAATCACAAACTTTTGTACGAATTGATATGAAAAGCGAATGGCCGACGGTGACTTTTACGCGCAGCCCTGCTGATGACGGTGCGACTTACATTGGTCCTTTTTATAGTGGCTTGCCAGTCAAGAAGGCGCTGCGTTATTTGCGCAAAATTTTTCCTTATTATATCAAGCCGCCTAAGCGCGAACACGCTAATTTAGAAGAGCAAATCGGTTTGGCGCCTAGCTTTGATATGACCAGCCACGAGTACAAGAAATCTTTGCGTAAGCTGATCAAATATATTGAGGGCGGGCGCGTCAAAATCGCGCAAGAAATTGAACGCGACATGAAACGAGCGGCGCGCAACCAAGAATTCGAGACAGCGGCGCAACTTCGCAATAAATTGACCTATTTGCGCGAGCTGCAGCGGCGAATTATGTTCGGCGATCGCGAGTTCATTAATATTTCGAAAGATCGGGCACTATCGCAGTTAGCCGAGCTATTGAGTTTGCCAGCGCCGCCAGCGAGGATTGAGGGCTATGATATCTCACATATGAGCGGCACCAACGTTGTAGCCAGCATGGTAGTTTTTACTAATGGCGCGAGCGACCGGACACATTATCGCAAGTTCAAGATGCACGTGCAGCGTAACGACGACACTGCTAATATGCGCGAGACTATCAGGCGGCGCTTTAGCGAGAAAAATCGTAAAGATTGGGGGATGCCGGATTTGTTGTTGATTGATGGCGGTAAAGGGCAGCTTAGTGCAGTGCTCGACGAATTAGACAGGCTAGACGTTACGGTGCCAGTAATTGGCATAGCGAAGCGCGAAGAAGAAATCGTTGTCGCCAAGAATCATTTGCATATTAATGATGATGACGCGTTACTAGGTCAGTTGATGAAAGAATCGCGTCCCGGTATTAGCGTGCTGGATTCTGGTGATTTTTACTTAATTAATTTGCATGCTGGGCAGCAAAATGCTGGTTCGCACTCGCGAAATCTGCGCGGCAGCGATACTATGAGTGAATATGATGATGTCGTAAAGCTATTTCAACGTATTCGTGACGAGGCGCACCGTTTTGCCGTCAGTTATCATACAACGCTCAAGCGCAAAGGCGCCACCAAAAGCGAGCTTGACGATATTCCTGGTGTCGGTTCGGCAACGCGGCGCAAATTACTGCGGCGCTTTGGCAGTATGCGGGCAGTTAGGCGAGCTAGCCAAACGGAAATTTGCGATACTATCGGGCAAGCGCTAGGAACTCGCGTCTATGAGGCTTTTTGCTACCAGAGCGGTGATAAGCCGCAACTATGAAAAATACGGCTGATGCGGTATACTGTAGCAGTATGAGTAAACAATTTATAGCTTTTATTCTCCGGTGGATACTGAATTCGCTGGGAATTTGGGTAGCGGTGCGGATTTTTGGTACGGGTTATAGCAATGCCCAAATCGATTCTAGTTTGGTGGCCTTTTTCGGCGCCGGGCTGATTTTTTCAATCATCAATGCGACGCTTAAGCCGATTGTGATGATTTTGTCGTTACCGATGATTTTGGTAACGCTTGGCTTTTTCACGATAGTTGTTAACGGTTTTTTGGTTTGGTTATCATTGATGTTGGCTCCAGGCTTGCAAATGACGTTCTTGAACTCGATTTTTGCAGGCTTGATATTAAGTTTGGTAAACTATGTAGTAAGTAGTG
The DNA here is from genome assembly GCA_042642485.1 of Saccharimonas sp. (SeqCode). GTDB lineage: Bacteria > Patescibacteriota > Saccharimonadia > Saccharimonadales > Saccharimonadaceae > Saccharimonas. Next base: position 2,372 of record JBHRNN010000010.1, read on the forward strand.
TTCTGGAGCTCAGTTATCACGACGAACGAGAGGAGAAAGCATAAATGGACGTAACGTTAACTCTACAAATTGTTATGGTAGTATCGGCGGTGCTGATGATAATTTCGGTTCTGCTGCAGCAGCGCGGGGCTAGCCTGGGTGCTGGATTTGGCGGTTCTGGCGAATTGTATACGACGCGGCGCGGTCTCGATAAAAACTTGTTTGAAGTAACGATTTTCTTGGCTGTAACGTTTGTGATGTCGATTGTGGCACTGTTGGTTTTGCCGAACTTATAGATAAATCAAGGGTGGATATAAATGAGTAAAGCAAGTAAAGGCAAACTGAGGCTGGGCTACAAGCGGCTAGCGCTGAGAGTCAAGCATGCCGAAGGCGCCACGCAGCGCCATGCTAGCCGCTTTATTCTGCGGCGTATTGAAAATGTCCGCTTAGTGATGACCGAGATTATGATTTGGCTGGCTGCCATAGCCTTGCTGATAGCTGGCTTGGGTATTCAGTATTCCTGGAATTCGCAAGGCAGCAAGAAGGATGGCGCTAAATCTGGCGGCGTGTATGTCGAGGGAGTGATTGGCAACATTAGCACGCTTAATCCTTTGCTAGCGGCTAGCGAGCCTGAACAGGCGGTATCACGTCTGTTATTTTCGTCTCTGTATAATTACGATGTTACCGGAGCGTTGCATACTGACTTGGCCGAATCAATGACGGTAAAAGATGACAAAGTTTATACAATCAAGCTGCGCAATGCCGCCTGGCACGATGGTAAAAAGTTGACTGCCGAGGACGTTGTATACACAATTAATCTGATCAAAAACCCGCAAGTGCGTTCGCCTTTGCGAGTTAACTGGTTAGACATTTCGGCGCGGGCAATTGACGATTCAACGGTAGAGTTTATGCTACCAGCGGTGTATGCCGGGTTTTCGCACGCCTTGACTTTTCCGGTAATACCTAAGCATATTTTGCAAACTGTTAGTCCGTCGTCAATGCGCGAAGCTGATTTTAGCAGCAACCCAGTCGGCAGCGGACCATTTGCGGTTAAACGAGTTCAAACTAGCGAGTCAACTAGCTCTACCGACGTGGTGCGGATGGAACCGAATACTAAATATTACGGAGCAGTTTCGACTTTGTCGCGCCTGGAGCTGCGAGCTTACGGCAATGAGTCGCTGTTAGTTAAAGCTGTAAATAGCGGCGAGGTTTCGGCGGCTTCGGGTTTGTCTTTGTCAGCTGCTGATAACATTAAATCTAAACAGTACTCGACTAAACAATGGCTTCTCAACAAAGGCGTCTATCTTTTGATGAATAATCGCAGTCAAACACTTCAAGATGCTAGAGTTCGCCGGGCTTTACGCTACGCCACCGATACTTCATCAATTCGCGCAACTGTCGGCGACAATGTGGCGCGGCTAGACACGCCGATTTTGCAAAGTCAAATTGCGCAAAAACTGCCGGCGGCACCAGATTATAATTTAGATAAGGCCAAAGCACTGCTCAAAGAAGCGGGCTGGACTTATAACCAAGGCCAATGGAAAGGCAAGGATGGCCGGCCGTTGGCGGTTGCTGTGACAACTTCGTCTGGGCGCGATGAATACAAGAAAATAGTCGATGTGCTTAAACAGCAATGGTCGAAGCTTGGCGTTGATGTCCAGCTGCGCGAAATCGATACCAGCTCGACAACTACCAGCTTCGTACAAAGCGTGTTGCAGCCGCGCGACTACGATGCTTTGTTGTATGAATTGGAGCTTGGCGCTGATCCAGACGTTTTTGCCTACTGGCATTCGTCGCAGGCTAGCGCTTCTGGTTACAATTTTGCTAATTATTCTAATCGAACAGTTGATAACGACTTGGTTGGCGGGCGTTCGCGCACTAATTCAGCTCTGCGGGCAGCTAAGTATATTCAGTTTGTTAATCAATGGCTGAACGATGCGCCAGCAATTGGTTTGTATCAATCTGTCGGCAGCTACGTTTTGAACAATGGCGCGTCGATTGTTGAGCCGCGCGGTTCTCTAAATACCATGAACGATCGCTACGCCGACGTAACGACGTGGTCTACGGGTAAGGCTTCTGTTTACAAAACGCCGTGAGGTTAGTATAATTGTAATCACGCCAATTAAAGCACTATGCACTGGTGGCGGAATTGGTAGACGCGCTAGCTTGAGGGGCTAGTGGCCATTGCGGCCGTGGAAGTTCAAGTCTTCTTCAGTGCACCAGAATTGATTTGTTTGATTTTAAGCAAGGTTGCGAAGGGTTCTTTCCAGAGGTAGGAAGGAGCTTTTTCGTTATCTAGACGTATGTTCAAAAGCAATTTTCGGGCTAATATATCTTTTTCGACAGGAGTGCCTGCTCTCATCTTATCGCCAACTGTATTTATCAAGTTCAAAAACTCTTCCTTAGAGAGTTTGATTTGGGCGGAGTTGTCTATTTTCTTTTTAATTCTTTCTATGTTGCTTTCAATCTCGATAACCGATAATTGCAGTTCTTCAATATCCTGTATGAGCCTTTTTCGCACCGTTTCGGGCGTGTCCTCTGGTAAGGCGGCATATTGACGTGATATTCTGTCTACATCGGCTTGTAGGTGGTTGCGTCTGCCCTCAAGGCTACGCTTAGTTGTTCGTATCTCAATCATCTTACTGTCTGTGTATCTGTCAATTTCTTTGCTATACTCGTCATACTCTTTATCTGTCAGCTTCATCATATCCAGCTTGCTATAAAGGTCATAGAGGAAATACTTTGCTCGCACACTCTTGACGCTTCTTGTACACCCTTTAGTATCACAACGATACGTGAGACCGTACGTACCGTTAGATGACCTGTTTTTGCCTACACGCATTGAAGTATCACTATTGCAAACGCTACAGAATACCATACCACGGAATGGATAAAAAGTTTTCTTCTTGCTGTAAACTGGAACTCTAGCCTTTTTGCGACCCATCGCCTGTACAGTGTTGTATGTTTCCTCGTCAATCATAGGCGTAAAGTTTGTTACCTTTCTCAAATCTATCTCCTGTTCGTTTTGAATGAGAATGCCAAAGTAAAAAGGGCTGGCAAAGATATTAGAAGCCATTTGTTTGCTGATTGTTATTTTACGAATATGCTTATTCTTACGGCTTATTTTTGTCATACGGTGTACGTCATTTTGTAGCCAGAAATCAACTACCTCTTGTTGTGTGTGACCGTCAAGCCTCATTTGCCAGCCGCTCTTTATTAGTTCAAAGTTGCTGTCTGGTTCGTAATGACCAGTCACCTCGTCACGACTGTAACCCCATTTATAAGCCGACGATTTGCCTTGTTCGAAGTTTGTAGTGACTCCACGTGTGACGTTCTCACTCAGGTGCTCAGAATACTGTTTAGACATAGCAAATAAGACATTCAATAGGAGTTTGCCACTCGCATCATTTGTAAAATGTAGTGTTGGGAACTTTAAATCTTTTATTACACCTCCGTCAAGCATATCAATTATCATGCCGCTTTCAAGTGAATTTCTCGCCAATCTATCAGGGTGATAAGCTAATATACCGTCATACTTATTATTGTCGATGTCATTTAGCATTTGAGTAAATTCCTTGCGCCTACCGGATACTTTGGCAGACTTTCTCTCTTCAATAGTTTTGACGACGAGTAGTCCCATGCGCTCTGCGTATTCCTTGCAGTACTGTATTTGGTCGGGTATAGATTTTTCTTGAGCATCTTCACCCTCCGATGATTTACGCACGTATAGTACGTATCTTAAGGGCTTAGCTGGCTCATAAGAGAGTGGTTTTGCTCGTTGCTGCTTCTTTCCCACTGTTTATAAATGGTGTAGTTAGTATTCGATTATGTTGCCGTTGGCGCCTATCATAGATATTGCGTTCTGCTTAATTTTCTCAGGGGTGACATCAATACTATTTAGTGCCTCTACCAGTTCTATCAAGTTTTCGCCTACTGTCTTTTCCATAGGTAATAACGCTTTCAAATTGCGTAATTACCCAAGTACTTCTTGATATAATCACTGGTTTATTATTTACTAATCTAGCCCTGCCATTTCCTTAAGCTCAGGATAGTTTAGTTTATATCGAGTTTCATAGTCGTTCTTTGTACTAAGTTCACCACCTTTCCGTCTCGTTTTGTTATATTCAAATCGCAGAAACCCTCATCGACCAGAGAGTTTAGTTGAGATGCTAGTTCGCTGTTAGTCGGCAGACGCTCTCCGTACTTGAGTATGAGTGTATCGTCTTTCAGTCGGCTAATAAGTAAATATTCATCTTTACTGTGTCCGAGTTTTTCTACTTGCTCAAGTAGTTGCTTTTCGTATTCCTTAAGAGCTTTGATTTCTTGTATCGTAGAGATGCTTTTACTCTTTGCATAGGAGTATTGAATCTCTGGCGTAGGTTTGTTAATGAGTGCAAGAGCATTGCTTGTAAAGTGTGAAAGCTTCAATTGTATTTCACCAGCGTTGCGCCGAGGCGTTACGTCCATAAAGTATTCATCTTCCTCTTCGTAAATACTCAAGAATGTCGGGTCAAGCAAGGCACAGAAGCCACTTGACTTAAAAATTATAGTGACTTCGTGTCCAGCAAGTACAGCCAATAATGCAAGGGTGAAGTGCTTATCGTATAACGACTTGAAATGTTTAAGGTGGTCGGATTTGAGTCCGTACTTACGAAGCTCAAGCAGGATAGTGATATAGATGTATTCAGAAAGACCTAGTTTACGCCAGCCTCTACCTTTCTGTCCTCTCGTGTCATCAATTAGACCTGTCTTCTCGAGGTAGTTAATAGCACGATACTTTTTACCGAGGTCCGATAGGGTAAATAAGGGTTCGTTTAATAGTTTATTTATCCTCTGCTTAACGTCTGAGTCAGTAGTTCGTAGGCTACACTGTATAAGGCTCGACATACCGAAAAATGTCTTCGCATCATCAGCGAGGCGAGGCATAAGAAGAGTGTCTAGTGCCTTAGTAAACATATTTATAATTATACATCGTTGTATAAATCAGTGTCAACGATAAATGAGGATTTCTTGTATAATGAAACTAATGAGCAAAAGCAGTAGGATACGGCTTCGGGGTATGCTATTAGGACTAGCCATAGGTGACGCCCTCGGTGCTCCTGTTGAACACGGTTACACAAGTGATGAGATTGTCGCTCGTAAAGAAGAATTGCGTCATATGCACGATGAAGCACACTTTCCTCGTGGCGTCTGGACAGACGATACTTCTATGGCATTATGTTTAGCAGATAGCTTGCTAGAGTGTGGTGGCTATGATTCGTGGAATGTTATGGATAAGTATTGCAAATGGCAATCAGAGGGCTACCGCTCGTATTTTGACTATGGCGAGGGTATCGGCATGCAAACGCTTATCATGCTGGATATGTACGCTAGCGGTCACTCTATTGTTCACAAAACGATGAATCGGAGCGATGGTGCTGGCAACGGTGTCGTGATGCGTCTTGCACCAGTCGTGATAGCTGCCTACGGCAAACGAGATATTCATGACGTGATACGGCTTGCTCAAGTCTCTGCTAGAGAAACGCATTACTCCTATGAGGCTGAAGCTGCTGCTGAAGTATTTGCTGCTATACTACATAACGCTATCCATCTAAAAGACAAAGCAGAGATTATAGACGTTAGTAAGCATAGTACCGGCACACACTACGACCAGCTGCTGAACAAGCTAAAAGAGAGAGTTGAGACGGATAAGCTCAAGAATAAGCCCGGGTATGTCGTATACACACTCCAGATAGCTTTATGGAGTTTTATGAGCTATGACACATTTGAGGATGGAATGTTGGCAGTTATGTGCCTAGGTGGCGACGTTGATACGACCATGGCAGTGTACGGGCAATTAGCTGGTGCATACTATGGACTTAATGCAATACCGAACGAATGGCGATGTGATGTTTATCAAGGGAATGATATTATTGAATTAGCAGATAAACTAGCCGCAATGGACGATTGCCCCGTCCTGCATACACGGTTTGAGGAAGATGTAGCTTAATACAAATCATGAGGAGAATGACTATATGAACGAAACGACACTAGAAACCGCTCAGCAACTAATAGCCACAAAAGAGTTTAGTTACAAGGATATTAACCCAAGCGAGAGAGGAATATTCCTAGCGGCGCTTATTGAGAGTGGCAAGGTTGCTAAAGAAGGAGACAATCACCACTCAAACGTTCCCAAGGGAGCATTGATTAGTAAGTGGTATTTAAGGCATAAGTTAGGACTAGGCGGAGTGATTAAGCACGACTTATATACCTCACTTGAGATATGGGAGTTAGATGATAAGCGATATCAATTTATCTATTACAAATCCTTTGGCTTGGGTAATTATGCTGAAACAAAATCAGAGTTCTATGACGATAAAGACTCTGTTCAGGCTCGCCTTGACGAAGAATCCCGTAAGCTTGAAACGGAAGTATCTCGCCTTAAGCGATAGAGTTTAGCGTAGGTCGCCTACTGCATACTAATCATATATGACACCAGCTACTTTTTGTGGATGGATTGTTGTATAATAAAACAGTCTAAGCCATTAATTACGCTCAAGCTTGAGTGCTTTGTTGCACGGAAAGCCTTAAAAACGGCACCGTGCAAAACATTTAGGCTTTAGGGCTTGAGTGTGGATAAATGGCTTAGACACCTAGTACGGTGTCGTTTTTTGTTTGACACAGAAAGAGAGTTATTTATGGCAAAAGTATTAAATATCGTAGAGTCAGATGTTAAGCAAATTCACGGTAAAACAGTTCAGTGTGTTATCTTTTCTGATGACAAAATAGTTTATGTAGATGTTTATACTGGTGAGGTTAGGCCAGACTCTACTCCTGATAAGTATGTCGATTTGATTAGTGTTTATAATGCATCTAATCACCGCGACACCACTATAGACGAAATATACGGAGACACCCACGAGCCACTAATCCAAACCAATATTTCAGAGAAAGCAGCTCACCTCAGAAGAACCGCTGCCCACGTTGACCTGTTGTTTGTGATATTAATAGGGCTTTTGGGTATTATCTTCTTGATGAATGGTGGATTTTTTATTGTACTACTAGTGTGGATGATTCCAATGACGGTAATGGCGTACAGCTCGGTAGATGATAGTTCAGACAAAACAGCTTTGGGCGTGTGTCATCTGATATTCTTCAATATCATATCGGGCATTTTGTTATTAGCATCTAATAAATACATTAACGATTGAGTAAGGAGGATAAGATGGCAAAACGAGTTTCAACACCAGTTGGACTAGCAAATTTAAGTAATAACGAGAAAATACCTAAGAAAAGTGATGTGGGTTTTGTTCTGCTCATAGCATTACTACTGGTTGTATTGGTAGTTAGTATTGTGCTGATTAATAACGCTTTAGAAGAACAGGAGGGCGCCAGGCAACAAGCGGAGTCTAGCCAGACTGTCCAACCAGTGCAAAAGCCCGCAGAGCCTGTAAATATAAAACTATCCGGCAGTGGACAATCTTCAACAGAGCAGTTTGAGCTAGCGAGCGGTAAGTATCTTGTTGGCTATAGCTTTAGTAATAACCTAAACTACTATGGAAGTTTTAGTGATGGCGCAAACTTTATATCAGGCGTTAAATGTAGTGATGGATTTTCTCTTAGTATTTCCAATGATATATCTAGCGAAGGTAGCGGTAGTGAATATTTGACGATAGATACGGCTAAGAAATGTTTTTATCGAGTTGAGAAGGCATCATCTAATGCAAGCTGGTCTATTTCTATAAGCAATAGCTAAAATCGCCCGGTCTCTTTTCTCTTCCTGCTTCTATAATATAGGTAGGAGCTACGTATGGGTGTTATTGAACTAGATAAAGAACAAGCCAAAGCCACCGCTACAAACCAAGCGGTAAATGGTCGTGATGGGAGTGGTAGATTTGCTATTGGCAATAAGCCGACTGTTGGCTTTCATACAAACCCAGAAAGGCGGAGCGATGGCAGATGGCGTAAAGAGGATAGCGTCACCTATCAATACAGGCGTATGTTAGCGATGACTGATGATGAGCTTGAGGCTTTTATCCCTGAGACACAAGCACAGAAGATAGCTAAAATGCGTATTATGCGTGCAGCTCGTGATGACGACAAATCGCTAGCTGAGACAAAAGAAATAACCGACCGAACAGAGGGCAAGGCTAGGCAAAATATCGGTATTGAGACTGGCGAAAAAGCCGTACCAATTATTAGGGGATTTGTCATACCTACACTTCCAGAAGATTTTGTCAACAAAGATATTCGTGCACAGCTTAGTAAAGAGGAAACGGCAAGAGTGCTAGGAGCTGAGTACTAATAATTCAAATCGCTTTAGTTAGAGATGCTGTCAGTAGTTGTATGTAGCCTCTTCTCTCTGTTGCGACCTCTGTTTTATAGTCACATGCGGTAGCTTAAATACGTCTGGCTGGTTTCTTTCAAACAGCAATTCTGCTATACTATAGAGTAGTTCAAAGCTAGTCGCTTTGAGTGCACCAAATATACATCATGAAATCGTTGCTCTGCCAGCGATTTTTTCATAGTTAATGTTCAAAGAGCAACTGTAGTTTGGTATAATAAAGCAGACGGCGCGTTGGCGGAGCGGTTACGCAGAGGTCTGCAAAACCTTTTAGACGAGTTCGACTCTCGTACGTGCCTCCATAAAATTACAAGCGCGAGTGGCGGAATTGGTAGACGCGAGAGACTTAAAATCTCTTGACCAAAAGTCGTGCGGGTTCGATTCCCGCCTTGCGCACCATAGCTTATTTATGAAACAGCAAAAGAAACATAATACTCTGGAGCATTACGGTAGCGCATTTCTTGATTGGCTTACCGAGAAGTGGTATTTGACGCGCTATCGCAATGTGCGTTTCCTGCAGCGGCGGCCGCATCGCAGCTTTCGGCGGACGCGGCGGCGAGATTATCGCCGCAGTTTGCGTTTGCCTGGGTATATTGCTTTTACTCACTATGTCAATCGCGTGTTGTGGAAGAGTAAAGGTCTGTTCTTGTCCATGATAATCTTGTATGCGCTGATAATAATTTTTCTAGGAATTATTACTAGCCAGTCAACTTATGATTCAATTGGTAAGCTAGTGTCCGAGTCGCTGGGCAAGATTTTCGACGGCGGCGTGGGACAGTTGCTAAATGCTGGCATGCTGACATTTTCGTCGCTGGCGATTGACACGACGTCGCTGCGGGCTGAACAGGGAGTTATGTTGGCGCTGCTTGTGTTGATGACTTGGCTAACGGCGGTGTGGTTGCTGCGCGAAATTCTACTTGGGCTTAAGCCAAAATTACGCGACGGCTTGTACAACGCAATCGCACCGTTGATATCGACGTCGGTAGTGTTGCTGATATTACTAATTCAACTATCGCCAGTTGGTATTATGGCGCTGGCGTATTCGGCGTTGGTATCGGTGCATATATTAACAGAAGGTTTCGGTATGATGTTATTCGGTCTGCTGGCGGCAAGTGTATTAACACTTGTACTCTATTGGGTGACCAGTACGATTATTGCGCTAGTCGTGGTGGCTTTGCCTGGTATGTATCCGCTGCGGGCAATCCAGGCTGCTAGCGACTTGGTGGTTGGCCGGCGACTAAGGATTATGCTCAGGATAGTTTGGGCGTTTGTCTATAGCTCGGTGGTATGGTGCGTTGTGATGGTGTCGTTGGTGTTGCTAGAGCGCGGATTATCGTCAAAGCTGAAGTGGCTCGAGTCGGTACCAATCGTGCCATTTGCTGGCGCGTTTATGATGGCGCTGTTGTTTGTCTGGTTGGCAGCGTATATTTATCTGCTGTATAGAAAGGTGGTAGCAGATGACGCGAAGCCGGCTTGAAGAAATTAAAAAACTGCTCAATCAATACAGTTACGAATATTACGCGCTTGACCAGCCAAGCGTCAGCGATGCGGTATACGACAGCTTGATGATAGAACTAAAGAACATTGAAGCAGCGCACCCAGAGTGGATTACGCCAGATAGCCCAACGCAGCGGGTTGGCAACAAGCTGCTTGAAGGTTTTAAAAAAGTTCGTCACGAGCGGCGAATGGTTAGTCTGAACGACGTGTTTGATAAGAGTGAAATCGAAGCGTGGATTGAGCGTACTGATAAACTGATGCCGGGGCATAAACATGAATTTTTTACCGATATCAAGATGGATGGCCTGGCGTGCGCGTTGATTTATATTGATGGCGTGTTGGCTCAGGCAGTGACGCGCGGCGATAGCTTTATCGGCGAGGATGTGACGAACAATGTGCGGACCATTAAAAACGTGCCGCTGCGGCTGCATGAGACGCCAGGCTTTGAACAATTTTTGGTCGGACGAACGGAAGTTCGCGGCGAGATTGTGATGTTGAAGCGCGACTTTGCGGCACTCAATGATAAACAAAAATCCTCCGGGCAGCCAGAATTTGCTAATCCGCGTAATCTGGCGGCAGGGACAATCCGCCAGCTCGATCCATCCTTGGTGGCGGCACGGCCGCTGCATTTTCGTGGCTATGATGTGCTGCGTGATAACGACGCTGAAGTGCCAACCAACAGCTTTGCTTACGAGGCGCTGACTGCTCTAGGAATTACTCGTAATCAGCAGGCGAGCGTTTTTTCCACTTTAGCGGATGTGATGAATTTCGTTAACAAATGGGATGACAAGCGCCATGATTTGCCGTTTAACACTGATGGTTTGGTGATTAAGATTAATGATCGAGCGTTGTATGAAAGTCTCGGGCTAGTCGGGAAAAATCCGCGCGGCGCGGTGGCTTACAAATATGCTGCTGAGCAGGCTACAACCATCATCCGCGATATCGTCATTTCCATCGGTCGAACCGGTGCGGCCACGCCAGTAGCGGTGTTCGACCCGGTGGTGGTGGCAGGTACGACGGTGCAGCACGCTAGCTTGCATAACGCCGACGAAATTGCTAGGTTGGATGTGCGCCGCGGTGACACGGTGGTGATTTTCAAGGCGGGCGATATCATTCCGCAGGTTGAGAGTGTTTTGAAAGAATTGCGGCCAGCAGACTCCAAGCCAATTGATTACCTGGCAGAATTGGCACGCCAATATCCGGAGCTAGAGTTTGTGCGGCCAGAGGGTGAGGCAGTCTACCGCGTTAAAGGTTTGAGCGGCCCGCTGATTTTGAAGCGAGCCCTAGCTCATTTTGCCTCCAAAGGCGCGCTGGACATTGATACTTTAGGCGAGAAAAATGTCGAGGCGTTGGTTGAGGCTGGGCTGGTTAATGACTTGGCGGATATTTACAAGTTGACGAAAGATGATTTACTGCAGTTGGAGCGCTTCGCTGAGATTTCTGCGCAAAAACTCATTGATGCCATTGCTGCTAAAAAACAGCCAGTGTTGGAACGATTTTTGTTCGGCCTCGGCATTCGTCATGTCGGCGCGCAGACGGCAATTGATCTGGCAAACCACTTTGAGAGTCTTGAGGCTATGTCTCGCGCGACCATTGATGAGCTGCGCGAGGTGGATGGTGTGGGTGAAATTGTTGCCGAGTCGATCGTGGCGTGGTTCGCTGATGAGGATAATGTAGGGCTGCTTGAAAAATTTGCTGACTTGGGCGTGATGCCGCAGTTTAGCCAAAAATCCGACCGACTAGCTGGCCAAAGTTTCGTCATCACTGGCACTCTGCAGTCGATGGGCCGTGATACTGCTGCGGAAAAAATCCGCGAACTCGGCGGCACCTTCCAAACCGCTGTTGCAAAAGATACAACATATTTAGTAGCCGGCGGCAAGGTCGGTGCCAGTAAATTGAAAAAAGCCGAACAATACGGCACCAAAATTATTGACGAGCAAACATTATTAGAACTCATACAGTAACGTAGGCATAGCCATGATACAGCAACCACATCGCGCCCTCACCATCAAACCCGCCGACACGGTTGTGTTTGCCGCCATGTCCAAGAAATATTTTTACATGAGATTGTTCGTCACGAAATTTGTGCTTGACCAGGGCGTTGTGCCGATTAATCCATTTACCAGCTTTGATTATTTTTTGCTCGACGCGGTAGAGCGTGACACGGTGCGACGCGCCAATAATACGCTGGTGGCGCGCGCTGATGAGCTGTGGGTATTTGGCGATATTGCTGATGGCGTGCGGGCGGAAATAATGCAGGCTTGGCAGCAGCAGAAAACCGTTCGATTTTTCGCGTTTCGCGGCGATAAACATATTTACGAAATCACGATTGACGACTTAGTTTATGAAGATGGCGTCGAGCCTTTAATTCACGTAGGAGAATAAAATGAAGAATGGTAGCGCCGATCTAAAGACTATCAGAGTCATTCGCCAGAATCATAGGTTTGCGGTTAGCGAAGTAGATTGGTTTGGCGAACGCGTGTTTTGTAAGCAGTCGCAGCCCGGGGTGACTGGCAAAGATGAAATATTGCGCGAAGTGAATGGTTTGCGAACTTTTGATAAATTGACTCGTAATTTTAACGATATACCATTTTCTGTACCAAAGTTGCTGTATCATGACGATGTGAAAATCTTAACGCAATTTATCGACGGATGGACGCCAGAGCTAGCCGACGTGCCTGATGACTTTTTTGTACAAAGCTTCGTGCAAATGGATCGCTATTTTCGCAGTCAGAAACGCCGTCGCTCGCGCTGGTCACGACAAAATAAAGGCGGAGAATATATTTGGCAGAAACTAGAGCGAATTATATCTGGGTTTAATTTAGAAGCGATACCGCCGGAAATATTTCGGGCTAGTTTGGATTTCTTGCGTAATAATCATAGCTTATGCGAAGCGCGACCAATGCATGCGGATTTTACCGAAAATAATCTATTGTATGACGGTGATAGATATTGGCTAGTTGACTTTGAGAGTTTTCGTGATGATTGGCCGCGCTGGTACGATGTAGTTAATTTTACGTACAACCGCGAGATGGAACGCCCCGAAACCGCCGAGCGTATGCGTAATATTCGGCGCCTGGTCATTGAGCGGCTGGGCGAGGAACCGACTACTCAGCGAGAAATCGCCTGCATTAAGATTGTACGCGGTTTATCGTTAATTATTGAACACATGACTATCGGCGGACGTAATCACGCAGCGATAGTCCCGCTTGATGACGCCTTGCGCCAGAGGATAATAACTTCTTTTACGAAGTTTTTGCCGGTTAGGTGATAAAATAGGATTATGAAAAAGCATAAAATATTCTGTTCATATGCTTTTACTGGCGAGGACAAACTGAAAGTTGAAGCGCGTATGCGCCGGGTGGTTGATTTGCTTGAGGGCTGCGGGCATGAGGTTTATTGTAATTTGTTTGATAGCGTGACCGAAAGTTACGGCAATCCGCGTCAGTTTTTACGGCGAGCAATTGATCAAATGAATGAGTGCGACAAAATATTAGCGATTCAAACTTCGCCGCGTCGCAGTGAAGGTATGCTGATAGAAATCGGCGTTGCTATTGCTCGCGATAAGTCAATCCTATTGGCACAGCATCAGAGCGCTGCCGGCAAATCGTATTTACCAGATCTCGCTAGGCGGACGCAAACCTGGCATAGCGAGAGCGAGTTAGATACTGCTATTATTACTCTGATAAAATCTGAACGCGATTAATCATGGCAGAACCAAAGAAGCTATCTTTCAATGAAACGCTAAAAGCTTTTGGCACGGTGGCGATAACGACTTACAAAGCTTCTCCGCTAGCGGCAATTACCAAAATAATCGGTACGATCATCGGTTCGGCTATTCCGTTGGTTATTACTTTTGTGGCCGCGCAAGCGACTACTTATCTGGCGGCTGGCTTCGCTGGTGACGAGCAAGCGGGCACAAGGGCAATTTGGTGTGTAGCAGCGACCGTGTTGCTGGGGGTGCTCATGATGGCGTGGCATAGTCTGCAAAATTACATAGATCAATTCACTTCGTATAAAATTAGCTCGGCTATTAGCGACCAGCTGTACGAACATTTTGTCAGTATTGATTTTTGGCGCTATGACGATAAAGATACTGCCGATATGTTTGACAAGGCGCAAAGTTTTGTCTCGTTTTTTTCGCAGTTTTTCGATGCTATGGCTAGAATAATCGCGTCAATTGTTAGTGTAATAGTAGCGTTAGCTTCGCTATTTTCTGTTAGCTGGTGGATTGGCTTGATATTATTTTTAGCAATTATTCCTAGCGCGATAGTTCAGCTAAAATTGTCGCGTTTGCAGACAGAGCATTGGCGTAAATATACCGAAGCTCGGCGCCGCAGTAATTCGATTTCTTGGAGTGTGATGCAGCCGCAAAATCTGGCGGAATTGCGCATCTATAACGCAGCGCGTTATATGCTAGATATGCGAGCGAAGTGGCGCGACAAAGACCAGCTCGAGCGTATCCAGTTCGAGCGCGCCTATATAATCAAACGGTTGGCGGCCGACGTTGTCGAAGCAATAGCTCAACTAGTTGGGTTGTTGTCGATTGTTCTGCAAATTATCCATCGTGTTCAGCCGGTCGGCCAGTTTGTTCTGGTTGAGCAAATGATGTCGCGAGCGCTTGGCGGTATGAGCGGTTTAATTATACAGTTCAATAGCATTGATCAGGATATTGCAGCGATGGTCGATTTCCAAAAGTTTATGCAGTTGCCGAGAAATTTGAACAAAGGTCGGGAGCTGCCTGAACCGCCGCAGACGATTGAACTGCAGAATGTTTCGTTTCATTACCTCAAAAACGACAAGCTAGTGCTAAGCGATATTAACATGAAAATTCGCGCTGGCCAACGGATTGCTATTGTCGGCGAAAATGGCGCTGGCAAATCGACGCTTATTAAATTGTTGCTGGGGTTGTATCAGCCAACGCGCGGCCAGGTCTTGCTTGATAACGTGTCGCTGGCGGATATTAATAAGAGTTCGTGGCATAGCTATCTCGGAGTATTGCAACAAGATTTCATAAAATATCGATTTGCAACAGCTTATGAGAACGTTGTGTACGGAGACGTTCAGCGCAGCTATGACGAGCAGCATTATCAAAGATCAATCAAGCAGGCTGAAGCCAGCGCTTTCATTGATAAATTGCCCAAGAAGCGCGATACGATTCTCGGACAATGGTTTGAGCATGACGATGGTACTAACGGCGTCGATTTGTCGGGCGGACAATGGCAGCGGTTAGCGTTGGCGCGTAATTTTTATCGCCAGGCGCCAATTGTTATTCTAGACGAACCAACTAGCGCTATTGATGCCTTGGCAGAATCAAGGATTTTTGCTCGGCTATTTGGCAAGCATGGCAATACCATCATCGCTATCAGCCATCGTTATACAACTATCAAAAAAGCCGATATTGTCTATATGATGCAAAACGGCAAGATCGTCGAGCAGGGCAGTGTTGACGAATTAGTAGCTCGCCGCGGTGAATTTTATAAGATGTTTGCTAGCCAAATTGAATAAGCGCTTGCAATTTACTAAACGTTGCGCGATAATATGCTTATGCTGGTACGCAATGGGGCCGCCCTGTTGCGAAAACAAACATCATACCAACGCCGTGCCCCGGGTGGGCGCGTAGCAGCACAAACCGCTACTAGAAATTGTAGCGGTTTTTTGATATTGTAGATAGAGGGGATATTGTTTGGGGCATTAGCTCATTTGGGGAGCCTTCAGCAGAAATATTGCGCAAGCGCTCTAGTCAAATCGGCGACTGTCCTGTAGTAGTTTGGGGCATTAGCTCATTTGGCTAGAGCGCTTCGCTGGCAGCGAAGAGGTGACCGGTTCGAATCCGGTATGCTCCACCACGGACCTTTAGCTCAGTTGGCTAGAGCGCACGATTCACATTCGTGAGGTCGCAGGTTCAAGCCCTGCAAGGTCCACCAATTTAGGCGTAAACGGTTTTTGGGAATAGTTATCCTTGTAAACAACTTAGCCACAAGCATGGGGATATAGCTCAGCTGATAGAGCGCAGCATTCGCATTGCTGAGGTCGAGGGTTTGAGTCCCTCTATCTCCACCAAAATAGTATGAAAGCGGTAGCGTAATCATGGACGCTGCCGTTATTTTGACTTTTCAATCCTATGGTGCTTCTGATGTTTGCTATAATGAGGCAGATGAATATCATAGCGACGATTAATAAAAACACAGCGTTCTTTTACTGGCTGCAAACAGTTTCTAAGTGGGATACATCGTATGCGTTTGAACATCCACTATTCACTTATTATCACCAAGTTATTCAACCTGCCGATAATCTTATTTTGTCGCAAGTACGCACTATTATACAGTCAGATCCTAATCCTTACGATATTTTGCGGAAGTTATATGGCGGAGAATTTGACGATGAAAAATCTCGTTTAATTGCTCATATTTCTACTCCTCTTATCGATAGGTTCGATAGTATTTGGCAAGACTGTCATGAGAACCTTGATGTATGGCGTGATGTTATAAATGATTTTTCATATAATGATTTGTATATGCAATTGCAGAAAATAGCTATTTTTCTAGGGTTGGAAAAGCAAGCTATAAAAGACAACGCCATATTTTTATTGCCGCCGCGCTTTAAAGCAAGCAGTCCTGCTGGACATAAAATTAGTAGTAGCAACTTTATACTCCTGCGACCACCTTATTTATTTAATGACCAGAAAAAAGAGGCTGTCAGAATCGTCATACTTCACGAGTATGCGCATGGACTAATTCAGCAATCAAAATTATTTCAAGAAGCGGGTAGATTATCATATGAGACGCTTATCCTTCCGAAAAAACTTGTGTCTCCGTCTGGCTATACGTGGCGCTCGGTGTATAACGAGCTTTTAGCTTATTGTATCGCTAGCCGCACAATCGGTGGGTATTTAAATCCACAACTTACTGGAAAGCCTTGTCCGACTATTGATGATATGCGTCTATCGTTTGAAAGATTGCTTGCCAAGCGAAAACCAACTTCAAATCAGATTATCAATTGGGCAAGTTTGCATATGTTACCAAAACTGACCGATTATATTGAAGGGGGAAAACTGATTGATGCTGCTATATTCGAGCCAGCAATTAAAGTAGTTGACGAACTGCGCAAATCTTGACACAATTCAGCCCCTCTGCTATACTCTCCAGAGGTCAATACGTTGCTTTTGTAGTGGTTGAATTTCACTAGATCTACCAGTAAAAGCGCAATGTTGTAAAGATAAAACACCCTAGTTGCACCGATAACGCGCAACTTTTTTGTTGCTAAAAAATCATTAATCAAAGGAGGAAATATGCCCCGCACTAAGCGAGAAGGAGTATTTTATGGCGTCGTCATGGCGTTTACGATGTCAATTTTTATGAATTTGCTGAATACGTTTTTGCACGCTGGCGTGTCGATGCAATCGCTGGGCAGAGCACTGCTGCTGCAGCCAGTGATTTTTGCGATCGTCATGGTTGTTGAGAGTTTGGTTGTATCAAACCTAGCGCAAAAAGCTATGAAGCGTTTTGTCCGCGCCAAGGATAGTGCAGAAGCTCATGCACTGGCGCGAACAGTGTGCATGGTGACGGGTATGTCGCTGGCGATGAGCGTGATCGGGCTTGTCTTGGCTGGTACATCGCTGGCTGAGCTGCCGCTACGCTTTACTTCAGCTTGGCCGATGAATTTCTGCGCGGCGTTCTGGTGGCAAATATTAGCTGCTGGGCCGATTGCGCGCATGGCGCTGAAGGCAGTGCGGGCGTATCGCTCAGAAAAAACTTCAATGGTTATTGATTAGTTGTGATGTTATTCTTACGCGTAACATTTCCAAATCTTACGCCCATGATTTTCAAATCTTCCACGTATGATCCCTGAATCTTCCGCGTGAGATTTTTCCGCCTGGCGCGTATAATAGAAACATGGGACGAATACCACTAGCGGAGCAGATGCGGCCGCAAACCTTGGATGAGGTGATTGGACAAAGTCATTTGCTGGGCGAGGGCGAATTATTGCGGCAAATTGCCAAGCGCGGCGAGCCGGTCAGCTTGATTTTGTGGGGGCCGCCAGGGACAGGCAAGACTACCTTAGCGCGGATCATTGCCCGCGAAGTCAATGCCGAGTTCATTGAGCTATCGGCGGTGACCAGCGGCAAAAAAGATGTCGAAAGGGTAATTGAACACGCCAGGCAGAACTGGAATTTGGGGCTACGGACGATTTTGTTTGTCGATGAAATCCACCGCTTCAACAAGACGCAGCAGGACGCCTTTTTACCGCACGTTGAGAGTGGGCTGATTACTTTGATTGGGGCGACCACTGAGAACCCGAGCTTTGAAGTGATCACGCCGTTACTCAGCCGGACGCGAGTGCTGGTGCTCCGTCAACTGACCAAAGATGAAATTATATTGGTGCTGAAGCGGGCATTGAAGACTTTGAAAAAATTCAAGCAAGTCTCGCCCAAAGCTTTGGACTATTTGGCGGAATTGGCGGACGGCGACGCGCGGGTGGCGCTGGGCAATTTGGAATTGGCGCTGAGCTTTGGCGAGAAAGTCACGCCAGAGGTTGTCAAGGCAGCGGCCCAGCGGCGTTTACCGGGCTATGACAAAAAGGGTGATGCGCATTATGACATCATCTCGGCCTTCATCAAGTCGCTGCGCGGTAGCGATGCGGTAGCTGCGGCGTATTATTTAGCGCGCATGATCGACGCCGGTGAAGACCCGAAGTTCATTGCTCGGCGGATGGTGGTCTTTGCGTCAGAAGACATTGGGTTGGCGGGTAACGGCGCGCTGAGTTTGGCAGTCGCCACTTTTGAGGCGGTGGAGCGCGTTGGGCTACCCGAAGCCAAATATAATTTATTCCACTGCGCCATCGCTCTGGCGCGCAGCCAGAAATCGCGCGAAATTACTGATCTGATGAATGATGCTTTTTCTCTGGCACACAAATATCCGAATTCACCAGTGCCGCTGCACCTTCGTAACGCCCCGGCCAAGCTGATGAAAGATCTAGGCTACGGTAAAGATTACAAATGGCAAGCTGGCTTCCAGCACGAAAAAGGATTCTTACCGGAAGAAATTAGGGAAGAATCTTCTAGCCGCTGATAGACTTTTTATTGGATCTTCGCCATAAAATCCACACAAAAACAAACGACAAAGTTTGCGCTAAGAATATTCGCGCAATTTGCAAGCTATCATTTCCTTGGTTTGAGACGACATGCACAATATTAATTATCGCATTATTGAAAAAGTGATCTGCTGCGCCAAGCCACAAACTTCCTGTCATTTTATATAGCCAGCTCATTTTTAATCCAAACATGAAAGCGAACAAAACATAGCCAATGCTAAAAATTGCCGTCTGAACCAGCGAAAACTCACCGTCAAGTAACGACCAAATAGGCATTGCTACATGCCAAAGTCCGAACAGCAGGGCGCTTATGAAAATCGTTGCCGCAAATTTATATTTTTGGCGCAGTAATTTCTCGAACAACCCGCGAAACAGGCCTTCTTCCATCCAGACATTGAATACATTAAATATAATAATTGACCCAATTCCCACGCCGACGAATTGTTCGGTGCTAGCGAGCGAAAATCCGCCAGCTTTCATTAAAATGTTAGGTTTAGCGCCGGAAAAATACAGAAATCCTAATTCGATCAGCAGCGTAACTGTATAAAAGCAAAGCCCCAAGGCAAGTCCCAGGCCGATATTTTTCAGCCAATTTTTGCGCGTAAAGCCAATGTCGCGCCAACGAGCGTGCAAATATTTCAGGCAAACGAAAATTATCACTATGCCGAAAACTTTATGCACTATATTCTCACTGAGTGCTGATTGATCGGTACGCAAGGCTAGAAATTCCCACATTCGCACAGCGAAACATGTAAAATACAGTAATAGACAAAGTGACAACGGATTTTTAGTGCGCTCTGTGAACATAGATTTATTCTAGCACGTTAGGAATTTTACTGAAAAGCGAATGAAAATATCGCCTTTGCCGTCATAACCATAAATAATATGGTACATTAAGTGTATGAGTAGCAAGAACGCAAAGAAATCCGAGCAGCGCAAATCTAACCAGCAGCAAGATAGCGCTCAGGCAAGCCAAGGCGAGCAGATTCAGTCGCCGCAAAGTGTTACTCAACCAGTTCCATGCGGACAGATTCAACCGCCGCAGGTAGAGCAGGTCCAGCAGCCAATGTCGCAAATTGAACAGGCGCAAGCGCAACCCGAACAGCAGAATCAGCCGACAGTAGTCATCTCGCCACAAGCTTACCAGAACCAGACTCAATATCAATACGTTTATGTCAACTATTCAAGGAAAAGCAACGTCATCGGATTGTCGATTGTTTACGCGATCAGTTTATTCTTGACGATAGGCCTTCCGATTGGTTTATTCAGCATGAATGGTTCGATGAAAGACTTTTCGAGCGAAGCAAACTATTATTTGATTCAAGTAGTGAAAATAGTCATGCCGATTGTTCTGGCACTGTCGGTGATATCGTCTATAATTTTGTGGATAGCTTACTTGTCGAGTAAAAACAAAATAGTAGCCAAAATTGCAGCTGCCTGTACGCTTTCTATATCAGTAATTTCCTTTGTTGTTTTTTGGATTTATTTAAACTTCTATTCTGTGGTAGGTTTTGGCGATGCGGCGTTCTTTTTGCCTATACCTTTCGGCGTGATGATATTGGGAATTGCTTGGTGTGTTAACGTTTTTAAATACCAGAATGAAAAGCCAGCGTATTATGCGAATGCTCCTCTAAACGGCCAATATGTAGTTTCGCCGCAATATTCTAATCAGTCACCGCAGTACCAATATTCGTTGCAGCAACAACCAGCTCAATATCCGTCGCAGCAGCCAGAGCAGTACCCCCAGCAGCAAGGCCAAATGCCTTATCCGCCTGTATCGCAGCAATATCCGCAAAATAATGTCCAGTATCCATATGATTATAATAAAAGTAAAGGAGAATAATACAAATGGCACGACAATCATCACAACAACCGCAACCGAGCATTCAGCAGCCAGGTGCTGCCGATCCGCAGTATGGGCCAGCGCCAGCTGAGCAGAATATTCCTTATGAACAGCAGCCGGTCAACCAGCAATATTTCGCGCAGCCGCAAGCTGCGCCAGTTCAGTATGTTGTTATGGCGCAGTCGCTCAAAGGCGTCAAGGGCTGGCTCGCATTTTTCATGGTGTGTCTAGCGATTGATGGCGTTTGTTCGGTTGGTTTGTTTTTTACCTCGTTGTTAAACCTAGGCGATCCATCGGCTGTCGTTTCGGTGATATTCATGCCAATCATTGCTGTACTGACTACTGTCGCGGTGGTGCTTATTAATCTGCAAAAGAAGCTTGGCAAGTGGCTGGCGGTTGCGGCGCTGGTAGCCTCGTTCTTCTATTCAGCAAGTTCTGCGGTAGTTGATAGCGTGGTCAAAAGACCTCCGAACACTGACTCAATTATTAGTATGATTAGCACTATCATTGCTAGCGGGATTTCTATGGGATTGCTTTGTTTATACTTCTTTGTTTCTAGGCGTGTGAAAGAGACTCTGGTTAATTAAAATACCAAGAGTTTCTCTATACGAATAGGCCGCTCCTTTTCTAGAGCGGCCAGTTTTTTTATTCAATTGATAGCCGGTGTTCGCTGCATCCGATTAATACACCTTCGTACGGGCGTAGTTCTACCGAGCCGTCATCGGTAACCTCGGGGTAGTCGGTTGGGTGTGTGGCGCATAAGACACTGCCGGTATGTGGTAGCGTAACACGGTGTTTGGTGTTGCCGAAATTTAATGCGACAAAGACATGCTGCTCTCGGCCAATCCATCGCGCGTAAGCAAATATGTCATTGTCTGTATCGCTGAGCGGTTCGTATTCGCCAGTACGCAAGATTTCGTAGCGGCTGCGCAAGGTTAATAAGCGGCGGTATAGCGCCAGAAATGAGTCTGGTTCGTTCTGCTCTGATTCTACATTGACGTTCTGGCAAGCAGGATTTACTGGCAGCCATGGTTTAGCGGTACTGAATCCAGCATTTTGGCCAGCCGTCCATTGCATCGGCGTGCGTTCTGGGTCGCGCCCGACAGATTCGTCATTGCCGTGGCTAAAGACCGACTTATCTTGAATCTCTTCAAAGCGAATTGGTCCATTACTCATGCCAATCTCGTCACCGTAATATATTACTGGCAGCCCTGGCAGCGTCAGCTGCATCAGCGCGATCAAGCGAGCTTGTTTCTCACCGCCGAAGCGCGTAACGATGCGCGATTGGTCGTGATTACTAAAGCAATAGACTGGCGTATGTACGTCGGGGTTTATCATACCTTGGAATTCATTGACTATTGTACTCATCGATTCGGCATTAAATTTGGCGTGTAATCCTTCAAAATTGAATGGCATTGATACTTTTGGATTGACACCATAAAAACCCAAGTATTGTTCGCTAGTGCTATAGTTTTCATCTGGATAGTCTTCGAAAACCATGATGCGATCCGGATACGAGGCGACTATATCTGTTAGTTCCCGCAGATACGGGAAAAGGTTATCCCAGAAGCGGCTGTACTTATGCTGCAAATCATCGAATTGTGTCGGCGGTTTCTTATCGTGATAATGCTCGGCGACTGGGTCGTCGCGCAGCTCTGGGTCTTTGCTGATCCAACGTACCGCGTCCGCTCGAAAGCCATCAACACCGAGATCTAGCCAAAAACGCAGTACGTTTTGCATTTCGCGGCGTACCTCAGGGTTATCCCAGTTGAGATCTGGCTGTTCTTTCAGGAATGTGTGTAAGTAATATTGCTGGCGCCCTTCGTGCCACTGCCACGCCGACCCGCCAAAAATACTCAGCCAATTGTTCGGTTCTGAGCCGTCAGGTTTTGCGTCGCGCCAAACATAAAAATCATTCTTATCGTTGTCCTTGGAGCTTTGCGATTCAACAAACCACGGATGTTGGTTGCTAGTATGATTAGGCACGAAATCGACCATTACTTTAATATCGCGAGCGTGCGCTTTCTCGACCAACTCTTTGAAGTCATCAAGCGAGCCGAAAATCGGATCAATATCACAATAGTCCGCCACATCGTAGCCCATATCAGCTTGCGGCGATGGATAAAACGGCGAAAACCAAATCGCATCAATGCCGAGCGAATTGTCGCCGCCCTTAATATAATCGAGCTTATCGATTACGCCGCGCAAGTCGCCGACGCCATCGCCATTAGAATCCTTAAACGATCGCGGATAGATTTGATAAAATCCGTTAACGTCGCGCCATTTCTTTGCCATAATTACCCCCTCCTATTTATATTTTATATTAAAAATTAAAACTTAAAACTTACTTTTTACTAGCGCGCTTTCGCTCATTAGCGTCAAGGTAGCGTTTCCGTAGACGCAAGGACTTTGGCGTCACTTCCAGCAACTCGTCGTCCTCGATGAAGTCGATACATTGCTCCAGGCTAAACTGCGTAAACGGTGTCAGCTGTACTGTGCCGTCGGACGATTTGGAACGCATGTTGGTCAGGTGCTTAGCTTTACAGACGTTGATTTCAATGTCTTCTTGGCGGTTGTAAATACCGACGATCATGCCAGCGTACACTTCCGTACCCGGCCCGACCAAGAGTTCGCCGCGCGCCTCGGCCGCTTGCAGCGCATACGGCGTGGTGGTGCCAGCTTCAAAGGCGATGAGTACGCCGCCGCGGGTCTTTGGCAATTTGCCGCCCAGCGGTTGATAGCCGCACGGCAGGGAATTCATGATCACCGTGCCTTTGGTGGCGGTCAACAGTACGTTTCGCAGGCCGATCAACGCTCTCGTCGGCAGTACGTAGGTGATGCGGGTAGTGCCACTGGCGGTGGTTTCTTGCGACTTCATTTCAGCATGGCGCGCACCCAACTCCTGGCTGATCGCGCCGATGAATTCACTGCTAATTTCGATTTGTAATTCTTCAATCGGCTCTTTTTCGACGCCATCCTCGGTGATGGTGACCACTTGCGGACGGCCGACTTCAAACTCAAAGCCCTCGCGCCGCATGGTCTCGATCAAGACGCTGAGGTGCAGCTCGCCGCGGCCAGACACCGTAAAGCCGATGCCGTTTTCTTCGACGCGCAGCGCCACGTTGGTTTCTAGTTCCCGCCGCAAGCGGTCGCCGATTTGCCGCGAGGTGGTAAACTCGCCCTCGCGCCCTTTCATCGGGCTGGTGTTTGGGCCGAGATACATGCTCAATGTCGGCGCTTCAATGGCAATCGCCGGCAGGGCTTCCGGTTGTTCTTTGTCGGCAATGGTATCGCCAATGTGCGCTTCACTGACACCAACCAGCGCCACAATGTCGCCAGCAAACGCCTCATCAAGCTCTTCGCGGTTTAGCCCGCGGTAGCCAAAAACTTTCTCAATTCGCGCTGAGCCCGATACTTCGCCCTGTTTCATCAAACTGACTGCTAGACCACGCTTGACCGACCCGCGAGCAATCCGCCCAATGGCATATTTACCCTGAAAGGTATCATACTGCAGGCTGGTCACCAACATCTGGAAACCGCCATCAGTCGTGACGCTCGGCGCCGGGATGTCATTGATAATCGCTTCAAAAATCGGCGTGAGGTCAGCGTTGTCGCTCGGGTCGGTAGGAATCTCTCGCCAGGCTTTGCCATCGCGCCCGATAGCATAATAAATCGGATAGTGTAGCTGGCTATCATCAGTAGCTAGCTCCAGAAACAGATCGCTCAGCTCATCTTCAACTTCGGCGATTCGCCTGGCTGGTTTGTCAATTTTATTGATCACCACTACTGGTTTCAGCCCCAACTCCAGCGCCTTACTCAGCACAAACTTAGTCTGCGGCATTGGTCCTTCTTGTGCATCGACGATCAGCAATACGCCGTCCGCCATCTGTAAAGTCCGCTCGACTTCGCCGGAAAAATCAGCGTGGCCCGGCGTGTCGATGATGTTGATTTTATAATCGCCGTAAAAAATCGAGGTCTGTTTGGCGGTGATGGTGATACCGCGTTCGTGTTCCTGATCGCCCGAATCCATGATCAGTTCTTGGCTCATCTCAGCCTGGTTGTCGCGAAATGTGCGCGACTGTTTGAGCAGCCCATCAACCATGGTCGTCTTGCCGTGATCGACGTGGGCAATAATGGCAATATTTCGAATCTTGCTAGCGTCCTTCATAAAAATATGGTCTGATGTTAACGCAG
>JBHRNN010000011.1:0-27138 GCA_042642485.1 Saccharimonas sp. (SeqCode)
GTAAAAAGCAGGATAAAGGCGGCTTTGACAAACGACATTACATTAAATATCATGATCTGGCGGATGATAGTAAATGGGTGGAAATCTTCCGCGCTCAGCCAGAGAAGTATCGCGAAGAAGCTGCGGATAGCAAAGAACGGAGCCGTTACGCGAAAATCAGCAAGGGCACGTACAAGCATAGCAAGTCAAGCAAGCTATACGAAGTGATTGGCCTAGCCTTAGAAACTGAGGCGGAAGAGCTCCTGGTGATTTACCGGCCTCTCTATGAGAATGAATATGAATTATTCGCCCGCCCTGCCAGTATGTTTACGGAAACAGTAGTGCTAGACGGGAAATCTGTGCCGCGATTTCAGAAAATAAACTCTGAAATTCAGGTGTAAGTGTGATGAAGACAATTACTTTTATCACCGGCAATCCGCACAAACTCGAAGAAGCCAAGTCGGTTCTGAAAGGCTATGGGATTTTTGTCGAGCCGCTACAAACTAACATCGATGAAATCCAGCATCATGATCCGCTGAAAATTACCGAAGCGAAAGTTAAATTGGCGTATGAAAAAGCGGGCCAGCCGGTTGTCGTTAACGATAGCAGCTGGGAAATTCCAGCACTGGGCGGCTTTCCGGGCGGTTACATGAAGGATGTCGCTAATTGGTTTACGGCTGAAGATTTTTTGGCTTTGATGAAAGATAAAAATGATCGGAGAATTATATTGCATGACGTCGTGGCGTATTTTGATGGCGAGCGACTAAAGCTGTTTATATCTGATCAAACTGGCGTGTTTATAAACGAGCCGCGCGGCGAAGGAACGTCAATGAATCAGGTTGTATCAATGGAGGATAACGGCGGGTTAACGATTGCTGAAGAATTTGCGCTCCGTCATGACGGCGCGGAGATTAGCCCTTGTCATTTTCAGCATTGGCAGAAATTCGGTGAATGGTTTACTGCTCGCGACAACGATTAGCTACCGCAATGGTGTATAATTCATCATATGAATAAGCTTAAGAAGCCGAAACTTTACTGCTTTTCGCCGCCAGTGATGTTGGCAACGCTGGCGATTGAAATTACTTTGGCAATTTATACGTTTTGGCGCTATAAACTAAACGCTGTGACGAGGATTGTTATGGCACTGCTGATATGTCTGGCGTTGTTTCAGTGGGCTGAGTATAATGTCTGTGAAGGTACGATTTTTTTTGATAATCTAGGTTGGGCGAAGCTCGGTTATGTGGCGATTACTATGCTGCCGCCTCTGGGTATCCATCTGATTTATCAACTTTCTGGCGATAAAAGGCGCTGGATTCCGGTTCTAGGTTATATTTTGGCAACACTATTTGTCGGTTATTTTTTATTGGAAGCTGACGGCGTAAAAGCTGGCGCTTGCTTAGGCAATTACGTAATCTTTGAGAATCGCGATGAATTTTATCCGATTTATGCGGGATACTATTATGGTTTGCTGATTACTGCTATTGTATACGCTTATATCCAAAGTAAAGCTGCGGCAAAAAATATTCGCCAATCTCTGTACTCGCTAATGATTGGCTATGTCTTGTTTATGGTGCCGACAACCTTTGTCAATATCGTAGATCCGTCGACAATTTCCGGCATTCCGTCGATTATGTGCGGTTTCGCAGTGCTGTTAGCGGCAACTTTAGCGGGCAAGGTCTTACCAGAATACTTTGATAAATAAGGCTGCGCGATATTGACGAGTTGTAGCTAGACGTGCTATAATAGTAGATGTAATTCTATTACGCGTAATATTAACTATAGAGACTCGCGCGAATTGGCAAGTCCGGGCAACGGATACTACCAGCCGCCGAGGCTTTTAAATGGGAGCAAGAGGGCAATGAAAGCACTTTTCGGTACCAAAATTGGTATGACCCAAATCATTGGCGAGGACGGCACCACTATTCCGGTGACGCTGATCCAAGCCGGCCCGATGACTGTGACTCAGGTCAAGTCTGTCGAAACCGACGGCTACAACGCAGTCCAGGTGGCATATGGTACGGGTAAGAACCTGAGCAAGGCCGTGGCTGGACATGTCAAACCAGCCGGTGTGACCCCGAAAAAAATCGGGGAAATTCGCGTTGACGAACTTGGCGAAGTCAAGGTCGGCGACACATGGAACGTCTCGGAGTTCGAGCTCGGCGACGTTATTGATGCTACAGGCATCAGCAAGGGTAAAGGTTGGGCTGGCACCATCAAGCGGCACAACTTCAAACGCCACCGCAAAACCCACGGCGGCAAGGGTAACACGCGCAAGGTCGGTTCGATAGGCAGCATGTACCCGCAAAAAATATTCAAAGGCAAGCGCATGGCTGGACACATGGGCGCCGAACAGGTCACTGTCAAGAATCTGAAAGTGGCGTACATTTCGGTCGAGAACAACTTGATTGGTGTCAAGGGCGCAGTGCCAGGTCCTAAGAAGGGCTTAATCAAATTAGGAGGTGCTAAGTAATGGCTGAATCAACCAAGCCAGCAAAAGCAGCCTTGCCAAAGAGTGTGTTTGAGGTTGACGTACCAAACCACGAGCTGCTAAAACTTGCGTACGACGCGTTTTTGGCCAACAGCCGCCAGGCAAGTGCTACCACCAAAACCCGCGGCGAAGTTCGCGGCGGCGGCAAGAAACCATGGAGACAAAAAGGTACCGGGCGGGCACGTTTTGGCTCGACCCGCAACCCAATCTGGCGTCACGGCGGTATCGTTTTCGGGCCGCGCGGCAACGAAAACTACAGCAAGAAACTATCTAAGACTAGCAAGCACGTCGCTTTGCGCCAAGCTTTGACACTCGCCAACCAAGACAAAAAAATCTTGGTCAGCGATATCAAAACTGCCGGCAAAACCGCTGAAGTCGCTAAATTCCTCGCCGCCAAGAAATGCAGCGAAAAAGACCGCGTTCTACTCGTCGTCGACGAAAAGACTCCAGAACTGATGCGCGCTACAAATAACTTAGCCAATGCCCTCTTGGTGCGCGCGCAATACCTCAGCGTTTACTACATCTTGAACGCCGACAAAATCGTTATCACGCCAGCTGCCGTCAAGGCAGTTGAGTCGTGGCTAGCAAAGGAGGCGAAGTAATGAAACTCGTATTAGTTACTCCACGCGTTAGCGAGAAAGCTTACCGGCTAGTCACCAACGAAAATACTTACATTTTTGATGTACCGATGAGCGCTAATAAAAACGAAATCAAAGCAGCCGTCGAAGCGCAATTCGAAGGCGTCAAAGTCGCCAAAGTAACGACGCTCGTTCAAAGCGGCAAAGCTGTTCGCTTCTCGCGCGGCAAAAACCGCTACCCTGGCACTACTCATCGCCAGGACAGCAAAAAGGCTTACGTTCGCCTGAGCGAAGGTAAAATCAAAGTCTTCGAGCAAGAAGAAGTCAAGGAGGACAAGAAGTAATGGCTGTCAAGCAATACAACCCGACCACTCCTGCCCGTCGCGGTATGACTTCGCAGGATCTCAGCGAGGTAACTACTCGTAAGCCGTTGAAAAGTTTGGTTAAAGCTGGCAAGCAAAAAGCCGGCCGCAACAATACAGGCAAAATCACCGTGCGCCATCGCGGTGGTGGCGTCAAGCGGCATTATCGTTTAGTCAATCATGCTATGTCAGCCAACATGACTTTGACTGTCGAAGAAATCGAGTACGATCCAGGCCGCAGCGCTCGCATCGCCCGCGTCAAAGATCAACACGGCTTGTACCACTACATTTTGGCAGATACCGCCATGACTAAAGGCGCAGTCATCAAAACTGGCGTTGACGCTCCTGTCGAGGCTAGCAACCGCATGCCGCTAGCTAGTATTCCAGTTGGTACGCAGATTTACGCTATCGAGATTAATCCAGGCCGCGGCGCCCAAATGGTTCGTTCAGCTGGTACTAAGGCTCAATTGATGGCCAAAGAAGGCAACTATGCTATGGTACGTATGCCGTCAGGCGAAGTTCGCAGGTTCCGCTTGGAATGCGAGGCTAGCCTCGGCGTAGTTGGCAATGTTCAGCACCAGAATGTCAAGCTTGGCTCGGCTGGTCGCCGCCGCCGCATGGGTTGGCGCCCAAGCGTCCACGGTAAAGCCATGAACCCAGCCGATCACCCAATGGGTGGTGGTGAAGGCAAGACCGGCCCTGGCCGCATCCCGAAGACGCCGTGGGGTAAGCCAGCAATTGGCTTCAAGACCCGCCGCCGCAAATCAACTAATAAGATGATTGTCCGCAGTCGTCACGAAGCTAAGAGGAAGAGGTAGTCTATGAGTCGTTCACTCAAAAAAGGCCCATTCGTCGACGCCAAGCTTGCCAAAAAAGTGGCAGCGCTGAAAGTTGGCGACCGCACCGTGATAAAGACCTGGGCACGCAGCAGCACGATCACGCCAGAGATGGTCGGGTTCACTTTTGCAGTGCACAACGGTCGCGTACACGTACCGGTGCTTATTACTGAAAACATGGTTGGCCATAAACTCGGCGAGTTTAGCCCAACCCGCAAGTTCCGCAAGCACGGTGGAAAGGATAAGAAATAATGGCCGAAGCAACTATTCACACAGTTCGCGCGATGATCAAAGGCGTTGACCAGACACCGCGCAAAGTCAGTCTAGTCGCCGCCTTGGTGCGCGGCCGCAGCGTTGCCGACGCCGAAGTTATCCTTGACCACACGCCGAAGCGCGCCGCTCTAGCTGTCAAGAAAGCCATCAAAAGTGCCGCTGCTAACGCTGTCGAGAATCACGGCTTAGACGCTAAAAGCTTAGAGATTACCACTCTTAGTGTTACTGCCGGTTCGCGCATGCGCCGCTACAAGCCAGCTTCGCGCGGACGCGCCTTGCCGTTCGAGAAAAAATCGAGCCACATTCTAGTCGAGGTCTCGGGCGTCGAGAAAGTTATCAAGAAACCTGCCAAGAAGACTGAAGCAAAAGCTGTTAAGCCAGCAGAAAAAGAGGAGAAGAAATAAATGGGACAGAAAGTTAACCCGTTGAGCTTCCGCCTCCAGACCAGCAAAGCTTGGAACTCGCGCTGGTTCGCCAGCAAGAAAGACTTTGCGGTTTGGCTAGCCGAAGACGGCAAGATTCGCAGCCTAATCGAGAAGAAATTCTCGTCGCGCCCGACAATCGCTAAAGTCGAAATCGAGCGTAGTGCCAATCTTGTTACTATCACCATTTACACCGCCAAAGCTGGTGTGGTGATTGGCCGTGGCGGCGCCGGCATCGCCGAGCTCAAGAAGGAAATCGAAAAAATCGTCAGCTTACCGATTCGTATCAATGTCGAAGAGGTACGCCGGCCAGAATTAAACGCTAAGCTCGTCGCCGAAAACATTGCGCATCAGCTAGAACGCCGCGCTAACTTCCGACGTGCTGTTAAGATGGCGATTCAAAGCAGCCGCAACGCTGGCGCCAAAGGTATCCGTATCGAGGTCGCCGGACGTCTAAACGGTGCCGAGATGAGCCGCCGCGAAAAGTTTATCGAAGGTTCAGTGCCACTACATACGCTGCGCGCCGACGTTGATTTTCACGTCGCTCGCGCTCAAGGCCCGAACGGTACTGGTATCGTTGGTGTTAAAGTATGGATTTACAAGGGTGAAAGGAGCTTGAAGTAATGTTATTACCAAAAAAAGTTGCTCACCGCAAAGTCCGCATCGGCAAAAACCGCGGTAACGCCACGCGCTGCAACTATATCGCGTTTGGCGACTATGGTCTGCAGAGCCTTGACAACGAACGTATTACCAGCCGCCAAATTGAGGCGGCCCGCCAGGCGATGACTCGCTACATCAAGCGCGGCGGTAAGATTTGGATTCGCATTTTCCCGCACACGCCAGTCACCAAAAAAGCTTTGGGCTTGAAAATGGGCGGCGGTAAAGGCAATCCTGAATACTACGTCGCCAAGGTCAAAACCGGCACGGTTATGTTCGAGATGAAAGGCGTTAGCGAAGAAATCGCTCGTGAAGCCATGCGCCTCGCCGGCCACAAATTGCCAGTCCGCGTCCGATTTGTTAAGAAGGAGGAAGCATAATGGCCGAAACCAAGAAAACCGCCAAGGCCGCCAGTGTCGTCAAATCAATCGGCGAGCTGCGCGCTGAATTAGCCGCCAAGCGCCAGGAATTGCTCAACGGCCGCCGCAGCCACAAAGCCGGCGAGCTCGTCAATCCACGCGCCCTCGGCCAAATTCGCAAAGAAATCGCGCGTCTACTCACCGCGATCCGTGCGCAAGAGTTAGCAGCAGAACAGGAGAATAAGTAATGGCAAAGACATTGACAGGCGTCGTGACGTCAGACGCCGCCGACAAGACGATTACCGTTACCGTGACATCTCGCGAAACGCACCCGATTTACAAGAAGCAGTACACTGTGACTCGTAAATACGCCGCGCACGACGAGAAGAATGACGCTCGCAAGGGCGATACGGTACGCATTGTCGAAACTCGTCCGATCAGCCGCCGCAAGAGCTTCCAACTCGACGAAATCGTCAAGCGCTCAGTCGGCTCAGTCGAGCTCAAAAGCGACGTCAACAGCGAAGTTAACGACAAGGTCGACTACGATCACGACACCGAGGAGGAAAAATAATGATTCAGCAAGAATCCCGCCTCAAAGTCGCTGATAACAGCGGCGCTAAAGAAGTATTGTGTATCCGCGTTCTCGGCGGTACTCGCCGCCGCTATGCTCGCGTTGGCGATGTGATCGTCTGTTCAGTCAAAGATGCCAGCCCAACCGGCAACGTTAAAAAGAAATCTGTCGTTAAAGCTGTGGTGGTTCGCACCCGCGACCAAATCCACCGCAAAGACGGCTCGACCATTTGCTTTGATGACAACGCCGTGGTGATTATCAACGATGACAAGCAGCCAAAGGCCACCCGTGTCTTCGGCCCAGTACCACGCGAACTACGCGACATGGGCTACATGAAGATCGTCAGCCTGGCTCCGGAGGTACTCTAATGACTCAGCGTATTCACAAAGACGATATTGTCAAAATTATCACTGGCGCCAACAAAGGCACCACTGGTAAAGTATTAGCCGTCTTGCCGCAGCAAAATGCAGCGTTAGTTGAAGGCGTCGGCGTCAAGACTCGCCACATCCGCCCGAACCAGCTCAATCCGCGCGGCGGCAAAAAGGATATCCACGTACCAGTTGATCTAAGCAAACTCGCACTCGTCGTCGACGAAAAATCTGGACAGACCAGCCGTGTCGGCTACGCAGTCAAAGACGGCGCCAAGGTCCGCGTCGCCCGCCAACTTAATAATAAGGAGATTAAATAATGGCAGAAGCTAAACAATCAGCCGTTTACACTCCTCGCCTGAAAGCCTTGTACAAAGAAACATACCTCAAGGAACTGCAGGCCGAATTGAATCTCGACAATGTGAACCAGGTTCCTAGCCTCGAGAAAATCGTCGTGAGTGTCGGTACCGGCAAAAGTAAAGACGACAAGCGCATGCTTGCCGCCGTCAAAAATACCTTAACGCGCATCACCGGCCAAGCGCCAGTCGAACGCCTAGCCAAAAAGTCAATTGCTACATTCAAGATTCGCAAAGGCATGGGCTCGCCAATCGGCGTGATGGTAACTTTGCGCGGTGTTCGCATGTACGAGTTTCTTGACCGCCTAGTCAACGTTAGCTTGCCGCGTGTTCGCGACTTTCACGGCGTCGGCAGCAAATTCGACAAAAGCGGCAACTACAACCTTGGCATCACCGACCAGTCGATCTTTCCAGAATTGACATTTGAAGAAACCCAGTTAGTACACGGCCTGCAAGTAACGTTCGTAATCAAAAACGGTAGCAAGGAAAATTCGCGCGCATTGCTCGAGAAATTTGGCCTACCATTTGAAAAGGAGGACAAATAATGGCGAAAAAATCTATGATCGCCCGCGACAAAAAACGCTTGAAACTGATCAAGAAGTTTGCCGCTAAACGCGCCGCTCTGAAAGCTACCGACCCTGATGCTTTACAGAAATTACCGCGCAATTCTAGCCCAACCCGGCGCAAATTTCGCGATATGTCCGATGGCCGTCCGCGTGGCTATATGCGCCGCTTCGGCATGAGCCGCATTCGCTTCCGTGAAGAAGCCAGCAAAGGTAATATCCCAGGCGTCACAAAGAGTAGTTGGTAAAGGAAAGGAGAAAAAGATATGAGTTTACAATCTACTGACCCAATCGCGGATCTCCTGACCCGCATCCGCAATGCCGCACTAGTCGGTAAAACTGAAGTGCGCGTACCTACTAGCAAGCTCAAGAAAATCGTCGCCGAGCAATTGGTCAAGAATCACTACTTGGCCGATGTCAAGCTCGAGGACGGCAAGCCGCGCGGTACGCTCGTCATCACCATCAATAACAATGGCGAGAACGCAGCTTTTACCGAGCTAGCGCGCGTCTCTAAACCAGGCCGCCGCATCTACGTTTCTAGCGCTGACATTCCAAAGGTCAAGCAAGGCCGCGGCATCGTCCTAGTCAGCACCAGCAAAGGCGTCATGACTGGCGCTGAGGCTGTCAAGAGTAAGCTTGGCGGCGAAGTATTGCTGAAGGTTTACTAAACCAAATTTCTCTCAGCAGCAACAATAAAAACGCTCCCTGCATAAAGGAGCGTTTTTATTTATTGATCTCTACCTGTTTTGATAGATTTTACCAGCGTGGCGGGCCAGATGCCATTGCAACAGGGCGGCAATTACCACCACGCCAGCCACCGGGCCAATCATTGCTAAAGTTGGTATCGTGAAGTCAAAGAATCGGCGTAACAGCGGTACAGCAAAGCTAGTCGACGCTACCAGCAGTGCTGCCGCTATATATAGCATTCGCGCTGTCTTGGCGCGCCGATCCAGCACCACGCCCAACATCGGCCCTACCAAAAATACCAAATATACGCCAAAAAATGTTGCTACTAGCACCGTCATCGTCGATACCGTATCCTGGTCGTGCGGCTGCATAACGCGCAGCATCAAGTACGTTATCGATACCGCCGCACCCGACACGAGCGCAATTGGCGTCACCGCGCCCAGCGTATCGCGCCAAAAATTGTGCGGGTTAATTCGATGATGCGACCGCGGCGGGAAGAGAGTCCACATAATCGTCGGCATCGTCACCAAGAAAATATTCAAAAAAGTAATGTGACGCGGCGCATACGGGTGTATCACGCCCAGCACTAGCGTTACCGCCAGCAGCACCAAACCGTAAATAATTTTATGGAAGAACAGCGTCGCTATTACCTCGATCGCTTGCATAATTTGATTCCCCAAACGCATACCCAGCGGCAATGAATTAAACGAATTATTAAGCAAAATAATATCCGCTACCCGCCGGCTAGCTGGCGCCCCGGCATACATAGCTACGCCAAGGTCGGCTTTCTTGAGCGCTAGAGCATCATTGACGCCATCGCCAACCATGCCAGTAAATTGATGGTTTTGCTGCGAGAAGTGGGCGATTAAATGTTCCTTTTGCTCGGGTAACACTCGCGCAAAAATAGTATGCTGATCGGCAGCTGCAGCAAATGCCGACTCGTCAAGCTCTGCCAGCTCGGCGCCAGTAATTGCCGTGTCAGGATTATTGATACCAGCAGCTCGCGCCACATACTGAACCGTCCGCGGATTATCGCCGCTGATAACGCGAATATTCACACCCTGGCGCTGCAAAAACGCTACCGTATCGACGACACCATCGCGCAGCAAGTTACGCAGCAAAACTACCGCCAACGGCCGGCCGCTGCCTGGCTTTAGAGACTTCAGCGGCGTATCATTATCATCAAACTCAGCCAGCAGCAGCACTCGCAGACCATCGTCAGTCCACTTCTCAATCTGCTGCTGCTCGGCTGTCGATAGCGGCGCCATCCGCGCCACATATTCCGGCGCGCCCATGATAAGCGTCCGAACTCGGCCATCGACTCGTGCTCTAACGCCAGCAAATTTACGCGCCGAAGAAAACGCTAATATATCATCTACGGTATATTCATAAGGTAAATCAAGCGCAGTGATAATCGCTTGTCCAGTAGCGTTACCGCCGCTAGTCTCGTGCGCTACCATCGCCGCCAACTGCTTGACTGGCTCATTACCACTGCCAAAGGGTTCGACGCGCTCTAAAGTAATCTCATCGCTAGTCAGCGTGCCCGTTTTGTCAGTACATAATATATTAAGCAGCGCCATCGCTTCAATCGCCGACAATTTTTGCGGCAGGACCTTGGCCTGAGCCAACTTTAGCGAGCCAAACGCCAGCAGCAGCGAGCTGGCCAGCAGCAACCCCTCTGGTACGATGGTTATAGCACTGGTGATAATCGTCTTGAGGATTCGCACCGACTCGAAGCCAGCAATACGATAGCGTGCGAAAACCAGAAGCGACAACACAATCGCACAATATGTCAAGAAAGTAATCGCGTTTTGAATCGCTTGCTGCAGCGGCGTCAAGCGCGGTGTATATTGCTTGAGCGTAGCACTGATTGCACCCGCCTTGGTAGCGTCGCCAACCGCCGTCACTCGCACTCGCGCGCTGCCCGCTATCACCGTGGTTGCCGCGTAGACTTCATCATGTTTCTTCTTGTCAATTGAGGCTGATTCGCCAGTCAGCATGCTCTCGTTGACCTCTAATCCGCGCGCCGATAGAACTACACCGTCCGCTGGCAATTCGTCGCCAGCCTCGAGCAAAATCTCGTCTCCAACCTGCAAGGCATCATACATCACTTCTACAACTTCATCGCCGCGTACTAATCGTGCTCGCGGCGCGCTCATTAACTCCAGCTGTTTGAGAGCATACTTGGCGCGAACTTCCTGAACAATACCAATTACTGTATTGACAGCAATCACTACCGATATAAACCAGGCATCGCGCCGCTCGCCAGCATACAATAGTGCTAGCGCCAGCAAAAAAATCGCAATGACAATTGGTGACATCAAATTACGGCGAATAATGTCTAAATAATCCCGCATTTAACTCGTTCGGAGCCTCCGATAAACAAACTTCGCCGCTGGCCGCCAGCCAGAGCTTGCATCATGATCAGCGCAATAAATGGTGCCATTTTTGACTTCCTCAACCAAGAAAAGCGCCGGACAATACGGCACCAGAGTTCGATAGAAACGCAAGTCGTCCTGGCTGATATCGCGCCGGCCCGGATATACCTTAACAAACATATCGCGCGCAATTTCCTCGAAATATTGCGGCTGGCCTTTCGGCGGGAAAAATATCTCGGGCCGCACGCCCATACGCACTGCCATCTTGCGAATATCGCCCAGCGTCAGCTGCGACGAGCCTTCGATGTAGCAGTATAACTGCTTCTTGGCCGAGAGAAAAAAAGTTGCCAAAGCAGCTTGTCCGCAATCAATCCGCCGCGCCACCACCGTGCTCACCTCTAAGGACACACCAAAGCGGTCTTTGGCTATTTGCTCGATTGCAGCATCGTCAAAGAAATCATTATTCACAATCAAATTATACCATAAAACATTAGGGCATTTACCGAGCTTTTGCGCTACAATGAGATAGATGGAAAAGTTCAAAACTCGCTACAATAAGCTTAATTCTGCTCAAAAAGAGGC
The DNA here is from genome assembly GCA_042642485.1 of Saccharimonas sp. (SeqCode). Classification (GTDB taxonomy): domain Bacteria; phylum Patescibacteriota; class Saccharimonadia; order Saccharimonadales; family Saccharimonadaceae; genus Saccharimonas. The sequence continues at coordinate 11,460 of JBHRNN010000011.1, forward strand.
CGTTGATACTATCGACGGGCCGCTGCTAGTCGTCGCTGGCCCGGGTACTGGCAAGACCGAGCTACTCAGCATGCGCGCTGCCAATATTCTGCGCGCCACCGACACGCTGCCCGAGAATATCCTCTGCCTGACTTTTACCGACAGCGGCGCTAACGCTATGCGGGCACGTCTAGCATCAATCATTGGTACCGATGCTTACAAAGTAGCAATCCAAACTTTTCACAGTTTCGGCACCGAAATAATCAACCATCATAGCGAGTATTTTTATCGCGGCGCTGATTTTTCGCCAGCCGACGAAGTGGCGACTTACTCAATTCTAACTGATATTTTCGAGGAGCTCGACTACAATAATCCGCTAGCCAGCAAAATGAACGGCGATTTCACGCACCTGCGCGACACAGCGCAGGTCATCAGCGAGCTGAAGCAGGCCGGCCTGTCTAGCAGCGAGCTGCTGCAAATCATTGATAGCAACGAAAAGCTGCTTGACGCTGTTGAGCCGGAGCTCGCAGCTATTTTCGCTAATCGCATCAGCAAAACCACTATCGCCCTGCTACCGCCAATTGCCAACAAAATCGCCGAATTGCCAGCGCCGCAATTGCCGCCAGCTATTGCGCCGCTAGCCGATGCGTTAGCACTAAGCCTCGCGCGCGCCTTCGACGAAGCAGTCGCTAGCGGCAAGACAACGCCGATCACCGCCTGGCGCAACACCTGGCTCGAAAAGGACGCTCGCGGCGAGTTCGTCTTCAAAGACCGCAAACGCCACGCGAAATTACACGCCGTCGCGCCGATTTATGATCAATATCTCGTCGAGATGCGCCAAGCCGAGCTATTCGACTACGACGACATGATTCTCAATGTCGTGCAAGCGATTGAGCAGTATCCAGACCTACGCTTCAATCTGCAAGAACGCTATCAATATATCATGGTCGATGAGTTTCAAGACACCAACCTAGCGCAACTGCGTATTCTCTTCAACCTGACAGACACGCCGCACGGCGATGCGCCAAACATCATGGCGGTAGGCGACGATGACCAGGCAATCTACAGTTTTCAAGGCGCCGATGTCGGCAATATTCATCGTTTCCGCAAGCGCTACCCAGATCACGCTAGCGTCGTTTTGACCGACAACTACCGCTCGTCGCAAACCATTCTCGACCGCGCCCGTGAAATTATTACTCAGGCTAGCGGCCGCCTAGAAACATCTATGGATATAAATAAGCAGTTACAGGCGCACACTAACGACGCTAACAGCCAAGTTACGCTATCCGCGCTGCCAAGCCGCCAGGAGGAATTCGCCTGGATCGCCGAATCAATCCAAGAAAATATCACAAAAGGTATAAAACCATCAGAGATCGCCGTCATTGCCCGGCGCCACAGCGATTTAATAGCGTTACTGCCATATCTAAACCGCGCCAATATTGCCGTTAATTATGAGCGCCGCGACAATGTTCTTGACGACGAGCGCATCCAGCTGCTAGAGCTAATGGCCCGTATTTGCGTTGACATCGCAGCAGGCGAGCACGACGAGGCCAACAGCCTGCTGCCCGAACTGATAGCTCAACCAATGTTAGGCTTTGACAGCGAAGCTATCTGGCGGCTAAGTTTGCAAGCCTACCGCAACCGCACCGACTGGCTTGAAGCGATGCTGGCGTCGCCGACTTTTCAACCGCTAGCCAAGTGGCTGCTCGACCGCGCCAAGGCTAGCTTGACCGAGCCGCTCGAAACTTTCCTAGACACGCTCATCGGCGTGCCGCAAAACTACACAGCCAACGACGACACCGACGACGATAATGATGATAGCGACGCCGCGCGCAAACCAATCAAGCCGCACCGCAACGCCTTCACCTCGCCGTTCTACCGATATTATTTTAACAGCGATATTCTTGGCAGCTCACCCGACACTTACCTAACTGCCCTGGAAGCGCTGCAAACCTTGCGCAGTAAATTGCGCGAGGGCGCGCCAGACAGCACACTGCTAGCCAGCGACTTCTTGACGCTAATCGACACCTACCGCCAGCTTGATATTCCCGTCGTTAGCATCCGGCGCGCCAGCGAAACTGCTCAAAATGCTATCAACCTAATGAGCGCCCACAAATCCAAAGGCCTAGAGTTCGACACCGTTTACGTCATCAACTCTATCGATTTAATGTGGGGCGAACGCGTGCGCAGCCGCAGCCGCTTGATTGGCTATCCAGAGAACTTGGCTATCTCGCCAAACGCCGATAGCTATGACGAACGCATTCGCCTGTACTTCGTGGCCATGACGCGCGCCAAACGCCAGCTTTACCTGAGCTATGCCCGCAACGACGATACCGCCAAAGACACACTCAAAGCTAGTTTTCTGGCTGGCACCAATTTGCAAGAAATCGACCGCCGGCCGAATAGTACCACCACACTCGCCGCCCAGAGTGAAATCGTCTGGCACGACCGCCTAACTGCGCCGATTAACCGCACCATGAAAGAGCTGCTAGCGCCAACGCTCGAAAACTACAAACTATCTGTCACGCACCTCAATAATTTTATCGACGTTACGCGCGGCGGGCCGCAGAACTTTTTGCTAAATAATTTGCTGCGCTTCCCGCAGGCCAAAAGCGCCAACGCCATCTACGGCACCCTGATTCACACCGTTTTGCAGCACGCACATAGCCATTTAGCGGCCAGCGGCACCCGCAAACCAATCGAAGACATCACTGGCGAGTTCATCCGTCTGCTGCACCAGCAAGAGCTGAGCGACAATGATTTAGCACTCTATAGTAAGCGCGGCATTGAGACACTCGAAGCCTTTCTGGGCGCCAAATACGACACCTTTAAGCCATCGCAAAAACCCGAGCTTAGTTTTGCCGGGCAGGGCGTCGTTCTCGGCCAAGCCCGCCTGACTGGCTCGCTCGACCTAGTTGATATCGACAATCAAACCATCACCGTCACCGACTACAAAACCGGCAAACCGTCAACTTCCTGGACCGGCAAATCAGACTATGAAAAAATCAAGCTCCACAAATACCGCCAGCAGCTGATGTTTTACGAGCTGTTGTGCGCCAATTCGCGCGATTATGCGAAATACGATTTCGGCGGCGCCGTACTGCAGTTTGTCGAGCCGGACTCACGCGGCGACATCTGCCAGCTTGATGACCGCTTTAGCCGCGACGAACTGGCCGATTTCCAACGCCTAATCGCCGCTGTTTGGCGTTGTATCACTACGCTAGAGCTACCGCCAATCGACAATTTTGAACAAAATTACAAAGGTATTTTAGTGTTTGAACAAATGTTGCGCAATAGCTATAGCTAGCAGAATTATTTAAATATTGTATATTTTATTGACAATCATAGTAGGTTATTGCTATTATATATTTATTTTTGTTCGCAGAGTGAAGTTTATTTAATGATGCTTCTTCTGCACAGAAGCATCATTAAATAAATTCACCTCTTTTTCACCCTTAGAAGGAGGTGAAGCGTGTTTTTTAGACCTACGGCGGAGAAATCCGCCTGGGGGCCTTACCAGACCGAAATGGTCTGTAACGGCCCCCAGAGGCACGTCGGCTACCGAAAGGCCGCCGACGCGGGCACTGAGTTTAAGTGCCCTTTCTGTGGGTGGTCTATGAGATAACCGCCCGCAGAACGAGCAAGTGACGGCTCGGGGCGTGCACCCCGAGAACCGCTGGTACCAAGCCAGCAACAGGGCGTCCGTCCGCCCATCCCTGGGTCTCCGATTCCCCAGCCAGAAAAGAATCGTAGGGTGTGTGTCGAAGGTCGACAGGCCAAGGCCTTGCAAGCAGAGGCCTCTTGCGGGTTCAATTCCCGTCACATCCACTGGGGTATGCATCGCGCTGTGGGAGGCGGATGCATAGGCGGCTACACCAAGGGAACATCATAATTACGTGTAGCGCGTCCGGGAGCACAATGGGGTGCTCCCGCCCCCTCATCTTCCCGGGAGAGTCCCGGGATAAACTCCCCCGTCAGGGGGGAAGGAGGCGCCTATGCAACCTCCGCCTCGTGGCTTCGGCTTTTTCACTGCTTCTCTACACGAAGCCGCGGGGCACAAACTTCCGGACTAGCGAGTTTCATCGTAGTAGCAGCCCCTCCGGGCCGCTCCGAGCAGAACCGCTCAAGTCCGCCACCCCTCACTCTCAATGGCGAGAGTGAGGGGATTTTCTTTTTTGTGATAAAATAACAGAGATGACATCATTTTGGGACAACCTACCGCAGCCATTTTTCATCTTGGCGCCCATGGAAGCCGTCACTGACGTGGTGTTTCGCCATGTCGTCAAGCAGGCGGGCGCGCCCGACGTGTTTTTCACCGAGTTTGCCAACGCCACTGGCTGGGTACACGCTGGCGATAAAGCCATCGCTGGGCGGCTCATCAAAACCGACGACGAGCATCCGCTAGTCGCCCAAATCTGGGGCGGCGAACCAGGCGACATGGAACAATTTGCCGCTCACTGTATGGAGCTCGGCTTTGACGGCATTGACATCAACATGGGCTGTCCCGCCAAATCCGCCATCAAAAGCGGGGGAGCAGCGTTGATCCGCCGACCCGACGTAGCGGTCGCCGCCATTGCCGCCGCCAAAACTGCAGGACTGCCAGTCAGCGTCAAAACACGGCTGGGCTATACGTATGTTGACGAATGGCGAGAATGGCTGGGCACGCTACTGGCGCAGGACCTCGCCAACCTAACCATCCACCTCCGCACCAAAAAAGAAATGAGCAAAGTCCCAGCGCACTACGAGCTCATCGACGACATCATCAAACTACGCGACGAAATCGCCCCGCAGACACTGCTAACCATCAACGGCGACATCCGCGACCGAACCCACGGCGAGGAGCTCGCCCGCCAGCACCCTGGCGTCAACGGCCTGATGATCGGACGGGGAGTTTTTAGCGATCCGTTTTGCTTTCGAGCGTCTCGAGTGGTACCTCAGAAAAAATTTGGGCAACTTTACGTGGGCCCCGAATTCTTTTCTGACGGTACCCGAGAGACAAACAGGAAGAGTGCTCCAACCGAGGAAACGAAAATCGCCGTCGTCGATCATAAACAAGAACTAATTAAACTCCTCAACTACCACCTCGACCTCTTTGACCACTACCAGCCAACCCTCGGCCGCCCCTTCGAAACCCTGAAACGCTTCTTCAAAATCTACATTCGCGGTTTCGACGGCGCCAAGGAACTGCGCGACCAATTAATGCGCACCAAAAACACCGACGAAGTCCGCCAGCTTATCAATTCTAATTAACTAACAACTTTTATAGCACATTGCAAAGAATTGCAGATCGCTTACCGAGCATTCGCGACAGTCCAACAGCAGCAATTATATATTGCAAAAGTTGACTCGATTGAAAAGTTATTTTATAATGCGAAAATGGCTAATTTAAGGAGAACAGAGCTTGGGCGACAGGCGCAAAGAATAGGGCGAAACGCCGAGCGTAGAGTTATTACAGAATTAGAAGAAGCTGGATGGGGAACAGAAAGCAACGCCGAGCTTGACTATGCAGGAAAAACAGACGCAAGAGCAACTTGCCCAGCAGGAAGAATAATTCCTATGCAGGTGTCAGCAAAGCAAAAATCTTCAGGGACGCGAAGACGTCTAAAAAAGAGGGGCGTGATCCCAGTATCAATTGCCGACCTTGATACAACAAAACAAACTGCCCCCGAATTTCTATGCAGCCGATGCCCGCTCAGCGAGGATTGCCGCTACAAAGAAACAGTAACGGACTTAGGATCGACGGCAATTGCGCTAATGCAAGCACACAAAGCTTAGAGCCAACGTCTGCCGCTTACTGGACTGCTATTTGACATATGTATATAAATGGTGTATAATATAAAGTATAATGCATATGCTCGAAGGCGTACGAGAAAGACTACACCCTAGACCCGGCAAAGAGTCAGATGAACGCACCGTTGATGATTTGCATGTCGCAAAGAGCATAGAAATAAATACTCAAGCAGATAAACTGCCCGAGAAAGTCAATATCAACGACCCGAGACTAGTTAAGCTAGTGGCAGGCTTGCACAAGCTCAACATCAGCCCAGTCAAAGAGCCTATCCCTCTCGATAGGATCGGCGGCAGCAAAAAAACGTCGCGGGTAGTTGTCGATATAGATTCGCTAACACCCGAATCTGAGCCAACTGAATATAGCGTTCCCATACCGGTAGGCTTATTCGTAGCTGCGCCAGAAATTTCCGACTGGCGAAGAGGTCGCAGATCTCCAAAAAACGGTAGACGCAGCTCTAGTATTATTCGCGAGTATTCGCGTCTTTCTGCAAAAACTGCTCCGCCAATTCACGGCGTCACCGTATATACGCGCAAAGACGGGTCGATTTTCGCTGCTCTATACGGCGATGGTGCACACCGTCTATGCGCAGCCAAACGCCGCGGCGATAATGACATTCTGTGTACTAAACTTAACATCATACAGATAGACTAATATAAGCCGCCATCTATAAGCTGCCATCGCGATAATACCGCCGATCACATTTACTTAGCGAAAAACGACAGCCAAAACAAACCGTGCTCAATAATATGATTTTGCATTAGCTATAATTATCGCCGGCGATGGCGGCGGCGCAAGCCGGCCACGTGCAAACGTACGCGGTGGCGATCGACCAGCTGGTGAGCCTTTTCGAGCTCAACCTGATCCTGAGCCTCATCGCGCATTTTGAGAGCGCGTTCGAGAGCGGCCTGAGTCTCGGCTTCAACGATATCGTCGCCGTGCTCGGCTTCGTCGACTAAAATCCGCACGCGCTGCTGGTTGATTTCAACCACGCCGCCGCTAATCGCGAAGTATTCCAGTTGGTCGTCGCTGTCGGTTTTCTGGCGGCGGACCGCTACCGCGCCAGGCTGCGCCACTGCTACTAGCGGTTCGTGACTCGGGAAGACTGCGATTTGCCCTTCGGTAGTTGGTATCATTACCTCGTAGACTGGCTCGTCGAGCTTAACGCCAGCTAGCGTGATTAGCTGAAACTGCATCATCTCGAGCTTAGTCCTTCTTCTCGCTGAGCGGCACTGGCGACATGTAGAACCAGCTTTCTGGCTTATCATCGTATTTGCCGTCGAGAATGTCTTTAGCGTCCTTGATGGTATCTTCTAACTTGAAGTAGCTACCCGGATTGCCAGTGAATTGTTCGGCAACATGGAACGGCTGCGCCAAGAAGCGCTGCAAGCGGCGAGCCCGCGCCACGGTTTGCTTTTGATCGTCTGATAACTCCTCCATACCGAGAATAGCGATGATATCCTGCAATTCTTTATATTGTTGCAACACTCGCTGGACTTCACGAGCCACCGCATAATGCTCCTCGCCAACAATCTCTGGATCAAGCGAGTTAGAGCTGGAATCCAACACGTCCACGGCAGGATAGATGCCAATTTCTGTCAAGGCACGATTCATCACGATAGTGGCATCCAAGTGAGCAAAAGTGGTCGCTGGTGCTGGGTCAGTCAAGTCGTCAGCTGGCACGTAGACAGCTTGGACAGAGGTGATTGAACCTTTTTTGGTGCTAGTGATACGCTCCTGCAGGGCGCCCATTTCTTGCTGCAAATTTGGCTGGTAACCAACCGCGCTCGGCAAGCGGCCCAATAGTGCTGATACTTCGGCGCCCGCTTGGGTAAAGCGAAAGATATTGTCGATGAATAGCAGCACGTCTTTACCTTCATCACGGAAGGACTCGGCAATCGCTAAGCCCGATAACGCCACGCGCAAACGAGCTCCAGGCGGTTCGTTCATCTGGCCGAATACTAGCGAAGTCTTGTCCAGCACGCCCGCGTCTTTCATCTCGTAATAGAGGTCGTTACCTTCGCGGGTTCGCTCGCCAACACCCGCAAAAACCGAGTTGCCTGAGTGAAACTTAGCAATATTGTTAATCAGCTCTTGGATAAGGACTGTCTTGCCAACACCAGCGCCAGCGAACAAACCAGCCTTACCACCCTTGGTCAGCGGCGCGATCAAGTCGATAACCTTGATACCAGTTTCAAGGATCTCAGTTTTATTGGACTGTTCGGTCAACGCCGGCGGTTGGCGGTGAATTGGTGCACGCTTGGCGCTCTTGGCAATCTCGCGGCCATCGATTGGTTCGCCAACTACGTTAAACATGCGGCCTTGCGTGTCCTCACCAACAGGTACGCTGATCGGCGCACCAGTCGCTGTAACAACTTGGCCGCGGTGCAATCCGTCGGTGTTTTGCAAACTAATCGTTCGTACTGTCTGTTGGTCGAGATGCTGCGCTACTTCGAGCGTAATCGTCTGCTGGCCGCGCTCGACTGTCAACGCTTCGTATATTTCTGGCAACGAATCATCATCAAACTCAACATCGACCACCACGCCCATGATTTGGATGATTTTTCCTTGGTTTTTACTCATAGTAACTCCTTTTTTTATCATTTCATCGCCTCCACGCCAGCGCTGATCTCGGTCAGTTCTTGAGTGATTGCGCTCTGGCGTTCCTTATTCATTTCTAGCGTCAAGTCGGCTACTAAGTCGCTAGCGTTATCAGTCGCATTCTTCATAGCTAGCATTCGCATGCTATGTTCGCTAGCACGCGAGTCAAGCAGTGCTTGGTATAAACGAGCGCTAATCAGCCGGTAAGCTATATCATCTATGATATATTTAGGACTTGGTTCAAACTTAGCTTCGCGGATGTCATCGCTAATTTCATCGTCAGGCACAAAGCCAGCAGGGAACAGGCGAACAATATCAGCTTTCTGCGTCATACTACTAACAAAGCGCGTGAAAATCACGTCGACAGCATCGACAGTGCCAGCCTCGAACATATCTTTGGCAGTGTTGAGAATAGCATGAAACTGCGCACCTGGCACGCGGTCAGGCAAATCTTCGTAGGTACCGACGATTTCAGTATCTTTGATGCGCGTTGCTGCTTGAGCGATTTTGCGGCCGATAGCAATAGTTTTGTTAGCGATGCCCGATTGGTCATCTTGATGCAGCTCGTGCAGATAAGTCTTGATGATATTAGCGTTATAAGCGCCAGCCAACCCCTTGTCACTCGCTACCACAATCAGCAGGCGCGCTTTGACCGGCCGCTGCACAAACCAACGGTGATTATCGGTCGCACCTTGCTGCGCTAGATATGCTAGTAATTCGCGTGCTGCTACCGTATAGGCTTGAGAGCTTTTGGTCGCCTCTTGAGCGCGGCGCATCTTGCTAGCTGCCACCATCTGCATAGCTTTGGTGATTTGCCGAGTGTTCTTGACCGAGCGAATACGCGATTTAAGCTGCTGAGTCGACGGCATCTAGTTAGTCCTCAAATCCTTTAGCAACTGCTAGGGCCGCGTTCTTGACAATCTTGGCGGTAGATTTGTCCTCGCCAAATTTTTTATCGCCTCGGTTTAGCGCTTTCATTTCAGCTTTGTGGTTCGTCCACAAGCGAGCCAGCAAGTCGGCCTGCGCGTCTTTAATCTTGGCGGCTGGAACTTCATCAAAATAGCCCTCGCTAACCGCAACGATGCTAACAACTTGCTCCCAGACGCTCATCGGCTGATACTGCGGCTGTTTAAGCAATTCAGTTAGACGCTGGCCGCGTTCGATTTGCGCCTTGGTCTCGGCGTCGAGATCGCTGCCAAACTGTGCGAAACTGGCTAATTCGCGAAACTGACTGAGGCCAAGTTTAAGGTTGCCGCTGACGCTCTTCAGCGCTTTGGTCTGAGCCGCACCGCCAACGCGCGACACCGACAAGCCCGCACTAATCGCCGGGCGAATACCTTGGTAGAACAGGTCAGTCTCCATAAATATCTGGCCGTCGGTGATAGAAATAACATTAGTCGGAATATAAGCGGAAATATCACCAGCTTGCGTCTCGATAATCGGCAGAGCAGTCAAGCTGCCAGCACCTAGTTCGTCCGACAACTTAGCCGATCGCTCCAACAGGCGAGAATGCAGATAAAACACGTCGCCCGGAAACGCCTCGCGGCCTGGCGGACGGCGCAACAGCAGCGACATCTGGCGGTAGGCGACTGCGTGCTTAGTTAAATCATCATAAATCATCAAGGCATGCTTGCTATTATCTCGGAAATATTCACCCATGGCGGTACCGGCATATGGCGCCAGATAGAGCAGGGAAGCCGGGTCGCTCGGACTAGTCGCCACCACGATAGTCTGGTCCATCACGCCTTCGGACTTCAGGCGTTCAACTAGGCGAGCAATCTTGCTGAGCTTCTGGCCAACCGCTACGTAGATATTGACCACGCCGGTTTTCTGGCGGGCTTGGTTAATCATCGTGTCAAGCGCAATGGCGGTTTTACCAGTCTGGCGGTCGCCAATAATTAGCTCGCGCTGGCCGCGGCCAATCGGAAACATAGCATCGACACTCATAATACCCGTCATCAACGGCTCATGAACTGACTTGCGACCCATCACGCCGATGGCTTCGCGCTCAACCAGACCGCGCTGCTTTGATTTGATTGCCGGACCGCCGTCAAGCGGTTCGCCCAGCGGATTAACTACGCGCCCCAGCAGTTCTTCGCCGACTGGCACGCTCAGCACTTCGCCTTTTAGCTTGACTTTATCACCAGCGGAAACACCTTGGTCGCTACCTAACAGCACCGCGCCGATTTCGTCTTCCATCAAGTTCAAAGCAAAGGCTTCAACCACGCCCTCGGCCGTTTGGATCTCCAGAACTTCGCTATAACCAGCCTCGCGCAATCCATGCACCCACGCCACGCCGTCGCCCACGCGAGTCACAATACCAACTTTTTCTAAACCTTCAGACACCTCGAGCTGGGCAATCGCCTGGCGCAGTTCGTCCGACAATTCTGTCACTGTAATATCAGCCATTCTTTTCCTTTACTTTATACCCTTGAGGGTTGTTAGTTTATGTATCACTGTGCCGTCAAACTGGCTGCCAGGCAATTCAATCTTGAAGCCGCCGATAACGCTCAGGTCAATCTGTTCGCGAATATATAGTTTGGCGCCAGTCGGCGTAAATTGCTTAACAATTGCTTGCTTATTTTCTGGCGAGAGCGGGCGAGCAGTCGTAACCGTCGCTACAACAGCGCCGCGCGACGCTAGCGCCTCTTCAATAGCCGCCACCACTTGATTGAGATCGCGCACACGGCCAGTTTCGATCAAATAGGCTGCCAGCTCCTTGATAATGTGTTTTTTATCGCCGTTCGCAAGCAATTGGCCAGCCACATACGCTGCTAATCTTCGCTGCGATATAGTACTGGCCGCCACGCTATTTGATCTCCTCTAGCTGTTTTTTGATCAAGCTAGTGTCTTTGCTTGGATCGACCGTATCCAGCGTAACTTTCCTGGTTGTATCGACCACTAGGTCTACCATCTGGTTGCGCAAGTCTTTCTTGGCCTGGGCAACTTCCGCTCTGACGTCGTTGTGAGCCGATTCGAGAATAGAATCGGCTTGGTTCTTAGCCTTTTGTTCGGCTTCAGCAACCATTTCAGCCGCTTCATTCTTGGCAGTAGCAACAATAGTTCGCGACTCTTGCTGGGCCTTTTTCAGCATAGCGGCTGTGCGCTTTTCGCTTTCGCTTGCCGCTTTTTTGGCTTGCTCGGCAGCCTCTAAACCTTCTTTGATAGACTCGTCGCGCTTATCAAGCATGGCTAGAATAGGCGGATAAACCCATTTTTTCAGCACTAGCAGCAAGACCGCAAAAGCAACCGTTTGCAGCACGAACAACCGCCAATCAATTCCTAGTGGCCCCAATAGGCTATCGCTTCCAGCTCCAGCCGATGCAAAGTAGTGCAAGTTATTCACGCGCGCGAATCCTTACATCACTTTGCCGACAATAGCTGCCACGAAACCGATAATCGCCAGAGCGTCGATAAACGAGATACCGAGAATCATCATCGTGCGTAAATCGTTGATTTTTTCTGGGTTGCGGCCAGCAGCTTTCATCGCCGAAGCGCCAATCCAGCTACAGCCGATAGCTGCAAACGATGCAGGGACGATATAAGCTAGCGTAAATGCCATGATTTCCATAATATTTCTCCTTATGATTTAATTATTAACTAATTTATTTTACTCCCTCGGCCGTTAATTTCATGCCGGAAGAAGTCGAAGAATCATCATGCGTTTGTTTTTCCTCATCACCGCCGTGATGCGCCAAACCGAGCGATATAAACACTGTCGAAAGCATAAAGAAAATATAAGCCTGAATACCGCCGATAAACAGCTCAAAAATATAAAATGGCTGCAGAACTGCAGGCATCGCAACTTGTGCTAGATAAGCAATCATAGCAATCAGTATTTCGCCCGCCAGCACGTTACCGAACAGGCGGAACGACAAACTAAGCAAGCGCGAAAACTCCGCCACCAGCTCCAGAATACCAACAAACGACATAATCGGATCGCGCAACGGATTAACGAAGTAACGCTTCAGATTACCAACAAAACCCAGCTCGCGCGCAGCATACACCTGCGCCATCACGATAGTCACCGTCGCCAGCGCAAACGTCATATTCAAATCGGCATCCTGACCGCGGAACAGCGGCGTATGGCCGACAGTTATCGGCCCAACAATCGGCAGCAAACCGAGCCAATATTGTCCGGCTATAAAGAAAAACATCGTCATCACCAGCGGCGCCACTCGGCGAGCCCACTTTTGGTTAGGAATCACTTGCCCAACCGTCTTATACAATCCTTCTATACACCAAAGAGTTAAGCGCGTTGCGAAGTTCGATTTTTTGCGGCCAAGCACCGCTGCCCGCGTACGAAACATTAACCACACCAGAAGCACTAATCCTAGGATGCCAACCAGATTGGCATTAGTTATTGGCAAACCGGCGATTGAAAACACTTCGTCGGCCTTGACCGATATATGAGGTAGCGCCGCGAACATCATTTCTTATTAACCTTTTTTATCTGTTGCCGCACCAAAATCGCTGCGGCGGCCGCGCCTACTGCAAACCCGATGAACATCAACCACGGCTTACTATTAAATAAACTATCCAGCCACAAGCCAGCAAAAAACAAGCCAAGCATTGGTACATACATCCTCCACGTCACGCCGACCATAGCCAGCCCTAACGATGTAAAAGTTTCTCGAGATACAGTATTATCAGAAGTCCGCGTATCGACGGTATTGTCAGCCCCACTGGTCATAGCGCTATTGTAGCAGTATGAGCCGCTATATGTAAAGTGTATAATTTAAGACATTATGCCTAGACGAAACCGCACCCCTAAACATACACCGTACCAAAACAAAAGCGCTCGCGCGCCGCAAAAGAAACGTTTCGCTAGCCGGCAAGCCGCCTTAAACGCCATCAAAGAACTGCAAAAATACTACCTCGACCTCGAGCTTGATATTTATCAATCACCAGCCGACGGTGGGTGGTATTTGACTAGCCGTACATCTAGCGCCGATAAATAGCTTGCATACGCTAGATGTTGTGTATATAATGATTGTAATTAACGAAGGGGGATAATTATGGACGACCAGACGAGCCATCGAGACGACCAAAACGATCAAGACAACCAAGACAATCAAGTAATCATCTACAGCGCCGCGTGGTGCGCGTACTGTAAAACCGAAAAAGAATACTTAGACAAATTAGGCGTCAAGTACACCGTTCGCGACATCGACGAAGATGAGGATGCAATGGATGAACTTCTCGCTAAAGTTGGCGACAAATCTAGCAGCATACCTGTCACCGACATCGATGGCGTAATCATTCGCGGCTTCAACCGAACCAAAATTGACGCTGCACTCAAGGAGAAAGGGCTTATCAGTTAGGTAGATAATCTACTACGTCTGTATAATACGGGTCGGCGCCTGAGAATCTAGGCAGGCGCTTCAACTCCTCCGGTGTTATCCATCGGTAGCTTTTATGTTCCCAACTTAAAGCGACTTTCGCGTCCGGTTCGACGAGCTTTGCCTCAAACAACATATGCGTCGTTTGTCGGTATTGTTTGGCAAATAGCTTCTTCAATTTATTTGGATTAACGGATAGTCCTGTCTCTTCCTGTATTTCACGCGCTACTGCTGCTTCCGGTGTTTCTTCTGATTCAACCTCTCCGCCGGGAAAATCAGTATGCCCGGGAAACAGCGGATGTGTATTGCCTCTATACAGTACCAAATATAATCCTTTAGAATTCCGCACCAGCGCCTTTGCGACAATCTTAGTCATACTATTACCTTATTTTTATGATAAAATTTTATCATAAAATGACTGAAAGATTGAAGAATATAAAATCAGCATATCGGGTAGTAGTCAAGGGATTGGTACGTGATTCTTCAGGCAAACTACTGTTTGTTCAAGAGAGGAGTGACTCATGGGATCTTCCTGGCGGCGGTCTGGAACATGGTGAGGATGTTACGGAAGCGTTGAAACGAGAGTTCCTGGAAGAATTAGGAACAGATATCGAAGTCGCTGCAGAAAACCCCTTGATTATTCCAACTTGGAATACAAAGTTCGATGACCCTGTTCTGATTATTGCCTACGAAGTTACTCTATTAACGGCACCTCGTAAAACAGATGAAGTTTCAAATTTTAACTATTTCGATATTCATGAGATCAAACAAGAAAAGTTGGATTCTACGCTGGTTGACAACCTTTCAAAGATATACAAAGCTAGCCGCCAACCCTCTCAACTTACACATCCACTATAGTAAATTATTCTCTGTAGACCGCGCATCCATACAAATATCACGATACGGCCCAGTAATGAGTTCAAACTCCTGAACTCCTATCCGCGCTTCAATATCCTCAATTCGCCGCAAGGCAGACTCTTTATCTCCACTAATGATTTCCGTTTCTATGAAAATACCTGCATCGCTAATCTCATCAATAGTAATTGTCAGTCCCGGCTCATCATCACGCTTAAATATCCATCGAAACTTATTGACTTCAGCTAATTACGTTGAATTCAATTCTCGACGGCTGTGTTATTGGTGGTAAAGGGTAGCTAAAGATGGCAGACAATACGCTAATCGGGCAGATACTTAAGGCGATCGAGATAGACGTTTACGATATTTAAGAGTTATATTTTGCTATACTGTAATCATATGCGTAGCTTCCTCCGTATGACAAAGACGTCAAACCAAGCAGAAATAACTGTTAAAGATGTCTTCACCGTTGATTTTTTGCCCTTATTGTTATCTATTGTCGTTATGGTACCACTGTTATACGGAATAGGCTGGCTTATCGGCAGTGCTGACCCCAGGCAGGGAGTTCCCAGTTATTATATTCAGGTGCTATTTATGCAAAATCCTCTCGTTGAGTTAATCATGGTCGCCGCTGCCTGCTTTATTGCTGTCGGACGAGAACCCCAGATACGCTTTTGGTCGACAATGGGGACGGCTACACTCATTGCCCTAGTTGATGCATCAAACTTTCTTTGGCATATCGATGTCAGCGGCTATTTAAGTATCTTCGCTGGTATTCTTTTAATGATCTCTGGTTGGCGGCTATGGGATTATTACGAAGTGAGTAAAATCTACGATATGAAAGAGCC
The DNA here is from genome assembly GCA_042642485.1 of Saccharimonas sp. (SeqCode). Classification (GTDB taxonomy): domain Bacteria; phylum Patescibacteriota; class Saccharimonadia; order Saccharimonadales; family Saccharimonadaceae; genus Saccharimonas. The sequence goes on from JBHRNN010000011.1 coordinate 26,873, forward strand.
GTATTTGACCAAAGCTGCGCTAGCAACATATATTGCTCTCGGCATTTTGGCGATTGTTCTGCTCATTCCGTACGGTAACTAAGCAGAACGATCAAAGACCTTGCATTTCACCCCTAATCTATGCTAAAATACCAGGGTTAATATCAAATCACACGAAAGGTGAGTAATGAGTCTGAGTCGAATCGGAAAACTGCCGGTGGTTATTCCGGCCGGTGTGACAATCACGGTTGACTCTGGTGATGTGGTCGTAAAGGGCCCGAAAGGTG
>JBHRNN010000012.1:0-26444 GCA_042642485.1 Saccharimonas sp. (SeqCode)
GAGTTGCTACGCTATAGTATTCTACTCGTCCAAAATGCCGCCGCCAAAAACAACACGCCAGCTACCATCGACAAACTAGCTCGTCTCAGCGAAACCTACGAGCGCATCGCCGCCAACGGCAACATCAAGCTTCAGCTTGCCGCTTTGATCGCGTGATTATGTGCTATAATAATGCATAGTATGTTTGGATTTTTACTGGTTCTGGGACTAGGCGCCGCAGCAGTCGCGTACCGCCAGTCGCCCGAAGACATCGCGAGCGACTTGCCAGCGAAATTATCATCAAAGCTTGATAAGCTCTGGGAAATCGCTCAAGAATCGCTCAAGGCGCAAAAATATCTGCGCGCCGAAAAAGCCTTGCTGACCATTCTGCGTATCGACGCCAAAAACGCCAACGCTTACAACCGTCTAGGTATTTTGTATGCCAAGCAGCATGCCTACGATGACGCTATTGAATGCTTTGAAATCGCCCAAAGCTTAGAACCGAGTGCCTCTAGCCTGCATAACGTCGGCTTGATTTACTACGAAACCGAAAGCTACGAAAAGGCCGCCCTGGCATTCGAGCAAGCCCTAGAGATGGAAGAAGAAGTTGCTTCGCGCCATATCGCCTACGCCAAAGTACAAGAAAAACTCGGCAATGCCAAGCTTGTCTTGCAGCACCTTGAACGCGCCGTCACTCTAGAGCCAAGCATCCAGAGTATTAACATCTTAGCCGATTCATATGACCGCAACGGCCAGAAAGAGAAGGCCGCTGCTATTCGCGACAAAATCAATCGCGCCATGTCGCGCGGGCAGCATGTCGACCGCCGCGTCAAGCAGCCAGCTGGCGCTATCTCTCCACAATAAAAACACTTGCCAAGGTTACGCAAATACGCTACACTGTTAGGTGTACTTTCGGGTCGTACCTTTCAATTTATGCCGACTTAGCTCAGCTGGCTAGAGCAGCTGTTTTGTAAACAGCAGGTCCTCGGTTCGAGTCCGAGAGTCGGCTCCATAATTTGCGCCGGAGTCGTCTAGTGGCAATGACAGGAGACTGTAAATCTCCCGCTTTTTAGCTTCGTAGGTTCGAGTCCTACCTCCGGTACCATGCGTAGAATTTTAGGCCGTCCGCTACTCGCGGGCGGTTTTTTATTGACTTTATACAGTGTATATGCTATAATATATAGTATGTACGAGTTTATTAAGCAGTCGCTGAGCAGTTGGAACCACCAAAAAGATCAGCGCCGCAAATTACAGCAAGCTTATCTAACAGTAGTTTTCATTGGGCTGGTTCTAGCTGGATTACTAACACTCCTGAATGTACCGCAAAGCCGTTTGTCCGCGATGATTGCTGCCGGATTCGCGGTAGTTTACTTGATAAACGGTATTGTCTGGGCGCTATTAGAAGCGTTCGTGGCGCCGAACCTGCCGAAACCCGAATCAAGCGCTAGCAAAACGCGCCGCCGCAAGTAGCTTGCCTCCAACGGCGTAAATATGTTAAAATCCAGTAGTAGTTTGCCAAAATAGCTGGCGCGCAAAACTTGCATCCGCGAGACCAGCACTGGCAAAGTTTGCCGCGATAGCTCAGTTGGTAGAGCGCATCCATGGTAAGGATGAGGTCTCGGGTTCAAGCCCCGATCGTGGCTCCAAATTAGACCCCAAAATTTGACGGTATTGCCGTCTTTTTTTGTTTATTTGTCATTGTTTATCGTCGGTAAAATCACCGTGATTAGTTCGTCGGTTTCTTCTTGTTTTTTCTGCTCGTCCTGGTCGTTGATAATGCGCGCAGATTCCGCGGGTTGACGTCTGCTGGCGATTGCGAGCAGGGCGATTATCGCTAGTACAATTATTAATATTTCCATTGGTGCTAGTATTATATCATTTTCATGATCGTGAAGTTATCGTAAATGCATAGCGTTATCTGTGTACTCAATAATTCCGCCTAAGAGCAGTTTAATTGGTTTTATTTATGGAGGTTTGTTAGAATAGACTTTAGAAGGTTCGAAAGAGTCGCTCTGTTTTGATATTTTTCAATTGCGCAATGATTATAAAAACTCCAATTTCATCTAATCAAAACTTGATCCCGGAAATTTTTCCGGCAGGCAGGGTAACATATAGCCCAGACTGGCAAAAAGAAGCGCTTGAAATCGAGGAATTGTAAATATGTACGATCGCGTTAAAGCTCAACTGACGGACCTTGCCCAAGGCAACGAATCCTACGCCGCCTTTAACAAGCGCATCGTCAACACCAAGATGCCAGTTATCGGCGTGCGGGTGCCGGATTTGCGGCGGCTGGCGAGGGAATTAGCGCCTAATATGAGCGCAGCGGACATTAGCGAATTATTAACGGCACAAAATGAATCATTTGACTACGTACTGCTATGCGGACTGTTGATTACGCATGCTCGGCTCGATGACCAGACGATGATTGATCTAGCCAAGCAATATCTGCCGCACGTTGATTCGTGGGCGCACATTGATGTGTTTGTCGAGAAAAAGCGACGCTTTGCTGGCGAAGTGTGGTGGGATTTTGCGCTGGAATGCTTACAGAATGAAGCCGAGTTTACGGTGCGCTACGGCGTGATTTCTTTGATGACTAATTTCCTAGACGAAGCACACATTGATCAGGTTTTCGCGGCGCTGCGGAACGTCAAGCACGACGGTTATTACGTCAAAATGGCACTAGCCTGGCTGTATGCGACGGCGGCGGTGAACTTTTTTGAGCTGACGCTGGCTGAGTTGGAAAACGAATATGTCGACGCCTGGACGCGCAACAAAGCTTACCAAAAAATGCGCGAATCGCGGCGCTTTACGCCCGAGCAGCAAGCGGTTATTTCAAAAAGGAGAGGACGCAAACTTGAGTAAAAAACAGACGACAACAGCAAAACGTATTCTAATCTACGGCGATTCAAACGTCTGGGGCGCTAACTTTGCTAGCAAACGTATCCGCTACAGTGATCGTTGGGTTAACCGCCTCGACCGAGCTCTGCGCGGTAGAGCACAGGTCACTGCCGACGGCGTCCGCGGCAGAGTTGCTGGCGATTTCCGCACCGATAAGCCGAATAAGAATGGCTTGTCGACATTTACAACGGCTCTACAAAAGGCCGATAACTTCGACTTAATCATTATCGCCCTCGGCACCAACGACCTGCAACAGCGTTTCGCGCGGACATCCGAGGACATTGTTCGTGACTTATTAGAATATCGTAATCTCGCCGGCGAGACTCCAATTATCTACATTTTGCCGCCGTGTTTTGACACTAGCGATGATTCGGGGTATGAGTTTACCGACGCGTCCGAACAGCTTCGCCAAAAAATGCTGCAGCACAAAGACGAACTTGGCAATTACATCGAGCTGCCTAAATTACCGCTATCAGACGGCTTGCATTTTTCGCCATTAGGACACTATCAAGTTTTCAAGATAGTTAGGGAAGTGCTAAAATCGTATATATAAGCTAATCTGCGCCAACAAGATTTTGGCGGCTAAAGAGGGGACGATGAAATGAATAAGCCAATCATATCAATAGACGACATCAAGCAAGCGCTCGAATTCCGCTACGCCACCAAAGCTTTCGACTCTAGCAAGAAAATCTCGCAAGAGAATATCGAATTACTCCTGGAAGCCGCCCGCCTAGCGCCAAGTTCATACGGTTTTGAGCCGTGGAATATTATCGTCGTGCAGGAAGACGAACAGCTACGCGCCGATGTCAAACGCTGCGCAGGCGCCAACGCTGCTCGTTTTGACGCCAGCCACATTTTGATATTTACTGCCAAAACCAGCGAAGGCTTGTTGCAAAAAGGCGGACATATCGACCACATACTGCACGATATCAAGAAACAAAATTCCATCAAGGCCGCTGGCTTCAAGACTTTTTGGCGATATTGGGCCAAAAAAGATTTCGAAATACTCAATCAACCAGCAATGATTCACCAGTGGGCAGCGCGGCAGGCTTACATTGCGCTAGGCTTTGTGCTGCTGGCCGCCGCTGGGCGCAGGATTGACTCGTGCCCGATTGAAGGCTTTTCGATTAGCAAGCTCAGCCAGGTCTTGTCGCAGCACCAGCTAATAGACCCAAATCTAGAAAAGCCAGTGGTAATGCTGGCGCTAGGTTACCGTAGCCAGCGCGAAGTGCCAGCTAAAACTCGCCGCCAGCTCGACGAAATTGTGCGTTGGCGATAATGCCGCGCTTCCTTTTTTAGGTATTATTAAACCAACGACGAGCAGACTTATGCCAGCCGGTCCCGCTAGCTTAATATTTGCTAAAATAACATACATGGAAGACACGCGGAATGTAATCGATAAATTCAAAGGCCGGAGCGAGACAGAGATTATGAAAGAACTGGACGCTGCAGATCATGGCTTGGTGATTGCTCTGGAGAACACTGAGCGGGATTTTAATATGGGGACGATTGTCAGGAGCGCCAATGCGTTTGGGGTGCGGCAGATTTATGTGATTGGCAGGCGGCAATGGAACAAGCGCGGCGCCATGATGACAGATAAATATTTGCATGTGCAGTATGTTGACTCGACAGCCGAGTTTGTCGAGTTAATACGGACTGAAGACAGAGCAATCATTGCGATTGATAACATCCCGGGCAGTGTCAACATGTCAGAGACGACCTTGCCAAAGCGGGCGGTGTTGGTGTTTGGTCAGGAAGGACCAGGAATCTCCGAGGAAATGGCGCAGGCGGCAAATAAAATTGTGGCCATTGAACAGTTTGGCTCAACCCGCTCCATCAATGTCGGCGCAGCAGCAACTGTGGCGATGTACTGCTGGCTGCAACAACATGTTTTGAGATGAGCGGCACAGCATCCAAGCCGCGCTGAAACGGCTCTTGCTTGCAAATTTACGCTAGAAAATTATGCGTCAGCGATAATAACATATCTAGCTTGAAATTGCTGCATCAATCTGTTATACTTGATTACTGAAGTTTTATAACAACATTAAAGGGAAGTTATGGCAAAGAAGAATAATACTAAGCGCAAGACTATTGCACTCGTCAGCCAATTAAGCAACCACCGCACTTATGTTACGAGCAAAAACACGGCAAATACGCCAAATAAAATAACTCTGAGTAAATACGACCCAAAACTGCGCAAGCATGTCAAATACGTCGAGAATACCAAAAAATCACTCGGCCGTAACGAAGTTAAACCGCGTAAAGGCTAAAAGCAGCCTTTCTAGGCAAACCAGCAGCTCTCTAGCGAGGGCTGTTTTGCTGTACGGCGGTATCAATTACCTCGGCTAGCCACAATGCGTTCGAGACTAGCTTTTCGATTTGCGCCTCGGTTGGACGCTCATTTTCGGTGTATAAATATACAGTGTTGCGCTCGATTTCAATATTAATTTTGTCGAAATGCGAAACTATCACTTCAGCAGCCTGCGGCGATATAATTGATTCAATCTCTATAGCTCGAGTAGCAGCACCATAAATATTATATTTATTAAGAAAAGCCTGCAGGTAGCGCGCCGTAGCCCCCAAAATTAGCGGCTGTAGAGCACTGTACGACGCTTGATAAATCGGATCTGTCCGTTTCATGCCAATATAAATGTGTGGCAGCGGACGTTCAGTGTGTAAATCGACAGTAGCGATTAGCCAATGGCAGCGCTGATTCTTATACTTGTGCGAATGACCCTGGCGGACGCGAATAGTGTCGCGCCGCTGCAGAACTGTTGTATCGTAACCGCGAATTGTACCTATGCAAAGATAATCATCGATATGCGTGTGCGAAACCGTATGGCCGCGCACCAAGCGATGGTCGTCGTCATGCTGATTAGCGTAACCAAAATACACCAAGCCGGCGCGATCTGCGAAGCGGCGCATTGCTTGGCGCGTAGCACGAGTCTTAGCAATATGCCGCGGCGTAAGCCGGCGAAGAGCTCTAGATGCTTTCAATTTTGTTCTCGAACTGACTCCCACCCTGTTATCCTCATCTTTTTATTGTGTCAAGAATCGTCGATATAAATTCAGCCTGGCTCCAACAAAGCGGCGCGACTGAGCGCTCGCTCCCCGAGACCGGGTCAATCTGCTCGGATAAAACGCCAGTCGGCCAAGCTTGGCTAGCCACCCACGAAATTATCCGCTGCGCCGAATTTTCGTCGCCGCACTCCAAATAATACTGAGCCAGCCACAACGAAACGATAAACCACCAGTTACTCGGAGCATCCGGAGCGCTGCGGTAATAGGCGTCATTCTCGTAGCGCGGCAGACCTGGCGCTTCCAGCTTGAAATGAAAGCGGTCGAGAGCTGTTCGTATGGCTTGATGCAAATCTTCTTGATTATCGTATAGGCCATAAATAAAAGCGCCATAAGCAGCCGACATATCAAGCGTATCATCAGGCGTGTAAGTGCCGTTTTTGTTGCGGCGCAAACCTTTGCGAAAAGCTTTCTGGTGAGGATCGTACAAGCGTTTTTGCGCGGACTGTTTGATATCCTCGGCAACCGTCCGCCAAGCGACAGCTCCAACCTCGTCTCGACGCTGATCAGCCAGATTGGCGGCAGCAAATAGTGCCGCTTGAACGGTCGCTGTCGTGTACGTCGTCACCATGAAATGTTCTTCCCAGAGATCATAACTTGGTTTTGGCAAGTGCGTCCGATTATCAACATAGCTGGCCAGAAAATTCGCCATCGGTACTACCATCGACGTATAGAACCGCTGCAGCAGTGTGTCGTCGCCAGTCTTACTATAAAATTGACAGAATAAGAACAGCACCGAAGCCGTCTCGTCCTCTTGAATTGGCGCCGAGACAGTGCCATCTGGGTGTACGTACGAATGCCAACTACTACCCAGAGCTCCATCGGCACGGTATTTATGTGATAGATAACCTTTCGGACTTAACGCCCGGCGGCAAAAATCAAAGAAATTGTAAGCTTCCTCGGTATAGCCCATACGAATTAGCGGCCAGAGAACATACACGCTGTCACGCGGCCAGCAGTATGCGTAAGCATCACGCTGATAATTAAGCGCCTCGCCATCGCTGCTAGCAATAACAGCACCGCGCTTATCAATATGCGCCTTGAGAAGCATCGTACTATTGATAAACGCCTGGCGATACTCTGGTTTGACACGCTGCGCCACTTTCTTCGCCGGACGCAACCACAGCCGCCACCATTTAGCGGTAGCTTCAAAGCGCTTATGGATTGTTTGCGAAATAATATTTTTGTGTATGTAAAGTACTTCGCGCAAGGAAGTACCAGCAGCTAGCCAATAGTTTACCCGCGCCGAACCGTGACCGGCCAACTCTAATTTGAAGCGGATCGTCGAGTCGACGCGACCATGCTCGGCAGTCGAATTCGATAGCTCGCCATCGTCAGCATCGCGATAAGTACCTTCGCGGCCCTCGCGGCCAAATACGCCAACTGCATATTGGTCAAAGAACTTACCGCCGTCAACTTGGCCCGACGCCGCAAAGACTCGGCGTCCACGGTAATGAATGACAGCATTATCGTCTGGCAACACTTGAACGGTATCAGTGCTACTACCAGAATCACCGATAATGAAAGCTTGATGCATAAACAACCGAACATCGCGCGTTTCAGCTCGCAAATTAACCACATGAATCGTCCGCAAAAGCACGTTAAAATCTGTATCAACCGCGTCGTCGAACTCTAGCATAATGCCAATTTGTTCATTCACAGCCACGATATGGCCGATCAGCGCCTCGTGGTGATAACTAAATTTGAATGACCAGCCATCGTCGCTCAGCCACGATACGCGGCCATCCGCCCAAACACCGACACGATGCCGAGTATTACCGCCAATCGTATGGTTTTCTAAACCAACGTAAGGGAAATAGACATCGCTAACCTCGCCATAGCGGCTTAGCCCGACTTGCAGCTCGTTATTGCTAAGAATTATCGGTCGCGCCATCAATACCCCGCAATATTATGTTCATGCAATCGGTAGCGCACATCGCGCAGCGCATTCATGAAATACAAGAACGCGTCATACGGCGAATCATACGGACTAAAATACGCATGCACGTCGCCGTCATTAAAGTACTTAGTACACATGTAGTACGGATGGTCGCTGGTCGTCAACTGCCGCCAGTCAGCTATCAAGCCAAGATCGCCCGAACCAAGCACATCCTTTTCCATGGCGTATAAGTCGCGCATTGCTTCGTGCTGCATACTATTACCCAGCCACGCTGACAAATCGCGCTCGGTATCCGCCCAAGTAGTCGTCTGCGGGCAGTCAATCTCGTCGTGCGCTTCTAGCGCTTGACAGGCGCCGCTAATCGTGTAGAAAGTATGGTTGTAACGCCCCAGCCAACGCTCTACAAAATCAGCGAAGAATTCAAAAATACCTGTGTCCGCCCAAATATTTTCACCAAAAGTCTCGAAATCCATAAACAAGTTAATTATTTCGCCGTCGTGGCCCATGCTTGCGTCAACCCAATCGACATAGGTCGGGGAAGTCAGCGGATACGATTCCCAGTCGCGATTGCTAAAACGAAAAGCGATATCATCGCTCAAACGGTAATTTTTCAACAATAATTTGACATTTTTCGTACCAGCTGGCCGGTACATATAATTAGCGTTGCGCCAACCGAGAACCTTATCCCAGCCCTCGGCGATGATACCTTTATAGCCTTGCTGGTCAGCCCATTCGGCTAGCTCGTTATTATAACTCAGCTCGGTGTTGCGGAAAGCGGTGATTTCGACGCCAAACAGATCGCGAATCTTCTGGCGGTGAATATCGACTTGCCGCTGGAATTCATCGCGGCTATAGAAAAACGCCAAGCTATGGTAATAAGTTTCACCGACGATTTCGACGCGGCCAGTGTCGATAATATCGCGCAGCAAATCAATTACGTCTGGCGCCCAGCGTTCAGCCTGGTCCAGCAATGTGCCAGTCACCGATAGCGACACGCAAAAATCTGGATACGCAGCCAGTAATTTGCGCAGTAATGTCAGCATCGGCCGGTACGACTTATCAGCAACTTTCTCAAAAATAAAGCGATTACTGCGATACTTATCATCAAAATTATCGAAATAATCATGCCGATCAGCGATATCAAACACCGAATATTCGCGTACGCGCCACGGCTGATGCATGTGCAGATACAAAACCACTCCGCGTTTTTTGCTCATCATTTGGCTCCTTTCTGAGTGCGGCTATAAATTGATAAGCACTTGCTAGCAACGTCATCCCAGCTGATACGAGCATATTCCGATTTGATGCCGCGCTTCATATCGTTCAGCAGTTGCGGCGATTTAGCCAAGGCCACTAGCTGATCAGCCAACTTATGCGTATCCCAAAAATCATAACGAAAAACCGTATCGAGGACTTCACCAACACCAGATTGATTGGTCACGATTAGCGCTGTATCATAATGCGCTGCCTCGAGCGCGGCCAAGCCAAACGGCTCGCTAACCGAACTCATCACAAAGACGTCCGACACGCGATAAGCGTCGCGCCACTGCTTGCCGCGGACAAAACCTGTGAAATATACTTTATCAGCAACCCCATGGTCAGCAGCAATCCGAATCAGCTCGTCGCGCTGCTCGCCGTCGCCAGCCAGCAAAAAGGCAAAGCGGTCGTGCTGCTGGCAGGCCTTGGCAAAACCGCGCATCAGCTGCACCAGGCCCTTCTGCGCCGTAAAGCGCGTCACTGTCGATACCACCGTATAGCCTTCATCCTTAAGCAATTCTAAGTACTTGTAAGTCCGCTGGTCATAGTCGTAGTTAATCAGCGAGCTAGCATCAATCGCGTTGTGTACGACCTCAATTTTGTCAGCTGGAATATGGTATTTATGAACGATAATTCCCTTAGTAATATTGCTAACAGCAATGATTCGGTCAGCCATCATCAGACCGTTATATTCAATCTCGTGAATGACAGGATTGCCAAACTCGCTGGCGCCAGCGCGGTCAAATTCCGTAGCGTGAACATGAACGATTAGCGGCGCGTCGGTTAATTGCTTGGCGCGCATGCCAGCTTCCATCGTTAGCCAATCGTGAACATGGATAGCATCCGGCTTATCAATCCGATCGACTAGCTGCTCGACATAGCCGACATATTGCTTTTGCACGCCCCGCATGGTCGTCAAATCGCCAGCCGGAACATCATCGAGATTGCGCGCCGTTACTGCGCCGCCGCCATAAGAATTCAACGCCTTATCGCCATGAAATGGCGGCAGCTCGGTCGCCGAGTAAATATTCAAGAAATCAATATCATCGTACTTTGCAGTGTAGGGGAGCACGAAATCAATTGACGCGCCCCGCTGAGCAAGCGCCTTAGACAAGTGATAACACGCGACACCGAGACCTCCGCTGTTGTGCGGCGGGAGTTCCCACCCTAACATTAATATCTTCATAAAAATTCTACTCGGTCATGCCGTAGCCTAACCATTCCCTTATGTTGTTCATTTAACAGTATAGCGCTTTTTTGCTTATGATTGCAACAAAAATAAGCATTTTGTAAAATTTTGTGAAAAATTATCGTGAAAACATATAGATTTTTTGCAGCAAACGGTGCATGATAGTAAGCATGGATAGCGCAATATCAACTTCGGTAATTAACGATCTAAAGAGCCTGCTAGTATCGCCGAATGCTTTTCGCTCGCTGCTAGTGCTAGTTTTGTCGATGATCGCTGCTTATTGGTTAAGTAAGTTCCTAGCGCGCGGCTTGATTTTCATAGCACAACGTATCGGCCGCCGCAGCGACAATGAATCAGACGAAGCGCGCGTCACTCGGTTGCGGCAAACCGAAACATACCTGAGCGTGTCTATTGCTATCATTCGCACACTAGTGGTAGTATCGGTTGGTTATATCGCTTGGCGAATCCTCAGCCCAACCGCCGCTAATTCTAGCACCTCCGGCGGGCTAGCCGCTATTGGTGCTGGTGCTATGTTTGCTTTGGTGGCCGGACAAACTATCGGTATCGTATTGCGCGACCTGACTGCTAGCGCGATTATGATTTCAGAAAACTGGTACAAGATAGGCGATTTCGTTAAGCTCGATCCATTCACGGACTTGAGCGGCGTTGTCGAGCGCTTCACGCTGACCTCGACACGTATTCGCGCTCTCAATGGCGAAGTCATCACCGTTCACAACCAAAACATCACTGGCGCCCGCGTCACGCCGCATGGTGTACGCACGATCGCTGTTGATATTTTCGTTCGCGACAAGCGAGCCGGCGTCGCTGCTATCCGCCGAATTATCGCCGCCATTCCAAAGGGCACGATGATGCTAGCGCACCCATTGCGAATTACCAATATCGATAAATGGGGCGACGAGCGCTGGCGTATTACTGTCACCGGGCAAACTCCGCCGGGGCGCGAATGGTTAATTGATAAATTTTTCGTGGAAGCTGTCTCTAGTCTCGATGACGACAAAGAAAAATCCGAACGCCTACTGTCGCTGCCGCCGATTCCGCATACTGCTGATGAAACCGCTAATCGCCGCTTCAAGCGTGCCGTCCGCGTCAAAAAAGATCAACCTAAAGATATCGCCATTGATGATATCTAAAAAGCATTTCGCTATGCTATAATAGGAAAGCGTAAAGGGGCATAGTACAACGGCTAGTATAACGGTCTCCAAAACCGTAGATTGAGGTTCGATTCCTCATGCCCCTGCCACAAACCACATAAGTGCATAATTGCAGTTTTAAGTTCCATTACCTATAATAATTTTATGAATCCTAGTTCTATCTCTCATCCGCACGCTATCATGATGGTTGGCTTGCCAGGCAGCGGCAAAACATTTTTCGCGCAGCAATTTTCTGAGATGTTTAATGCGCCGTTTGTTGATTCGCAATTTATTAGCGAGCACAGCCTAGATAGCAATGCCAGCGAAGAGGTCTGCCAGCGATTTTTGGCCGAGATAGCACGCACCAAGCAAACTTTTATTTATGAAGACAGCAATTTAAGCCGCGTCCGCCGCGCCGAGTTTGCACGCTGGGCCAAGGGGCATGGCTATAAGCCGCTTATTATTTGGGTACAGACCGATGAAGCAACTTGCCGGCGCCGCATTCAAAAAGGCCACTCGCTAGATACTATAAACTTTGATGCCGCCGTCAAGAGTTTCACCGAACCAAACGCCATCGAGAAACCAGTCGTTATCAGCGGCAAACACACATACAAAACCCAAGCGCGCACCGTATTAGCTCGTCTCGGCGATAGCAATCGTCCTAGCCGGCCAATGACTAGCTTAGCCAGGCAGCGCCCAGAGGTTCGCCGCCGCGGCATCAGTATCCAATAATATGCCTACTAAACCCCAAACTATCGACGATCCGGAGTTAGGCGAGATTGTTATCATGCGCCGCGCTACTCGCTACACCCGCATCAAGCTCGGCACCGACGGGCGCTTTGTCGTTACTAGCGGCCGGCTAGTACCGCTGGCGTTTATTCGCTCGTTTATTGAACGGTCGCGCGAAGACTTGCGCAAAATAGCTAAAGATTCGTCCATCGCCCAGCCGTATCGCGACGGGCAGCTCATCGGCAAAACCCATCAATTAGCTATCGTACCAACACGGATGGTTAAACGGCCGGAAATTCGCACTATGCGCAGCAAGCTGCTAGTCAAGCTGCCGCCCGAATTTTCGCTTGAAGACCAAGAACTTCAACAGCAAATCCGCGACGAAGCAATCAAGATCTTGCGCCGCGATGCCAAAAAATACTTACCGCCGCTACTAGAAGAATTAGCTGGCACTCATGGTTTCGCTTACCAGCGCGTTCGCTTCAGCCACGCCGGCAGCCGATGGGGCAGCTGCAGCTCCAACGGAACGATTAGCCTCAACATTGCTTTAATGAAACTACCCGATGAATTGATTCGGTATGTATTGATTCACGAGCTCTGCCACACTCGCCATATGAACCACTCCGCAGCCTTTTGGCGCGAAGTTGAACGCTACGATCCGCGCTACCGACTCCACCGGCAGCAGCTCAAGTGCCAAACTCCAATCGTCTAAGTCTTTTCATAAATTGCCTTTGCGGTTATACTAATAATAGCTATGGGTGGCCAAGTCAAAGATTATATAAACATCGATCCGTCAACGCATCGCATGAAGATTATTCGCTGGATAGCACTTTTGATTCCGCTACTATTAGTGGCGTACAGCGTCTTCATGCAATTCTCGCCGCTCGGCAAGCCGACAGCAGTGAATATGTACGCTTTTTACGCGGTTAATATCTGTTGGGTTATCATCGGCTTTTGGCAATTTTTCGCAGCACCACGGCAACCTATTGGCCATATTGCCGGGCTCATCGGTTATCATATTTTAGCGTTAACTTACGTATTAACGGTTTCTGGTTTCGATATGCCGCTAATTTATACATGGTCGGCGCTATTGCTAGCCAGCTCTGTTTACCTGGGCCAGTCAGGCATTAATATTAGTATTGCAACATTGTTTGCGGCTGCCTCGGGCAGTGTCATTATTCATGCTAGCGACGACAAACAAGTTGTGTCTATCGTCATCCACTTTTTAGGTACGCTCATCATCAGCTACATGGTCAAGATGGTCATTTCAGCTCAGGCGATTGATCAAGCCGAACTCTTGCGCAGCCAAACCGCCGAGCGTCTGCAGCGCGATCGCATCGTTACTATCGTCAACAACCTCTCTGACGCTATTATTAGCACCGATAGAAACGGTATCATTTCGCTATACAACGCCTCGGCGCTAAACTTATTTGATACTAATACCGATCTCGCTGGCAAATGTATTGACGATTTTATTTCGATCGTCGATAAGAATAAAGAGCCATTCAAGTTCGCTGACAAGCTGCATTCCGCCAAAACTACGCAATTCCGCGATGATCTAACTGCCAAAATATCCAACGAAAGCATTCGCCTCGGCGCAACATACTCGCCAATTCGCAGCACCAACAGCGTCAGCGACGATGGCTATGTAATCATCTTGCGCGATATCACCAAGCAAAAATCTCTCGACGACGAGCGCGACGAGTTTATTTCGGTTGTCAGCCACGAGCTGCGCACCCCGATAACTATTGCCGAAGGATCGCTAAGCAATGTCTCGCTGATGATTAAGCGTCCCGACATTCCAAAAGAAAGATTAATCAATGGCATCAGCACTGCTCACGAGCAAATTATATTTTTGGCGCGAATGGTCAACGATCTTTCAACCTTGAGCCGTGCTGAACGCGGTGTCGCCGACGAGCCAGAGAATATCGATGTCCAATCGCTAATCGACGAACTGTACGCCGAATACGCACCGCAAGCCGCCGACAAATCACTAACCTTTGACATTGATATCGCGCCGCAAATCGGCCAAGTTAGCCAAAGCCGCCTCTACCTCAAAGAAATCCTGCAAAACTTCATCACCAACGCCATCCGCTACACCGAAAAGGGCGGCGTCACCATCATCGTCAAGCCAGGCGAAAACGACACCATCAATTTTGCCGTCAAAGACACTGGCATCGGCATCAGCCGCAGCGACCAAGCACACTTATACCAAAAATTCTGGCGCAGCGAAGATTATCGCACCCGTGAAACTAGCGGCACCGGCCTAGGACTTTACGTTGTCGCCAAACTAGCTCTCAAACTCAAAACCGAGATCAAACTCAAAAGCCGCCTCAATCACGGCTCGACTTTCAGCTTTTCATTGCCCGCTGTGAAAAAAATTAAGTCTTAGCGCTTTAGAAAAAACGCGAAATCGCTTGCTATTTTCGCTCGGCAGTCGTATAATTAGCTTGACAGTCTGGGACATACCAGGCTATTTAATTTGGGAGGAAACACTATCGTGGCAAAATCCGCAAAAGGTAAGTCAAAGCAAAAATCACAAAGCCGCATCACTCGCATTACTGCCGGTGACAAAGCTACAAAGCCAAAGAAGCCGAGCATCCTGGCGACCGCCAAAGAATTAGCTGGCCGCGCGCAAACCGAAAAATCTAGCGCCAAAACTGCTAAGACTAGCGCCAAAACTAAAACTGCCGCCAGCAAGCCGAAGAACTCAAAAAGCCGCCGCAATCCGCTCAGTGCTATCACTGGTTATTTCCGCGGCGCCTGGCAGGAAATCAAGCAAGTCCGCTGGCCAGACCGCCGTTCGACCTGGGGCATGGTCGGCGCGCTGATCGTTTTCACCGCAGCGCTGTTTCTGGTTATTATCTTGCTAGATTACGGCTTCGCTTGGCTATTCAAACTAATAATGGGAACAAAGTAGAAAGGATTTTATGGCAAAATCAAATCGTTATGACAGCTCGCGGCAATGGTATGCTATCCATACTTACAGCGGCTACGAGGAAAAAGTCGCTGAAAGCATTCGCCAGCGCGCTCAAACCATCGACATGGCTGATAAAATTTTTGATGCCATTGTGCCGAAAGAAAAGCAAGTTCAAATCAAAAATGGCAAGCGCAAAATCATCAATGCCATCATCTTTCAGGGTTACGTCTTGGTCGAGATGAAATTGACCGACGAAACTTGGTATATAGTCCGCAACACGCCAGGCGTTACCGGCTTTGTCGGCAGCGGCACCTCGCCAACTCCAGTTTCCGAAGCAGAAATTACCAAAATTAAAAAGCGTATGAACATCGAGGATCCAAAACACCAAATCGACTTCACAGAAGGTGAGGTAGTCAACATTATCGACGGACCATTCAAGGGATTCGACGGCACTGTCAGCGAAATCGACTCAGCCAAAGGTACTCTCAAAATCATGGTCAGCATGTTCGGCCGCGACACACCAGTCGAGCTCGATGCTTTGCAAGTCAAAAAAGTCTAGGCCGCCAATCAAAAATCCTATCACAGCAAGAGAGTTGACGTCCTGCAAAACCGTACAACTCGCCGAGCTTTAGCTTGCGTAATCTCGTAAAACACGCTATACTATAGCAGTTACGCACTAAATATCAGCTTCTCAATATATTTAGTAAAGGAAAATTATGGCAAAGAAAATTATTGGTAACTTGAAGTTACGTATTCCGGCCGGCCGAGCAACTGCCGGGCCTCCGGTCGGTTCAACACTTGGCCAGTGGGGCTTGAACATGATGGACTTTATCAATCCATTCAACGAAGCCACCAAAGGTATGATGGGCAAGGATGTCATCGTGCACATTCAAGTCTACGAAGACCGCACTTTCACCTGGAACTGCTTGGGCCAGCCAGTCGACGATATGATCCGCAGTGCTATCGGCATCCAAAAGGGCAGCGGCAAGCCGCACGTTGATAAAGTCGGTAAAATCACTCGCGCCCAGCTAGAAGAAATCGCCAAAATCAAGATGGATCAACTCAACGCTATTGACTTAGACGGCGCCGTCAAGGTAGTTGCTGGCACCGCTCGCAGCATGGGCGTAGAAGTTGTTGACTAACTAAATAGTTTACACACTCCGGCGCCTAGGATATAATAGGCTAAGTGTCGGGGTGTGGCGCAGCTTGGTAGCGCGCACCGTTCGGGACGGTGAGGTCGCTGGTTCAAATCCAGTCACCCCGACCATTGAACCCGTACTCAAACCCGCGTCATGGTGAACCCGTGGCGCGGGTTTTTGTTTGCCTCATACTTGCTCCGTGTCACTTACTGATAGTATAATTGGAGCGTGATACATAATTCTTTTCGTTTCTTTGCTCATTCGCCAGACTGGAATGTTATTCATCAAGCTGGTTTTCTGGGATGGTTGTTAACTCCAGTCAAACAATACCCGGCGGTTGTCCAAGAGTTTCCTATATATATCCAAATCGGCTCTAGGGCGTCTAAAATATATCTCGACGTGCCTGTCTGCGTAATAAATACCGTTTTGTTTCTTGTGCTTTTTGGGCTGGGGTCCTACTTGATCTCATTCGGCATCAAGTCCCGCTCATGGCGCACAATGGGAATAATCCTCATTCTTGCTGGATTAGGATGGTATTTTACGCTACGCAACTACTATGGCGCTATGTTTATCACCAAAGTTGTATATACGCTCGTCGCTTTAGCTTTTGTCGGCGGCGGTGTTGCTATAGGAAAATATAGACGCAGCATCATTGATACTACTCGACCATCATCACGGCTTTAACCAATCAACTCACAAAGATTTCTATACCGCTGGCGCTTAGTTGTGGTAGAATAGAATTATAAATTATGAAGGGTGAATTTTTGAATAAGCATAAGTTTAGCGTGCTTGTGATTACGCTAGCTTTTTCAGCGATATTAGGTCTAGCTACCTTCACTGGGCTAGATTATTACAAAACCGCTAAAGACATCAGGGCCAAAGAGCAGGAAACCGCCGATAAGCTCGCTGCCGCCCAGCAAAAAGCCTGGGCCGAAAAAGCCGCCCTCCGCAAGAAAGTCTTAAAAGACTACAACAGCACGATCATTGTTATTAACAAAAAGCATTGCTTCGAGCCAAAAACTTGGCAGCCGAATGATTTGGCGCCTATCGAAAAGGGGATATCCTTGCGCAAAGAGGCCGCTGCCCAATATAACGCCATGAAAACTGCCGCCACACAAGCAAAGATGCCGTTAGCCTCGACTAGCGGCTACCGATCTTACAACGACCAAGTCGAAACTTATGACTATTGGGTCAAACACAGCAACCAAAAAGAAGCCGATTCCGCTAGCGCTCGGCCAGGTTGCAGCGAGCATCAAACTGGCTTAGCTGTCGACCTCAAGGCGGATAATTGCGTCCTGCAGTGCTTCGCCACTACGCCAACATACAAGTGGCTGGCCGAGCACGCCGCCGAGTACGGTTTCATCCAGCGCTATCCTGACAACGCCAAAAATATCACCGGCTATGTCGTCGAGTCTTGGCACTGGCGTTACGTTGGCCGCGAAACTGCTCAAGACATGAAAAAGCGCGAGATTAAAACTCTCGAAGAGTACTTCAATGTTACGGGCGGCGATTATTCAGATTAGTCTCGCACAAAATACGCAAGATACACTCTAGTCCTAATATATGCCGCGCCAAACCAAAGGCGCTTTCAGAAAAAGCAGTCTGCTAGCTGCCAATCTGAACAACCGATCCGCCAATTTTGCGCCGAAAATAATCGTCGTGGCTAACATACAAAATTGCGCCAGCGTAGCGCTCGAGCGCCGCTTCCAGCTCCTCAATTGAGGGCAAATCCAGGTGATTGGTCGGCTCGTCTAGAATGAGCAATTGCGGCTCATTTGCTAGCATGCTAATGAGCTGAAACCGAGCTTTTTGCCCGCCGCTCAATCTAGCCAAAGGCACCGCGCCGTCGCTCTCAACAAAAAGGTAATCGCCCATCAGCTGGCGAATTTTGGTATCATTAATTTTCAGCCCGCGATCGAGATACATCTGCTCAATCGCTCGCGCCAGCGGCAAGTTCAGATAAGTCGCCGCTATCTCTTGCTCGTAAATGCCAACGCGAATTTGCGGATCGAGATAGAGAGAGCCAGCGTAAACGATTGGGGCAGATTGAACAGTATCCTCAATCAAAGCCTGAGCTAGCTGGGGCGTGACTTGAGCCGTTTTACGAAGCCGGCCAGAGGAAGCGGCGCTAGAAGACGCGTTTGCCATCAACGCTCGAATCAACGTCGTCTTGCCAGCACCATTGCGGCCGCGCAGTTCAATAGCTTCGCCTTCGCGCAAATCGATATTAACACCTTCAAACAAAATCCGCTCATCGAAACCTAGCGCCAAATCGCGAGCTTCGACAAGCTTGCGCTGCGAACGCATAGCGCCGTCTCGCATATTCAAACGAATGTTGCGAGCTTTGAATTTTTGATAGCGATCAGCTACTTTATAATCCAATTGCGCCACATTCTCTCTGTCAATCCAAAAAGTCGGTTTGTCGATTTTCTCCAGTTTCTCTAGCTCGGCCGCCGCTTGGTTCTCGCGCCGCTTGAATTGCGCAATCGTGCCAGGATCGCAGGCTTTCTCCTTTAGGCGACGAAATTGCAGAACTTTGTCGCGCAAATTAGCAATCCGCCGTTCGGTTTGCTCATAATCCTGCATGGCATTGCCTGTTGCTGAGGCATTTTGGCGCAAATAATCATCATAATTGCCGCGATAACTCACTGATGCGCCATCGCGCAGCTCAACAATTCGATCAACCTCTGCCAGCACATCGCGGTCATGGGTGATGATCAACATCGCTTGGCGGGCGCTTTTCATCCAATCGATAAACTGCTTCTTGGCAATATAATCCATATGATTAGTCGGCTCGTCAATCAATGCTAGGTCCGCTTGCGCATGCATGATTTTCACAACTTCGACCAAGCGTTTCTGCCCGCCGCTCAAAGCCGCTAATTGGCGCTCGCCAAAACCTTCCATCTGGAAATTTTTCAACTCCTCAGCCACCAGTTCTTCAACGCGATAAAAATCCTTCTGTCCAAAGCGTTCCAACGCCTGGCTGTACTCCTCGATCTTGCGCATATCGCTACCCATCGCCGCTGGATAAGTCGTCAAAATGTGCCGCAGCCGCGCATATTCCGGCAGCCCGCGCAGGATATATTCCAGCACTGTAATATCACCCAAACTATGGTGTTCCTGCGCCGTCGCTACAATCGTGCTGCCGCGCCGAAAAACAACCGACCCTCTATAGTCGCTATCCGCTCCCGCCAACATGCCAAATAGCGTCGATTTGCCAACGCCGTTGCGGCCAACCAGCCCGACTTTCTCGCCGTCGTTGATGCTGAATTTAACGTCGCTCATCAACTGCTTGTCGCCAAAACTTTTGTCAGTAATGTGAACATCAGCTATCATTCATTCTATTGTAACAGAGAGCAACCCCGGGCACTATTGTATTTTAATCATAAATGTTGTATAATATAAGTATGGACAAACCTCCAGAGCAAGGCGCAAAAATCATAGATCTTTTCTCTAAGCGTGAAAGACCCCCGAAGCCGCTGGGTGCAATGGGTGCAAAAGTCGTTGAGTTCTCATCTATACGCAGCAGTAGAAGCGATGATCAAGACGCGCAAATTATAGAAATTCCCGATATGCCGTCTGAAATCCGCCAGGAGGTTAGCGAACTAGTCAATGATGCTATTGCGAAAAAATTTAAGTGTAAGGAAGGCGATGATCCGCAAAATTATAAAGAAATTGCCGAAAAGATCGTCGAATTATTAGACAAGGCGTATAAGCGACCAGACGATAAACCTAGGGATAACAGTACGAAGGAATTGGGAGTATGTATACTAACACTAGCCGTTTTTAACCCTGAAACAATCGAAGTTCTCAATACACCAAATGTTCTCGCTGAGCTTGAAAGAATTATCGGCCTCTCTAGACGCCCAGCCCATCTCGACCGTCAAGCCGCTAGTATGGCAGAGATCGCCTGGCAACAGCTAACACACAAACCAGAGGACACCGACGATAACGCCGACCCAGAGCCGCCAAGTATTACTTAAACCTGTTATAATTAACATATGTCTAAGAAATCTAGCGCTAAGACAAAAAAGCTAGCTATGCAAACGATTGTTAACCGTCGAGCGCGGTTTGATTATGAGCTTGACGATGAAATCGTAGCAGGCCTAAGTTTAACCGGACTCGAAGTGCGAGCAGCCAGGGAAGGCCACGTCCAGCTCAAAGGCGCTTACGTCACTATTCGCGGCGGCGAGCTGTGGCTTAACAACGCCAGTTTTTCGCTGCGGCAGAACGAGCGCGGCCAACCAAATGCGCGAACTGTCGACACCAGTGCACGCAAATTGCTAGCCAGCCGCCGCCAAATCGACCAATTAGCTGCTCGCAAAAAAGAAGGCTTTACTATCATTCCAACCAAACTGCTTACCAGCGGACGCTACATCAAATTAGTCATTGCTCTAGGCAAGGGCAAAAAACGCTACGACAAACGCCAAACTATCAAACAGCGCGATCTAGAACGCGAACACAGCCGCATTTTGCGCAAATTTTAGCTGCGCCGAATACACCGAGTCTCGCGCCCTGAATCGCCACTATTCTTCTTCAAGTACTTGATGTGACGAAATCAAACTTTCATACAGCTCAACCATCTTTTTAGCCATCGCCGTCGAATCAAACTTCTTGGCAACGCTCAACGCGCCGCGCGACAACTCCTCGATTTTCTCTGGGTGCGCGAACAAATCATTAAATACTTTTGCGAAATCTTCGCCCTCAATACCTTCAGTCAAGACAGCGTTGCGCTCAGTCAAAGCCTCGG
The DNA here is from genome assembly GCA_042642485.1 of Saccharimonas sp. (SeqCode). Classification (GTDB taxonomy): domain Bacteria; phylum Patescibacteriota; class Saccharimonadia; order Saccharimonadales; family Saccharimonadaceae; genus Saccharimonas. The sequence continues at coordinate 20,991 of JBHRNN010000012.1, forward strand.
TCATTCGTTCGTCGCAGTAAACAATCGGCAAACCGCTAGCCGCCGCCTCCAAGAAAGTCATTGGCTGGTTGTCAAAATGATACGACGCCAGCGAGAACACATCAGCTTGCTTGAGCATCGCCGCTACCTCGTCGCCCGAACGCATACCAGCGAAAATTACTCGATCGCCGACGCCCAACTCCTCAACGCGCTGCCTAAGCTCCTCTTCATACGGGCCGCCGCCAACCAAGACCAGCTTGACTTTTTTATCGCGGATATGCGGCATAGCCTCAATCAAAGTCCGCTGGCGCTTCTCTGGGCTTAGCCGCGCCACCGAAATGATAAACTTTTCACCCGGACGCTTTTCAATCGGCGAATCAGCCGCCGACGCTTTCTTATAGCGTTTGGTGTCGATACCGTTCGGGAAAACGTAGCATGGCACCGTCAAGCCGCCATCTTCGATCAGCATCCGCTCGAGGTGTTTCGACGGCGCAATACAAGCATCGCACTTATTAGCAAACGCCGCCATCAGCCGCCAGCCCTGGCGCGACATGATGTCTTTGATAGTACTTTTGCTCATTGAACGCAGCTGCTCGCGCGAGGCTTTCGGCAAAATCGGTCTTGTTCGCAGCACTACTGGAAACGCCGCTGTCGCCGCAATCAAGCCGGAAGTCACCATAAACGGATAATCATTAACTAATTCAACATAAAGCGTGTGAATGGTCGTCACATGCGGTATATTCTGCCGCTTAGCAACGCTATGCGCCAGTACGCCCATATAAAATTGCATTTGGCTATGCACGATATCGAACTGGTATTCATCAAGCTTCCTGGCTAGGCCAGGGTAAATAACCGCCATTTCACGCTTATCAAAAACATAATTCTTGGCTGACGGCAAGCGAATGACGTGATCGTCGTGGTCTTCGTAGCCTTCGCATTTTGGCGCTACCACAAAAACCTCATGCCCAAGCGACTCCAAAGCCTGCTTATAATTCAAAGTCGATGTTGCCACGCCATGCACCGATGGCAGGTAATCGTCAATAAAAAAAGCGATTCTCATAACTAATTCCTATTATACCATGGCGCGCTAACTACGCTAAACGTCAGGATATGAGTCTACCGCTTCAAACTGCAAGATATGGCCGGCAGCCGGATCAATTATAAACTTCGCTGTCGGCAGCAAATCCTTCATAATACCCTGCGTTTTTGGAGTAATAATATTGTCTTCGCCGCCAATTATAATAGTTACATCATAATCGCTAGGTACGCCCTCAATATAAGGATTTTTCTGATATAGCAGCGTCGTCAATGCATTAGATTTTTTAAGCGTCGTAGTGGACTTTTTGTATTTTTCAGACTCGCCAAGCCATTGCCAGGCATGCTGGCGCTTGGTCTTCAGAACGCATGCCATCCGAATCTTCTGTCCAAGCATACAGTTGTAAGCTTCCCAGGTAATCTTTTCGGGCAAATAGCTAGAAAGCACCTGCAAGGTATCAGCTAACCGCGATTGATCTGGCGTCGGGCAAGCCATAATGACTTTGGTATTTTTCGGGATTTTTTCGGTACGCAGCGCATGATAAACTATCGATGAAGAATACGAGTTGCTGACAATCAAATCCGGCGTCCGTCCGAGCCGCACCAAGTCTTCCGCAAGCCAATCAGCTAAATCATCGTAAGTGTTCAGCGGCGGTTGCACCGACCCGCCATGCCCTGGTAAATCTATCGCGTACACCGCATAGCCAAAATTAACGTACCGCTCGGCTAGCGGCACCATATCGATCTTGCCGCCAGTCACGCCGTGAAAAAGTATTACCGCTTTATCAGCGCTAGTATTACACTCAAACCAGCAAACTCCGCCAGCCGTCTTTTCTTGGCAGCCGAGTTTTTCGTAAATTTGTCGCAATGTTGGAATTTCAGGCATAGTAATAATTATACTACTTTATAGTCTCTTGCTATAATACATACATGAAGTCTCTTTCTATAGCGCTAATTATTGACGACAAGTTTCCGTCATCAAGCGGCGTCAGTCGGTCTGTCCAAACACAAATCGAGGAATTAACACGTCTGAGTCATAAGGTTACACTTCTAGCACCGTACGACAACCTAGAGGTACCAAGACAAGCAAAAACTATTCCCGTCAATTCTTTCCGCTTGCCAGGCTTGCCAATACATACGCGGATACTATACGCAACCAATCACACAGCAAAAGTTATCAGCCAGCAGCATCACTTCAATCTTGTTCACAGCCAAACAGACACTGGAGCCTTACTGCTAGCCGCCAAAATCGCTCGCCAGCAACATATCCCGCACATTCACACTTTTCATACCAATATCGCCGGATCGCACACAGTACCGATACCGACATTTTTCGCTAGCATTGGCTTTAGATTATACGCACTAAATGTAGCAGCAATCCATAAGCGGCGACCGCAAAAACACGCCAAATCTAAATCTACTGCGCTGCTAGCCGACGAAAGCCATATTGGCCGCTTCGACTGGCGTACTCAGGCTATTATTGCTAATGCTGTCGATGCGTCAACCACACCGTCGCACTATATGACCAATTACATTCACGCGGCCGCTAGCGGGGAAGTATCGCTCAGCGCCATTATACCTACTGGCTATAACCGTATCTTTGAGGAATACGCTCGTGTCGCGCAGCGGCAGCGCAGAAACAAGACCGTGCGCTTCATCAGCATTAGCCGCCTAGTCAAGGAAAAACACCTAGATTGCGTCATCAAAGCCTTCCAGCGTGCTGCCATACCGAACAGCGAACTGCTGGTTGTTGGCGATGGTGCAGAACGTAAGAATCTCATTCGCCTGGCTGCTGATACGCCCAATATTACTTTTGCCGGGCATGTTGGCGATCGCAAACAAATTGTTCAATTGCTTCGAGATTCCGATGTTTTCGTACTAGCATCTTACCGTTTTGATAACCAGCCAATCGTTATTCCTGAATCGTTAGTGATGGGATTGCCGGTTCTATATTGCGACGATCGATTGGACGTTGGGCTCCATAACGGCACAAATAGCTTATTGGTACAACCAGATGAAGAGAGTTTGGCGCAAGGTATGAAAAAATTAGCCAGTTCCACTTACCGCAAGAAACTGTCTGCTGGCACCAAAAGCGTATTCAAAGAGCTATCTCCCGAAGCCACTGCTACTGCTTTCGTAAAACTCTACCAACAAGCTATAACCAAATATTCGCGATGTAAATAATCTCTTGCATTTATTTATAGAGTTATCATTCTGAAAAACTCGACAAATTAATACTTGCTAGTTAAAAGACGAGCATACAGTTCGCGGTATTGATCAACGGTGCGTTCATAGGTATGGTTGTCAATAATCCACTGGCGAGCAGCCCGGCTCATCTGGCGCCGGCGCGGCTCATCATTCAGCAGTTCATCGATTTTACGCGCTAGATCGTTGACGTCTGGATAATGGAAGCTGACTCCATTCTTGCCGCCGTCCAATAGCTCGGGCAGAGCAACCTGATCAGACACCACCACTGGCGTACCGCAAGCCAGCGCTTCTAGCGCCGCAATACATTGCAGCTCGGCAGGACTAGCCATCGCGAGTATATCTGCTCGCCGCAATAAAGCACGCTTTTCCTCGTCGCTAACAAAACCGGTAAAAATACAGCGATCACCCAGACTGGCTGCTTGACTTCGCAGTTGCTTTTCTATTAAACCTTTACCAATAATCACCAACTGCGCATCAGTTTTCAAGCGTTCCATCGCGGCAATCAGTAAGTCAATCCGCTTCTCGCCATCAAGCCGCCCAACATAGACCACCACTGGCCGCAACGCATCAATCGCAAAACGCTGCAAGAGCTTCTCGTCAGCCTTACCCGGTGCATAGAATACCGCATTGACACCGTTAGAAACTGCTTTCGTTGGTATATGAATCGCTGGCGTAGTCGATAATGCCGCGCGCGTCGGCGCTGTCATATAGGCGGTTTGATTGACTAGCTTGCACATTTTACCTTCGACTAATCGGACAAACCAGCGGGCAATAGTTTTGTTTTTGGCATTCATCACGAGATTCAGCGCCATGGTGTGATTAGTCGTGACGATCGGAATTTGCCGCCGCCTAGCCTGGCGAATGACCGCCTGGTGCAGCCACGAAATCGGCGTCATCAGATGAATAATATCGGGCTGGTTCTGTCGAAAGTACCGCCGCACGAACCTTTTCGGCAAGAATGCCACCCGGTTGTTGTCGCGATTAGCAATCCATTTTACCGCTGGCAACCGTAATACTTTCGCGCCGTTTATTTCATCTACCTCTGTGAAATGGCTAAATAAACCGTCCGGCGAGCCAGTTAACACCGTCACCTCGTCGCCAGCTGCCTTCAAGCCAGTAATAAGCGTATCCAGCGCCGTCTGTACACCGCCGACACCAGGCCGATATACTTCGCTTACTATCAGGACCTTCATACCTATAAATATTAGCACATCCGCCGACTGGCTGCATCTTTCCAGAGTTAACACTTCACAAAATAAGTGAGCGGTGCTAGCAATGAGACAAAATATCTCGCCGCTAGCACCGCAGTGTACTCTCAGTCTCTGCCGTCTTTTCCTTTCTCTATAAAGGATTCATAGATTCCTTTATAGAGGTCGTCGGCGCCAGGCGGCCGCGGCACCTGCCACGACCTAGGGGAGATGATAAACGTCATATCTTTGCCCGTAAACAAGCAAACAATAACCAGAATCATCTCAATGGCCGCAATCAAGCCAACAATTATGGCAACAACAGCCATAGTACCAACAATGAGAGAAATCATCTCCGTCTTCCTCTGCCCGGGCATGCGCATCCCGGAGCAGACAATTGCGCCATGAGCTGCACACATAGCACCACAGTCCGCCCCGAGATTTTTTGACGAGAGCGAGGGCCTATCAAGCCCTACTTAGACATATACCCAAAACCAGGCAGTTTTGTCAATAGCACAGCGACAATTTTACGTTATAATAACTATATGAAGCTATTCTCCTGGAACGTCAATGGCATCCGCGCCGTCATCAATAAGGGTGAGTTTGCCCGCTTCCTGCAAACCTACGATCCGGATATCTTATGCCTGCAAGAAACCAAGGCCGCCCGCGACCAGGTGGAAATTGATCTGCCAGAGTATCACGGGCATTTCTATTCAGCTGCCAAAAAAGGCTATTCCGGCACGGCGATTTTGTCGAAAATCCGGCCGCTGCACTGGCGCGACGGATTGCCGCCGGATATCATTGAGCGGTTCAATCTGACCGGCGATCAGTATGGCAATCCGGCGGACGAGGGGCGTATCATCACTGCCGAGTTCGACGATTTTTGGGTGGTGACCTGCTACACGCCAAATTCGAAAGGGGATTTGAGCCGGCTGAAATTACGTCATGAGCAGTGGGATCCGGCAGTGCTGGCCTATCTGGAGGAATTGGAGCTAGTCAAGCCAGTGCTATACTGCGGCGATATGAACGTGGCGCATCAAGAAAT
>JBHRNN010000013.1:0-22845 GCA_042642485.1 Saccharimonas sp. (SeqCode)
TTGCCTTTCATCGTCCAGTAGCGCGGCACCGCATCCTTAACGATTGAGCTCAGCAGCGTACCGTGATGCGGCACGCCAGTAATAAACGGCGGCCCGTCATAAAAGACGTAGGCATTATCTGCCGGCCGCTGCGCCACTGACTTTTCAAACGTCTGATCGTCCTTCCAGCGCTGCACCCAATCTTTTTCGTATTCTGCCGCGCGGCGGCGTGTTCCGTGTTTGAATTTCATGACTTCTCCTCCTTTTTCTTATTATCTCGTAATTCGATTTGCGCTTTAATTCCCTCTGGCAAACCTTCAAATAATTCATTTATCTGATCCTTTTGAGTGATGAGCCTATCAGTGATGTAGTTCATCAGCTCATACATTTTAATCACCAGGCCAGGATCTTCATCAAGTTTGATCTCTCCAGGGTGAGCTCCATTATTACCAAACACCCTAAGAAGGTCCAAGGCTTTTTGAGTTTCAGGCTCAACACCCAATTTAACTATTTTTCCTATATCATCATTTATATTATTGCCATCACCGCCCACAACACCAAGAAGCATCTGCAGTCCCAGCCTGAGCAGCGCTGCAGCCGCACGCGGAGAGGTAGACAAAACTTGGGCCGATTCCATGTATAGCTTTTTCACATCCTCTGGCATATCTTCGTTCGGATTCTCCACGGCAACCTGCGCCGGATATACCAAAATTTCCTCAATCCAAATGGACCATCCTCTACAATATCCACATAGTGATGCTGCGAAATGATCAGGTAGTGTCCGATCCTGGATAATATGTCCCACATGTGGCATTCTTACAGTACGGAGATAGCACCAGTATTGGCTTGAATATACTCTACAGTGCGCACAATTAAAGCTCTCGCTTTCATATGTTGGTGGATAATATTTTATTTTTGTCATATTTCTCCTCAAACAAAAATCACCCCTCTTGATCTCGAGAATCCGCGAAAGGTTGTCGACGGACGGTACCATCTCGATTCCAAAAGAAGTGACTCTAGACTACTTTACGTTCCGCTCGTTTATCACGAGAAACACGGCAGCGCGTCAACTCTCTCAGCACTTGATTATCGCTTTGTCGCAGCATTCGCGGCAGGGTCTAATCTTGGTCGATTTTCACCACTTGTGCACAATGAGAAATACGAAACCAATTTCTTCCCGCAGGCTTCGCGGTTGATAGCCGCTCACTTCGCCGCGCCGCCACAACAGCCAGCACACGCGAAAACGCCCTACTCACATTCTACTACATAAAATTAAAATACGCTATATCTAGCGTAAGCACACTAGATATAGCGTTATCTCGAGCCAATCCAAACTAAATCATTTTACTTCCAAACCGCCCAAAACGCACTCGCCGCGCAGATAGATTGTCTTTTTAGCGGAAGATTTGGATACTGTTTTATCCTCGCTGCCGCCCAAAATGCCGCGAACTTCGTTTTTGACAATCACATCGTCTGGCAAGCTTATGCTAACGCCACCACAAAGCGTAAAGATATCAATGACCGCACCGTCCTTAATTTTCGACTGGCGCAAATCCAAATCTACGCCGCCGAATATCGCCGTTGCTGAACCGCCAGCATAATCGCCCTTCACGCGCGACTCTTCACCATAAAAAATCGCAACTTTTTCATTATCGCTACTGTCACTGGCTGATTTTTCATATTTCTTGCGATTTTCAGATCCAATACTAAACACCACAATCAGACCAACAGCGATCAACACCACAGGCCAAAACAGCTTCCAAATACTAACATCAATTATGCCATACGCGTTCAGACCAATCGACACACCAGTAGCCATCAATAGCAAACCCCACGCTCGCGTTAGCATCTTCCGGGAGCTGAGTATCGTGGTTAGCCCCGCCAAAATCAGACCAGCCGCCCAAACCGTTCCCCAAAATACGTGCCAGTTATCAAACTTGATAATCTCGAGATTCTTTAGTAACAGAACCCCGCCGAACGCCGCAATGGTAACGCCAAAGAACGCTCTAACAAGAAAATTTTTCTTCATACCCCCATTATGGCATATCAATCTCAGCTAGTAAATTATCGCTTCCGGCGCTTTTTCACTAAGACAATCACCCGCCATACCATCGCAATAACTACAGCAGTCACTCCAGCGATAATCGCCCAAGCACCAGGCGTTGGCCAGAAAAATAATTCTATTGGCTCAACTGTTTTCGTCGTTAAATCATCCGATTTTTTACTGACACCCCATTCGCCAGCCTTTTTATTATATGCAATCGAAAGTTCGGCGCGGTACTTGCCGCCCCAGAACGGCTGTAAATTACTCTCGTAGCGGAACTGGCGGACTTGCTCGGCAATTGCCGCATACTCGCCGCCATTTTGATAAACAACGTTACCCAACATATCTTTAACTACTAGTTTGACGTCAACGTCAGCCGAAACGTTGCCAGAATTTTTAATAGCAATGTTATATAACTGCTTGCCGTTATTATCGACGGCGAATTTATCAATTGTCACATCGCGGTGAATATTACCAGGGATAGTAATCGCCATACGCACTGCTTGGCGGGTTTGCAGCTGGATGCCACCTTTCTTAGCAGCGGCTGGATCGGCTTTGCGCTGGATCACCAAACAGGCGTTATGCTCGCCGACGTCAGCCTTATTAGGCACGGTAACTGCGAAATCAACGTTCGTCGATGCGCCAGGTGCCAATGCCACCTCGCTTTTGGCTAGCCTCACCCAATTGCCAGCATCTTTCTTTTCCTCAACCTGCTGCTTGCATGTCATATCGCCAGTCGCCGTAACCGTGCCATCGACGGCATACACCTCGATATTCACCTGCTCGGCCAAGCCGTTAGTTATCGTTAGCTGATCGGATTTACTAGCGTCGCGATTCAATTGATAAATAAAAATCGACTGCGTCCGCGGGTTGTTCGAATCAGGATTCGCCGGACGGCTACCAATTCCTGCCGCTAAAGCCGACGACGGCCATAAAACACCTGCCGCGACCACCATCACCGCTAGCCTGCGCCAGCATGAAACTATACCCCGTATTCTCCTCATTAAAATCATATGATTTATTATACCAAGCCAAGACGCTCATGGCTATACCGACACCCGCCGATCCTCCCAAAAATAAATAATCCGCATAAATGAAAATCAGGCGCCCAAAAGAACGCCCGATTTTCACTAAATATAACTGCGCCAGACCTTAAATAGCGGCCACAGTTTGAGTCATCGGCAAAGTATAGGTACCTGCTGCTTGGCCAGCTGGAATAGCCTGGCTCAAGCCGACACCCGTCACATAACCGCGCCAAACATCGTCGGAACCAGCCGCCGCGCTAATCAACGTCACTGGAGAAGTGCCGGAAAATGCTGCTTGCGAACCCAGCGTGATACCCGTCGAAGCACCAATCATTGATGTCAGCGTTCCGGCGGCCGGATTAACCGTCAACTGGCCAGTCATAGCATTACCGTTGTACTGATATGTATTGCTACCGCTCGTCCACTTTCCCGTACCAGGAGTTGTGGCATTCAATGTTAGCGTCCAGCCATTATTAGCACCGCCAGGGTTATCGACAGCGATGCGCTTGTCATTAGCGCCAAATGTACCAGTCGTCGTCTGGGCAGAAGTCGACGCCGTAGTCGCATTCATGGCAAATGTTGGATTTGTCACTACGCTATCGCCAGTATCACGAATGTCGGTACTGAGCACGCCAGCATTAATCGTCTGGCTCAATTCTGACGTCGCTGTAGTCGCCGCGTACACCGCTGTACCCGCCAAACCGACTACTCCAGCTACACCGACCGCCAAAACTACGTTTGCTATTAGTTTTTTCATATCGTATCCTTTCTTTTACGTTATTTTCGTTACTTCGTTGTCCATTACAGTGCTACTATCTACCCTCCTTCGCACCTCCGAACATCCGCTAATTTCCTATGGTTCATGACTGCCTCCTCGTCTGTTACGTATCAGCAGTATGAACGCGATAATAATCATTCCCAGCGCCGCCATCACCATAAACCACATGTTTGCGCCAGTATTAGCCAAATCTTTACCAGGTTTTACATCTGTAGCGACTAGCGAGACAGCCGGAACTGCCGGTGCTGGTGGAATTACTGGCGGCGTCGGCGGCAAGATTCTCGGCGGAATAGTAATTGTAAAAAGTGTCGCATGGTTAATATGCAGAGCTGATCCATAGGCCTGCGTCGAGGAAGTGATATCACCAAAATAAGTCTTACCATGTTCAAGTACGAGTGTCGTATCGCCAGGATGCATCTTTGACCATTTAGACAAATCAAGTATCCAAGCATTGCCATTAACCGTCAATTCCGGATCAACACCCAAAACAAACGTCCGGCCAGCCAGCTCAATTGCCAACCGATGAACTCCAGTCATCGGATTAATAACCGTGTGTACCGCATCATATACGCCGTAAATCACCGGATAACCATTATCCTTTATTACCGAATGATCGTATTTCGGCGCAAAGACGTCGCACTCCGCATCATTCACTTGACCCACTGCCTTGCTGTAAGTTGTATGCGAGCAATCCAATTCGCGAATCACCTGTGAAAACGTCGAGTCTGCCGAGGTCATTGCCTGGGTAACCTCACTGTTAAAAATTACCCCAACTATTGTTGTTATAAATACAGCATTTGCCGCAACAATCCTCGTCTTATTATTCATCCCTATCATTGCGCTACCACCGTTACAGTTACTGGCAGCGTATACGTGCCTGGTTTCTGATATGCAGGAATCGTCTGTTTCAAGGAAATATCCTGCAATTTAAACAGGCAGGTCAAACCACTGCTGCTTGAGGCGGTCGCCAGCGTAATCGCGTTAGCCGACGCCGTGCCAGCTACAAACGCGCCGCCCGCACCATACGATAAGCCAGCCGTCGTACAGGCCTGTCCTAGTGGCGTCGAACCAGACGCCGTAAACACGCTTGACGATAAATCAACCGACAACTGTCCTCGATTGGCGTTACTATTATTAAAGTCATAGTTTGCCGTACCGCCAGCCTGCGTCCATTTAGCTGTCGAACCGCCAGTTGCCGCCAATGAAACACTCCAACCTGTCGTCGATAAGCTATTTGCCACCTCAAGCTGCTGTGAAGAATTATTAGACAACTTCGCAGTCTTAGTACTCGCCGTTTTACTGGTCATTGCTACTGAAAATACAGTCGTCGGGTTAGTTAATGTGGCATTAGTAGCGTCTGCAAATCGAATATCCAGCGAACCGTCAGCAGTCTTAAACTCCGGATAATGCGAATAAGTATCAATACTCGTCCCTGGCGCCGCCGTCGTATCAGCCGCCAAGCGAACACAATAATTCGTATTACGTTCCAAGCCATTATCAGTCAATGCTAAATCCCACAGGCCCGTCTCACCAGAATTAATATCACGATTGTTCGTGAAAGTCAGTTGCGTATCGCTACCTGGGCGGACTATTGATTGATAGCTGTGACCAACACTAGTTGGCGGCAAACCTGGATTATTAGCCATCGCCGCAATCGCTGTCCCATTGTTCGGACCAGCTGCCGAGTACGCCAAAGCCGAGTTATTGGTCACATCCCGCCAACCCGCTGCCACCGCCTGGCACGTCGCCGCAGTCTTTTTAGCGTACTGAGTACGGAGCTTCACGGCGTTAGCGGCAATGGTGGTGTTTTCTTTGGGAACGTAGACATAGGTAGGAACTCGAGAATTATTTGTTGAGTTATTGCCTAGCTGACCATTACTGTTATAGCCCCAGCAGTATATACCATAGCCAGAATCTACAGCACAAGTATTTGAAAACCCTGCCGACATTTGTTTAATAACCTTACCAGCAAGAACACCGTCAGTATTAACCGCAACAGGAACACTAGAACTAACACTAGAGTTGTTACCAAGTTCACCATTACTGTTAAATCCCCAGCAATACAGCTTATCGTCGGAAGCTATAACGCAACTGTGATCACCTCCCACTGAGATCTGTTTAATCGTCTTCCCAGCTAATACTCCAGACATATTTACTGCGACAGGAACTCTAGAGCTAGTAGTCGAGCCGTTACCTAGCTGACCATTATTATTACTGCCCCAACAGTACGCTTTATCATTCAAAACGATAGCACAGCTATGATAAAAACCAGCAGATGATTGCTTAGCAGACATGAACCTCTCTTTATTCTCCATACCAACTCGCACACGAAAGCTAGCGCCAGCCTGCGGTAGTCTTGCTGCTGTATTGCCAGCCGCCAACGGAGTGCCAGGCGCTAGTGTACTTGACGACTGATACAATCGATAATTCGCTTGTTCAACTTTTACACGCCCCGAGGGCACCGCCGGCATTAGCGCCTCAGTCGAACGAGCTAGCCATCGCGCCATAACAACTACACCGACAACTAGCACCAAAAAACCAACCGCAATATATACTAAAACCATCCGTTTGCGTCGTATTCTCAACCCAAATTGCTCGCTATCACTCTCCACTTTTACATAACCTCGCTCGCCGCATAAAGCGAAAGCAGTTCACATTACTATTTTAGCATAAGCAATATACAGGCTCAATGACTTGAACTAGATAATTTGACTACCAAACTTAGCCAAAATCGCCATAATCACCAGCGCCGCCACCGAGGCTAGCACTAACGTATCGTAGCCCTGATCAACAAACCGGCGCAACCCGCGGTGTTCAATAATTTTGTTCAAAACATTATGTCTGGTTAGTCCGTAAAAAATTAGCAGCATACCCGCGTCCAGCGTCAAACACCACGGGCACAACGCGCCAATCTCAACATAACTCATATAAAACATCCAACCAGCAAACAGCAGTCCAGCCACTGCACCAAGCTGCGCTGCCTGCATAAACCATTTCGGAAATTTCGCGCCCGCCAGCAGCGCCACCGCAATTGTCACCATCACCGGCAGCGTCATCATACCAATAAAACTATTAGGAAAGCCAAGCGGCGCCGCCGACCAATGGTTCGCCACCGTCGAACAACTCATCGCCGCGTTCAAGTCGCAGTTCAGCACAGCATGCGAATTTCTGGCAAGCGTCAGCGATTCAATTGATAATACGAACGAAGCCAACAAGCCCAAGCCGCTACCAACCAGCATCAATAGCGCCGCCAATTGCTGGCGCTTTGACTCTTTGCCTGGCAGCCGCTTGCGCAACTTCTCAAACATAAAAACTTACCTCGCTAATCGTTGGCAGAGGCAGCCCGCGCCACATATTTTGCATCTGGCTATCAGCGCTTAGCGCGATAATCGTCGGATACTCAACGATATCGTACGTCCGGCAAAAATTACTGCCCTCGGCCGAATCTGGGTCAATTTCCTCAATCGTATGCCCTGTCTGCCGATTAAAGTCATGTAAAAAATCTATAACTCGGCGCGCGTAATCGCTTTCCGTCCGATACACCACAACTACTCGCATTATTCCTGCCCTTTCTGGCGGCGCTGCTCTAATATTTTGACGAAATCATCCAACGTCTTGAACTTTTGAAATACGCTGGCAAAGCGCACATATGCGACTTCGTTACGTTTTGCTAGCTCGTCAAGTACAAACTCGCCAATCAAACGAGATTCAATTTCGCTCTCGCCCAAGCTATGCGCGCGATCTTCCACGGCATCAATTATTTCCTCCAGTTCAACTTCCGATTTGAAGAACTTACCAACTGAACGACGGATAGAATTGGCTAACTTGGCCCGCTCAAACAATTCGCGGGCACCGCTAGATTTAATAACTGCCAAGTTCGGACGTTCGATTCGCTCATACGTCGTAAAACGCTTGCCATCGGGGGTTTCTCGGCGGCGGCGAATCGTAATACCGTCAGCCGATTCTCTCGACTCTAGTACGCGACTGTTGCCGATTTTAATCCCTTTCATTTAGTCCTCGTCGTTATGCTTATTTTTTCGGCGACGCCGCAAAAAGGCTGGCGTATCATCTTCGTCATCCTCTTCAACCGAACCACCCCATATATCTGCCGTATCCTCGCTAGCAAATTGTGCTGCTGCCGACTGATGCGATAAGTCCATATCGATGTCATCGACAGCTTCACTAATTGATTGCGCTTGAACAGCCGACGCTTGTTCTACTGGCGCCGTCAATTCCTCTGCCTGCTGCTGGTAGTATGCATTATCAAAGCCGGTCGCGATCACGGTGATAATTAACTCGTCTTCTAATTCTGGCTTCAAGGTGGCGCCGAATATAATATTAGCATCTGGGCTAACAGCACTCGTAATGATCTCAGCAGCTTCTTGAATTTCCGCCATACTCATATCGTAACCGCCAGTAACGTTAAAGAGTACACCCTTAGCACCATCAATCGATACTTCAATCAGCGGCGATTCAATTGCTTGCTGTGCTGCCTGTGCTGCCCGGCCTTCACCACTAGCCCGGCCGATACCCATCAGCGCTGAGCCGGCATTGCTCATGATTGCTTTGACATCGGCGAAGTCGAGATTAATCAAACCATGCTCAGTTATCAGCTCTGAAATACCCTGCACACCTTGGCGCAGTACATCATCGGCAATCTTGAAAGTCTCAAGCAACGGCGTCCGCCGGTCAATAGTCTGCAGCAGCCGATCATTCGGGATAGAAATTAGCGTATCGACTTGCCGACCCAGTTGAGCAATCGCCCACTCAGCATTAGCCCGGCGCTTTTCACCTTCGAAACTAAACGGCTTGGTAGCCACACCAACAGTCAAAATACCGAGATCGCGCGCTACTTCAGCTACCACATGACCCGCTCCCGAGCCAGTTCCACCGCCAGCACCAATCGTCACAAACACCATATCAGCTCCCTCTAGCGATTCGCGAATTTCATCAATCGACTCGCGGGCTGCTGCTTCACCAACGGCTGGATCGGCCCCAGCTCCCAAACCATTCGTGGTATTATGGCCCAGGTGGATTTTGACATCGGCTTTTGAATTATGCAAAGCCTGCGCGTCTGTATTCATAGCTATAAACTGGACGCCATTTAGCCCTGCGTCTTTCATACGGTTAACCGCCGAACCGCCGGCGCCGCCGACGCCAACGACTTTGATGCTTGCGAATGTTTGGATTTCGCTCGGTTTTACCTCTGGCATTACAACTCCTTACCCCTTATTCTCTGGATCTTATTTCTAGTATATCACCTATGGCCGAAACCTGTTAAATAGCGAACGGAAAAGCCCGCCTTTACTGCCCGACTTGCTAGAATCAACCGCAGCACTATGATAGCCGTCAGGATTAATATCAACCAGCATTAAGCCAATTGCCGCCGCGAATTCAGGTTTATCAACATTATCGACTACGCCGCCATAACCCTTAGCTTTACCTTTACGAACAGCTACGCCGAGCTGGGCTTTGGCAAATTCAACGATACCTTTCATGTTAGCCGTCCCGCCCGTTAGGACAGCACCGCTCGGCAGGCGTCCGGCACGACCAGCTTTCTTCAATTCTTTGTTGACCGCTTCAAAAATCTCTTCTAACCGCGCCTCAACAATTTCATCGATATCGGCAATATCAAATTCTAGACTCTCACCATCGTGTTTAATCGAAACTTTGCTAGATTTGTTGCGGTTAGTGGCCGATGCATGTTTTAGCTTTACTTCTTCAGCTATTTCTGGATCAATTTTCAGTCCAATCGCCAAGTCGTTCGTTATATTAATGCCGCCATACGGTACCACGCCAATATACTGCAGATCACCCTCTTCATAGATTGCTACGCCAGTAGTCGCCCCGCCGAGATCGATCACCGCCACGCCATTTTCCATCTGAGAATCGTCTAGTACAGCCTTAGCTGCTGCCATTACCGACGGCACCACGTCATTCGGCCGCACAGTAGCGCCCTCAACCGCCTTTTCGAGATTTACTACATACGGCGCCATCGCCGACACCACATTAGCGCTAATCTCGAGGCGCGTGCCCGTCATGCCTAGCGGGTTCTTAACTCCGCCCTGCCCGTCAATCGTATAGCTAAACGGTACGACTTTCAATATTTTGCGGTTAGCTGGTACTTTGCCAGTCGTTGCCACATCTTCTATACGATAAAGATCGTCTTCGTTAACTTCGTGGTCAGCCATACCAACGGCAATCATACCGTCAGTACGCGTACTCATAATATGCGAACCATTTATACTAACAGTCGCATCATTGACTTGATAGCCGCTCATTCGCTCAGCATCGCCCAGAGCCTTATCAATCGCCTCGGACGGTCCGTTCAAGTTCGAGACCGAACCTTTGCGCATACCACTGTTCGGGTATTCGCCAACGCCAACGATTGTCGGCGTGCCAGTCGTCGTATCTACATGCCCGACCACGCACCGAATCATCGTAGTTCCGACATCTATACCAACTGCATATCGAGATTGTTCTTGCATATAGGGATATTATAGCATAACCCGTATAGTTATTTACAACTGCGTAATAATTTCAGCGCCGTTTTCGGTAATCAAAACTGTGTGTTCAAAGTGTGCAGCCAAACTACCATCGCGCGTACGAATCGTCCAACCGTCATCTTTATCAGTAACAATTTTCTCGCCGCCCAGCGTCGCCATCGGTTCGATAGCAATCGTATCGCCCGGGTGCAACAGTACGCCAGTGTGTTTGCGGCCGTAGTTCGGCACATCTGGCGGCATATGCATTTTCAGACCAACACCGTGCCCAACTAATTCGCGGATAATTCCTAATTTGCCGTCTTTCAAAACTTTTTCAATCGCAGCTGCGACGTCGCCAGTACGAACATCGCCTTTAATTGCATCAATCCCGGCATACAAACTTCTCTCGGTGGTTGTTAACAGGTGTTTGACAGCGCCTTTCGGCTTATCGTCAACCACCATCGTGAAAGCGCTATCTGTCTTCATATCTTTATAAGTAATCACCAAGTCAAAACTCACCACATCGCCCTTTTGAAAGATATAATCGCTCGCCGGACTATGCACGATTTCGTCGTTAGTACTGATACAAATAACCCCCGGGAAGTTCACCTCATCTGTTTTGTAAGTAGCCGAAGCGCCATATTCTTTTATCTTGCTATCAACGAACGCATCAATATCTTTTTCGCTCATACCAGCATGAATATAATCGCGAATATCTTGGAAAATCTGCGCTAATTTCTTGCCGCCATCGCGCATAGCCTGAATTTGCTCGGGAGTTTTCTCGCCAGTAATTAGACGATCCTGCATGCTTGCAGCTCCTCCATAATCCGATCGTGAACCTGCCCAACCGTACCTGTTCCGTCCAAATGCGCGATATTAACTCCGTGCTCTGTCAAATAATCAAGAACTGGATACATCTCGTGCCGATAAATCCGTAAGCGCTCATCAATTACCTCGGGCGTATCGTCGATACGGCCGCGTACCTTCAGGCGGTGCAGCAACTCAGCACGCGGCACCTCCAAGACAATCACCAACGCAACATCCCGGCCATGCTCAGGACGATGCTCAATCAACCATTTTGCTTGTGCTAATTGCCGCGGATAACCATCTAGTACCACGCGATCGATATCTTTGGCTCGGCCTAGCGCTTCACCGATTAGTTTATTCACCTTTTCTGGATCAACCAAGCCGCCAGTCCGCATCTGCGCAAATAGCTCGGGATCGCGCGTGTCGCGCAGCAGCTGGCCCGCACTCAACCAGCGCCAGCCATTACGCGCTGCCAGCATTTGCCCTTGGACACTTTTACCTGCACCAGCCGGGCCAAAAAATACAATCATGATACCTTCTTTCTGTTAATTCAACTTTTGTTTTACAATACGAGCAATCGCTGCACCATCCGCCGCGTTGCCAACTTGCTTTTTAACTGCGCCAATAACCTGGCCCATTACCTGCGGCCCAGTTACGCTAAGTTCGGCTATTTTCGCCTCGATAATCGCCGCCAGCTCAGTTTCATCTAGCTGTTTCGGCAAATATGCCTGCAGAATCTCAATTTCCCGCTCTTCTGGTTTGGCCAAATCTGGACGGTTGTTATCACGGTAGATTTTAGCCGATTCGTTGCGTTTTTTGACTTCGCGAGCAACGACTTTTTCGATTTCTTCATCGCTCAAGCCTTCATCGCGCTTGCCTAGCTTAACCTCTTCATCCAGAATTGCTGCCGTCAGATTACGCAGCGTCTCGCCAACAAAACGATCGCCGCTAAGTAAAGCGGCTTTCATTTCATCTTTAATTCGCGCCTTCAGCGCCATTGGCTAGCGAACTCCCAAACGCAACTTCTGCGTCTTTTCCGCCTTGCGCATACGGCGAACAATTGCCCTGCTGCGCCGTACTGTTTTGCTAATCGGTTTTTCAAAGCGCATTGACGCTCTGGCTTTCTGCATCACGCCGCTTTGCAAAAGCCGGCGGTTAAAACGGCGAAGAACGTTTTCATTCGCCTCTTTCTCGTCTTTACGTGTAACTCGTACCATATCGTTATGCATTATATCAGATGAGGAATACTTTTGCAAAGCAAAATTTTACCCGGCCAAGTATCAATCCAGCAAAATAATATGCAGCAGTCGCCCCTCAACCGTCCGCACCCCCTGCCACTCATTGACAGTTGGCTGGAACCACGCCGCTACCTCGTCGCCTGGCTCGCGGAAGAATTCCTCTGATGCGTTGAACGCCAGCATCTGCAACACTTTACCATTTTTATCACGCAGCGCTAATTTAACGTGTTGCCCGTCCGCGCCCATTCGTCGCATGCTCAAAACTGATGCCCTGGTAATTTTTAGCACTGGTTCGGGATTACCATTGCCAAATGGCTCCATTTTCGCCAGATTTGCCACCAATTCCTCATCAATTTCCGAAAAATCATCAATTTCTACATCAGCTCGCGGCAGCAAATATCGCTCTTGGTTTGTGAGTCGCAGCGAATCATAAAACTCATTCACGCAACGACGAAAATCACCAATTTTTTCAGTCTCCAGCGTCACGCCCGCTGCCGCTCCATGTCCGCCGCCTTTGATAATGATATCGTCCGCCGCCCGCACTGCATCGGCCGCTGAAAAATCACCAAAACTGCGCGCCGAACCAGTCGCTTCCTCACCGCGCTCGCCAATGATAAACACCGGCTTTTTATATTTCTCCACCAGTTTCGACGCCACAATGCCGATAACGCCGTGATTCCAGCCATCACTACTGACCACCAACACCCGATCATCAGCCAACTGCTCGGCTTGTACACACGCTTCCTCAAAAATCGCATCCTGGATAATGCGCCGCTTAACGTTCAATTCCTCCAGTTTTTCGCTCGCCTCCAATGCCGCCAATCCATCGCGCGCCACCAACATATCCAGTGCATGCTGCGCCGTTTCCAGCCGACCCGCCGCATTCATTCGCGGACCCAAACCAAACCCCAAATGCCTAGCATTGACCTGCTCTGGTTCAATACCCGCCACCGCCATCAACGCTTTCAGTCCTGGGCGTTGTTGTTTTTTCAACACCTCCAAGCCCCAATACACATTTGCCCTATTTTCATCAGCCAACGTCACAATGTCACAAACCGTCCCCAACGCCACCAAATCGAGCAGCCATTTTTCATAGCCGTCAGGCAACCCATCCAGTTCAGTCTGCAGTGCCTGCACCAACTTAAACGCCACACCTGCGCCGCACAAATCACGAAATGGATACGTATGTCCTGGAAATTTCGGATTCACCGCTGCCACGCTTGGTGGCGGCGTTTCAGCGACATTATGATGATCGGTCACCACCGTATCAATCCCCAAGCTAGCGGCATAGGCAATCTCCGCGTGGCACAAACTACCGGTATCTACCGTCACGATCAAATCCGCACCCATGTCGCGCACCTTGTCCACGGCACCCATGGTCATACCATAGCCCTCGACAAACCGGTTCGGGATGAAAGCGTCGACGTCCTCAAAGCCAAACTTACCAAACGCATCCAGCAGCAGCGCCGTGGCGCTCAACCCATCAATATCATAATCACCATAAATGACGATTTTTTCACCGTGCTGCCGCGCCTGTTTCAACCGCGCCACCGCCTTCTTCATGTCCGGCAGCAAAAACGGATCATGTTTCACCGCCATATAATCTGGCTGCAAAAAAGCCTGGCGTGCTGCCCGCGTCACGAGACCGCGCGCCGTCAAAATCTGCTCGAATAAGGTCATCTACTAATCTCGGAAGTTGTACGTTTCGGCCGATTGCTATTAGCGTGCTGCTGCGACTTAATGACAATACTTTGCAATTCTTTGAAAATCGGGAATTGTTTATTAGTCGAGTAAATCCGTGTATTACCCTGCTTTTCAGCATGCAAAAAACCGACCTTTTCCAGCCGGCGCAATTCGCGCTGGATATTACCGGGGTCTTCCTTGATCAGCTTGGCCAAACCGCGGACATGCGTCCGAAAATCTGGATATTTGGCATAGACGACAACTATCTTACGACGCACCCGCGAGGTAATGAATACATCAAGCATCTAGCCAAGCCCCTTTCTTCCAGTTTAGTTTGTTCTGTTGCTTTTTATTCTACATTCTTTTCATAACCAATTCAAGACCATTTATCGCCAATTCAATATGATTTGGCTAATCTTATCAATTGATTGCTGTAGTGTTGGCACATTGTTATCTTCATAATAATGATCAACTCCCAAGAAATTCTCTTTAACATCCAGCAAATGTAGCTCATCAGCAGTAATGTGCAGCCGATCAACCACTGCCACCGACGCCACTGGCGATGCTACGACCAACCTCAGAATCCTAATCGGCTTCAAGAAGTCTAAAGCCACTCCAACGCTAGCAGTATTAGCAAAGCCATCCGATACCAGCACCACCACGCGATCTTTCAGCATATCTTTATCGACTGTACCGCCATCGCCGATCAAGCGATTGAGACTACTATATGTTTCGCGTCTCTTCTCGGCCAAATAGCCATGAAATTCGCTCGTATACTCATCAATCTCGCCTGCCGAAAATTCATCATTATATGTGAAATCGCCAGTTTGCGACACCGCTCCAAAATTCATTCCTTCGCCTGGTATCTCGATATCCTGCGATACTAATAACATCAACACGCAGTGCAGTTGCGCCGCAATTTGCTCGCCCACCACTACGCCGCCGTTGCTTAGCGCTACCACAGCGCAGTTTTCATAGCGATATTTGGCTACCAATTGATCAGCCAAAATCTTTCCTGCTTGCGATCTACTCTCGAAATACATATGCTTATAGTAGCGTGTTAAATTGCCGTAGACAAGGTATAATTAGGCGATGCATTATTATGAAGTAGCGCCCACCAAAATCGTTAAAGCCGACGCTTGCGTATTCACTTACAGCAGCCAGCAACCTCTGGCTATCGGCGCTGTTGTCATTATATCAATCGGCCAGCAATTGCTCACCGGTATAGTTGTAAAAAAAACAACTAAACCTGATTTTGCTACTAAAGAAATTACAACAATCCTCGATCTACCCCAGTTACCGCGTCCGTTGTTGCAAACTGCACAATGGATGAGTAATTACTACATCGCTCATCTGGCATTAGTTTTACAAACCATCTTGCCAAGCGGCCTCACCAAGAAACGCCGCACTCTAAGCCCAAACAGCACTGCAACAACACGAAGAGATAGAACACATTTTGTACTCAACAAAGACCAGTCGGCCGCCATTGACAACCTGCTAAACACCAAAAGCGGCACCGTTATTCTGCACGGCGTCACTGGCAGCGGCAAAACCGCCGTCTACATAGAATACGCCAAGAGGCTGATCGCTACTGGCAAATCTGTCATAGTAATTGTTCCAGAGATTGCTTTAACCGCCCAGCTAATCGCCGAATTTCAACACTCTTTTCCTAACCTCATCACCACGCATTCGCAACAAACCGAAGCCCAGCGCCACCACGCTTGGCTGCAAGCGCTCAATACTACCCAGCCAAATGTCGTTATCGGGCCGCGCTCGGCCTTGTTTATGCCGTTTAGCAACATCGGCGCGATTATCATCGACGAAGCTCACGAACCAGCGCTCAAACAAGACCAAACACCGCGCTACTCTGCCTTGCGGACAGCCGCTATTCTAGCCCAGTATCACCATGCCACTGTAGTACAAGGCTCAGCCACGCCGCTGGTCAGCGAATATTACCTCGCTGCCAAAACTGGCCGGCCCATCATCAATTTACCAGCCCGTGCCAACCCAAACATCATCACTCCCTCTATAAACGTTGTGGATATGACATCGAAAAACGGCTTTTTGCGGCACCGTTTTCTATCCGACTTATTAATAAATACTATTAATCAGAATCTCGAAAACAACAAACAAACGCTAATTTACCACAATCGCCGCGGCACCGCCAGCACCACTCTTTGTCAGAACTGCGGCTGGAGCGCTTTATGCCGGCGCTGCTTTATTCCAATGACTTTGCACGCCGACCAGCACGCGCTAATTTGCCACATTTGCGGATACCGCGAACGCGTGCCCACCGCCTGTCCTGATTGTGGCAGCACTGATATTGTCCACAAAGGCATCGGCACCAAACTGATTGAGAGCGAACTGCAAAAGCTCTTCCCGCAGGCCGCCATCGCCCGCTTTGACGGCGACATCACCAGCAAAAATAGCCTCAATCAGCGCTATCAAGAACTCTACGACGGACATATCGATATCATCATTGGCACCCAAGTTGTCGCCAAAGGCCTCGACCTACCCCGCCTGGCCACAGTCGGTATTATTCAAGCTGACGCCGGCCTAGCACTGCCTGATTTCACTACGCGCGAACGCACTTTCCAGCTGCTCGCCCAAGTCATCGGCCGAGTCGGCCGCAACAACCAGCCAACATCAGTCGTCGTCCAGACCTACCAGCCGCAAAACCCTACCATCGTTCAAGGCATCCGCCAAGATTACGCCAGCTTCTACGCCAGCGAATTAGCTGAACGCCGCCGCGGCATTTTTCCGCCGTTTGTTTATTTGCTTAAACTAACTTGCATTTACAAAACCGAAGCCACCGCCATTCGCAACGCCCAAAAATTCGCCGCTCAATTACGCAGCGAATATCCTGATATTACTATTTTCGGGCCGACACCAGCTTTCTACGAGCGAGTCCGCGACACCTACCGCTGGCAAATTGTTGTCAAATCGACTAACCGCGCCAAACTGCTCGCCATCGCCAGCCAATTACCCCGAACACACTGGCAATACGACATCGATCCGGCAAATCTGTTATAATATAAAGTTGTGAAGAAAGAAGCTATCATTACCCTGCCAAATCCGCACCTGCGCCAGAAATCGCAGCGAGTTCATGTCGTCTCCGACGAAACCCGCCAGCTCATCAAGGATATGACTGACGCCAGTATCGACTGGGAGAATTCCCGTCCGCACGAAATTAGCGCTGCCCTGGCTGCCGTGCAAATCGACCGCCTCGAGCGTGTCGTTATCGTTCGCGCCGATTTCGAAGACAAAGACAACCAAGAATTTATCCCGCTAATCAATCCAGAAATCGTCAAATACGAAGGCGAAATCACCTACGATTACGAGGGCTGCCTCAGCGTCAAGGATTTTTACGGTAAAGTCCCCCGCTACAGCAAAATCCGCGTTAAAGCCACCAATATCGACGGCGACGAAATCCGCATCAAGGCCAACGGCTTTCTGGCGCGCGTCTTGCAGCACGAAATCGACCACTGCAACGGCATCGTTTTCGTCGACCACATTCGCGACGATCACCAGGCTTTTTACCGCTTAAACGACGAAGGCGAGCTCGATCCGCTCGACTACGAAAGATATGTCAAAGACAACGCCGACCTCTGGGATTAGCCGCCAGCCGATAGTATTCTTCGGCACCGAAGACTTTAGCTTATATAGCCTGCGCGCTTTAGTCGAGGCTGGCTTCAATATTGCTGCCGTCATCACTAAGCCAGACTCCCGCCGCGGCCGCAGCAACAAGCTTATCCAGCCTGCCGTCAAACAATTCGCTAGCCAGCACCACATTCCAGTCTGGCAGCCAAACCGGCTAAAAGATATCATAAGTGATATAAAAAATATTACGCCGCAGCCAACTGGCGTCTTGGTTAGCTACGGCAAGATTATCCCGCAAACAATCATCGACCTATTCCAGCCTGGTATCATCAACGTTCATCCGTCGCTGCTACCAAAATACCGCGGCCCGTCGCCCATCGAATCAGCTATTGCTAACAGAGATAAAACCACCGGTGTAACCATCATGCAGTTAAAACAAGCGATGGATGCCGGCCCAATATACTACCAAGAAATTTACCCGCTAGACTTTACCGAGACCCAGCCCGAGCTTTATCAAACCCTCGGCCAGCTCGGTGCGCAATTATTAACACAGAAGTTGCCTGACATCATAAACGGTATACTACAACCAACACCGCAAGACGATAGCCGCGCTACCTATTGCTCGCTGCTCAGCAAAGACGACAGCCGCCTTGATCCGCAACAGCTAACCGCAGACCAAGCGGAAGCCAAAATTCGCGCCCACCTGACTTATCCGCGTTCGCACCTAAAAGTCGACCAATACGACCTAATAATCACTAAAGCTCGCGCCGTCTCTACTCCAGAAACACCGCTTGACATCAAATGCGCCGACGACACCTACCTAGCAATTGACGAACTAATCGCCCCGAGCGGCAAAACTATCAGTACCGACGCTTTCTTGCGCGGCTACCCGCTACAAAGATAGCTGCAACCGTCAACCGTGACAATTGCAATCGCAGACACCTAAAATCCGCAACCGCGGCCATAACCTATGCTCCCGCATCGCCTAGAAGAATCATATCGCGGTTGGCGATAACTTCTTCCTTGAGAGCCTTGACCGTCTGCATCACCACCTCGCGATAGTTCGGACGATGCTGGCCCAACCACTTCAGCGACGCGTACTCTGCTAGTATCGCATTTTGCGGCACGTTGGCTGGCGCATTAGCTTTCAATTGTACATAAATCTGATCATTTTCGAAATCCGGCGCGTTAGCATCCAGCCAGGACGTCACCCGCACCATATCGCGATCCATAAAACTCTCAAACTCTGCCAGCTGCATATCGCTCAAACCCTCGCTAAGCTGCAAACCAACACGCAGCTCTAGCTGCTCGCGAAAGTGGTCGAGAAACAGTTTTTTCTGGTCGTCTGGCAAGCTGCCCAGACCCACCTCTTCGAGAAACTTATCGTCTAATTGAAACATTTCACCCCCTCTTGCCTATGCATTTAGTATACCGATTATAGTGCTGCTACGCAATACCGAGCTGCTCATTGACAGCGCGGCGCATATCGGCCAATTCTTCGACGTATTCATTCATGACTTCTTGCATGATTTTGCCGTAATCTGGCACAGCATAACGCATCCACAGCGCAGACGCGTAGAAACTCATCGCATCTTCGTCAGTTTCAAACAGTTCACGGATAGCCTGGTAATCCTGGCGGCTAGCATAATCGCCGTGAAATTCAGCCAACCAGCGCCGCGTTCGGTCTGGGTTACTGTTGACATCTTCGAACTCTAGCGCCTCCTCTTTGGAAAGTCGTACCAACAGCTGCTCGGACGCTCGCTTGTTTAGCTCCTTAGACATTTCGCGCCGATATTGTTCTTTCTTCTCTTCCGATAGCTTCTCTACATCGTAGCCGGCGGCTGCTAGCAAATTATCATCGACATTGAACATTCATTTACCTTTCCTTTTTATTTTACTGTTATATCATTTTATGCTGCTAAACCGTAATTGTACTTATTCAAAATCTCCAAAACTGACTGCGTATCGCTCTTGCCGTCTATCGACAGCCATTGTGTATCGCCGTAGCCATGCCACTGAATATTGTGGCCATCCCGCGCGGCAGCATCAGCTAATTCGTACAATTTAGATATAGCATTATTCTCGCCAAACTGATCAACCGCCCAATCCCACGGATATTCCCAGTTGCTAAACGAACCTGAGTTATCAATGTTGCCAGCAGCAGCTCGTTCAAGCCTATTATTAAGCTCGTCTATTCGTCGGTTTAGCTCATCAATTTTACCTTGGTACTCCCGTTCTGCGGCGGCAGCAGTATCCTCTCTATGGATAAACTCGTGAACATTTCTTTTAGCACTATCCACAGCCTGGCCTACCGGCGTATGGTCGTGGAGCTGCTGACCAACCCAGCGGCCGCCGATACCACCAACAGCACCGCCGGCGAGCCTGCCGATACCTAGAGCTACTTTATGCTTGTTGAGGCGTTCGTTTGTCTCTCTCGAGAGTTTATCGCCGGCAGCATAGCTATCCTTGCGGGAAAGCTTCAGCATTTTATCAGCCATAAACTCTTGGCTGTGTTTCTTGCCCTCGGCTTTTTCTTTTATCCTAGCAAACTTATCATCGTCCACCAGCTGGCGCGAACCGTTTTGTCCGCCGAGACCCCGCCTTATAGCATCCAAACGGATACCTCGCCTGATCATCCGGTCGCCAACTGCCGCAGCAACTATACTGACGCCTACCGAGATAGGCCACGTCACGCCGAACAGCCCGGTCAGCGCGCCAACAGCCGCACCCTTGACCAAACCGTGGCCAACTCCGACAGCTGCCGCTTTCAGGCTATTTTTAGTAGATTTTTCCATACCAATCCAGCTGCCAATCTTGGCCAAAATACGGTTGCGCAGCTTGTCGCTTTCGCTCCTTAGGATTTCGTCTTTGCGTTCCTGTAATCGCTGGCCGAATATCTTGCGCTGCTCATCAAACATCTCATCAGACATTTGCTGCGCGATCTCGTCGTCGGTACCCTGGTATTCGCCGTTCTGGCGCTTCGTTTTAACCTTTTGGCGCAAATAGGCCAATACTTCCTTTTTCAAGGCTTTACCGGCCTCATCCAGCGCCTCGCGGCGCCTTTCGCGCTTGCGGTTCTCGCCACGCCCGCCGACCCAATGCATGATACTAAAGCGAAAACCGCCGTCAGCTCTTTTAGATTCTTCCTTGGCCAAAAGCTCAGCATAAGCATTAAGTTTTGCAGCGTATGGAGCGTCTAGCTCTTCATTGAGCTCTGCAAGCTCCTTCTCTAACCTTTTTCTCCTCTGCTCTTTAGTTTCAGGACGACCAGCATCATGATCTGGGGTTTGAGGGGCTGGACGTCCAGGCCGGCCTTCTGGGCTGCTCGGAGGTATAGGCGAATCGGGAGGCGGAGTACCTGGACGACCTGGGCCGCCTGGAGTACCGCCTGGTTGCGGCGATGGTCGGGTTTGACGCGCACTCCGACGCGGCGCTGGAGAGGCTGGAGCTGGATTACCGCCTGGGTTAGCTGGAACTGGAATTCCTCCAGCAGCATCGTTAGGGTCTGTTGGTGACGCTGGGGTTGTTTCAGCATCGTCGTCAAAAAAACTGCCATATCCAACACCAACTATATCAAGAATTTTCTTAAACAGCTCTTTTTCGGTTTTATCGCTATCCTCATCCACAATACTTTCTAAGAGTGATTTTATTTTACCTAGTTTTTCTTCGGGAGCTTCCGAACTGCCTGTAGTTTCAGGGCCGTTTTTGACTTGGCCTGGAGCAGCAGGAGCAGCTGGACCGGTTGGACCCTGTTCAATCGAGCCTGGAGCAGCAGCTGGAATATCTGGCTGGCTATAAGGGTGGCTAGCTGTTGAGGGAGGGGCAAATCTAGCAGGAGCAGGTATTCCGATAGAGGCAGCAAATTCAGCAGCATCTTTAGCTGCTTTAGCATCAGCGTCTCTCCTACTAGATACTATGTCTTTAGCCCTAGACGCCAGATCGTCTAGTATAGATCTATATCCTTCTGCTTGATCAGAAGATTGCGGATCCGTGATTGCATTGCGCATGTGTTCTATCTGTTTCCAAACCTCCCCTATACGTGGATTACGTGCGATATCTTCATCGCTGGGTCTATATTCTCTATCCTCAACGAGATGATTACGAATATCGTCAACAATATTAAAATCCATAATTACACGATCAACAACACCGCCATAAGTAGACTCTGTTATATCTCCTATAGTTGACGCTAGATCACCAATAAACTTGTCTCTATCTAAGATTTCCTCTTTTTCATGTTCTAGGTTTTCTTTATCAGGCTTATGGTGTTCTGGATCTCTGCTCATTATTGTTTCTTCCGTTTTTAATTTTTCGTACAATAATCTCTTTTATTATAGCTCTTTTCTATAGCAAGCACAAGCATAATTCTTATATTTCCTCAAAATATAGTAGATTACACATATAGTAACACAAAATGCTTGACATATCAACTATTTTATGATAGCATGATAAGTAATCAGCTCAGCACGAGGTGGAAGTCGCGCGATGCCCTAAACGGGAAGTTGAGGTATTTTGACAATTTGATATGCAATTAGCATCAATTCATGCTATTTCGATATACTGCCGCAGTTTCGCACATCGAGCGCAGCACATTCCTTACGATTTTCGCTAGGAGCGTGCTGCGCTAGAAGCATTGTCGAGCGATTCGCTCCGAAGCTCGCGTAGTATATGTAGTAATGATTGATTGATTGAGTAAGAATATTAGGAAGTTAGAGGCAACAGGATTTTGACAGTAGCAGCGACTAGCCGATAGAAAGCAATATCGTCGGTTAATCGCCGCTGCTGTCATGCTCTTCTCATAACGGCAAGCGGTTTTGTCCACCGGGGGGCGCACATGCGCCCTCATGAGCTCAGGAAGGAGCTCTTAACATGTCCACGCCATCACCCACCACCCCGGGGGGGGCGCCATCATCGGCGCCCTCGCCGGGAAGCGCGGCGGCGGGAGCGCCGCTGCGCATTGACACAAGGGAGTCCTGGGCCAGGGTCAACACCTGGCTCGGCACCCCCGCAGCGGGCGCCGCAGGGGCGTCTGCCAGCGAGGCCAAGCGGCTGCTTGGCCTCGCGATGGATCAGTGGGGGCAGCCTGGACAGGCTGCCCCATTGGTCCTCCAGGCCTGCAAGCTGGCAGGCCTTGAGCCGGTCGCTGGCGACGACCTGGTCGTCGCCCAGCCGGCTCCGACCACCACGGCGCCGGCCTGGCCGGCAC
>JBHRNN010000014.1:0-16883 GCA_042642485.1 Saccharimonas sp. (SeqCode)
AGCAGCGGCGTGATGATACCAGACAATATCGCAAATACCGGCAGACTGCCCAGCACCACCCACGTCAATGTTGTGCTATAAAACAGCATAACTATGATGTAGACAAACATAAAACTAATATCGATCAGTGCCGTCATCGGCGTACCAGTCAAAAAAGCCCGAATTCGTTCCAGCTCCAATACCCGCGCCGTGGTGTCGCCAACTCGACGAGTTTCAAAATACCGCAGAGGCAAGGCAAATAAGTGCCGAAACAGCCGCGAACTCAAAATTACGTCAATCCGGCTAGTGGTATGAGTGAAAATATAATTACGAGCGATGCCAAGCATCCCCTCAAACAGCGCGATAATCACCAGCCCGCCAACGATGACGTCAAGCGTCGAGACGCTGTGATGCGCGAGAGCTTTGTCGATGACGACCTGTGTCAAAATCGGCGTGAAAATGCCAATAATCTGTACCACTAACGCTGCCAACAACACCTGAAGCAATGGCTTTTTGTATTTGATGATCGTCGGAATAAACCATTTGAGATTGAATTTCCTGTCCGCTTCTTTCCAAAAACGCTGTGTAAACAACACCACGCGGCCAGTCCATTTGTCCTGAAAATCCTCAGCCGACATCACCTGCGGCGGTCCGCCATTTGGCGGTAAAATGAGGAATTTACTGTTGATGATTTTTCCAGAATCTTTGACTTTGCGGCGACTGTCATTCTTAGTATCAGCAAGCTGCGCCGCCATATTATCCTCGGCAATTTGCGCCAACACCGCAAACTTTTCATCCTTCATACCAACGATCAGCGGCAATGGCAACTTCGCTAATTGCTTAAAATTAACCGTAGACGCCCGCGCCTTCAATTTAAGCGAACGCGCGGCTCTTAGCATATCCGCTTCACTCATACCCACACGCGGATCAATCGCCAATGCGTGAGCAATCTGCTCTGGGTCAGCAGGAATACCATGAAACTGAGCGATGGCCGTGAAACAATACAGACCAGGATCTAACTTGCTGCCAGACTTTTTATTTTCCAAATCATCATGTAATTTTTCACGATTCTTTGATGCAGATTTAACACTAGCACGCTTTTTAACCAGTGCTGCCTGACTATCCTTATCTGATTTTTCTCGCTTACTAACCACTCTCTCCTCTGATTATTGACTATATCAGAGGAAATTATCGACTCAAAGCTTAAACAATTACATATCGCTCTTAGCAAAACACATCAAACCAGCCACGATGCACGGTATGCCAGCGCAAAGAAAGGCTAGCAACGCGTAGTTAAATATGGCACTACCGTCAAAACCACTGTCTGGACCAACCATTATTTGCGATACCGCGAAAGAAATTGCGATAGCTATAGCTAATGGGATGCTAAAAAGGCCAAAACCAATTCGCTGCAAACACAAGTCATTTGTCTGATTTTTGTTGTATTTTTTCTATTTATCAGCACTAAAGAACTGGCGCGCTCGTTCAGTCTTTGGGTGGTCCATTACTTGTTTAGGCGGACCGTCTTCAATGATGTCGCCTTTGTCAAGGAAAATCATCCGGGTGCCAACTTCACGGGCAAAGCTCATTTCATGCGTGACGATCACCATGGTCATGCCCTGCTTAGCCAAATCGCGCATCACGTCGAGCACTTCTCCAATCATTTCCGGGTCAAGCGCGCTAGTCGGCTCATCAAACAGCATAACTTCCGGCTCCATAGCGAGCGCCCGAGCGATAGCTACTCGTTGCCGCTGGCCGCCCGACAGATGCTGCGGATATTCGTTGGCTTTGTTAGCTAAACCAACCTGCTCAAGCAGCTCTTTAGCTCGCCGATTGGCTTTACGATCCGATACTTTGCGTAGTTTCTTAGGCGCTAATTTGATATTATCTAGTACTGTCATATTAGGGAATAGATTAAATTGCTGAAACACCATACCGATACGCTGGCGGATTTTATTAATATTAACGTGCGGTTGAGTGATATCGACATCATCAACAAAAACCGATCCATAAGTGGGTTTTTCAAGTAAATTCAAACATCTTAGCAGCGTCGATTTACCCGAGCCGCTTGACCCGACAATCACTAATACTTCACCGTCCTCGATCGTCAAATCAATCCCGCGCAGCACGTGGTTGGATCCAAAATATTTGCGCAGGTTACGCGTCCTGATCATCAGCTTGCACTCCCTTCTCGAAACGCCGCATCACTTTCGTAAAGATAACCGTCAACGCTAAATACATCACCGCTGCCGCAAACAACGACTGGAATGCTGTCGCTGTCAACGAACGAATATCGTCAGCTCCGCGCATAATATCGCCCAAGCCAATCCAGCCGACCACCGACGTTTCCTTAAGCATAGCAATGCACTCGCTAATCAACGCTGGCAGCGAATTTTTCATCGCTTGCGGCAGAATTACGTAGCGCATTGCTTGCGGATAACTCAAACCAAGCGAGCGCGCTGCCTCTAGCTGCCCGTTGTCAATACTCTCGATGCCACCGCGAATGATTTCCGCCACATAAGCGCCGCTATTGATACCAAAGGCGATTGCCGCCACGAAAATCTTCGGCATGAAACGATACGATCCAAACACTACATAATACATAATGAGCAGCTGCACCAACAGTGGTGTACCACGAATGATTTCAACGTACAAACGTCCAAGACCAGCCACCGGATTCCAACGCGCAAAACGCTTCAGTCGCGGGAAGCGCCCTAGCCAACTAAACGGACGGATTTTTGACACCCGCATCAGCGCGATAATTATGCCGATAATTACGCCTAATGCCACCGATAATACTGTCAAAACCAATGTTACTTCTAGTCCGTGCCATAGATAAACCCAGCGCCCGTCACCAAAAATCACTTCGCCAAAATTCATGGTGCCTGCTCCTTCGCCGTGCCAAAGTATTTCTGCAACAGCGCTTGGTAACGCCCGTCGGCTTTCATATTGGCAATCGTTTTGTTGGCATGCTCGGCCAGTTCGGTATTGCCCTTTTTGAAAGCGATCGCGTAGCTTTCACTGCTCAGCGGCGTGTTGATAATTTTGAGCGAAGGAAACCCAGAGACGTACTGCTTAGCCGGCGCATCGTCAATCACCGCTGCGTCAACTTTGCCAGCCGCTAATTCTTGCAAAGCATTCGGCGCTGCCGGGAATTGCACGACTTGCGCTCCCTTAATTTTAGAAGCTGCCTGGTCGCCCGTGGTACCGAGCTGCACAGCAATTTTTTTGTGTTCTAATTGATATTTATTGGCTATCTTGCTGTTTTTGGGTACAATTATTCGCTGCGATGCCTGGTAGTACGGATCCGAAAACAGCGCGTTCTTCTCGCGCTCCGAAGTCACCGACATACCGGCCACCGCCATATCGATTTGCCCGCTCTCAAGCGCTGGCAACAAGCCATCAAACGACATATCTTCAATTTTTAGTTCCTTGCCCATGTCTTTGGCAATAGCTTGCGCCAATTCGACATCAAAGCCAACCACCTGGCCGCCATCTTTATACTCAAAAGGTTTAAATGTCGCGTTTGTACCCATGACCAGCACGTCGGTGTCGTTGGAGATGCTGCTGTCGCGCTGCAGTATATCATACAGCATCCAGCTAATCATCGCTAAAAAGGCCGCTACAAACAGGCAAGTCGCCATTTTTCGCAGTGCTTTTGCCCTCTTCATAACTTATAGTATACGCGCATCAAACTAAAAGCGTAAGAGTTTTATCGAATTTTATAAGAAAAAGCGTCCCAGCCGCCAACTGGAACGCTTTTTGATAGATTATCCTCGGGCCGAAGCACACTACTCGGTTTGATTAGCCTCCGCCCGCGTTAACTTGTCAACCATCGGCAGAATTAGATAGATACCGATAATCGCTGCCGCCAGGCCAACACCAACTATCGCAAAATAAGTTGGCGTCAATGTCGGCTTGAGCGTCGTCGAGAACATACCTGTGAACACCGCGCCCGTCCAAACACCAATACCGCAAGATAGCACCGAAGTCATTAGCAGCGGCGCCACCGACTCAACCATCACCAAGCGTTTCAGTTGAATGAGACGCATACCGCCCAGCCGCAAAGTGTATAGCGAGCGACGACGCTCCATCAGCCCGCCAATCGTCGAAACGATCAAGCTCGCCACCGCCACGAACAGCGTCACGCCGATGCCGACATAAGCCAAATCAGCTAACTCGCGAATTGACGGATTGATATGCGGCTGTTTGGCCCATCTTCCGCTAACCACGAAGTTAAAATCGTACTTATTGGCATTGGTCGCTACCAATGTTCGCAATTTATCAATGTCGTTTTCGTGCTTGACCGTTACCAAATATTCTTTGCCGCCGTCAGTAGCGATTTGTTTATCAACCAGCTTAACGTTTTTAACAACCGGCTCTTCAAAGTTCAGCAGCGCGAATTGATCTGGACTAGCATCACTCGGACAAACATGCTCAGTATAGTTCGCCAAATCGCGGCAGCGAATAGCATCGCCTTTTTCTTGTGGATAAATCACTGCCAGCGAGCTAATATACGGCTGTTGAGCTAGCTTTTGCGCCATGTCATCAGGCAGCGAATGGCTAGATATCATTGCTGTTCCAGCCTTCAGCTGCGAATAGCCATTATCCTTAACTGTTTGAGCGTTCAAGCCCTCAATACCGCTGGTCGCCGTCAAGTAAAAACTGCCAGCAAACAGCGCCAACACCACGCCGCTAACACTACGAAAAACTGTTTGCGAGTGCACCGCCGTACGCTTGCCAGCAATCAACGCCGAAGCATTATTCGACCAGCGCGCCAACAACAGCGCAATCTTATTAGTCAGCCAGCTACCTGCCAAAATCAGCCCGAACATAATCAGCAGCAGCGCCGACGTCATTAGTATTAACGGCAAAGCTGACTCCTTATTATCATTCAACCAGTCCATGCCCAGTTTGGAAGACATCCAGGCGAAAATCGCGATACCAATCGCTGGCACGAACACTCGCCACATCCGCAATTTTTTAACTTTTTCAACCGACCGCGACACGCCCAGCGGCGAAATTTGCGCCCGCCGCATTCGCCGCCAATTGACAAACATCGTCAGTCCCAGCGTCAGAACGATAATTAATGTGTATTGCGTGATGCTCAGTTTCAAGTCGCTTGGCCACATACCTTCGCCGTTCATTTTGAAATTAAGCAGCGGCGCTTGCCATAGCCAAAATATCGTCAAGCCAATCAGCACACCGACCGTCGACGCCAAAAACGACTCCAGCATCAGCACTCGCGCTACCTGTTTTTTAGTAGCGCCAATCAGCCGCAGCGCCGCATAGCGTTTTTCGCGCTGAGCAGCACCTAATTGCGTCGCTACCGACACGAAAATTACCACTGGGAATAGCAAGATTGTCGCGCCGACACCCAGAATCATCACGGAAAAAGGATCAAAGGATACCGTCTTTTTACCTTCTTTGTCCGTCTTGTAAATATCCGCAAACGCTGATGGCTGCTGGCGTGATTTTGCCAAAGTATCAGCTTGCGCCACCTCCTGGCTATCAATGCCGCGCACCATCATCAGCGTATCTGACGTCTCGACATACTCGTCAGGAATTAGGCCCAAATACTTAGTATTCTTGCCAAACCGCGCCAAAATATTATCCTCAGGATAATCAGCAACTAACTCTGTTAGCGCTCTCGACAGATAATATTCGCCCGGACGCGGCGTTTTCATCTTGGCAAACTGCGGCGACTTGTCCGTGCCGTACATCGAGTAAACACTGATCGATTGATCGCGCCACTTCGACGTATTACCTGGCTGCCATGCCATAACCTTCAATGGATCGACGCCTTTGATTGGTTTTTGTGAATCCGTATTATTACTTGCATCAGCGGCGATACTGCCAATGACTACGCGGTTCGAGCGACCCAACAGTCCGTTGGTGCCAGCCACGAAATAACACACCAGCATAATCCCTAGCGCTACTGCTGCCGCTGTTAAGCCTAAACGCACTACTGACTGGCGGCCAGATTTTTTGAGTAACATCCAGCTAACACTCATTTGGTAGTCCTCGCGCTAGCTTTGTTAAGATTTGGCTGGGTATTCTGCGCCATATTCACCGCTGCATCCGCGCCGGAAATTTGCCCGTCGCGGACAATAATTTCCCGGTCAGCATAGGCGGCAATCGTCGGCTCGTGTGTCACCATGATGACTGTTGTGTCATGTTCTTTGGCGGTTTTAATAAATAGCTCCATAACTCTCTCTGAATTCAAACTGTCCAGCGAGCCAGTCGGCTCATCAGCGAACAGCACCTTTGGCTCAATCACCATGGCCCGGGCAATCGCCACCCGCTGCATTTGTCCGCCCGACAACTCGCCAAGCATACTGTCGGCTTTACTCGCCAGCTCAACCTTATTCAGCCATGTTTTCGCCTGCTGATAGGCTTCTTTACGCTTGACACCGTTAAGCAGTAGCGGTAGCGCCACATTATCCAGCGCTGTCAGCTCTGGCACTAACTGTCCAAACTGAAAGACAAAGCCAAAGCTGGTGCGCCGTAAAATACTGCGCTGATCATCGCTCAGTTTGTCGATCCGCCGTCCGTCGAAATCAATCTCGCCGCTATCAACCTTAGTAATCGCCGCCAAGCTATGCAGCAGCGTCGACTTGCCAGAACCTGACGGACCCATAATCGCTAGCACCTCGCCCGCCTCGACATCCAGGCTGACGCCGCGCAGCGCGTGCGTTTGCCCGAACGACTTCTTAATATTTTTAGCGCTAATTATTGGTTTGCTCATGCAAAATTTCCTCCTTTAGCCGCGTTAACCGCGAAATAGTTAATTCAATCCAGCGCAAATCCGCCTCCAAATGATACAGCGCGTGGTCGATCAACAGCATGTCCGACAAACTGCTATCGCGCCGCTGCGCTGTTAGCTCGCGCATCCGTTGGATGTGCGCCTGCCGCTGGTTATCCAGATACGGTGAAGCATCGCCGTCTTTCAAAATCGCCAATACCGCCTTGATATACATCGTCGCTTGCAGCTGCGGTGACGGCGCCTCTGGCGACTCCAGCCACGCTTGCAAATCCTGCTTGCCCTCATCGGTAATTTCATACCGAACCCGATCCGGCCCGCCCGATTCGCTGGTATCGGCAATCTCTTTGACCTTGTTGTCGCGTTTGAGCCGCGCTAGAGTTGAATATATCTGACCAGTTAAAATTGGTTTATCCTTACCAAAATAGCCGTCATATTTTTTCTTCAACTCATAGCCATAATTTGACTCTTCCGCTAAAAAACCTAACAGTGTATATTGAACGCTCATATTCTTACTATACACCTAGTGTTTAGTTATTGCAAGAGCTTTATACACTCAGTGTATAGTGTATAATTTTAGCCGTTACTCTTACTTCTTTGTATCAGATCTTCTGAAAAATAAACAAATGTTCATGCATTATTAGTAAGAAGTTACTTTCTTGCGATTTCTTAACCCAGAATCCAGTAGCCTTACAATTAAACTGGCGTTTTATTATATCTTCTTTCAGTTGAAAACCTACTCTTAAAAATCTATCCATAACTTTATACGCCATAGGCTGGTACATTTTATTACGTCGCGTATCTCCAATTAGAATTGCACAGAATTTACCGGGCTTTAAAATACGATATAGTTCAGCAGCTACCTTTTCCATCTCATCAGTAAACTTATCAATATCATGAATATTTGATAAATCTTCACTGATTTCTCCGCCGCTATATTTTATAATATCAGCGTATGGCGGATGTGTTAGTATAAAGTCTATGCTTTCGTCTTCGGCTTTACTTAAATCTCGAGCGTCGCGTTTAACAATCTTTTGCCAAGCATCATTTTTCACTTCAAAATCTAACGATATTTTTGTTCGTTCCAGCGCCTTATCGTTCACATCAGAACATACAATGTGGCGATTGAGAATTTTTGCCTCAATGGCAGTTGTCCCGCCACCAATCATTGGATCGAGCAGAATATCGCCTTCGCTGGAGTATCGCAATATCAAGTTTCTTACAACTTCTGGAGACCAGTTACCTCGCCAATCAGATTTATGCGTCGCCCAGTTACCACGGCGCGGAAACGCCCAAACAGTCGTACATTCTAGCTCAAAGTTGTCTGGATGAAGTTTTCTTGGTTTGGCTACCATGAGAGATTATTTAATACTCCATGCTCAAGCATACTGAGATTAAATATGTAGTCATTATGGTTATAAGTTTCTTCAAGGGGGCGTTTTGCTGTATGCCACCCCAGACCATCTGTAATCCATACAAAGTCAATATTCTGCAGTTTTAACTCGTCATATAAACTACGAAATTCTCCGCAAACAGCCTTCAATTTTGAGCCTCCACCGTTATAGAAATTTGTTTCAAATAATTTAATTTTACCTGTTTGGGGGTTATAAACAGCAAAATCGAAACTCCGCTCTGACTTATCAACTTTAATCTCGTAATCCCATTTTTCTTTTATTCTATTTGGACGAGCTTGACTTAAATACTCAAAATTATTTTGTCTACAAAAATCAGCTAAAAATAATTCTACGATCTCTTCCATCAAAGTCCCGCCACGATTCTTCCTGCCATTACTATCAAGTCCAACTTCTACACCTGTAACATAGTCTACTAAGTTTTTTACACCGTCTTTCTTAAATAAGCTCACTAGTCCAGTCTTATCCAAAAAATTAAAATACTTGTTGGCGTCGTCTTCTTGAGCTGAAAAATCATAAAGCTCTGATTCTTTTGATATTTTATCGTAAATTTCTAGCCTACTATCGCGTACGGCAATCAATATAGGCAACGCTTTCACTATATCGCGATTAGATTCGTATAACTTACAAAATTCCTCATACAAATTATCCTTGCCGAGCAAATAATTGAGCTTATTTAAGACTATTTCTATATCTGCACTACTCGTAAAAACCTTATTCCAATTTACAAAATAATCCCAAGTTTTAATTGAACTCTTGAATGTCGATACTAAATAATTAAAATCTTTTTTCATAATCCTAGTAATTTGTTATTAATACCTCATTTATTTTACCGCGTTTCGATCCTTTTGAATTTATAGCACGTCCAGCAATTATCTTGTTTACACTAACCCCCTCCAATCCAGAATACAATTCATTAATAAATGGCGTGTCCGAATTTGAGAGCATAACAAAACATCCGCGTTCGTGCAGTTTAACAAAGGTGTCGCGAAGTTCTATCTGTTCCTTCTCGAAAAAACCTTTAGCAGTATAGGCGGTAAACGAAGATGTTGGATTAAGCGGGTAATACGGAGGATCAAAGTAAATAAAATCGCCAATCTTCGCTAATTCTAGAACATCTTTATAATCTCGATGCGTAATGGTAATTCCCTGCAGAGCTTCTGAGACTTTACGCAAATTATTCTCATCGCAAATAAGCGGATTTTTATATCGACCAAATGGAACATTAAACTGACCGCTCTTATTTACTCGGTACATACCATTAAAACCAGTTCGATTAAGAAAAATAAAGCGCGACGCTACATCTATATCGGATAATTCATTAATGTCTTGAGCGCGAACTCCTAGGTAATATTCTTTGTTATAGATATGTTTTTTTAACGACTTGATTAAACCATCAACGTTGTCTTTTATGACATTGTAAGTCATTACCAATTCTCTGTTAGTATCTGATAACTCTGCATGTTTTGGCAATAGATCAAAAAATACTGCACCGCCGCCAACAAATGGTTCAAAATATGTATTTGATTCTGGATTAAAACACTCGGGTGGATATAGATTTAATTCACGGAATTGTTTAAGCAGCTGCCGCTTGCCTCCGACCCATTTTACAAACGGTTTTGGCTTATCTTCAACAATTTTCCTAATATCATCAAGGGTACTATTTTTTTGTGATAGCTGAAACAAACGACGAGCATAAATCAAATTTATATCAAGAGAACTAGCAATACTTTTTACTGTCAAGCCACCCGTTTCCATAACCCCCTCCAATCGCAATTTTATATATACAATAATACCATTTCACATCTCAACATTAAAGCCGACTCAATCCAATTCCCCAAATTTTAGCGTATAATAAGAATCATATGGAGCGTATTCGACAGCAAAAAGAAACTGTCAAAACTGCCGCTGTTGGTATCGGCGCGCTATTGAAATTGCCGCGCTACAGCGTGCTGGCGGCGGGGTTTTCTTTGTTATTCGCCATTGTTATTTTCTTTGCGATTAACGGTAATTTTTATGGGCCGTTGTTTTTGTCGCGGCTATCAATTGCCGATAAGTTCGCTGTTGCCGGCAGCATGCTCGCCGAACTACTCAAGCAAGGTTTCACCACGCCAAACGGCGCGCTACTGTTAATCGTCTCTATTCTGCAAGGCTTATCGCTTTCAGTTGTAATATTTACAGCACGACGCAACAAACGCAACGAACAAGATGTAGCCCGCCAACTCAGCGTCAGCGGTATCGCCTCGATCGCTGCCGCTATCGGCCTCGGCTGCGTACCGTGCGGCACCTCGCTAATCTTGCCGATCGTTACTCTGTTTTTCTCGGGCGCAGCGGCTGCTACCGCTGCCAATGTTGCTGGCACTATCGTACTCGTATTAGCACTTGTACTTAGCCTGGCATCGCTTTACAAATCTGGACAAATCGCATTCGTTTATGCACAATTAGCCAAACAGGAGGAAAAATCATGAGTCATCAACAAGAACGCGGCATTGCCCCAATCTGGATTGTTTTATCAATCATTGTCGTCGGTATCGTCTCTTTATTTATCTACGGTATCGTCAATCGGCCGCCGAACCAGCATATCGGAAATGGTAAGCCATGGAACGAACATATGTCGCAAGGCTCGGCAGATGCGAAAAACGTGTTTATCGATTACACCGATTACTTCTGCTCGTTCTGCGCCCAGGTTGAAGACGCTACCAGCAGCGATTCTTTCAAAAACGACTATATCAAATCCGGCAAATTGCGCTACGAACACCGAATCGTCACCTTGCTAAAGGATAAAGTACCAAACACCGAGCAAGGCGCTAAAGCCGCGTTCTGCGCCGCCGACCAGGATAAATATTGGCAATACACTCATGACATCGTGCCGCGCATCAAAACGGACTACTTCGACAAAGGCATCGGCGTCAAAAACGTCGCTGTGCCAAAGGAAATCCCGCTACTGCCGCTCAGCTACTTCGAAACGTCTGCCAAGAACGCCGGCCTAGACACCGCCAAGTTCACCGACTGCATGAAAGGCGACTCCCACCAGCAAGAAATCAACGACAACACCCAAAAAGCCTTATCGCTCGGCGTCAACGGTTTGCCGTACATGATCATCAACGACTACCAAACCAGCGGCTTTGCCGGCGGCGAGAGCGGATTGAAGGCTATTCTGAAGGCTGGCGGCGTTAATTAATGCTAAAATTTCTCAATTCGTTTTCAGCGCCGCTGATCGGATCTTTAAGTTTCTGGCCTTTCTTATGCATTCTCTTGACCATACCATTCATCATTTCACGGCTGACCATGCGCTGGCGCGTAACATGGTCGTATGTATTCTTTTCCTACGGCTCAATTCTCTATTTCACAGGGCTAATCTTTTTTACGCTGTCGCCAGTACCAAAAGACCCGATTGCCTTTTGCCAAACATATCACATCCAGCCGCAGCTTACCCCCTTCAACTGGATTAACGACGTTGTTCAGCCTAACAAAGACACCCTATATATCACGCTGCAATTAGTTATGAACATCGTTTTCTTCGTGCCGCTGGGCATTTTTATGAAAGCGTATTTTCACAAGCATTGGAAATTTGCACTGCTAAGCGGCTTTCTTTTATCGATGCTGATAGAGGTGACGCAGCTAACTGGCGTGTTCGGTTTATATCCTTGCAGCTATCGGCTGTTTGATGTTAATGATTTAATAACCAATACCTTTGGCTGCTTGCTCGGATTTATGTTGACATGGCTAATCGGCTATAAAGTTCCCAGCGTCAAACTTAGCGACGAAAACTACGCCGCGCCCAATCGCCGCAATAAATTCTTAGCTGGCTGCATCAATATAGCCCTTATTATCTTCGCCTCAGTGGTTACGCGGTCGCTAGTTTATCCGTTTTTCATAGACACCATACAAGCTGGTAGATTCTATCTTACGGAGTTGGGGGTCTGGATTATTATTCAGTTGTTTATCATACCAAGGATTGCCAAAGGCTGGACGATTGGGAGTTATCTGGTCGGCATCGAACCGAAACGCCAACGCAAAAACGATAAACAACAGCCAAAAGACGATGCTAATCCAGAAAATTAGCCTTTCAGCTGCCGCATAAATCCGCGCAGCTGCGACGATGTCCGTTCAATCCTTTCGCTCGTCCAGTATTTATCCGGCGTGATGTTATCGTCGCCAGTCGATTCCTCTTTGTAGCGGCCGATAATCTTGCCATTCTTGACAATTGATACATCCGGTACGAATATTCGCGGTTTGCCGTTGTCATCTTTATCCAAGTATGGCTCTAGTTTCTTGACTAATTTTTGGTAAACTTCGTTGTTGCTAGCGCGGGCATCGCGGATGTTCAGGTAGTAGATTTTATCAATGCCCTCGGCGCGTGCCGCCTGATCAACATATTCGCTCAAGCGCTGGCACCACGGACATTGCGGAAAGCCCAAGAAAACCACGCCGCTGCCGCTATCAAAGATATTAAGGACTTCTTCATCGCCAGCATAAACGAAGCGATTATTCGCCGCCACTCGCGGATATTCCGACTTGAATTTGGCAGAGTCGGACACGTTAGCAGACGGAGTTTTCGGTTGCTCGGCAGTATGCTGGCGGTTATACCACAGTCCAACTGCAGCTCCGCACAAGATGATTATCACAGAAACAACCGCAATGAATTTTTTATTCATACCAACCCTCTTTTTCATAATGTCGTATCTTTCTTATAATTTTTCTTAGCTTCCAACCAGCGGCGATTTTGCTCGGCTTTATCTTCAATCTCAAAAATCTCGACCGGATATTTTTCGGCTTGCTTGGCAATTTTTGTAGCAACCGCTTCAGGGATATTGATATCAAAGCGCGCGGCAAATTGGATAGCATAAATAATGATATCAGCCAGTTCGCTCGCCATGTCGTCTTTGGTGCCGATATGCTTATCACTCCACTGGAAATATTCTAATAATTCATTAGCCTCCAGCGACAACGATATCGCCAAACCGCGCGAATCATTCGTCTTATCCCACTTCCGCGCGCGAATATGATCCATCACTAGCTCTTGCGCTTCTTCAAATGTCATAATTCCCCCTTCTGGTGTAGCTTCACTATAGCTAGTCTAATTATAATACAGCGTTAACATTATGGAAAACGAAGTAAAAATCGCACAAAACAGAAAGGCAATTTTCCAAAACATAAAAGCTGTTTTCGAAAACAAAAAGAATGTTTTAAGCGACAGATACGGCTATTCGATAAAAAGCAAGCGAAAACGGGCAAACTACCGATATATTTTAATAAAACCGCCAGACGATTAGAGTTTTGCTCCCCATTTCCACCTGAAAAGCTTAATCACTAGACAGGCTTCTACTTGACTAGTCGCAATCGCTCAATCAGCCAATCCCGCGGCAAAATCGACAAGAACCAGCCAGCGCGCGGGCCGGAATCTTTGCCAATGAGCACGCGATAGATGGTGGTGAAGAGTTCCCGCGGCAGCAGCAAACCGCTTTCTTTGTAGGCGTAAATTGCTTGATGAAACCAGTTACCATCAGCTCCAGCCGGCACCTCGGCGATATCGTCAGCTAATCGCCTCAAGTATTCTTTTTGCTCCGGCGAAAACTCATCGGGATTTACCTCGTCCGCCAGACGAAACTTCAATGACTCAGGCGCCCACTTTTCCAGCCACCGGCTGACATAGCCTAGTTCTGTGATGATCACTGCTTCTTCCTCATCGACGATGCGGGCGTATTCCGGACTACGCCGCAAAATTTCTACCGTTTTTGCCGTGTCGCACAGCGCCGCTTGGTATGAAATGACCAGATGCGAGAATGGAATTGAGCTGACCGCTGGCTGATCTAGCCCGTCGGTACACAAGAATAATAGCTGTTTATCAAGCTCATTTTGCGGATGCTGCTTCATCGCCGCGAAGTCGTCAACCAGCCGCACCAGGCTATCGGTCTCGTCAAAATACAGCCGCTTGGCCGGCGAATACCGGAGCATAAAATAGCGCACTACCTCAGGCGGCAGCATATCGACAACGTCATGCGCGTTCACGCCGGTGCCTTTGCTAGCACTCATCTTTTTCGTATCACCGGTGCGATTGATAAAATCATACGGCACCGGTACTGGCGCATCAATGTCATAGACTTCACGAGCGATCCGTTTGCCGGTATCATACGAACCGCCCTTCGTCGCGTGATCACGACCAAACGGCTCAACATCAACACCGAGCAGCCACCACCGCCCCGGCCAATCCAACCGCCAGTCCAGCTTTACCTGCCCGTCATCGTACCGAACCGTGTGCTCCGAGTCATCGTGACTACGATAGGTAATCGTTTTAGCATCGCTATCCATGCTGATGAACCGGCGATTTTTTAGCCGATCATGCTCCATGATTTGAATTGGCGACCACTGATCATCCAGCTGCCGACCCGATACTTCCTGGATGGCCGACTTAGTTTTGTCAATGCGGCTCAGCGAGCGCTCAATGGCCGGCACAAAAAACCCGCTTCGATACTTATCGCTAGCATAGATCACGTCCATGGTGACGCCAATCTTATTGGCACTGTCAAGAAATGGCTTCAGGCAAAAATCCCCCCACGAACCGTACCGATCATCTGGTGACGGCACCATGCAAAGCGGCATACCCAAGTACTGCTCATAACTAGCTGGCAAATTAACCGGCACCTTACGAAAGGCGTCGAGGTTGTCTGAAACGTGAACGTGGCGCGCCCGAATGCCTGCTTGCTTCAGCGCCCGCACTACGGCGTCAGCGATGACAATTTCACGCAGATGACCCACATGATACACACCTGACGGCGATGCGCCCGAAGAAACGAGCACCTCTTTATCCACATTCCGAAACTGATCGACAATATCCTCAAGCCACTTCATATGTGCTATTATACATCATGAAAATATTATTCTGCACATTAGCCCAAACATTTGCCTTATGAATATTCAAAAAGCAGTTATCTTATTCGAGAAGATCCGCGACTTGCCATACGGAACAAGTGGTAATAATGGGATGTGGTCATGCTACCAAAAATGCGTGTATTTACAGCGAGAATTACAAAAAGTTGACATAGCAAGCCAGTTGTTGATTGGCGTATTTAATTGGCAGGATTTACCAATACCTGATCGTATTCTTAAACTACGTCAATGTCGAAACGAGCGACACATTATGCTTCGTGTATTTATTGATGGATCAGTCTGTAATATTGATCCATCAATTGATAACAAACTCGTATCAATTTTACCAATAGCTCAATGGGATGGAATTTCGAGTACGATAGCTATGGCACCGCTCAAGCGTCTGCGAATCTAATTAAGTCTGGATTAACAGGACAAGAGCAGGAGCGGTAGCTTATCCTACCATCCACCCTCAAACTACCTAACTCGATTATTCCCACCGAAATAGCTTGATCGCCGCAATGTAAACAACGAGAATCCACGCAGTCACAGCACCAAGTTGCGGTAGGACCTCGATCAAACTGGCGTGCTCAGTCATGATCAAGCGAAATCCTTCTGTAATCGGGGTCATCGGGATGAACTGAGAAGCACCGCGTAACCATTCTGGGAACATGTAGAGCGGGAAAAATGCACCAGACAAGAACATCATCGGGAAGGACACGAGGTTGGTT
Source organism: Saccharimonas sp. (SeqCode) (assembly GCA_042642485.1). GTDB lineage: Bacteria > Patescibacteriota > Saccharimonadia > Saccharimonadales > Saccharimonadaceae > Saccharimonas. The sequence continues at coordinate 15,756 of JBHRNN010000014.1, forward strand.
AACGGTGCCGACTGGTTTTCATTCTTTGCCCAGCCACCAATTAATAGACCTAGGCCCACCATCATAAAGGCCGCCAGCACCGCCATGAGAACGAAGAGCCCCCAATCGCCACGCATATTAAATTGGAATACGAATGTACCGACAATCACCATCATGACGAGGCTCAACAGCGAGATGATGACATAATGAATCGCCATCGAGATAATCAGCTGACCCGAGGTAAATGGTGCCGCCCGTAGCCGACGGTACGAGCCGCGCTGCTTTTCAGCCGGCATTTGATTAGCCAGGCCAAAGATACCCATGCTCATCAAGCTAAAGGCAAGCAGTCCCGTAAAGGTATAGTCAAACGATTTTAGCTGCTCATCGCCAACTGCTTTACCGGCGGCTTTAATTGGTGCTTCCGGCTGGCCCAGGTGCTTATTGATCTCATCAGCAACCTGACCCATCACTGCCGTCAGCGCACTACCAGTCTGCTCCGATCCCTTGCCGTACAGCACATTGATCGTACCGGCTGGCTTGGCATTATTGCCCTCTCCCTTTACTTCGCCAAAACTACTCGGTAGTTCAATGATGCCGTTCAGCTCCGAACGCTTCAACTTCTCGCGAGCCTCGTCCATATTCTTGACGTCTTTAATTTTAAGAATCGAGTCTTTGGCGTTATCTTTGGCGCCTTTAACGAAGCCTTTGGCAAATTCTGTTTGTGAATTATTGATAATCGCCACATTAAAGCTGGTTGATTGATCCTTAAAGATTGAGCCAAATATAAACAAGAATAGCAACGGAAACAAGAAAGTAAAGAACAGCGACATTTTATCGCGGATGAAACGTTTTTGCTGGGCGCGCACTTGCCCGAATACACCAGTCCAATATTTTTTCATACTAATCCCGAATAGCCTTTCCTGTTAAGTCAATAAATACGTCTTCCAAATTGGCCTGCTCGACAACTTGCTTTTTCTTGAAACCGCGCGCCAGTAGTTGCTGGATCAGATTATGCGGCGTATCAATGGTGATGATTTTACCATTATCCATAATCGCCAAGCGGTCGCACAGCAGTTCAGCCTCGTCCATATAATGCGTGGTCAGCACAATAGTGATACCTTCATCGCGAATCTCTTTGATCAAATCCCA
>JBHRNN010000015.1:0-15002 GCA_042642485.1 Saccharimonas sp. (SeqCode)
AATTGACACAATTCATCACGCCAGCAGTTGAGGTGAAAGTCGAAGACGGACAAGTCACGGTTCATCCGAAGGATGAGTCCAAAACTGCTCGCGCCCAGCACGGTCTGATGCGCGCGCTGATCAACAACATGGTAATCGGCGTGACCAAAGGTTACGAAAAGCGCCTTGAGGTCAAGGGTGTCGGCTTTCGCGTATCGTCGAGCAACAACGAGCTGACGATGAGCTTAGGTTTCAGTCATGAGGTCAAGTACAAAGCGCCCGAAGGCGTCAATGTGAGCAACGAGAAGATGATCATCGTCGTCTCTGGCATAGACAAGCAAAAAGTCGGCCAAGCAGCCGCCGAAATCCGCGCGCTCAAGAAGCCTGAGCCATACAAGGGCAAGGGTATCGCTTACGTCGATGAACAAATTTTGCGTAAAGCAGGAAAGGCAGGTAAGAAATAATGTCTAATTCACTTTCGCACAAACTATTGAACCGCAACTTGCGCAAGAATCGCGTTCGCGCCAAAGTTAACGGTACGCCAGAGCGCCCGCGCCTCAGCGTCGTTATCAGCAATATGCACGTTAGCGCTCAGCTAATCGACGATACTGCTGGTAACACCCTAGCAGCGGCCACCACTGTCGGCAGCAAAGCTAAGGGCACGATGACCGAAAAGTGCGCCTTAATCGGTACTGAAATCGCCAAAAAAGCCAAGAAAGCAAAGATTAACGCAGTTGTATTCGACCGCAACGGCCGCCAGTATGCTGGCCGCCTAAAAGCTCTGGCCGACGCAGCTCGCAAGGAAGGATTGGAGTTCTAAAATGGCCGAAGCCAAAGAACAAACCACGCCCCGAGACGACAAACGCGCCCCGCGCAGCCGCCGTCAAGGTCGAGGCGGTCGCCGCGATGACCGGCGCAACCAGCGCGATGACGCGCCTAAAGAATTCGAAGAAGTAGTAATCAATATCGACCGCGTGGCGCGTGTCGTCAAGGGCGGCCGCCGCTTCCGTTTCAAAGCGCTAGTCGTCGTCGGTAATCGCAAGAACAAGGTCGGCGTCGGCGTAGCCAAAGGTGCTGATGTCCAGGCAGCCATCGCCAAAGCTACCGCTATCGCCAAGAAACACCTAGTTACTATCCCGGTAGTCAACGAAACCATTCCGCACGATATGGAAGTCAAGCTCAGCGGCGCCCGCGTTCTCATCAAGCCAGCAGCGCCAGGTACCGGTATTATTGCCGGCGGCGTAGTGCGCGCAGTTATCGGCGTGACTGGTATCCGCAACCTGCTCTCCAAGAGTCTAGGCAGCACCAACAAAGTCAATATTGCTTACGCAACTGTCGAAGCGCTGGCTGGCTTAGTTCCACGCGAACAGTGGGTTGGCGCTGAGAAAAAAGTCGAAAAAGCAAAGGTAGCCGCCAAGGAGGAGAATTAATATGAAGTACAATCAACTCCAAGTTTCGGCAAATAAAGACCGCAAGCGTGTTGGCCGCGGTATCGCTGCTGGCGGCGGCAAGACCGCTGGCCGTGGTACCAAAGGTCAAAATGCTCGCACTGGCAAAAAGCTTCGCAGCACATTCCAGGGCGGACAGAATGGCATTGTTACCGCTATTCCGAAAGCGCGCGGCTTCAAAAGCTTGCGCATACCAGCTCAGGTGGTGTATAGCGACCGCTTGAATGATTTGAAAGGCAACGTCGACAACTTTACGCTATACGAAGCCGGCCTAATAACTACGCCGTTTCACAACGTCAAGGTGATTGCCCGCGGCGACTTGACCGCTAAGATTACCCTGCAAACGCAGGGCGCATCGCAAAGCGTGGTCGCTATGCTAGAAAAATCAGGCGGCAAGTTCGAGAAAACCGCTACACCGTGGCCAAAATCCACCAAGCAAGCCGAAGCAGACGACAAAGCTACTCAGTCTGCCGAGCAAGAACAAGAATAGTTCATAACGGTTCGCAATCTCACAACGAAACGCTCTCTCTGGAGGGCGTTTTGCTATTATTGGCTCAATACTGTATACTGTGATAAGTTAATGAATTGTTAGTAGCTAGAGGGGCTAGATAATGAATTGGAGAATAATTTTCCGCTCACTGAAAAATAAAGATATGCAAAAGCGCTTGCTAATCGTCTTCGGGCTAATTGTAGCGTTTCGCTTCATGGCGCACGTACCGGTGCCGCTGGCTAACCCGACCGAGCTGCGCACCGTCATCCAAAGCGTTATTGGCAGCAGCGACTTTGGCGGATTTCTTAATCTCATGAGCGGCGGCGCGCTCAGCCAGATCAGTATTGTTCTGGTCGGCATGAGTCCATTTATCACTGCCAGTATCATCACGCAGCTACTCACCAAAGCAATCCCGAAGCTAGAAGAGTTGCACAATGACGGCGAATCAGGCCGCCGCAAGATCAACCAGTGGACACGCGTCGTTACTGTGCCGCTAGCTATCGTTCAGTCTATCGCTTTTGTTTACATCCTACAGCAATCCGTCCTGGCGAATTCGTCAACCGGCACCACTGGCACCTCGGTTTGGCAGTGGGCAATTTCGGTAACCGCTATGACTGCCGGCTCAATCTTGCTGATGTGGATCGGCGAGCTGATCACCGAACAGGGAATCGGCAATGGCATTTCGCTTATCATCTTCGCTGGTATCGTCAGCCAGCTGCCAAATACTTTTGGTACGCTAATTAACTCGCTATTAAGCACCACCAAGGGTAAACTTAGCATCTTTGGCTGGTTTGATGTACCAGTCGATCCAACAACGTTCTGGCTACTGCTAATTCTCGGTACGGTTGGTTTGGTATTGCTATACTTCTTGGTCAAGATCAACGAAGCGCAGCGAGTCATTACCATCAATTACGCTAAGCGCGTCGCTGGCAACACTAGCTATGGCGGCGTCAAAAGCATTTTGCCGATTAAGCTGATCGCTGCTGGTGTTATTCCAGTGATTTTCGCGGTGGCTTTCCTCAGCTTGCCAGCATTTGTCGGCCAAGTTATGCGCGCTATGCCTGGCGCCAACCACACTATCGCCAACAACCTAATCAAGTGGTTCCAAACGCCAACGGCAGCTAGTTTCAGCAACGGCGACTGGACGGTAGCGATTTATCCAATTTTGTACTTTGTGCTGGTTATCGCCTTCACTTATTTCTACACAGGTATCGTCTTTAACGCTAACGAAATTTCCGAAAATCTGCAAAAGCAAGGCGGCTTCATCGCCGGCATTCGGCCAGGCGCTCAAACCGAAGAATATTTAACGCGCACTGTTAACCGCTTGATTTTGTTTGGCTCAATCGCTCTTGGCATTATTGCTATCATGCCGTTCGCCATTGACTATATCTTTGCGCAACTCGGACTCAACGTTTCGAACTTGTCGATTGGCGGTACCGGACTACTGATTGTAGTGACTGTCGGCCTCGAGACGCTGCGGCAAATCAATTCGCGCGCTCTGATGGTGACCTACGATGACTTCAGTATTGACGACCTCGACGACGGCCAGACAAAGAAAAATCGGCGCAAACTTCTGCGCCTGCGCCGAGCAGCATAATCTGCAATTTGCATTTTGAAGATACCTGCATCATAATATATCTGTATAATCCTCTCTTTCCTGAAAATAGAGAGGATTTAAAGCCCCGGTCCCGATCGGTTGAACTATATCCCGGTCGGGACTGGGCCCTATCTTTTTTGGAATTATATTTTACAAAATCGCCAAAATGCATTTACAAATGATGTAAAATCCGCTATAATGGTTAGCTGTATATCTATGGCGAGTCAAAAGGAAGTCATCAAATTGCGCGGCAAGGTAGTGGAAGCACTGCCTAATACTCAATTTGTTGTCGAACTAGAGAACAGCCTAACAATTATCGCTTATATCAGCGGCAAGATGCGCAAGCACTACATCCGCTTGGTCCCAGGCGATAACGTAGAAGTCGAGTTGAGCCCTTACGATCTCACGAAGGGCAGAATCGTCTTCCGCGCACGCGATTAATAACGCAGAGTTGCTCCTGATATCAAGCATCTCTCATTAAAAACAGGTTTTTCCTGTAGAAAGTTGTACGCTCATGAAAGTTAAACCGAGTGTCAAGAAGATGGGTCCGGGTGATCAGTTTGTTCGCCGCAAAGGCCGTATCTACGTTATCAACAAGAAAAACCCTAAGCACAAGCAAAGGCAGGGTTAAGCATGGCTCGAATTGCTGGGGTAGTCATCCCAAGTGACAAGCAGGTACAAATCGCCCTTACCTATATCTATGGTATTGGGCCGAAGTACTCTCGAGACATCCTTGCGGCGGCTAAAATCAAGCCGACCACTCGGGTGAAAGATCTCACCGAGGCTGAGGAGCAGAAGCTTCGCGACATTATCGACAAAGATTATGTCACCGAAGGCGATCTGCAGCGCCTGGTGACCAACAATATCAAACGCTTAAAGGACATCGGTTCTTACCGCGGCCTAAGGCACAAAAACGGTTTGCCGACACGCGGCCAGCGGACTCGCACCAATGCGCGAACCCGCAAAGGCAAAGCAATCGCCGTCGGCGGCACGCAGCCAAAAGCAGCAAGCAAGACTTGATAAGGAAGGACTTTTAAATAATGGCAGAAGCTAAATCAAAAAAGAAGCAGCGCCGATCAGTCCCGACCGGTCAGCTGCATGTCCAAGCGACATTTAACAACACGATTATCACCTTTGCCGACAGCAAAGGCAACGCGTTGACCGCCGCCAGTGCTGGCGCTTGCGGTTTCCGCGGCAGCAAAAAAGGCACCGCCTACGCAGCGCAAATTGCTGCTGAAAAGGCCGCCGAAGCTGCTAAATCGACCTACGGTTTGCGCACAGTTGACGTCTTTGTCAAAGGCGTCGGCCTAGGCCGCGACGCGGCAATCCGCGCCATAAGCAGCTTTGACATTTCGATTAACAGTATTAAGGACGTAACGGGCGTACCGCACGGCGGTGTTCGTCCGCGAAAGGCAAGGAGAGCGTAATGGCACGAGACACTAGCCCAATCGTCAAACAGAGCCGCCGCGAAGGAGTTGCGCTGCATCCTAAAGCGCACAAAATCCTCGCGCGCAAAAGCGGCATCCCGGGCGAGCACGCTCATGGCCGCCAGGGCAAGCAGAGCATGTACTCTCAGCAGCTACGCGAAAAACAGAAAGTCCGGCGCATGTACGGCCTGCTGGAAAAACAATTTGCTAAGCTAATGAACGAAGCGACTCGCAAACCAGGTCTTAGCGGCGAAAATCTGCTGCGCTTCCTAGAGTTGCGTCTCGACAACGTCGTCTACCGTGCCGGCTTCGCAACCAGCCGCCGCCAGGCGCGCCAGCTGGTTAGCCACGGGCATTTCGAGCTCAATGGCCGCCGCGTCGACATTCCGTCGATTCGTGTCAAAGCCGGCGACGTAATTACTGTTCGCCCGAAGAGTACCAAATCTGGCTACTTTACAGCGATCAACGATATCTTTGGCAATACCACTCAAGCGCCGCTTAGCTGGCTAAAGGGAGATATCAAAAAGCTAAAGATCGAAATTACTAGTGAACCAAAGCGCGAAGAGGCCGAAGCGGGCATCAACGAGCAGCTAATTGTTGAGTACTACTCACGTTAAAAAGGGAGGAAAGATTAAAATGTCTAAAGTTATTCACAACCCAGCGCTCGCCAAGATTATCGATAACAGCGAGAACTCAAGTACGTTTGTTATTGAGCCGCTGCACTTTAATTACGGCAACACGCTCGGCAACAGCCTGCGCCGCGTGTTACTTTCGAGCATCCGCGGCGGCGCGATTGTTGCTTTCCGCATCGAAGGTGCCACGCACGAATTCACAACTGTTCCTGGCATTCAAGAGGACGTCGTCGACATCACTTTGAACCTCAAAGGCGTTAATTTCCGCATTGCTACCGACGAGCCAGTCGAGCTGCGTCTAGAGAAAGCTGGCGCCGACGTCATTACTGCCGGCGATATCGCAACTAGTGCTGATGTCGAGGTGATGAATCCTGACCACGTGATTTGCCACGTTGACGACCCAAACAAGACAGTTATCATCGATTTGGTAGTTGAATCAGGTCGCGGTTACCAGCCTATCGAAGAGTCTAGCGAAAAACGCCTGCATAGCGACATGATTGCGATCGACGCTATGTTTAGCCCGGTTACCCGTGTTCGCTTCAAGGTCGACCCGACTCGTATCGGTCAAGAGACTAACCTCGATAAGCTCGAGATGACCATCGAAACCGACGGTAGCCTGACACCGCGCGAAGCTTTCGAAGAAGCTGCCGCTATCCTCGTCAACCAGTATACGGCTCTGGCTGGCAGTACTACTGTCGAATCTGCGCCAGCACTTGGTACAGAGGTCGAGGACGATAATGACGGCTTGAACGCCTCAATCGAAGACTTAGGCCTGAGCGCTCGTACCGCTAACGCCTTGATCAATAACGAAATTCGCACCGTTCACGATTTAGTCACGCTTAACGAGCAAGACTTGCGCGAACTTAAAGGTTTCGGCAGCAAGGCGCTTGACGAAGTTAAAGATAAATTAGCAGAATTGGAGCTCTAAATGCATCGACATGGATACAGAGGACGCAAGCTCGGCCGCCAACGCGACCAGAGGCGAGCGCTCCTGAAAGGTCTAGCGACGAGCTTGGTGATGGAAGAAAGTATTGAGACGACTTTGCCCAAAGCCAAAGAGCTCGTACGTTATATCGAAAAACTAATCACCAAAGCCAAAAAAGGCAATCTGGCCAACCGCCGAGCGGTCATCGCTGGACTCAGTACGCAAGTTGCCGCCGTCAAGCTCGTCGACCAAATCGCGCCGCAGCTAACTGGCCGCACTAGCGGGCACGTTCGCGTCGAGCGCACTCGGCTGCGCGTTGGCGATGGCGCTCAAATGGCAATCGTTGAATTCGTCGACGAACTCAAACCAATGCCAAAGGCAGCAAAGGAGGCTAAGTAATGGCTGGAAAAACCTTTTCACAGAAACCTGCCGACATTGCTCGTCGCTGGATATTGATTGACGCCCGCGACGCTAGCCTAGGCCGATTATCGACCGTGATCGCTAGCTACCTCACTGGTAAATACAAGCCAACTTACACGCCGCACGTTGACAACGGCGATTACGTTGTCGTCGTTAACGCTAGCGAACTTGTCGTGACTGGTGATAAAGAAACTGACAAAATATACTACAGCTACAGCGGTTTCCCAGGCGGTTTGAAAGAAGCTCAGCTCAAAGATCTCCGCGCCAAAAGCCCGGTAAGTATCATTGAGCACGCCGTCAAAGGTATGCTGCCCAAGAATAAACTCGCAGCCGGCCGTATGGCTCGCCTGCGTGTATTCCCGGGTGCCGAGCACGACCACGCAGCTCAGAAACCAGAGAAAGTAGAGGTTAAGTAAATGGCTACCGACAAATACGATTACGGCTTGGGCCGGCGCAAAAGCGCTACTGCCCGCGCTCGCCTGACCGCCGGTAAAGGCGCGATCACCATCAACGGCAAGACTGCTGATGAGTACCTATCGGGCAACAAGACTTTGCTAGCCGAGATTACTGATCCGTTAGCAACCGTCAACAAGCAAAAAGAGTTTGACGTCAGCGTACTAGTGCGCGGCGGCGGGCTTAGCGGCCAAGTTGACGCTATCAAGCAAGCGATTGCCAAAGCGATTACTGCTGGTGCCGCCGACTTGCGTGCTCCACTCAAGAAGGCCGGCTTCATGAAGCGCGACCCGCGCGAGAAAGAGCGCAAGAAATACGGCCTGCGCAGCGCCCGCAAACGCGAGCAATACTCAAAGCGCTAGCTCTTCGCCGTTTAGAGCAGGCTCAAATACTCCGTTTGTTAGGGCGGGGTATTTGTTTTGCCTGAGTAGCTTGATTATTTCGCTATAAAAGTATATAGTAATACTTATTATAAATAATAGGTGGGCTGCATATAGGCTACAAGCCGCTAATCCCGAAGGAAGGGGATTGAAGCATCATGACAACAGTTCCAAAATGCCCAGAAGACCTAACAGAAACAAGAGAAAGAGAAGGTATTAGCCGCCGCAAAGCACTATTAACATTAGGACTCACCGGCTTATCGGCGGTAACCGCAGCCTGCAGCACCAGCAAGCCAGAGCTACCACACGAACAGCAAGAAGAACCGATGCCGCATAAAGATCCGAGTCATGACACGTCCCAGGGTGTTGTAACCTGCGACCGAAAAAAAGGACTTATCAGAGTAGTGGATCCTAAAGAGGCACAGAGAGATTCCAAGCGATACAGCCTCCACCCAGAAGATTGCCAGGAAGGAGGAGCGCCGAGCAACATTGATCCACTGCCGCCAGCAGCGCCGGCCTCGCCTACCAACACGCCACCCGCTGGCAAATAATCATCACACTACAACCGAACACCTCGCTCTCACATGGCGGGGTGTTTTGACTTTATTACGCTAGCCTGTACGTGCTATACTTACACATAAGGATTACCAACATGGATACAAACACTGAGATCAAAAAATCAGAAAACATAATCGCGACGAATTCTAGCCAAACAGCAATCTTCCTCAATAACGTCTCGAAAGATTACAAACTCGGCAAGCAAACCGTTAAAGCGCTTCGCGGAATAAACCTGGCAATCAAACAAGGCGAGCTTATCACCATTACTGGCGCTAGCGGTAGCGGCAAAAGTACGCTACTGCAAATTATCGGCTGCCTTGATCAGCCAACCTCAGGATCTGTTGTCATCGAGTCCAAGGAGACGACTAACTTGCGCGACAGCCAGCTCAGCCAGCTTCGTCAAAATACTATCGGCTTTGTTTTTCAATCGTTTTATCTACAGCCTTTTTTGCAGCTTAGCGACAATATTGCTGTACCAGCCATGTTTACCGCTAAAAAGAAAAATCTTATTGACGCCAAAGTAACTTGGCTACTCCAAAAAGTCGGTCTAGAAGAGTACGCAAACCGCCTACCCAAAGAGCTTTCAGGCGGGCAAATTCAACGTGCCGCAATTGCTCGAGCGCTAATAAACAATCCGCGTATCATTCTGGCCGACGAGCCAACTGGCAACTTGGATTCGACCAACAGTCAATCAATTATCGATCTGTTCCGCGAGATCCGCTCAACTCTCGGTTCGACAATTGTTATAGTTACTCACGATGCGAGCATTGCCCGCCAAGCCGACCGCGTCATAGAATTAAAAGACGGAGCTATCACATGATTCGCCCATCGTACGCTGTAAAACTAGCCCGCACCAAGCTTCATTCAAAATGCGGCATGCTTTTCGCTTCCACTATCGTGGCAAGCTTGTTATTCGCGGCGTTAATCGCCATAATTATTGTCTTTACTGGCGCCGAAAAGAGCGCAGAAATGTTTATAAAGAAAGTTGGCAACGACCGCTACCTTGTCAAAGCATCACCAAATATACCAAACAAAGCTTTAGGAATCACCAACAACCTATCCTTAGAAGAGATTAGAGAACTCAAAGCGTTCGAGAAAAAATACTATCAGAATTTGCAAGACAAATATAAATCGCTGGGATTAGCTTACGACAAGAGCACCGAAGCTCCAGCCCTGCTACCAGCTTCTTGGATGCCCGACTCACTTCCAGAAGAACAACGAGTGACTGTTAATTTTTCTTCGCCAGTCATAAGTGATTTCAATGACCAGCAATTTGAAAAATACGCTAAAACTGCCAACAACAAGCTAACCAATCTCAAAGAAATCGGTAGCAAATACGACGCCGCTGGTTATTATATCGTTGACAAAATAAGCGGTTTACCCCAAATCCCCGCGCTACGCCTAATCCAAAATGACAAAGAAGACTTCGGCAACTCTAACCCCAAAGCAGACGATATGACAACTTACGGCTATTACACTAACGCCATATATAATAGCAACTATACTTTCACCGACCAGCAGCTTCTACGCCGTTATATGCTAGCAACCGATGCGTCACACCTAAACGGCATACCAGTGGTGGTCTCCGTTCAAGAAGCCGTCTCATTATTTGGTAAGAAGCTTAACCTTGAAGCCGAGCCGGCCGACACTAACCAAAAATCTACATGGCTTAAAAACGTCCAAGAAAAATTAAACGGCTATACTTATCAAGTTTGCTACCGCAATTCAACCGAACAAACACTGATCAAGAAAATCCAACAAGATTATATCGAGACAAAAGCCAACGAAATCAACAAGAACTACCAAAAGCCCAGTTTGATTTACGATTACCCAAAGCAAGCCTGCGGCAATATCACTGTCAAGTCCGACACGCGAACTACCACCGAAAAGAAGAGTGACGATTCTAACGAAGCCAACCAGAAAAAACTTGGGACATATATAGCACCCAAGCACAAATTGCTCACTTTTCAAATTGTCGGCATTAAATACGCGCAACCGCAAACCGATTACAAGAAAAATGCTAGCGAATATATCAAGAATTTGTTAGCTTCGCAAGATTCTTCATCGGCACTAGATATCCCTATTCAACTGTACAATTCTCTGCCAGAAAAACTAAAGTTCGATGATATCCAGCAACAAGAAGCAGATTCTACAGCTGTACGGCTAATGAGAGGTGAATTTACTCCCCGCATTTTAGAGTTTTCTAGCGTTGCAAAAGCGCGAGCGTTCCTCGACAACGAGGCTTGCCTAGAGTTTAATGATAAATGCGCTAAGCAGTTTATCGCCAACCCGTACGGATCAAATTACCTGATCCTAGACGAAATAGGAAAATTATTTAATCAAATCGCTAGCATCGCGCTGCCTACAGTACTAGGACTAGCAATAATTATAATTTGGTTCACTGTTTCACGTATCATCGCAGAAAACCGTAAAGAAACTGCCATTTACCGCGCGATGGGCGCAAAACGACGAGATATCGCTTGTATATACATCATATACGTCTTAATTGTAGCACTAAGAATTGTCATCGCCTCTCTGATTTTAGGTATTGCAACTGCTTTCGCTATAGCAAATACCTACGGCAAAAACCTAACTGACACTGCAGCGACAGCCTTCGGAACAGTTGGCAGCGCGCCGCAATTTAGCGTTTTTAGCCTAGAATCGCCTATAATTATAGCTGTTGTTAGCTCGATATTCATAGTCAGCCTAATCTCCAGCATTCAGCCACTACTACGCAACATGCGCCGCAATCCAGTCCAAGATATACGCGACAACTAAAACAATATCCTCTGCACTGTAAAAATACAATATAATAAATTATAATTATGCCAGTGGTCGCTTATCTAATAATTACTCACAAAAGTGATTTGTCCCGCTCGCACCTTTCATAAACAGAAAAGCACGAGCGGAACGATCGAGATTAGCTACCTGCAACGCCAAGAGTAGGGGTTGCTGTAGCTGAGGTAGTATGCGTGACGACGGCCGTACTGCTTAATGCACGCATTTTGCATATCAGCACTAGACAGATCGACGTCGTGGCGGAACAGTCCGTGCCAGCTGACGCTACACTTCCAGTCCATCACGGTACTACCCCTAAGCGCCGCGTAAGCAAAAGTGCCGGGATACTGTGAGTCACAGTACCTATTCAGGTCAATCCCCGGATCGGCGGCGCTAGCCACCGGCGTGAAAAACGCCATGCTAGCGACAAAGACAGCAAAGACCGCTGCAAGCCTGAAGACCAGCTTCATACTGGCCATTCCTTCCTCTTCTCTGTGTACATACTTTACGCACACACCTACGCATAACAGTCAAGAAAAAGAGTCTTTGTCAAGACGTGTAAATATAATTAACTTTTAGTATCGTCATCACGATAAGCCTTATACTGAAAATACAACGCCGCGCACACCAGCGCGATAGCCAGCGTGAATTCAAATAGATGAAGCGGTATGTTTGGCGGCTGCTTAGCACTCATCGTATCCATAGATGTCTCAATTGAAATATACGAAACTAGCGCCGACGCAAACAAGAAAACGTAATATGCAATCCGACACTGAGTTTTATTCATAACGCTATTTTATATGCAGTCACCACCAGCGTCAAACAGCAATTATCTCAATCGTCGTGCTCAATATGACAGCACAAGCGTACTCTGTTATAATTATACTATGTCTAAAGAAACAATTCTCACTGGCGTGCGCGCCAACGAAGAGCCAACGCTCGGTAACTATCTCGGTGCGTTCGTGCCAATGGTGCAAATGCAGAAAAAGTACGCAGGAGAGTATCAAATCAACATGTTTGTGCCAGATTTGCACAGTTTTACGACACCAATCGACCATTCTGCGTTGTACGCCAACACCCTCAAAAACCTTAAGTATTTCATCGCCGCTGGGCTCGACGCTAGAGACGAAAATACTTTTATTTACCGCCAGAGTTTTATCCCGGCGCACAGCGAATTAACTTGGATCTTAGACTGCTTTACTAGTTTCGGCGAGATGAGCCGCATGACGCAGTTCAAAGAAAAGTCCGCCGAACACAGCGGCAACGTCAGTGTCGGGTTGTTTAATTATCCGGTGTTGATGGCTGCCGATATCTTACTCTACAATGCCCGCTATGTGCCCGTTGGCGAGGACCAATTCCAGCATCTAGAAATCACCCGCGACATCGCCATTCGCATGAATAATAAGTTCGGCGAATTGTTCACTGTGCCTGACTCTACAGCCAAGCAAACTGAGTTTATCAAGCGCGACAAAGGTTTACGTATTCGCAGCTTAACCAATCCGCACAAGAAAATGAGCAAGAGCTCGAACGATCAAAAATCAAAAATTAATTTGAACGATTCGCCAGAGCAAGCTCGCAAGAAGATTATGTCGGCAACAACCGATTCACTTGGCGTTATCAATTTCGACTGGGAGAATCAGCCAGGTATCACTAACTTATTACAGCTTTTGGCGATTTTAACTGATCGGCCGCAAGAAGAAGTCAATGCCGAGTGGATTGGTCAAACACTATACGGGCCGCTAAAAAAAGCCGTAGCCGAAGCAGTAGCCAGCTTTTTGAGCAATTTCCAAGCGCGCCTCAACGCCATCACCGACGATGATTTATTGAAAGTCCTCGAGCGGTCCGAGCGCGCCATGACCATCGTCGCCAACGAAACCTTGCTCCGCGTCCAAAAAGCCGTGGGGCTCAGGAGATAGCGCCAACATGCACCAATCCAACCGTCTGAATAGGGAAGCAGCGTAATCGTATGAAAATCACCGCCAATGACTTACTGGCGATTTTACGCCGCTTCAACGTAGCAAACGCAGATAACCTACCGCGCCATATCGACCAGATCAAAAACAGCAATCCTAGTCCGATTAATCAGTTAACAAGCTTTCGCTTCAACCGCCAGCATTATTTCGTGCTGATTGACGATACTGCCGAAGACCGCGAAAATTATATCATGGAGCAAATATTTACCGCCAAAAGCGACGCTCGCGGCGTGATTTTCGAGAACCCAACCAGCGAGCTAACTACCTACGGCTTACCATTCAAAGGCAAAGATATCTATCTGTTTCAACAGGTGAGCGACAACCAGCGGCTGGATAGTTTGCTAGCCAAACGCTACCCAGAAACCAGCCGATCAACCTGGCAAAAATATATCAAATCTGGCAATGTATCTGTCAACGGCACGCCAGCCAAAAGCGCCAGCCAGCTAGTCACCGAAGCCGACGAAATCGCCGTCAATCTGCCCGAAGCTACCGATTACAGCGACGAGGAGCTACCGTTACTTTATCTAGACGATAACGTCATCGTCGTCAACAAACCAGCTGGCGTTCTGACTCATAGCAAAGGGGCGCTGAATGACGAATTTACGGTCGCCGATTTTTTCCGCCGTTATACCACCGTCGGACTGGAGACTAATCGCCCAGGCATCGTCCATCGGCTAGACCGCGACACCAGCGGCGTGATCATCGGGGCGCGTACTCCCGAAGCTTTTGAATTACTCAAAAAACAATTCTCGCAACATCTCGCCAAGAAAACATATCTAGCCATCGTCGACGGTATACCGCAACCACTAACTGCCAAAATTGATATCCCGATTGGTCGCAACCCGTCGGCGCCCAGCACCTTTCGCCCCGACCCAAACGGTAAGCCAGCGCAAACCATTTACCAAACACTCGCCGCGCACCATAATCTCAGCGCTATTAAGCTCTGCCCGCAAACTGGGCGCACTCATCAACTGCGTGTCCACCTGCGTCATTTGCACACGCCGATTCACGGCGACCGCGTCTACGGCAAGCCCGCTGATCGCCTCTATCTGCATGCTTATAAATTAGAAATTACTACACAGCCTGGTAAGCGCCAGACATTCATTGCGCCGCTGCCTAGCGAATTTATCAAACTTTTCCCGGAGCTAGATGATGAGCCTAATCTTTGAGCCGTCAACCGAGCGACAAATTCAAACGCTAGCCCGCAGTCTACCGCAAGCCTTACTTTTGACAGGCGCTGATGGCGCTGGTCTGCTAACTACAGCCAAATACTTAGCCGGCCCAGCACTCGCTGGAATTATTCAGCCCACCAACAAAGACGGACAAGCCGACGCGAACGGCGTCATTCGTATCAACCAAATCCGCGACCTGCGCCAATACACCCGCGGCGTCGCTAATAGTAAGGCAGTTTATGTTATCGACGATGCCAGCGCCATGAATCATCAGGCGCAAAATGCTTTCTTGAAATTATTAGAAGAACCAGCCCGCAACATTCATTTCATATTGACGTCGCACCAGCCGAATTTACTGCTGCCAACTATCATGTCGCGCGTCGAGCGGCTTACTATCCGTCCGATTTCTGAGGAGGCTAGCCGGCTGCTCCTCGCTAAATATCGGCAGCTTGACACTACAGCGATTGCTCAGATTATGTTTCTAGCAAGCGGCCGGCCAGCATTAATCTCGCGCTTGGCTAGCAAACCCAGCGAGCTCGCAGATATCGGCGCCATCATCAAAGACTCGCAAGCATTAATTGCTGGTCCGATGAACAATAAACTAACCGTCGCTGCTCGATACACCGACCGCAAAGACACCTTAGAGTTGCTACGCTATAGTATTCTACTCGTCCAAAATGCCGCCGCCAAAAACAACACGCCAGCTACCATCGACAAACTAGCTCGTCTCAGCGAAACCTACGAGCGCATCGCCGCCAACGGCAACATCA
>JBHRNN010000016.1:0-14167 GCA_042642485.1 Saccharimonas sp. (SeqCode)
TGGTAGCCTTCATGCCGTGGGGCGGCTACAATATGGAGGATGCTATCGTCATCAGCCGCCGCTTGGTCGAAGATGATACGCTGACCTCGGTCAATATCAAGGATTACTCAGTTGAAGTTCGCGAAACTAAGCTCGGTCCAGAGATTGTTACTCGCGATATTCCGAATGTGTCGGAAGACAGTTTGCGTCACCTCGACGAAGACGGCATCGTACAGGTTGGTTCTGAGGTACGCGCCGGCGATGTCTTGGTTGGTAAAATTACGCCAAAGGGCGAGCAAGAGCTGAGTTCTGAGGAGCGCTTACTACGGGCTATATTCGGCGAAAAAGCTAAGGACGTACGCGATACTTCGCAGCGCATGAATAATGCTGGCGGCGGCAAAGTTGTCGGCGTCAAGGTCTTCAGCCGCGAAAACGGCCACGAATTAAAGGCTGGCGTGCTAATGCAGATCCAGATTTACGTCGCGCAACTACGCAAAATCAGCGTCGGCGACAAGATGGCTGGCCGCCACGGCAACAAGGGCGTGGTAGCCCGCATTTTGCCAGTCGAGGATATGCCATATTTAGCCGACGGTACGCCGGTAGATGTAGTACTTAACCCGCTAGGTGTGCCAAGCCGTATGAACTTAGGCCAGCTGTTCGAGACACACTTGGGCATGGCTGCCCGCGCTCTCGGCTACAAAGTCGCTACGCCGCCATTTAACGGTGTCAGCAACGAAACGATTGAAGAACAACTCGAGAAAGCTGGCTTCGCCAAAGATGGTAAGAGTCAGCTCTTCGACGGCCGCAGCGGCGAAGCTTTTGAGGAGCGTACTACAGTTGGTGTGATGCATATGATTAAGCTGCACCACATGGTCAGCGACAAGATTCACGCCCGCTCGACCGGCCCGTACACCATGGTCACCCAGCAGCCGCTCGGTGGTAAGGCGCAAAACGGCGGCCAGCGCTTCGGTGAGATGGAGGTTTGGGCGCTAGAAGCTTACGGTGCGGCGACTACTTTGCAGGAAATGCTGACTATCAAGTCCGACGACGTTTACGGCCGCGCTAAAGCTTACGAATCAATTATCAAGCACGACGTCATCACCGGCCCGAAGCTGCCAGAAAGCTTTAATGTTTTGGTGAAAGAACTGCAAGGTTTGGGGCTGCGCGTCGATCTGGTTGACGAACACACCAATAATATCGATGCCGAAAATCTCATCGCTACTAGCGGCCCGGCTGACAAAACTGTGCCAGCGAGCGACGATAACAATGGCAGTGATAATTCCGACGACGACGAAGAAACTTACCTTGACGAATCTGACGGTATCGGTAATATTGACGACGGCATGAGCGTACGTGATATTGACGATGACGGCCAAATCTCGGAAGAGGAAAGCGATTACGATAATTACGACGATACAAACGATAATGAAGAGGAGGAGGCGTAAGATGGCACGAGTAGTCTCGACATCTGGTATCGCAGATTTTGACGCAGTGCGCTTGGTGGTTGCCAGCCCGGAAGATATCCTAAAATGGAGCCACGGCGAAGTCACTAAGCCGGAAACGATTAACTACCGCACCCAAAAGCCAGAGCGTGACGGCTTGTTCTGCGAGCGAATCTTTGGTCCGGTTAAGGACATCAATCCGCATGATTCCAAGCTCAAGGGCGTGCGTTCGCGCGAAGCTGCCGTCGACAAAAACGGCGAGTTAGTCACCAAATCCATTGTCCGCCGCGAGCGCATGGGCCACATTCAACTGGCCGCGCCAGTGGCGCACATCTGGTTTATGCGCGGCACGCCAAGCGCTATGAGCTTGCTGCTGGGCATCACAGTACGTAATCTCGAGCGGATTGCTTACTTTGCTACGTACGTAATTCTGAAGGTTGACGAAGAAAAACGCGACCAATTACTAGCCGACCTCGAAGCCGAGACTGAAGCTGCCCGCGCCGCTATCAAAATTCGCTACGAACGCGAAGCTGGTGCTGACGGCGCTGACGTCAAGGCTTTGGCCGAAGAACAGAGCAAAGAGCTCGAAGAGCTAGAAAATCAATTTACCACCAAGAAATCGCAGCTGGAAAGCTTGCAAAAGCACGCGCTAATGAGCGAAACTGATTATCGCAACTTGCCAGAGGCCTACGAAGAATTAGTCGAAATAGCTATGGGCGGCACCGCGCTCAAGGCAATGCTCGACGAGATTGACCTCGATAAACTAATCGCTGATTTACAGCAAGAATCCGAGGACGCCAGGGGCCAGCGCGAGAAAAAATTACTAAAAAGACTTAAGGTTCTAGAAGGCATGCAAGCAGCTGGCATCAAGCCGTCGAGCCTGTGTATGACGGTTCTACCGGTGATTCCGCCAGACCTGCGGCCGATGGTGTCGCTGGCAGGCGGCCGTTTCGCGACGAGCGACTTGAACGATCTTTATCGCCGCGTCATTAACCGTAACAATCGTCTCAAGAAGCTGATCGAATTGAATGCGCCAGAAGTGATTCAGCGCAACGAAAAACGCATGCTGCAAGAAGCTGTAGATAGCTTGATTGATAATTCATCAGCGCGCGGCGGCCGGGCTGTCAATGCCACTGGCAACCGCCGACGCTTGAAGAGTCTCAGCGACATGCTCAAAGGTAAACAAGGCCGCTTCCGCCAGAACCTGCTCGGTAAGCGCGTCGATTACTCTGGCCGTTCAGTGATTGTCGTTGGTCCAAAGCTTAAAATCAATCAGTGTGGCTTGCCAAAGCAAATGGCGATCGAGCTATTTAAGCCATTTGTCATCAGCTGGTTGATTGAGCATGATTACGCGCATAATATCCGCAGCGCTACTCGTCTGATCGAGTCAAGCGAGGCAGTGGTTTGGGACGCACTCGACGAGGTCATCAAGGGTAAGTATGTCTTGCTTAACCGCGCACCAAGCCTGCACCGTTTGAGCATCCAAGCTTTCCAGCCGAAATTAGTCGAGGGCAAGGCGATTCAGCTGCACCCGCTAGTCTGTGCCGGCTTCAACGCCGACTTTGACGGCGACCAGATGGCTGTTCACTTGCCGTTGTCCGATGACGCTCAGGCTGAAGCTCGCGAGCTGATGAGCGCTGTTAACAATTTGCTTAAGCCAGCCGATGGTAGTCCAGTGCTTAGTATCAGCCAGGATATCGTGCTCGGCAACTACTACCTGACCTACGAAAAGCCGAGCGTCCAGACCGAGCATCGCGCTGTCTTTGCCAATAGCCGCGACGCTGAGCTGGCTTACGATATGGGCCGGCTTCACTTGCAAAGCCCGATTCGGGTTCGCGCCAAGGGCGAGATTCACAACACCACGCTGGGCCGCGTCTTCTTTAACGAAATCTTGCCGGACGATTTTCCTTACAATAATAACGTCCAGACCAAGAAAGAGCTGAAGAAAGTTCTGGCGCAAATCTTTGACCGTTACGGCGCCGAAGAGACCGCCAAGACGGCTGACCGTATGAAAGGCTTGGCATTCCGCTTCGCCACAGTGGCCGCAGTGTCAACTGGCAAGGATGACTACGTTCACCTTGATCAAACCGAGGAGATAATCCAGGAAGGCGACAAGCACGCCGCGTTAATTGCCGACCAATACGACCAGGGTTTGATCACCGACGACGAGCGTTACAATTTGACGGTAGCAGCTTGGCGCAAGGTTGACAATCAAGTTACTAAGTTACTCCAAGACAACTTGCACCACATCGACACTAGTATTTCGATCATGGTTAACTCGGGCGCCCGCGGTGATATTAGCAACGTCAAGCTAGCTAGCGCCATGATTGGTATTCAGGTCGACGCCGCCAACCGCGAAATTGAGCTGCCAATTCGCTCGTACTACACCCGCGGCTTGTCGAGCTTGGAATCTTTCGTCGCTACCCGCGGTTCGCGTAAAGGTTTGATCGATACCGCGCTAAAGACGGCCGACTCTGGTTATCTGACGCGCCGCTTGGTCGACGTCTCGCAAGATGTCTTCACTGTCGAGGACGAAGAAGGCGACGACGAAGGCTACATGATCTACCGTTCAGAAACTGAAGAAACGATGATCAGCTTCGGAAATCGCTTGTACGGGCGCTATACGCGTGATGCTGTGCCAGGCTATATCGGCGCTAACGAGTTGATTACCCGCGAAATCGCCAACAAAATCGAAGCCGACACTAATATCAACGAGGTCAAGATTCAGTCGATTCTCTCGACCAACAATCTCGAGGGTATTCCGCGCCGCAGCTACGGTATTGACATGGCAACCAACGAGCTAGTTGGCGCAGCTCAACCAGTTGGCGTTATCGCTGCTCAATCGGTCGGCGAGCCGGGTACTCAGTTAACACTTCGTACTTTCCACAACTCTGGTGTGGCCGGTAGCGACATCACTCAGGGTCTGCCGCGCGTCGAGGAACTCTTCGAAGCGCGCAATCCGAAGGGTCAAGCTTACATCACTGAGATGGCTGGTACTGTCGATGTCTGGGAAGATGGCAAGAAGTACATCGTTCAAGTCACGCCAGAGGCTGGCCGCGTTGAGCGCTTGCCGCTCGAAGGCCGCAAACCGCTATTGCAAGACGGCTCTAGCGTCAAGGCTGGCGATATCCTTGCCGAAGGTCTCGATAATAGCCGTTCGCTAATAGCGCCATTCGACGGCGTTGTCGAAGCTGCCGAAGATACTATCGTCATTGCCGCTAACGCCGCTGCTCCAGTCCGCTACGAGATTCCGGGCACTGCGCAGCTAGTAGTGTCAACCAACGATCATGTCGAAGCAGGCGACCGCTTGACAATCGGCTCGCTCAACTTGCACGACCTGATGCGTTTGAAGGGCACCGAGGCAACTCAGCGCTATATCATCAACGAAGTGTTGCGCATCTACGCCGCGCAAGGCCAAGACGTGGCTGACAAGCATCTCGAGATCATTGTTCGCCAGATGTTTAGCCGCGTCCAGATCGAGGACCCAGGCGACAGCGACTTTGTTATGGGCGATATCGTTTCGAAAGCGCGCGTCGTTGCCGAGAATAAGACTTTGGTCGCTAATGGTAAAGAGCCAGCACAATACGCGCAAATGCTCTTGGGTATCACCAAGGTGAGTATCTGGAGCGATTCGTGGCTAAGCGCCGCGTCCTTCCAGGATACTACTCGCGTGTTAATCAGTGCTGCCACCAGCGGCCGCGCCGACCACTTGCACGGCCTGAAGGAAAACGTCATCATTGGCCGCAAGATTCCGGTGGGTACAGGCGTCCGTTCGCTCGACACTAGCGAGGATGACTCGCCAGCCGACGAGTACGCCGAAAGCGTTGACGAGGAGGCCGACGACATCACGCCAGATGTCGATGCTGAGTCATAGTCAGACCCGCTCAAACTATAATTACCGCTCATATAGACGAGCGGTAATTATTTTTGCAGCTAAGTTTTTGACGCGCTGTATCTTTGCATGTTCCAACAGCCAGAATAAGGCGAGACCTAATCTCGTTTGCCAGAATATGTCACCGTATCTTTAGTACTGCCACCAATCGGCTGGCATTTTTGATCGGCATAGGCCATCCGTAATTCGCGGTTATTGTAAAGAGTGCAGGCGACCAGTATGTTGCGATTGCGATCTTGGAAATAGTGCCACAAGCCGTCTGGCGTCTGATAGAATAATCCTAGATTGTCAGGCGCAGTCATTCGCTGATACAACACTGTGCTGACTGGAATTTCTAGCAGCTGGTAACCTTTCAACGCGCCCTTGAACGGAGTTGGCTTACCGATGAAACCGTACTGTCCGGCAGCACTCACGGCTGGAGTATAGACCGAAACGACTGGCTGCTGCGCTTCAGCGTATTCAGCGTAAACTTTAGTATCGAGACAGCGAATCTCCATCCAATCGCCGAGCTTGTCGCGCTGAGAAATATCGGTGCTCAGCTGGCAAGTGACATCGTCGCGCGTGAAATCAGCTAAATAATTTGCTCTGTCGCCCTCCGAGAAGACCTTGCGGGTAAAGCCATCGTAGTCCATGTTTTTCTCGATTGATTCGCGCTGTGAAGTTGATTTATCCTTAGGAACGTAACCAGCCAAACTCTGAACTTGATCAAGGTCGGGCACCACGGTGTAAAATTTCCTTCCTTTGACTCTTACTGGAGTGGTGATTGACGATTTGGCTTTTTCCTTGCCTTTGAAGTAAACGTTAACGTGCTTGATAGTTTCGACGGCAGTCAAGTGAGCTACCTTGGTCTCGTCAGTTTTTTTCTTTTCATCTGTCTTAACCGTTGATGAGCGAGCGAGCGTCATTACCACGATCGCAACAACAATCACTAAAACAGCGGCAACGCCAGCGCCAATCATAATCAGGCGGAATTTACGGAAAGGGTCGCGCGGCGGCCGGCGCTGCGGTTCTGGCACTAACGGATCAGGACGCGGCGCCTGTTCAGGGTGGCCAGCGTATTGGATATCATTGTCATTTAGCGGATTCATACGTTTATTATACTATATTGCTTGCGTTTTTAATGCGATAGCGGTTCAAGTTTAGCACAAAAAATACGGCGAAAGTATTGACATGTAGACAATATTAATTAAACAATATAACTATGAGTGAAGAAATCATCATGACCTATATCACCGTAGCTATACCGTATATAGTAATAATTGCAACCGTAGTAGCCGCTATCGCTTTGATTCGATGGTTTATTCGAAACGACAAGAAATCAAGTAGCGACGACAAATAGCTCTTGCTATCATTTGTTTCAATTCCTAGTTACAAATATAGAGCTACGTTTATCCGCAGCTGCAAACGTCGCAAACAGGCGAAAATGCTTGTTTGTTGTTATTTTTGCGCTTTTTTGCATAAAATTCGATAAAATTGCCTAAATCTATTGACACGTGCGTCCATATGTGATATATATATCAGCTTTCATTGACAAGTCGAGCAAATCCTTGCCTGAAAGCGCACTTTGACAAGCAGGCAAACACGAGATGAGATCTTGGCTGGCGAAGAGAATATTTTCACTTGGCAGCCGAGACCTCGTCTCGTGTGCATCAGAAATGCACGCACTCGCGAAGTCCGCGAGCAGCACTCCAGCTGGATGAGGAGAAAGGAGCGGCCATGGCCGCCAACATGATCGTTGTTACTTTCTTCATTCCCGGGGGCTTCATCCCCCGAGAGTTCAAAGCTCAGTTCCGGGGTGACACCCCGGACGAGATCCTTGCCCAGTACGCACCGCGGGAGGCCTTTGCCTTCCGAAGAAGTGACAGGATCGGCATGAACTACATCGACGGGGAGGTTTTCCCCGTCGAGGAACTCGAGAGTATGGACAAGCCCGTGCTTGTCCGGAACATTATCTCGGACGGCGTCCGCAGCGCAGTCCGCCTCAGAGGTCACGACGACAGGTGGGCTTCCTTCCACCGGATCATTGATCGCGTCGTTAAGACCAGTCGCTGACCATTGCGAGTGCGATGAGCGGGTCACCCCGCCGCCATTTCTGACCTGCTTGTCGCATTCGCTCCATAGATGCGTATCTATGCTGATGAGTCGGAAACGACGAAAGCGAACTTTTTGTCCAAATACTAACAGTTGAGCTCATTCCTGGCTCCAGCGATCAGAAGACAAACAAACCTTGCTTTTTAATAGGTTTTTTGCTATAATAGAATATAGAGTTTCTCTCGGGTGAAGCGGGGTTATCGGTGTGATAAAGCCGCAGCTCTCGAGATGCAGGCGGATGTTTGCTGCATTGCCGCTTGCGCCATGAGCCTTTAGCAAGCTCAAATTTATCATTATAATTAGGAGAAGTTGAATGCCAACTATCAATCAGCTGGTACGCAAACCTCGCCAGACGGCTAGCAAAAAGTCGAAGTCGCCGGCGCTAGGCCGTATCCACAATGCTCTCAAGGTGCGCTATTACAACCAGAACGCGCCGCTCAAACGCGGCGTTTGCGTCAAAGTTACCACCAAAACGCCAAAGAAGCCGAACTCGGCGCTGCGCAAAGTTGCCCGCGTTCGCCTAACTAACGGCCACGAGGTTTGGGCTTATATCGGCGGCGAAGGCCACAATCTACAAGAACACGCCGTGGTGCTAGTTCGCGGCGGCCGCGTGCCAGACTTGCCAGGTGTCCGCTACCACATCGTTCGCGGAGCACTTGACTTGCAAGGTGTCTCTAAGCGCAAACAAGGCCGCAGTAAATACGGAACCAAGAAGGAGGACAAGTAATCATGCCTCGCAAAGTTACCAAAAAGCTCCAGCGTCAATTGCAGCCAGATCGCAAATATCAGTCGGTTCTGGTACAGCGCCTCATCAACAAATCAATGCTCAACGGCAAGAAATTAGCGGCCGAGCGGGCTGTCTATGATGCTCTAGCACAAGCTGCCAAAACTCTCAAGAGCGAGGAACCGCTAGAGGTTTTCGAAAAGGCAATTAACAATATTAGCCCGGCTTTCGAGGTTAAGTCTCGCCGCGTTGGCGGAGCTAACTACCAAATTCCGTTTCCGATTCAAGGCCATCGCCAGCAGCACTTTGCCTTTACTTGGCTAGTACAAGCTGCCCGCAGTAAAAGCGGCATGCCGTACAGCAAGCGCTTAGCGACAGAAATCGTCGACGCCTGCAACGAAACTGGTATTGCCTTCAAGAAGAAAGAAGACACTCACAAAATGGCCGAAGCCAACCGCGCTTTCGCTCATTTTGCTCGCAGCTAAGCATTTCTTTTCACGCAAACATAGAACCGCTCCTACGCTATACATAGGAGCGGTTTTGCGAAAGTTAAACTTAGCTATCATTTTTGTAAATTATCTGATATAATTGTCGTTAAGAGTAGTTTTTTGGTGCCAAAAAACAACCAAGAATCTCGACAAATCAACTTAATAGAGGAAAAACAATGGCAGCAACCGTTCCATTACAAAACTTTAGAAATATCGGCATTATTGCCCATATCGACGCCGGCAAAACGACTACCACTGAGGGTATTTTGTACCGTACCGGCTTGACGCACAAAATCGGTACCGTCAAGGGCGATGACGGCGGCGCCACCACCGACTGGATGGCGCAGGAAAAGGAGCGAGGTATCACCATTACCTCGGCAGCGGTGACCTGCTTCTGGAAAGGCCACAAGATTAATATTATCGATACGCCAGGACACATCGACTTTACAGCCGAGGTGGAGCGCAGCTTGCGCGTACTCGACGGCGCTGTTACTGTCTTCGACGGCAAAATGGGCGTCGAGGCGCAAAGCGAAACTGTCTGGCGCCAGGCCAACAAATACAACGTCCCGCGTATCTGCTTCATCAACAAAATCAATCAGACTGGCGGCGACTTCTACAAATCTGTCGAATCAATTCACAACCGCCTCAGTAAGCAGGCGTTCCCGATCCACTTGCCGATTGGCTTTGAAAAGGATATTTGCGGCGTGGTCGATCTGATTGATATGAAGGCTTATACTTATGATGATTACACCGACCACGAGCTAAAGGTTGGCGAGATTCCGGCTGATATGCTCGAAAAAGCCAAGCATGCACGCAGCTTGTTGGTCGAGAACGCTGTTGAAGCCGACGACGGCCTGATGATGAAGTTCTTCGACGAGGGCGAGGAAGCAATTACCATCGACGAACTCAAGAGTGCGCTGCGCAAACGCGTACTAGCTGGCGACTTCTATTTGGTAACTGGCGGCGACGGCCGCGGCGTGATTGTCGAAAAACTGCTTGATTTGATGGCAGATTACTTGCCAAGTCCGCTCGACGTCGACGAAATTTGGGGCAAAAATCCAAAAACTGGCGACGAAGTCGGCCGCAAACCAAGCGATAAAGAACCAATGGCTGCGCTGGCCTTCAAGATTGCCGCTGATCCGTTCGTCGGCAAGCTAATCTTCATCCGCGTCTACTCTGGCGTGCTGAAAGCTGGCAGCTACGTTCTTAATACCACCACCGGCGAGAAAGAGCGCATCGGCCGCATCGTCCGCATGCACGCCGACAAGCGCGAAGAAATCGATAGCGTTGGCGCCGGCGATATCGCTGCAGTGGTCGGGCTGAAAAATACTTTCACCGGTAATACTTTAGCTGAATTGAGTCATCCAATCGCTCTGGAATCTATTGAGTTCCCAGAGCCGCCAGTATCAATTGCTGTCGAGCCAAAGACCAAAGCCGACCAAGAGAAGATGGGCATTGCTTTGCAGCGCCTCGCCGAGGAAGACCCAACCTTCCGCATTCACACCGATGAAGAGACCGGTCAGACGATCATGTCGGGCATGGGCGAGTTGCATCTCGAGATTTTAATTGACCGCATGAAGCGTGAGTTCAATGTTGAAGCTAATGTCGGCGAACCGCAGGTTGCCTTCCGCGAAACCATCAAAGGTACCGCCGAGGTTCAAGGCAAGCATGCCAAGCAATCCGGTGGCCGCGGCCAGTACGGTGATGTCTGGGTACGCTTTGAGCCGAACGAGCCAGGCAAAGGCTTTGAATTCATCGACGAAATCAAAGGCGGCGTGGTGCCGCAAGAGTATCGCCCGGCCGTACAAAAAGGTATTCGCGAAACTCTAGACGGCGGCGTTATTGCCGGCTACCCAGTGGTAGATGTCAAGGCAACACTCTACGATGGCTCGTACCACGACGTTGACTCTAGCGAGCTGGCGTTTAGCATGGCAGCGCATATCGCGACCCGCGCTGGTATCAAACAAGCCAATCCAGTCTTGCTCGAGCCAGTCATGAAAGTAGAAGTCACTACTCCCGAAGAGTTCATGGGCGACATCATCGGCGACCTCAACAGCCGCCGCGGCCGTATCGAAAGCATGGATGACCTAATGGGCGGCGCCAAATTAATCAAAGCAATCGTGCCGCTAGCCAACATGTTCGGCTACACATCAGACATCCGCTCGATGAGCCAAGGTCGTGCCGCATCAACGATGGAGCTAGCTCATTATGAGGAAGTTCCGCCAAACGTTGCTGCCGAGATTATCGAAAAACGCAACAAGTAGTTTGATAATTAACTCTAGCGAGAACTTCGCTAAATACGTAAACGCGTCTCTCACCAAGGCGCGTTTGCTGCTATAATAGGTATATGAGCTACCAGCTAGCTGTTCAATTTTACAAGCGTAATCGCTTACAGGTACTCTGCGCGCTATACGTAGTGATTTTAGCTTCTGGCGTTATGATCTCAATCGTGCTGTCTGATGATTCGCACTGGACAGGCTGGAGTCTCAGCCGGTTGGGCGAGGCTAGCACCAACCGCCAATCAGCTTTGGCTTTTAATACTGGTGTTTTTGCCTCAGGATTGATACTTACTGCTATCGGTATTTACATGATCCAAAGCTATGCTAAGCTTCAGCAATCGCGCACCGCCAAATTGTCAGCTTGGCTGATGATTACTTTGTCTGTATGTATGATTGGCGTAGCGCTTTGTCCGAATGACACTATGCATGCGGCACATTTTGTTTTTTCGCGCGGCATAGTCATCGCGATGGTATCAATGATGCTGACCTTACCGTCGAGCCTTAATTATTTAACACAGCGCGAGCGGCTGTTGTCATTCGGCTTTCCGATTTTTGTAGCAATTCTGGCAGCTCAGGGCTACATCTTGCGAAGCTTTTGGTTTGTCATTATCGAAGCTATATTGGGACTGCTAGCTGCTATTTGGTTGTTTATCGTTTGCCGGCATATCGATAAGCGTTTACGCCAGTAGCCACTTTACACCCGCAGAGCTTTCAACTATAATAAGGAATAACGCGCGACGCGTTTTGTCGAGGTGGTAACACTTTCGATAATTGCTCGCGTCGTGAATAACATAATACTAACGTTAGGAGAACTACTTCTATGGCAGACTTTGACCGTTCAAAGCCTCACATCAACGTCGGTACCATGGGTCACGTCGACCACGGTAAGACGACTTTGACCGCCGCCATTACCCACGTTTTGGCTAAGCGGCTCCCAAGCGACGTGAATAAAGCGCGCGACTACGCGGACATCGATAACGCACCAGAGGAAAAGGCACGTGGTATCACTATTGCTACCTCTCACCAGGAATACGAGTCAGAGAATCGCCACTACGCGCATGTCGATATGCCAGGCCACGCCGACTACGTCAAGAACATGATCACCGGCGCTGCTCAGATCGATGGTGCTATCCTCGTGGTGGCTGCCAACGACGGCCCATTGCCGCAAACTCGCGAGCACGTATTGTTGGCTCACCAGGTTGGCGTGCCGAAGATCATCGTCTTCCTCAACAAGATGGACTTGGCCGACCCAGAACTGGTCGAATTGGTCGAGATGGACGTTCGCGAACTGCTCACCAAGAACGGCTACGACGGCGACAATACGCCAATCATCAAGGGCTCAGCCACCAAAGCTCTCGAAGGCGACAAAGAGTCTGAAGACGCTATCATGGAATTGGTCAAAGCGATGGACGACTACTTCGAGCTGCCAAAGCGCGACCTCGACAAGCCATTCTTGATGCCAATCGAAGATGTCTTCTCGATCAAAGGCCGTGGCACCGTGGCTACTGGCCGTATTGAGCAAGGCGTCATCAAACTGAACGACCCAGTCGAAATTGTTGGTCTAAAACCAACTCAGAGCTCGGTCGTAACTGGTATCGAAGCCTTCAAGAAAACTCTCGACCAGGGCCAAGCCGGCGACAACGCTGGTTTGCTGCTACGTGGTATCGAGCGCGAACAAATCGAGCGCGGTCAGGTCATCGTTGCTCCAGGCACGCTGACGCCGCACACCGAGTTTGAGGCTGAAGTCTACATCCTCAAGAAAGAAGAGGGTGGACGCCACACGCCGTTCAGCAAGGGCTACAAGCCGCAGTTCTACTTCCGCACCACTGACGTGACCGGCGAAGTTGAATTGCCAGCCGACAAAGAAATGGTTATGCCAGGCGACCAAGTAACCTTCAAGGTTAAATTACTCGCCCCAATCGCTATGGACAAAGGTCAAGACTTCGCTATTCGCGAAGGCGGACGTACTGTCGGCGCTGGCGTGGTGACCAACATCATCAAGTAATTTACACTCTGTAAGTTACTACCGAAAGCACCTCCGGACTATCGGAGGTGCTTTTATTGTCTGCAACTAGCAACCACTGACAAGATTAAACCTTAACACGTCTTATCGCCCGCGCAGTTCTTGCAATTCACGCTAATTATTGCTATAGTAGTGTTCGTATTAATTAATCGCCTCGAGAACTCTGCCAGACGCTAACGAAACCGATTCGAGCGGAGGTTACGAGGTAAAAGGAGTAACAAAATGGCCGAAGATAAAGGTCTCACCATCCGCATCCGCCTCAAGGCGTATGACCACACAGTTATTGATGAATCTGCTAAGCGAATCGTCGACACCGCTGTTCGTACTGGCGCGACAGTCGCCGGACCAGTGCCGCTGCCAACTCGCCGCAGCACTTATACGGTAACGAAAAGCCCGCACGTCTACAAAATGGGCGGTGAGACATTCGAAATGCGCGTACACAAGCGCTTGATTGATATTTCTAACGCTACGCCAAAAACCATCGAGAACTTGCAGAATCTATCATTGCCAGCTGGCGTTGACGCCGAAATTAAAATGTAAATAGCATCTCGCTCTTTGCGCAAGAAAAGACTCTACGAGCACTGAGAGAGTCTTTTCTTTTTCTATGAGACAGAACAGCAGCTATAGAGCCACAAAACAGGGAAGTACGACGCTTATGATATACTTGAGTTATGGTTTCCCGGCAGCACAAACAACGCACATACGCCCGCAACCGTGTATTTAGCCGGCGCGGCAACGAAAAGTTCGAACCTGACGGCGTCTATTTGCTAAAACTAGTCACGGTAACGATTGCTGGCACATTGTGGCTAAAATTCAAAGTGCCGCTAGACATCGGCAGCTTAACGCTATCAGCCTTTCCGCTGGGGCTAATTGGCGGAGCACTGGCCGTTTATCTCTGGGAAAAGCGCCCAGGCAACCGGCACATATGGTACGCGATTTTGCTGATCGTAGCTATTGTGTCATATTTCTTGCCAGCGGGAATCTTGCTTTGATAGCCGACAAAAGTTTGTACTTAAATGACTCTAAATTTTTAGCGCTTCGTCTGTACATGAATACGGCATGGTATAATGGAATTCAGGAGGGCGCATGGCACTAACTAATGACGACAAGCAATGGATTAAAGAAGCAATTGTTGAAGGCGTTAACGGAGCGTTGGAGACAATTGTACTACCGCGATTTGACGCAGTTGAAGCAGATATATCGGAATTAAAGAGAGATGTCTCCGGACTGAAAGAGGATGTATCTGGAC
>JBHRNN010000017.1:0-13307 GCA_042642485.1 Saccharimonas sp. (SeqCode)
GGGCTACAGATACGCGAAATTCCAACTCTCCATAAATTTCTCTGGCAGCTGCTTCATTGGCAAAGTTATTTTGTGCCCATTCATGTAATGGCATTAAGAAAGCATTGGCATCTAAACTAAAGGTAAAATCCAACTCTTGAAAAGCATTATGCATTGTTAAAAGCCGCCCAAGCTGCTCTGATTCAAGGATACCCTGATATAAAACTATATATTCTAGTGCAACTGAGCGTAACCTCGATAGACTATCTGCAACATGCTGCCACTCATCCTTTGTTAGAGTTTGTGCAATATCTTTAGGTTCATGTTGTAACAAAATTCCTTTTAGCGCTTTAGTATATCTTCTTCTTTTATCATTCGTTAGATCTATGGTATACACCTCTGGCTCGCCAGCTGCGATATAGTACCTGAAAGACGTTAGAGCAAGCCTAAGATGATGGTCTCGTAGTTGTTTCATGGCATGATGAGCAGCCTCTGTAGCATATCGCAAACGATACTTACGATGTCGCTCAACCAACTTATCAATAAAAATGACGGTGGGTATTACTGCCAAAAAACTAGCCGAAAGATTAATTAAAACTTCTCGGGCTAGGTCATCCGACTGCAACAAAGATGACAACCACCACATAATACCAGCAAGTAAAACCATAAATATAAATATCGATATATATGGCCATTTCCTAATGCTAATCATAATTCTATTCATCAATCAACTCTCTATTTTAGCAAGGTTCTCTTTTATCTTCACCTCTAGCTCGCGACTCTTCGCAAACTGCCCTTCAAGCTCGGCTGTCAACCTAGCAAATTTTTCGACAAACGGCTCATCGTCTTCTTCCGCCTCCTCGACGCCCACGTAACGGCCAGGCGTCAGTACATAGTCATGCTGCTTGATTTCTTCTAGATTAGCGACTTTACAGAAACCTGACTGGTCAGCATACTCCGCACTGGCGGTTTTATAATCATGGTATGTCTTCGCTACCCGAGCAATGTCTTCTGCAGTCAACTCACGGTTGCGGCGAGTTACCATTTTGCCCAAATTACGCCCATCGATGAACAGAACTTTGCCGTGACGATTAGTACGATCACGCGACACAAACCACAGACAGCATGGTATAGCGACGTTAAAAAATAACTGGCTCGGCAGCGTGACGATGGCGTCAACCATATCATTGAGCACCAGCTGCTTGCGGATATCACCTTCGCCACCAGTTTGGCTGCTCATACTGCCGTTTGCCAGCACGAAACCCGCCGTGCCGCGTGGACTCAAATGGTAAATCATATGTTGAATCCACGCAAAGTTAGCATTACCCTTTGGCGGCAGGCCATACTTCCAGCGCGGGTCAGCCTGCAAGTGTTCTTGACCCCAATCGCTAATGTTAAACGGCGGATTGGCCAAGATATAATCAGCTTTTAAGTCGGGAAGCTGATCGTCCATCAGAGTGTCGCCGCGTTTGATATTCGCATCAATGCCGCGAATTGCCATGTTCATTTTAGCGAGTCGCCAAGTCGTTTCGTTGAATTCCTGACCATACACTGCGATATCGCTGACACGCCCAGCGTGTTCTTCGACAAACTTCTCACTCCAGACGAACATACCACCACTACCGCAACATGGGTCGTACACGCGCCCGCTGTATGGCTCAAGCATTTCTACCAGCAGCTTCACGATGGAGCGCGGCGTGTAGAATTCACCACCGTGTTTGCCCTCACTGTCAGCAAACATACCCATAAAATATTCGTAGACTTGACCAAGTAAATCTTTGGAACTGGCAGTGTCGAATTTGATATTGGTAAATAAATCGATGAGTTCACCCAAGCGACGCTTATCTAGAGCTTCACGAGCATAATTTTTCGGCAAAACACCTTTCAAACTAGGGTTGTCGCGCTCAATTTCCTCCATGGCACTATCAACTAAGACGCCAATTTCTGGCTGTTTGGCACTCGCCACTAGGTGTTCCCAACGAGCCTCCTTGGGAATCCAAAAAATATTCTCCGCTAAATACCAATCCCGATCTTCGGGATCATAATTCTCATCAATTGCTGCCTGATATCGCGCCGAAAACGCATCCGAAACATATTTTAGAAAAATCAGTCCCAGCACCACATATTTGTAATATGACGAACTGATATTACCCCGTAGTTTATCCGCCGCAGCCCACAACTGCTTTTCAAGTTCCCTCGTATTCATAGATAGATTATATCAGACTTTGAGATTCATTTACTCTACATGCAACAGGCTTTTGTAGTCAGTTTTCGTAACAATAATATGATCATTAAGCGTAATGCCAAGCAGTTTTCCCGCTTCTGCCAGCCTGCTAGTAACATCTTCATCAGCTTGGCTGACCTCCAAGCTCCCGCTCGGATGATTATGCGCCACGATGATCGAGGCCGCACGGTCGGCGATGGCGTCGGCGAAGACCTCGCGCGGGTGCACTAGGCTGGCGGTCAGCGTACCGATGGTCACCACCCGCTTGACGATCAAACGATTCGCGCCGTCCAGCGTCAGGCAGACAAAATATTCCTGCTTTTTATCGCGAATGTCGGCTAGCAGATCAACGGCCTTTTCTGGGCTGTCGATGATTGGTTGGTCGCTGTCCAGCAAGTACCGCCGCGCCAGTTCTAAGCTCGCTAAAATCACCGGGATTTTCGCTTCGCCCAAACCAACCACGCTGCGCAGATCATCATACGAAATATCGCCGCCTTTTTGCCGCACAATTTTCAGCACTTCGCGCGCAATCTTACCGACATCCGCCTGTTTATTGCCGCTGCCGATAATCGCCATCAGCAATTCCAAGTCGCTCAATCGCGCCGTACCGTAACGCGCTAGTTTCTCGCGGGGACGGTCGTTAGGATGACGGTCAGACAGCTTCATATATAAAATTATACTATGCCAATGAAATTATTACTGCTCTGCACACACTTAACTTCTAACAATATACCAAACCATCCAATAAAATGACCAGCCGCCAAACGTTACTTTTTGGTAACGGCAAGCTATCGTAAATAAACCTACTCTAATTTTATAAGGACATGGCCGAGAGGTTGGCCCTTCAGGGTTAGGCGCAGGCATCTCGTTATCAACTTGTATGGTCGCAGGCTTGCCAGCGTAACCGTCAGCTTTGATGCCTGTCACCGTGACTTTTCTGCTCGTCGATACGTCTACATCGGTAATATCAAGCTGCCGCTGTTCGCCAACCGTGTAACCAAGGTTAGTATCATCTAGGTTAACTAACCAGCGCGAAGACAACTCGTCAACTGGCTGCCAATTTAGCCGAATTGTCGCCTTATTGCCATTTCGCTCAATAATTTTTGCCGAAACCTGAGGCGCTCCAGGACCAACAGGCAAATTAGGTTTTATACCAACTTTAACAGGTGCCGATATGTTTGACACCGTGTCGTTACTGGCACTCATTCGCACTTGCATGATGCCATCAAACTTTTCACTATAGACATGGCTAGCAACCGGACTTGTTGTCGTTTGATCGATCTTACCATCACCATCAAAATCCCACTCGTACTTTGTGATACTACCATCAACTACATACGAATCGCTGGCATCAAAGGTAATCTTCTGTCCAACCTCCGCATAATATTCGCCGATTTTCAGTTTGGCATTCGGACGATTCTTAATTTTAGTTAAAGCTTTATCTAGCGCAGCAACAACGTCATTCTCGTCGCCGCTAGCAATTACCTGTCCAGAAGTTTGCTTAGCTATATCTGCATACGAGTTTTTTAAGTAGTCTCCTACAACAGGATAAATATTGACTGGATCTATCTCTAACGAACGCTTAGCCACAGCCGCCAGGGTCGAACCATCAACCTTATCCGGCTCGTGATAGCCAGCATCAGTCAACAAAACGATTGCTTTTGTCGCGCCTTTTTGCCACTTCATTTCATTCATAGCCACCATACTAGCATGCAGAGCTGCCTCTGGACCATCGCCGCCGCCATCAGCAGATACGCTTTCTAGTTTATTAAGCAAGTCTGCGGTATCTGTCTGCAAATCAGATAATTTTTTAGCAGTGTATTCGTCGCCTGCATCGCGATAAACAACTAATCCAACTCGTCCATTTATTTCTTTAATTTTCGAACTATAATTTCTAATAAACGTTTTCATCTGATCAATATAAGACATCATAGACCCAGTTGTATCCAAGACAAATACCACATCAGTTCCGGTCGTTCCCATATTGTTATTTAGCGGTTTATCGTTAATTCCTGGGTCGTTTTGAGAAGCAAGTTTGGCGGCATTTTTTAGCCTATTAGCCGCTTCGCGAACACCGTCGTCAATCGGACCGTTGTTGTTAGCATATTTACCATGACCCTCAACGTCCCACACAAATTTTGAACTACCGCAAACGTAATCGTTAGCTAGACACCATAACCCAGTTTTTGAGTTATCTTCGCTCGGCAAAAACGGTTTTCGGGCACCAAGTGCGCCGTTGTCAACATGGCAATTAGCAATTTCGCGCCTATAAGCTGATAATTTCTCGTTACGACAAGCTGGCGGAAATATACCTTCGCCCTCTGGCAAATATAATTTAGGATCGCCAAACAGCATGTTAAAGACTATTTTATTCTTGACGCCAGACGAGATACTTGGCAATGCTTGGCCAACTACCTGCGCACCCTGTGAAACACCACCTAGAATGAAAAATTCGTTAGGACATTTTCGATGGCGAATATCTAGATAAGTACGCAATTCTGCAACGCCTTCTTTCACGCTTTTACCATAAGCGTTTCCCATACCACCACTAATCTTGGCGCCAATAGCATTGCCATTCCAAACATTACTGACGTCAACCGCTGGATATTGATTGCCGCCATAGCTTTCACTACCAAGTTCGTAGAAGTTTAACTTAGATTCGTCGCCAATTCTAGATAGCAGCTGATTCCTAAAACGCGAGGTTTCATTTCTGTCTTGACCAACCTTTTGACCAGATCCTCTAGCAAATATACCCGTAACTAGCGTGCATTTATTGTCAATATTCGCTGCTAAAGTATCAAAATTAGATACAAACACATTAAGAATCATAGACGCTATGAGTACGTAAATTATTGCAATTTGCTTATCATAAAACTTCCGCTCCCACAATTTGAAGTAATCTTAAGTATTAAAGTGTATAGTTAGTTGACATTATCAACAAAACCCCCTTTCCTTACGTTTAACCCTACGTTTGTCACGTTGTCACGACGCGAAACATGTATTCTATACTGGTATCCATTTCTTTTTCCGCTAAATTCACAGACATTAAGATTGTTGTTTTTGCACCTATCGTCTACGTCTAACAGCTCATCGTAACCAGCAAATTTTTTAATATCGTCATAATCTACAGATTTTTTATACTTCCACGACTTATAAACTTCTGGACAATTTCCCATCAAACATATTATTTTTGGCGTCACAACCTCACGCTCCGCCTCTTGCCAACCATCTAACGGCTTAAAACTATCCGCCACCGCTTCAATGTCCTTCGTATCACCTTGCCAAGACAACACATAAACCAACACTCCTGCTAAAGTCAGCAGGATAATAGCTGCAGATAGTATCACTTTTTTAAGATTAACTTTTTTATTACTGTTCATATATCTCCTCATAATTAAAAGACGCCCAAAGGGGCGCTAAAATTCAAAATAGTTGGCGTATTCACTGGTGGCGTACCATCACAGGACATACATTTATTATAACTTAAGGTTTTTACAATGTCTAATTAGAAGCACCAAGCGTACTTTCTCGCCTACTGCAGGCCACATAAACTGCTACTGCACCAACCAATTTTGTCAGCCACGAAGTAACACTGGTACTGCTACCCTTTGAGATTTTATTATTTTCTGGATTTAGCCGGCTGTCATCAGTCCATAACGCCGCTAAGGGATGAGCAAAAGCAACCTTATGTAGTTTTTCCGCCTGGCTGCCGCTATTATCATTTAGCTGGCAATCCAGGTCATTGTCATTATTCATTTCTATTTGATCCGTATAGTCCGCAGTTGGTTGGCTGTGCAGACTGTCTACCTCGCTGCTAGCATGCTCATTCCTCAAATCAACGTATATTGTGTCGTTTTCGTTTGGTTGTGTAATTCTTGTTTGCTGAGCTTTTTGACGAACTAGTTTGTCGTCTTCAAAGTCCGCTTGATCAATCAATCGATTTGACGCCTCATCCGGCTTAGGCCATAGTTCAGAGGTTTGTCTCTCGTCATGCTCTTGCAAGCCGCTTGACATCTTATCAAGTTTAGATAATAGTTCAGAATTTAAAGACCTGCTCGGTGGCAACACTGAATTTACCATCTCATCCAATTTTGGCAATAATTCAGAGGACCGGGCAGAACGCAATTGAATATTTATCTCAGTAGTATTTTTCGGCTCTGGACCTTGATTAGTATCAACTTTTGGCGTTAGTTCGTTCTGCGGTAAAGTCGGCAAGTCGTTATCGCCATCTATTAATACTGCCTCACGCTGTATAGACTCGTCTCTATGGCTATTAGTAAAAGTTTCTTCCCGGTCAACTACAAAGATTTCATTTTCGCTAGCCCAACTAGCAGTTTCTGCAGGCAATTTTACAGCAGGAGTATTCGCAACCGTTTCTACCTGCTTTGTCTGATTAAATGCGCTATCGCTGTAATGTATATTAGGATTTTTAACAACTGCTTTTTTTGACGGCGCACTTTCCTTCTCGACAAGCTTTACGGCTAAATCCTCTCCATCTGATGTATTTTGTACAGCGTTTACCAATCGAGTTTCTGGCAGAGTTTTTTTGAAATAATCAACAGATTCAACCGCGGAAGGAGAGCTAATATTATCCTTTTTATCGTCAGCTAGCGGGTTTTGCTTATCTATCGACGGAGTTTGAAACTCTAAAGACATCTCAGCTGAGACTTCAAAATCTGTTGATGAATCACTATTAGGCTTAGTTGTAATATTTTTGGGAGTAGTTTTTTTAAGTAGATTATTCTTTGTTCTAATAGGTTTTGGTTTTAGAGCTGGTGGCTCTTGTCTATTGTCTACTCTGTCGACCGCAGTAGAAGTCCCGCTGTCGGCTAAAGTATCATTAGCATCAATTAGCGTGCTTGATACTTTTTCTATCAATGGCTCTTTCTGAGAGCGAGTTGCTGCAGCAGCACTGCCAGTATCTTCTGGCTTAGGTATTTCAATCGCCTGATGAGTGTTGGCTGACGAGATTTGTTCAGTTGTATTAACAGCTGACGACACCTCCTGGTCGGTATGTTTGTTTGAGCACTGAGCTGTTTGGGTAGCACGACGTACTGTTGCTGTTTGCTGATAAACTAGCTTATCCGAGTCATCCGCCATATGATCTACTGCTCGCGGTAATTCATCTTGCTTGATGCGCTCATTGGTATTATCGCTGTCGATTTGTACAAGAGGTTCTTTCAATGTTTTAGCAGCCAAATTAGAATTGGCCTCAAGATTAGCACTGCCGTCATCTGTAGCCTGAGGCAGCGCCGCAGCTGCTTCCTTTTGCTTGTTAGACAGCCGAGGAGATGGTTGAGTGTCTGATAGCGGTTGTTTTTCTTCGGGTTCGGGTTTAGGCTTAGGTTCAGGCTCTGATTCAGACTTAAATATACTTGGACTATCATCTATCAATGACTGTTCTTCATTAACAGCTAGCAGCTGCTCTCTACTGACATCATCATCTGGCGTAGGCTGCGCCCAGACAATCTCACCCGGCGCGTCGTCTTCTCGGAGTAATTTCTCTAGGGTGCTGAGTTGCTCCGTTGGTTGACTCTCGTTATTCTTTGCCACCATCGCCGCCTGACGCTCGGCGCACAATAGCGCAAAATCACAACCAACGCAGGCGATCGTTCCAAATTTTTCACACAAATCGGGGCCAACTGGTGTCGATATTTCTGAGCTATTGTTACTGTTTGTATCGCTCATCGTGGTGTCGAGCTTTTCTTTGCCGCCAGCCACCGCTACTAGATCAAGGCCGCTTACCGCTTCATCTGTATCAGCACCACCTGCTTCGCCAGCACCAGACGAAAAAAAATCCTCGCCCTCAGCACCGTCTCGCAGCGACGAAAATACATTAAAACCACCGCCGTTGTTGTCAGTAACGTCTGTCAACGCCAATCCTAATTCAGCCGTCGCCACCCTGCTCATTGCTCAAAAAATGTCTCCGTTGAAATATGTGATTCATCAACGCCAGCGGCGGTTAGTTTTTGCCAAACATCGCGCACAAACGGCAAGCTGCCGCAGACCAGAAAGTGCGCATCGTCCGGCGTTTCAGTGACGATTTTCGCCACCTCAAACCGCCCATTCCGCCAGCCATCTGCTTCCTCAACCTGCTGGCGAGTACTAAACTTGGTAACCTGAATGTTTGACGCCGCCAACTCCTCAGTAAACACCATGTATTCCGGCGATTTTTGACTCAAATAGATAAAGGTCGGCTGCTTGGCATCCGCCAAAATACTCCAAATCGGGCTCAGCCCGCACCCCGCCGCGATGCCGACTAGTGGCCGCTCAGTCTGCGGGTTGAAATCGCCGTACGCCCGGCTGATCTGCAGCCTATCGCCAACTTGACGCGAACACAAATAACTCGAGAATTCGCCGCCAACATTTTTCACGGTAATCGACATTAAGTCCTCGTGCGGGCGCGAAGAAATACTATAGGCCTTGCCTTCGCGCACCTGACTACCCTCAATGAACACCGTGATGTATTGCCCCGCCATAAAGTCAAACGGCCGCGCAAAATACAGCGTCGTCACCTCGGGGTTTTCCTGGCGCACCCGCACAATTTCGACAGCTAGTGAATCACGCATTCGTCAACGTACCTTTCCATTATTTTTTGGGCAGCTCTGAATTCTTCGTCGGTAAAGGTGTGGTAATTGGCAAATTTCGGACTAATCGTCGTGCCAGTGCGAAAATGCTGCAAAGCAAAGCGCTTGGCTCCCTTGACCAACTGACCAATCTTTTCAAAATCCGCGACTTCCAGCTGCTCGCGAACGATCGTCGTCCGAAACTCATGGCCAATTCCCGAATCAATCATCAGCCGCACATTCTCCTTGATGGCTTCCAGATCAATCGGCCGCGCCGCAATCTCCACATATTTTTCCAGCGGACCCTTGACATCCATGGCGATGAAATCAATCGTCCCCTCCTCGACCATGCCGCGCACCATATCTGGGTGTGTGCCGTTGGTGTCTAGCTTGACATCAAAACCAAGGCTCTTGATCATCCGACACAACACCGGCAAATCTTCGTTGACCGTCGGCTCGCCGCCAGAAATCACCACACCGTCTAACTTGCCAACACGTGATTTTAGAAAAATCATCGCCTCCTCAACTGGAATGCTCGGCGCCAACCGCTCGGGCAGTACCAGTTCAGGATTATGGCAATAACCGCAGCGCATATTACAGCCCGAGAGAAACAGTGCTGCCGCCACGTGTCCTGGATAGTCCACCAGCGACAGCTTCTGAATCCCGCCGATCGACACCTTAAGCTGGGACAGCGACGGCGCAAGCTCGCTGGTGTTCGGCGGCATCGTCATAATGCTCCCTCATGTCAAATTCAGCTTGCTTGCCATTATTCCACTGGGAAACTGGGCGCAAGAAACCAACCACCCGCGAGTAGACCTCGGTACTTTCACCGCAACTTGGGCACTCTGGATGTTCGCCAACAATATAGCCGTGGTTAGCGCAAATTGAGAAGCTTGGCGTAAAGGTAAAGTACGGCAATTTGTAATTTTCACAAATCGTTTTGACCAGCTTTTTCAGCGTCTGCGGATCATCCATACGCTCGCCCAGGAAGAAGTGAATCACCGTGCCGCCCGTGTATTTGGTTTGCAAATTATCCTGCAAATCCATCAGCTCAAACAAATCATCGGTGTAGTTGACTGGCAAGTGGCTGGAATTGGTGTAGAACGGATGCTTAACCGCCGCACCAAGGCCATTGGCAAAGTGTGCTCGGTCAGGGAAGCTGGCTTTGTCAATTTGCGCTAAGCGGTAAGTCGTACCCTCAGCTGGCGTTGCTTCCAAATTGTAATTATTGCCAGTTTCTTTCTGGTATTCGACCAGCCGATCGCGCATAAAATCAAGCGTTTTCTCGGCAAACGCCTTACCCTTCTCAGTGCCGATGTCAACGCCCAGCAAATTCAACGCCGCCTCATTAGTACCGATCAAACCGATGGTTGAGAAGTGATTCTTCCAGTATTCATTAAAACGCTTTTTAATATCGCGCAGGTAAAACTTAGTGTACGGATACAGGCTGATATCCGAATCGGTCAGCTGCTCCAGCACCTTGCGCTTGGTCTCCAGGCTGTCGCGCGCCATATCCATCAATTCGCCCAGACCCTTGAAAAATTCTTTCTCGTTCTTTGATTTCAGCGCCAAGCGCGGCAAATTAATCGTCACTACACCGATCGAGCCGGTCATCGGATTCGAGCCAAACAGACCGCCGCCGCGATACTCCAGCTGGCGATTATCGATCCGCAAGCGGCAGCACATCGAGCGCGCATCTTCTGGATCCATGTCGGAATTGATGAAGTTGGAGAAGTACGGAATGCCGTATTTGGCGCTGGCTTCCCAAAGATTTTCAATGACCGGATTATCCCAGTTGAAATCTTTGGTGATATTTACCGTCGGAATCGGGAAGGTAAAGACTCGGCCGTTGGCGTCGCCCTCAGACAGCACCTCCAGCAGCGCCTTATTAAGCATATTCATCTCTTCTTGATAATCGCCGTAGTTGGTATCCTGCATCTCGCCGCCGATGATCACCGGGTTGCCAGCCATATGCTTCGGACATTCCAGATCGAGCGTGATGTTGGTAAAAGGCGTTTGGAAGCCAACCCGCGTTGGCACGTTAACGTTAAAGACGAATTCTTGCAGCGCTTGCTTGACCTCGTCATAGCTCAGCTTATCAGCGCGAATGAACGGCGCTAAGAGTGTGTCAAAATCAGAGAATGCCTGAGCGCCAGCCGCCTCGCCCTGCAGGGTGTAAAAGAAATTGACCACCTGCCCAAGAGCTGAACGAAAATGCTTAGCTGGCTTGGAGGCAACCTTGTTTTTAACGCCAGTGAAACCTTGGCGCAGCAAATCCATCAGATCCCAGCCAACACAGTAAACGCTCAGCAAATTGAGGTCGTGAATATGCAAATCACCCTCTTTATGCGCCCGACCGATCTTCGGCGAATAGATTTTATCCAACCAGTAGGTCTTAGTAATTTCTGCCGAAACGTAATTATTCAGACCCTGCAAACTATAGCCCATATTGGAGTTTTCTTTGACTTTCCAATCCAAGTTATTGACGTATTTATCGATCAAATCGACGTGCGCGTTGGATGTAATTTCACGCAGTTTTTTATGCTGGTCGCGGTAAATGATGTAGGCCTTGGCAGTTTTCTTGAACTTGGAATCAATCAGCGTGTCCTCGACGATGTCTTGGATTTCCTCAACACCCGGCACTAGACGCGTCTGGCGAGCTTCTAGCTGTTTAAGTACTTTATCGGTAAGCTTAGCAGCGGCTTTTTCGTCGAATTCGCCAGTTTCAGCGCCAGCTCGAGCAATCGCTTTAGTAATCTTGGAAGCGTCAAACTTCACTTTACGGCCGTCGCGCTTTTTGATTGTTTGATACATATTACCCTCCTGAATGCATCATTAAAACGCTCCGGATCTACCCCTGCGGAGCGACACTTAATCGTGTATTTGTTTTACGAAAACACCATATGTAGTGCTTACATACAAATGTACACCCAATATATAGTGCTAGTCAAGGTTTTTACATTGTATTATTTACATTTACACAGTCAACTAGTTTAATCATATTCGCTTGGTAAATATCATCGCCCGGTGATCGCGAGTTTGCGAGTTTTTTATCCACTCCCCAGCGCAAGTCATCAGATTCAAGCCTTCAGACACACCATCAGCTGGACGCATAAAACTATTCATATCAACATCAGATAGCTTTATTATTTGTTTTTTAACCACTTGGTAGCGCAACATTTGGCCATCGCCGCGTTCAACACTGACTGTATCGCCAACATTTAGCGACTCTAGCTTATTAAAAATTCCCCCCAAAGTCATACCAGATGCGTGGCCAATA
The DNA here is from genome assembly GCA_042642485.1 of Saccharimonas sp. (SeqCode). GTDB lineage: Bacteria > Patescibacteriota > Saccharimonadia > Saccharimonadales > Saccharimonadaceae > Saccharimonas. Next base: position 12,050 of record JBHRNN010000017.1, read on the forward strand.
ATAATAGATGCTCCCGGCTGCCCCGGCTTGACACTGCCAGTATACCATCCTGTATCAAAAATATTGACAGGCGATTGCATTGAGCCGTCGGCATTAACGCTCATCGGCAATACTCGAGCTTTAACCCCTAGCTTCTCAATAGTAATCACTCTCGGTAAATCTGCAGCTACCTTGTATTTAGCGATGGCGTCGCCAGAAACTTTTGTTTCGTCTTTACCTTCATTGCTCCGTCGATCATTCGGGTTATCGCTGCGTGCAGCCACCGTCGCTGTATTTACAGTATCTTTTATCCGATTATTTAACAGCCAAGAGTCAACCAGTGAATATACCGAAACCAGCAAGAGAATCGACGCCGCAACACCAGATAATTTCTTGCGAAAATTACCGCTCATGATTTCTTTTAAGCGCCGCTTGGTGGAGCGTTTTTCGCCGCCCATTTGGCTAGCAGCTGTTAGTTTTTCATAAATAATAAGCAAGCGAGCTGTCCGAGCCAGCTTTCTATTAATTCTCGTATAATCTCTAGGTTTTTTGTTTTGGAGAGGCTGCTCTTTTGGACTTGGCGAGGCAGGCTGCACTGCGATATCCATAATTCGCTTCATACTCGGCTGGCTAGCAGCGCCCGCTACAACATCATCCGCCAATCTGCGCCGCGGTACGACTACCCGGCCTCGTGCTTTTGGCAGTACCTCCAGACTACGAGCAACTCGTTCTCTTTGCGTCATTGCTTGCTTCATTATAGCTAACAGGCACGCCTCGCGTCAAACCGCTTACGGCGTGCCTGCCTCCAATCTTAATCGTTATAAGTCTTGGTTATTTCTTGCCAAAACTCTTTCGTTTTGCCATGAATAGCAGGATTGCTGCCGAAGCCACACCAACGATAGTTCCAGCCAAATTAACTGCTACATTTTCGCCGCCCGTATTTGGAGCCTTCGGACCCGTCGAATCATTCTGCGCCGTTAGTACAACATCGTTGCCATCGCCGCCAACATAGCTAATCTTGAAGGTTGCGCCATCCACAGCGAACTCTGCACCTTCGGGCAAACCATTGAATGTCCCTTGAACTGGAGCGCTACCGTTATTGTTGATAATCGTAAAGGTATCACCCTTCTTGATGGTACCGCCAGGCAGATACACTAGCTCTAATTTCGAAGAATTACCACCGTTGCTAAGCTGGACGCTCTGCGCAACAATCTGATCATAATGATCTTTGTCTAGAATTTCTGCCTTGTATACGCCAGTACCGTTCATATAGAAGTCA
>JBHRNN010000018.1:0-12300 GCA_042642485.1 Saccharimonas sp. (SeqCode)
CGGAAACTCGCATGAGTTCTTCCAGCACATCTTCACGTTCGGTTGTGAGCTCTGGAAACGATAACTCGGCAAGATTAACTGGTGCGTGTGTGCGAGGCGCAGGGGTCTTACCCTCAGAAGGAGGCAGAAGACAAGCTGATCGGACCGTTTAGCTTCCGGCAGTTTATCTACCTGATAATTGCTGCTGTTGCTGTTGCCTTGGCCTGGGGATTAGGTCAGATATTTGTCGGTTTGGCAATTATTCCTTTGCCAGTTATCATATTTTTCACCGTGTTGGCGCTGCCGCTGCGCAAGGATCAGCCGATGGAGATCTATGTAGCAGCTATTATCTCTTATAGGTTGAAGCCGCGCAAGCGCGTCTGGTCGCCCGACGGTATCGAATCGCTGATCGAGATAACCGTGCCAAAGGCTGTCGACGAGCATCTGACAAAAGACTTATCGCAGATGGAGACCGAAAAGCGCCTGTCGTACCTAGCAGATATCGCCGACACCAAGGGTTGGTCGATCCGCCATACCACCGAACCAACCCCGAACAGTTCGATGGTGTCAGACCAATATTACGCAGCTCAGCAGACAGTTGGCATGCTCGACGAAGACGGCAGTGTCGCCAGAAAGTTCGACGCTATGATTTCGCGGGCAGACCAAGAGCGCCACGACCGAATTATCCAAAATATGTATTATCAAGCGCAGACGCAAGCGCCAATACCGCAGCCGACGACCAACCAGACGGCACCACCTCAGGCGCCTCAAGCCTTTGATAATGATAACGTCGGTGACACGGCCGTGCAAAACGATGAACATTTGCCAAAGTTCAACCCTTACCCGACCATTCACCAATCAGTTATTCAGCCTACGAGCCAGCAAAGCAACACAACTGCCAACAGTCCTATTCAAGCTAGCTCAACAGAGCCAACCAAGCCAGCCGAACCAACAGCAAACACTAGCGCAACAGCGGCTTCAGATGATATAATTAGTTTAGCTAATAATAGCGGCTTGTCGATCGCCGCCTTGCAGCACGAAGTAGATCGAGTCAAACAGAAGAAAGAAGACAGCGAAGTATTTATTTCGCTGCGCTAGGCAAAGAAAGGAGTGGGGGTGCCGCCAAACAATTTACCGCCAAATCAAGCACCAATGCCAGCGCCAATGCCGCCGGCTATTGCTGGTTCTGGGCAAAATATCGCGGCACCAGGCGACGCCGCTAGCAATCCTGGCGCACCATCATCGACCGACCCGAAAAAGGGCAAGGGCAAAGAACAGCCAAAGGCCACTAGCACCCAAAATTCCCTGATTTTTTCAGAATTACGCGACAGTATGGTGGTGATGAACGACGGATCGTTTCGCGCTATTGTTGCTTGCAAATCAATCAACTTCGACCTGATGAGCTCGCGCGAACGCGACGGCGTCGAGCTAAGCTATCAAGACTTCCTCAACGCTTTGTATTTTCCAATTCAAATATTCATTCGCTCGCAGCGGGTCGATATCGGCCCGTATCTCGATAAGCTCGACGCTCTGCGGCGCGACCAGGACAACATGCTGCTGGGCGTGCTGATGGACGATTATATCAACTTTATCGATGTTTTATCGCAAGAAGCTAACATCATGGACAAAAGCTTTTTCGTGGTTATTCCGTATTTTCCGACTGGCGACGTTACCAATATCGTCCAGCAGAGCAAGGGGATATTCTCGATATTATTTGGCAGCAAGAAAGAAAATGTCACCAAAATCGACACCCAAACCTACGCCAAAGCCAAAGAAGAAATCAAAAACCGCGTCGATTCGGTGATTGGCGGACTAATGCGCGTCGGCGTTTATTCTATTCAGCTCAATACCAAGCAGCTAGGCGAGTTATATTACAATATATATAATCCAGATACAGCTGTACGAGAGCCGCTTGACGACTTTGGCGATGTAGCGTCGCTATACGTCCGCAAGGGCGAAGGTAATAATCCGTACACCCACGAGGAGGTTAAGTGATGGCCCGTAAGAAAAAGATGGATCCGCTAGATATCGCTGCCCAGCAGCGCGAGCGCGAGCAGGCAGAGGTCGAACAAGCTTTCCTCAAGGGTATGACCACGCTGCGCGATTTAATCGCGCCGAGCAGCCTCGAAATCCATTCGGCTTATTTCCGTATCGGCACCAAATACGGCCGAACTATGTATGTCTATGGCTATCCGCGCCGGTTGTATACGGGCTGGCTATCGGGATTAATTAACATTGATCAAGTCCTCGATATCAGCATGTTTATTTATCCTGTCGATACAGCGATTGTCCTCAAAAATTTGCGCAAAAAAGTTACTCAGCTAGAGGCCGATATGGCGATTAATGCCGAAAAAGGCAAGACGCGCGACCCAGCCAAAGAAGCCGCCTTGCAGGATGCCGAAGAGCTGCGCGACGAGCTGCAGGTCGGATCAGAGCGCTTTTTCCGCTACGGCCTGTATGTAACGATTTACGGCGATAGCTTAGAGGAATTAGGCTATGTACAGCACTCGATCGAGACATTCTTCGGGCAGATGCTGGTTTATAGCAAAACCGCCTCTAGCCAGCAAGAGCAAGGCCTAAACAGTACGGTGCCGCAAATGAGCGACCAGCTGCAAATTCGCCGCAATATGAACACTGGCGCCGTCAGCACCAGCTTCCCATTCACTAGCGCCGACTTAACCCAAGAAAACGGTATTTTGTACGGCATCAATATGCACAACAACGGCCTGGTGATTTTCGACCGCTATACACTAGAAAATGCCAATATGGTAGTATTCGCTAAGTCTGGCGCCGGCAAGTCGTTTACTGTCAAGTTAGAGGCTCTACGCAGCATGATGATGGGTGCCGATATCCTGATTATTGACCCAGAAAACGAGTACCAGCGGCTAAGCGACGCTGTTGGCGGCAGCTATATTCGGCTCAGCCTCAGCAGCGACACGCGAATCAATCCTTTTGATCTGCCAAAAGTTATCGATAACGAAGAAGCCGACGACGCCCTGCGTGCCAATCTAGTGACGCTGCACGGGTTGCTGCGGCTGATGCTGGGCGGAGCTTCGGCTAATAGCGCTGGTATTGGCTTATCGCCATCCGAAGAGGCCGACCTCGACCAAGGCTTGATTGATACTTACGCTCGCGTCGGCATCACTAGCGATCCACTGACGCACACTTCGGTACCGCCGACAATGGGCGACCTATACGATACTCTGTTACACATGGGCGGTACCGGCCCGCAGTTAGCGCAGCGCCTGCGCAAATATACCACTGGCACATTTGCTGGTATTTTTAGCCAGCAGAGTAATATCGATATTAACAACAATATGGTGGTCTTTAACATTCGCGACCTCGAGGACGAATTGCGGCCGGTAGCTATGTATATCGTCCTTAGCCACATTTGGAATATTGTCCGCACCCAGCAGAAAAAGCGCATGTTAATCGTCGATGAGGCTTGGCAGCTGATGAAATATGACGACTCGGCGAACTTCATGTTTAGTTTAGCCAAGCGCGCTCGTAAATACTACCTGGGCCTGACGACTATCACTCAGGACGTCGAGGACTTCATGGGCAGCAAAATGGGCCGTGCCATTGTTTCGAACTCATCAATGCAGTTACTACTAAAGCAATCGTCGAGCGCTGTCGATGTGCTTGGCGATGTTTTCAAATTAACCGAAGAAGAACGCAAGCGCCTAGCTAATTTCCCGGTCGGGCAGGGGTTATTCTTTGCCGGTCAGAATCACGTTCATATCCAGATTGTCGCCAGCGACACCGAAACTGACCTGATTACCACCAACCCGCAGGCAACACTACAACAAGCCGCCGCAGCCGCTGCCGAGGAGCAGACATAATAGCTTAAAAAGGTTATAATAATATTATGCCGCTAGGTACAAGAGAAAGACCAGATACCAGCCAAGACAACGCCGACGATTTTGACCAGTGGGAGCGTCAGATGCAGCCATCCGCCAGCCAAGACCATGCTGACGATTTTGATGCCTGGGAGCGCGAAATGTCGCCGAGCCAGGCGCACTGGGATGATACCGTCAGCCGAAATTTGTCGAGGATGGAGAATAAAAAACCAGCCAAACGCGACAACGAAGCGACTAGCGGTAGCGGTAATAGTAGTGGCGACGCCGGCGGCAATATCAATAACAAAGAGAAGCAGTCGCAACAGCAAGACGGCTGGCGCGACAACACCTCGAGAGACCTAAACAAGCCTAAGAAGGGCAAGGGTAAATCAGGCGGCTTTTCGGCTATGAATAAGCTCAAACGATTTGGCCCAACTGGCGCGGTAGCCAGCATGCTACTAGTCGGTGCTGTTGGTATCGGTTCGTCGACTAGCATCATGGGCTCGTTACTGGTATCCATCAAAGAGTCAATCGTCACCAATATCGATCAGCAGCAATATACGTCATCGTCGCGATCAAACCGAATTTTAGCACGGCGCCTAGCCGATGACGCTACATCTGGGTCTTGTACTCTGGTCAAAATCGCCTGCCGTTTTCACAAACCGACCGATTACCAGCTAAAACAACTTGATAAGGCTGGCGTCAAGGCTCTCGACGAAGCCGGCGAAGTTATCGAAAAAGGCAAACTAATCGGCGGCAAACGGCCAGCTCACTACTTGATAGACGGCGAGAAGATATCCGCCAAAGACTTCAAAAAAGCATTACGCAATAATCCTAAACTCCGCAACGCTTTCCGGCGTGCTTTTAACCCGCGCTGGGTGAACTGGGTTGACGACGCCGCGGTCAAGTTCCTCAAGAAAATAGGCGTCACCAAAAAAGTAGCAGAAAAGTTAAACTCCAAAAAAACCAGAAAGGCTCTAACCGAAGCCACAGACGAATTAACGAAAATCGAGGACAAAGCGGCTGATAAACTGAATAAAGAAATCGCCGAACAAGCTGGTGATTACGCTACAAAAGAAGCCAAAAAAGCCACCAAAAAGAAGGGGAACGACGTCAAGCTAATGATGGCTCAAGGAATCTGCGCGGCAGCCAAGGCGCCAAATGTGGCAGTCAATATCAATAAGGCTTTTCGAATCGCCCAGTACGCTAAACTAGGTTATACCTTTTTGACAGCCGCTGATGCTATCAAAAAGGGCGAGGCCACTCCAGAAATGGTTAATAACGTAGCGACTATCCTCACTCAATCATATACTAAGTCCGACGGTACTATCAAAAAACCCGCTACCGACGCTAAACTGATGAAATATACTATGGGTCTAGGCACCGCTGGCAGCTCGTCGTCGTATATACCAGGAGTTGGCGGCACTCTAGCCACCTATCTAGGTGTTGTCAATAGCGAGCCTGTCAAAATGGGATGCGACCTGATCGGCTCGACAGCAGCCGAAGTCGGCGTCGATGTTTTTGACGGCATCAGAGCTGGACTAGGGCCGATTGGCTGGGCTTGGGTAGGGGGAGAACTCCTAATTGAGGGTTTATTGACATTTGACACCGTACAAGAAAAACTAAGCTCAGTCATGGGAACTATTGTGCAGACCTCTATTGACACATTCACCAAATGGGTAGACATGAAATCATTAGCCGAATACTTCCTAGGTGACAAAACCAAGGGAGCAACCGGCACTGATGTCGGCGACATCACTGGCGTGGGCTTATCAAACAGCATGGCCGACCAAGCCAGCTACACTGGCAATGCACCGCTAACCGTCCAGCAAAAAGTTGCCTTCGACGAACAAATTGTTCAGCCCGAGCGTATTGCCCTAGCCGAAGAAGACCGCTTAACACACAGCCCATTTGACATCTCTAGTCCGAATACTTTCCTGGGGTCAATCGCTATACGATTCGTACCGTATTTAGGTATGGCATCGAGTCCATTAGCGTTCGTATCGGCCATCTCGTCGATATCTACTTCGTCGCTGTTTAATTTATTTAATCCGTCGGCTTATGCCAAAAATATCATCGACGAGAACAAATGCACGCAAAACTCCGTGCTAGCCAACGAAAAAGACATCGCTGTCGGTCCAGCCTGCGACGTTCAATACGGCGTACCAACTGATTATATGGGCATAGAGCCTGATCAAGTAGCTAGCGAATTGAGCGCTTCCGGCGATATCGACGAAAACGGCAAAGTAAAGAGTAATAGCGAGCTGCAAGACTGGATAGACACTTGCAACCAAGCTAGCATCATAAACACCAAAGAATGCACCGTCGACAGCCGACAGCGCGCCCTATATAACCTATACCAAATCGACAAACGCACTGTCGATGGTATGGATGAGGATCCAGATAAAACAAAATCGGCAGCAGGTTCAGGCTCAGGATCAACCACCAGCGGCCCTGGCGCCACCTTGCCAGATGGCGACGTTATTAGCCTGGCCAAACAGATTGTCGATAATCCAAATATTACCTACGATGGCGATCAGTTCCAAAATATGGCAAATGGACAACCTGCGGCATACGGCGTGACGGTCGACAAAAGATTACTTCAAGTTATCCTGTATATCGCCCAGAAATATCCTATCTATATATCATCTCTAGTCCGTGAAGATAGACCTGAATCCTGGTACAGTTTACACCCTGTAGGAGAAGCTGTCGATATAGCGATGATAAATGGTACAGCAACAACCGGCGGCGACCAGAATGCTATAGATTTACTACAATATCTTCTAGACGGTAAAGTTTTACCACAAAACGCTGGCATTGGCCAAATAGAATGCGGCAACCGTGATGGCTCAGGAATAAATAGTAAGTTGACTAGCGCTGGCCTAACACCTCACCCTGACTCATGCGACCACTTACATTTAGCGTTGCGCGACACAAGAGGAGCCCCAAAAACTTGGTAAAAGGTAAATTTGTATGCGAAAGACACTGTCCATCATACTATCAGCAATCATACTAGCGAGTACATACACTCAAACCACTTCATTTGCGCTAGAGAAACTGATTATCAACTCATCTCTCAACAATATTGAATACTACGACAGTAACGCTGCCTGTTCGACAGGGTCAAGTACCGATTTATCGTCAGTCAGCCCTGGCAGCGGTGCGCCAAACGGTCTAACCTATCCCAACCTAGACGCTGCAAAGATGGCAGACGCAATTGAAAAATATATTGAAGCTCACGCGCCGGAAAGCCCGTTAAAAGGTACTGGTCAAAAAGCTGTCGCCAGCGCCAAAAAAGCCAATCTTAACCCTTTTTTAGCGTATGCTCATGCTTTTATGGAATCAACTCTAGCTACTACAGATGAGCCAGGCGCTCAGATAAAGGTTCACCAAGGACATAATGCTTTCGGGCGCACTGCGACAGACTCCCAACCGCACGTTGTAGAGGCCAGCCGAAATTGGTATATGTGGACTTCTTTCGAAGCTAGTGTAGACGCTGACGCCGACGAAAACAAGAACGTCGATAGCGGCGACTGGTTTTCGTACGATAGAGCAGTGTTTTCTGATGAGATAGATCAAGGTATAGCAGCTTATGTAGCTAAATACGCCCCAAACGGAGATGGCAAGAATGATGAGCAGTATTATATAGGTATCATACAAGACGCTCTCGACGAAATGGCTGGCTACGCTGGCGCCTCAGTCGCTACTGCCTCTACTTTACCAACCGCCTCGTCTAGCACTAGCACTACTAACTGTTGCGCGACACCAACCAAAGGTGGCGGCGTGGTCAAAATGTTATCAGACAACCCAGAAACCGCCCTAGGTTATTTGATGAGCGCTGGCAATGGTACCAAACTAACTCTAGCTCAGGCTGCTGGTGTCGTCGGTAACCTACAGGTAGAATCATCACCAAACGTCGATCCTAGAGCCTCTAATGGTACGCATATTGGTATCGCCCAATGGGATGATAACCGCTGGAACAATGGAGTAGTAAAATTCGCAGCCGATATGAATGGCGACCCGTATGATCTAGCGATTCAATTGCGTTACCTAGCTTGGGAAATGGGCTTAACCGACGAGTGGAAAGACCACCCATCTACTAACGGCGGGGTTGCCGATGCCGTCAGAGCAACCTCAACTCCCGAAGAGGCTGCTGTAGTGTTTGAAGCAACATTCGAAAGAAGCGGCGGCAGCGCGCTTAGCCAACGCCAGTCCAACGCCAAAGCTCTCTATGACAAATACAAAGACAGCTCATCGCTTAGCTCGTCCGGAGCTGCCTTGCCAGGCACTTCCGCGTCGTGCAGCAGTGGTAGTGGCGGAACTTCAGCGCTACAAAATTACACTCTCAAATACGCTTGGAAAGAACTAAAACATAACCCTAGAAAAGAACGCACGCCAGATTATACAAATGCTATATCGACAGCTGTAAACGAAGGACGCTACGTAGGAGAAGAAGGTATCGACTGCGGAGGTTTTGTTACAACTCTACTATACGACAGCGGCTTCGATAAGACTTACAATAAAGACGCTAAGGGCGGCCCAACTTACGAACAAGAGGCTTGGGCTAAAGCAAACTGGCAGCGGCTCGGTGCTGCCAATGGTACATATGAGCCGGACGGCAGTAAATTCACCGAAGACAAACTCCAGCCAGGTGACGTCGCCTTCTCGCTAGGTCACACTTGGATATATGTCGGCGAAATCAACGGTTTTGAAAGCAAATACGCATCAGCTAGCCAAGGTATAAAAGCTCCAAGCGCGGGCGAGGAAGGCTTCTTTTACGACCAAAATGTATGGTATAGGAAGAAATCATCAACAACTTCATCATCGGGGATATCAGCATGAATAAACGCAAAATTATTATCGCCATCATTTTCGCTATCATTGTGATCGTTGGTGCGCTAATTTATCAAATTTACACCGCTATCGACCGGTCGGGGAAAATCCCGGTCGAGGTTGCCGCCGCCCCTAACGACGCGAAAATCACTTTCAGAGACAAAAAAACTAAGGCCGAGTACACCGCCAAAAACGGCACCAATTACCTGCCGCCAGGCGATTATTCAATCACGGCCGCCAAAGACGGCTTCCGCAGCAGCCAGACAGAGGCTAACGCCACCACCAAACCACGGTATACTGTCATTATCGAGCTCATGCCGCAATCAGATCAAGCTCGCCAGTGGCAAAAAAAACACATGGATCAATATAATAAGGTTGAAAGTATTGCTGGCCAGCAAATCCGCGAGGCTGGCAAAAAATTCACCGAAAAATATCCAGTAGTCGCTAAATTACCAATCAAAGATCCTTACTATTCGGTCGGTTACTACAAGAAAGACGATCGGCCAATAATCGTTATCCGTACCGAATCGCCGCAATACCGCTACAAAGCCACGCTGCGGTTAGTATCTATGGGTATCAAATTAAGCGATTATCAGATAGAATATGCCGATTATAAAAGCCATCTAGGAGAATAACTTATGACGCCGAAGAAGAAAATCATTATAATTGCCGCCGCTTTTTCTGCATTTACTGTTTTGATGATTATATTGGCAGTAATTACTTCTCGCCAGTATTTGACAATCTCATTCGATTCATCGAAATATTCTAGCGTTATACTATATAAAGGTACTGACACCAAGACCGAAAATACCATCGCTCCTACCAAAACAGTCGTCGAAAAATCTGTTCAATCCGGTAAAGAGTATTTCTTACCGAAGGGTACATACTTTCTGGTAGCTAATAGCAAGGATAATGTGGTGTCATTTTTACAACGAGGAATATTACTAGGTTCAGACAAAAAAACTGTTTCTCTAGACTATAAATACACTAACTCGTACTTGCAAAAACTAACCAGAGAAAACAAAAGCGCTATTGACGATGCCATTCTAGCCAGCAATAACAAAATAAGTTCCTTCTATACCATAAAAAACGAAGCCGTATTAGAAAAAGGCGATTGGGCGATTGCCGCCCTGGTGTTTAACGGCGCTGGCACCGACTTAAATCGAGACACTCTGAAAGTCGTTCTCGAGAAGAAAAATTCGAAATGGGTAGTTAAATGCAAGCCGATGATCTCGATCAGCAAATACGACTGCTCAGCGCCGCAAAGTACTCTCAATAAAGCTAACACTATCGACATCACTACACAGCGGCCGCTCATGCCGAATTATAACATCGGCAACACGAACAAAGTCGATAGGTACGAGTAGACAATCATAAGCACTAATAGCCAGTACTCGTCATCACAATCTGGTTATCGACAAACTCGCTCATCAGCCGCTTTTGGCGGTGTCGATCAAGCTCGCCAAAGACGTCATCTAGCAAAATTAACGGCCTTTTACCAGTTTGCTGCTCAATATAAGCTGCCTCGAGAAATTTCAGCGCCAAAACAATCGTTCGCGCCTCGCCGCGAGAGGCAACTTTGGCAGCAGGTTTATCGCCAAATCCAATCGCTATATCGTGCCGATGCGGCCCAGTGCTGGTCGCGCCAACCGTCTTGTCATAAGTGATTTTTTCTTCATATTCCTTGAGCAGTTTTTGCGCCGACACGCGGCTTTCGTGGGAGTATTGCAAACTAACCATATCGCTCGTGCCAGCGATACTCTGATAGATTGCAGTTATTTTACTATTAAAATCATTCAAAACCGCTTGGCGCTTACTAATAATTTTAGCGCCATAATCGCTCAGTATCAGATTCCAAGAGAATAATTCGTCGTCGTTAATTAGCGGATCCTTGAGGAGCTTATTACGCTGCAATAGAGCGCGATTATACCGGCTCAGCTCATGTGAATATGACTGGTCGTATTGCTGGATCAACCCGTCCAAAAAATCGCGGCGGCGCTGCGGCGAACCGTTAACAATCCGCAGCGTATCCGGCTCAAACAACACAATCGGATATTTGAGAGTATAAGGCAAGCGGCCGTGTTTTTTGCCAGCAACCACGAACTGTTTGCGCTTGGCACCGTCTTGATTTTGATAAGTCACCCGATATTGCAGTTCATCGGTAGCTACGTCTATCTGATACATTTGAGTGCCGTACGAACAAATCGATTCGTCGCTACCGCGGAAGGACTTGCCGCGCAAAGCGATATATAAGGCCTCGATAAGCGATGTCTTGCCGCAACCGTTCGGGCCAGATATTAGCGTTGTCCCTGGCTCCAAATCAAGCATTTTCAGCGAATGAACGCGAACATTCTGCACCGCCAATCGCAAAATCTTCATATTAACTCTTCAGAGGCATAATTATATGGATATAATCCGAATCTTCGACCGCTGGCGACAAAACGCACGGCGACAGTTTACCGCTAAACCGGAAATCAACGCTATCGCCATCGATAACCCCAAGCGCGTCGGTGATATAACGCGAATTCAACGTAAGGACACCGCCGCCAGTAACCTCAGCATCAGCCGAGCTAGTATTCTCGCCAAGTTCGCTAGCAATTGAGTGAATACTAATATTATTCTTTTCGCCGTCAACCGTCACTGTCACGCTGCCGCCAGAATTGCGCGCAAACAATCCAGCAATCTTCACAATTCGCGAGAAATCGTCCATCTTGACTCGCGCTTGGGTCTCAGAGGTCGCTGGTATTAACTGCTGATATTTCGGATAGCTGCCTTCGATTAAACGGCTGGTAATCTCGGAGTCATCGACCCGGAAGCGGACTTGCTCGTCGTCAAACAGTACTTCGACTTGGTCGGTGCCATCCGAAATTGTTCGCAGTACCTCTTGCAGGCTCGACGTCGGTACGATTGCCGCAATCTCGCTAGTAGTATCAAATAGGCGGCGCTGCGCTAAGCGATAGCCGTCAGTACCCGCTAGATACAATTTACCGCCGTCAGTGTGCCAATAAACGCCGGTTAGTACTGGACGCGAGGTATCATTGCTAGTAGTGATAATCGTCTGGCTAACAGCTTGCTTGAAATCAGCTACTGCGATAGTGTAGGTGACAGCTTGATTTTCATCAATCGACGGCAGCTCTGGAAATTCGCCAGCGTCAACGCCCGACATAATTGATGAATAATTACCCGACGAAATCGTCATCGACGTACCCTTGCTAACTATATCAACCGTACCGCGCGGCAGACTAGCTATAAACTCGCTAATTAGTTTGGCTGGCAAGGTCAACTCGCCCGGTTTAGTAATTTTAGCGCCAACATAGCAAGTCGCTGCTATCTCTAAGTTAGTCGCAGCAACCAATAACCGGTTAGCTTCGGTTCGCAGCAACACATTGCCAAGTATTGGTAGTCCGGCGCGGCTGCTAGCAATCCGGCCAACGATTGCCAGTGCTCGCGCAAAGTTTTCTTGTGTGACCGATAATTCCATAATTATTACCTATCTTTCTTTTTATAATTAGTGATGTATATAGTAGGTGCTGTGGACAATGGGGAAAAGTAGCTGATTAACAGAGGTAATTGACGAATTTTAGCCTGAGAAAATCTAGCGGAAAAAGAGTGAGTTTCACATAGTAAAACTAGGCAGTTTGTCCACCTT
>JBHRNN010000019.1:0-10335 GCA_042642485.1 Saccharimonas sp. (SeqCode)
ACATTCTATCGACATTTTCGATGTGAAAAACTCAACAACTATCCTTACTGTCATCTCATATCATATTTTTATAAAGATCATATTACACGAGAGGGGCTTGCTATGCGCCTACTAGAATATGAAGCCAAAAACCTACTGTCAGCGTGTGAAGTGCCGATACCGTGCGGCAAAGTTTTCGCTATTAATGAATTACAAGCTATCGCTGCGCCAATCGTTCTGAAATCGCAGGTTCCTATCGGCGGGCGCGGTAAACTTGGCGGTGTGCAAATAGTCCGTCATCAGTCAGATTTAGAATCCGTTGCCCAAAAAATGTTCAATCTTAAAATCAAGGGATTTTTGCCATCAAAATTGCTAGCCGAAGAAATCCTCGATATCAACCGCGAATTTTATTTTTCGTTAAATATTAATCGCCAAACCACCGCCATTGAACTGCTTGCCCATACTGGCGGCGGTGTTGAAATTGAAAACCAAGATACTGCAGCCTTTTTTCGGCGCGATATTGCCAATAAAAAATTCGGCTCTTTAGCTGATGAGCTCGCTGATTATCTCGATATTACTAACAAAGCGTTCTTGCTGCAAGATATTATTGAAAATGCTTATCGTTGTTTTATTGACAATGATTGCTTGTTACTAGAGATTAACCCGCTAGTACTCACCTCTGACGGTAAGTTAATCGCTGGCGACGCTAAAATTACCGTTGACGATGCAGCTGCTTTTCGCCACTTGGATTGGCAATTCGAAGACAACTCTACCGAACACAATTTCGTCATACTTAATCGTGACGGCGCGGTTGCTACAATCGCCAACGGCGCTGGACTCGCCATGGCAACGGTCGATGCAGTCACAGCAAGCGGTTTGACACCAGCTAATTTCCTCGATATCGGCGGTACAGCTACCTCTGATAAAATCCTCGACTGCTTCCGTCAAATCACTACTCTCGATAATATCAAGGTGATTATCATCAATATCTTCGGCGGCATTGTCCGCTGCGATGAGGTGGCCCGAGCCATTATCGATGCCCAGCGGCAAATTCCTGACCTACCAAAACTCGCCATTCGCCTATCTGGCAACCGCGAATCTGAAGCCCGCCAACTGCTAGCGCAATATGATCTGCCACTATTCGACAGTTTAGAAACAATCCTGGAGGACATTTCATGACACCACAGCTTTTCACTGGCAAAAATATCATAATTCAGGGAATCACTGGCAAAAACGGCCGGTTTCATGCGCGAAACATGCTTGATTACAAGACATCTATCGTTGCTGGCACCTCGCCTAATCAAGCTATTTCCGAAGTTCACGGCGTACCAGTCTTCCGAACAATTAGCGATATCAAAAAACGTTTTGCCATTGATATTTCCGTGATTTTTGTGCCAGCGCCGTACGCCAAAGCCGCTATTTTAGAGGCTATTCAGGCGCAAATCCCGCTCATCGTCTGTATCACCGAAGGCGTACCAGTGCATGATATGCTTGAGATTAAACAAAAACTACGCCTTAGCCATTCGGTTTTAATCGGTCCGAATTGCCCCGGCGTACTGCTACCAGACAAGCAGCTGCTTGGCATTATTCCAGCATCATTAGCTGCAGCTGGCGACACAGCAATCGTCAGCCGCAGCGGCACCCTTACTTACGAAGCTATGTCGCTACTGACGCAGGCTGGTTTCGGGCAGCGATACATCATCGGTATCGGCGGCGATATGATTAGCGGCAGCAGTTTTGTCGATTGTTTACAGTTATTTCAAAACGACCCTAGCGTCAAACGTATAGTAATGATCGGCGAAATCGGCGGCATTAGCGAAATTACGGCAGCTGATTACATTAAGCAATCTATCAACAAGCCAGTTTACGCCTATATCGCTGGACATAGTGCTCCTAGCGGTGTCCAGATGGGACACGCTGGCGCTATCCTCGGCACTAACACGCTTGAGTCGGCGGCGGCTAAAACGGCTTATTTACAGCAAGCTGGCGCTATCACCGCCAACTCAATTAGCCAGCTTATTCAAAAAATAAAGTGATATAATTAGCCTATGAAGACAATTACCGTTCTAATACCAGCCTACAACGAAGAAGCGGTGTTGCCGCAGTTATTCGCACGTCTAAAAGATTTGCAAAAAACGATCAAAAAATACCGCCTAGAACTGCTATTTATCAACGACGGCAGTAGCGATGACACCTTGACTATGATTCAAAAAGAAGCCAAAAAGAATTCTTCAATTGCTTATATTAATCTATCGCGCAATTTTGGCAAGGAAGCTGGCATGCTAGCTGGCTTTGATTACGCCAAAGGCGATGCGGTAGTAATTATCGACGCTGATTTACAAGACCCGCCCGAGCTAATTCCGCAAATGATTGAACTCTGGGAGCAAGGATACGATGACGTTTACGCGCGGCGCCGCAGCCGCCAGGGTGAAACTTGGCTCAAGAAAAAAACCAGCGAGTGGTACTACCGTATTTTGCAAAAGTCGACGCGTATTCCAATTCAGCGCGATACTGGCGATTTTCGCTTGCTTGATCGGCGCTGTGTTGAAGCTCTCAAGCTGCTGCGAGAATCGCAGCGCAACACCAAGGCCCTTTTCAGCTGGATCGGCTTCAATAAAAAAGAGTTGCTCTACGATCGCGACCCGCGCGCTGCCGGCGATACCAAGTGGAACTACAGTAGACTGGTTAATCTCGCTATTGACGGTATCACCAGTTTCACCACGGCGCCGCTGCGAATGTCATCGATTTTGGGGATGATTATATCATGTGGTGCATTTTTGTATATTCTTTATCTGCTAATTCGACCGCTATTCGGCGTACCTACTGGCGCTGGCTATTCATCGCTAATGGCAGTAATCTTGTTTCTCGGCGGCATCCAGCTGATTAGCCTAGGCATTATCGGCGAGTACGTTGCTCGAATTTTTAGCGAGTCCAAGAACCGGCCTGGTTACTTTGTCGAGGAATATCACGAGGCTAAGCGTGAAAAATAAGGCGCAAATTGGTCGTTTCGCTATCGTCGGCACAATAAATACGGTAATTGATTTTGGGTTATTATTTTTACTAACCTTTCTAGGACTACCGAAACTAGCCGCCAATACTGTCTCAACCGGTACTGCCTTTGTTTTTAGCTTTTTCGCTAACAAAAAGTACACCTTCAAATCCACTAGCAAAAATATCAAATATGAGATAGTGTCTTTTGTGATTGTTACACTATTCGGCTTGTGGGTACTCCAAAACGGTATCATCTGGCTAATTACGCCGCTAATCAAAGACCTCATAACTAACGAACAAACTTCCTTGTTCGTCGCTAAATTATTTGCTACGGCCGTCTCTTTGATTTGGAATTATTGCCTATACGAGCGAATTGTTTTCAGAAAGGAATCATTATGAGTCATATCGCTATTGATGCCCGCGTTATCAACTCTGGGACTGGTACTTATGTGGTTAAGTTGCTAGAATATTTGCAAAAAATCGACCGCCACAATACTTATAGCGTACTCGTGCCAACCAAAGATAAAGATTATTGGCAACCAACTAACTCGAATTTTAACGTCCTAACTATCGATTTCAAAAACTATTC
Source organism: Saccharimonas sp. (SeqCode) (assembly GCA_042642485.1). Taxonomy (GTDB): domain Bacteria; phylum Patescibacteriota; class Saccharimonadia; order Saccharimonadales; family Saccharimonadaceae; genus Saccharimonas. The sequence goes on from JBHRNN010000019.1 coordinate 3,560, forward strand.
GTTAGCTGAACAACTTGGTTTCAAAACCTTTCTCGATGACCTCAGCCCAGATTTGGTGCATTTTTGTATGCCGCAGCAGCCAATCCGATATCGCGGCAAGCACGTCACTACCGTTCATGACATGACACTACTCAATACTTATAATTCCGACAAGAATTGGCTAGTTTTTCACGCTAAACAACTGGTTGGCCGCTGGGTATTCAAGAAAATTGCCAAAACTAGCCAGCATATCATCACCGTATCAAACACTACCAAACGCCAATATCAAGCATTCTGCGGGATAGCTGATGATAAAATTACAACGATTTATGAAGCTGCCGAGATTCATCGGGGCGGCCTGCAGCCTTACAAAACACCGTTTACGCGTTTTATTGCTTATGTCGGCCAACAGCCTGATTATAAAAATATCCGCCGTTTGGGCGACGCTCACCAAAAACTATTAAAAAAGTACCCCGACCTCGGATTGGTGCTGGTTGGCCGAATTAACGCTGCCACTCAGCGCAACAAAGATTATTTTGAATCAAAAAAGTACAAAAATATTCACTTCACCGGCTTTATACCTGATGCTGAGCGCGACTGGATTTTTACTCGGTCGCTAGCATATGTCTTCCCGTCGCTGCTCGAGGGCTTCGGCTTGCCGCCATTAGAGGCAATGGCCTACGGTACGCCAGTTGTTTCAAGCAACGCTTCTTGCATGCCAGAAATTCTCGGCGATGCGGCAATATACTTTGATCCGCTTGATATTGATGACATTGCCAGCAAGATTGATACCGTTATTACCGATAAATCACTGCGCAATACTTTGTCTAAAAAAGGCAAGCAACAAGTGGCTAAGTATTCTTGGCGGCGAATGGCCGAGCAAACTTTGCAAATTTATGAAAATGCTATTAACAGCTAGAGTCTCATTTCTTTGAAGGCTTTTTGCGCTAAATCATACATAGTTTGGTACACAGCGATATCGGCGCCCTGCTCGGCTGTGTGCAGATAAATCACGTTATCAACAACCTCGATTGAGACCTCGAAACCAAGCGCTGCCAATTGCTCCATGTACGTCGGGTTGAGCAGCTCAAAGCTAGCTGCCTGGTCGGTATTAGAAGCATACACCTCGTATAACTCATTAAACTTACCCCACTCCATTTCGACTTTTTCCAGACCGCGAACACCGCCGAAACGCATCATTTTCTTGCGACGAACAATAATTTGGCCGTAATCTTTTGGTACGTTAATTTGAGCGATAACTACCGATGAGCTATCAGTGGCGCGCTGGTAAGTATACAGTTGCACTAGCAACGATTCTTTGTACAAGCCGACCACATGGTTATTAATATCTGACGTACCAAATTGTACACCGTTAAATAGTTGCCCGCGCTTTGGTATAAACAGCCAGCCCATATCGGCGCTATAGCAATAATTATTCTGGCGGGCAAATTGATCGATTTGCGGATTATACATCGCTGGGTTAGCTGTCGCCTGATCGACGCCGTCTAATAACCAATCTTTGCCATGGCGGCGGAATCGCCAATATTCAGTGAACATACTATTGTCGGTAAATAATGTCTGATTGGTAGCATTATCGACCAGCGAATCTTTAGCGCTCGCCGAAAAGCCAATCGTTACTGTATCTTGGCTATCATCTGGCGAATCTAACATATCAACCACCTCGGCGTCGTTCACTACGATATCCGACATTTGGTTTGTCCGATTCATTAGCTGCAGCGTATAAATCATCAAACCAGCATGATAAGCATAATTTTCGGTGGTATAGGCTTTAATCGCTTCGCTATCTTGTTTCGCCCAATCGCTTTGGTAGCGCAGGAATACTTGCTTGGCGTGATCGATTATCTGTTGTTCGTTCCATACTGGATCGGCAGCGCTAGCTTGCGTAAGTTTATCGCGCAAGAACTTGCTTTGCTTAATCTTATTAAACGCCTCGTAAAGTCCAGTAACCATACCAACGAGCGCACCAAAAGCAATAGTTACACCCACCCAGCCTCTAGCAATCAGCGCAAAGGTTATTACTATCAAGACAAAACCAATCGCGTTCGCAGCCACAAACCGCGTACCCTCTTGGCCTATATGCTTGCGCAGCGCCGAACCTATACAATAAGCCGGCACGAAGCCAATCATCGCTATACCGGCCAGCAAACCGCCGCCTCCGCCGCCGCCAGAACCACCGCCCGAGCCGCCAGATCCGCCGCCGCCAGCACGAGCAAAGAGCTCGATATTTGTCAAAAATAAATGTTCCATCGAGCTCCTTACTTTTAATTTATTATTTTATAATTAAAATTTGACTTCAACTGGCTTTTCAATTGCTGCCCGTTCGCTTTCGCTAACGTCGAAGAACTCTTTATCAGCGTTAAATCCTAGCATTCCAGCGAAAATATTAGTCGGGAAGACTTTGCGCTTGGTGTTGAATTGGGTGACGTTAGCATTGTAAAAGCGGCGCGAGGCAGCAATTTTATCCTCGGTGTCGGTAATCTGCGCTTGCAGCTCCATAAAGTTGCTAGAAGCTTTCAGCTCCGGATAATTTTCGGATACCGCGAATAAGCTTTTGAGCGCCATAGTTAATTCGCCGTCGGCCTTGGCTGCTTCAGCCGGGTGTGTTGCCGACATGATAGCCGAGCGCGCCTCGGTGACTTTTTCGAAAACGCCGCTCTCGTGCGCCGCATAACCTTTAACAGTTTCAACGAGGTTCGGGATCAAGTCGGCGCGGCGCTTCAACTGCACCGAAATACCGCTCCACGATTCGTCAGTTTTGATATTTAGCTTGACCAAGCTATTATACATGCCGATTACCGCGCCGATCACGACAACCAGCAGGATAACCACCACAGCTACGATTATTAGTACAGCAGCCATACTCCAATCCTTTCTTTTATACTTATGATTATAACGCTAAGAACTCGCCTGCGCAATAATAATATAGCGCTGGCGGCCTTCGCCCTCAGAGTAAGTGCGAATATCACTGTATTCAGCCGCTATCCGGTGGACAATCCGGCGATCAGCAGCGTTAATATGAGCAACATGCGAATCGCCGGTGCGGCGCACTTCTTCGATCCAACCGCGAGCCTTTTCGGCAATTTTTTCTTCGCGCTGCTTCCTATAACCGGCAATATCGACAATTACGCGGGTAACCGCCGCATTATTATTGCGCAGCACTGTCGATACCATGTATTGCAAGCTGCGTAGCGTCTCGGCATTACGGCCAATCAAAATACTGTTGAGGTCGCTACTAGCAATGTCAATCAATAAAATATCATCCTGATAGCTAGTCTCGACCTCTATATTTTCGCCAAAAAACGACAAAATATCCTCGACAAATTTCTTGGCATAGGCAATTGACTGTTCTTTATCCATACTTCTCCTTTCCTACTTCGCCTTAATCCGCGTGATGTGCGCTTCTTTAGCTTTTTTCTCGCGGGTTTTGGCTTTTTTCGATTTTTTGGGAGCGCTAGCCTCTTCGGCAATTTCGTGCATTTCTTCAGCATCTTTTCGCAGCAAGAAATGCTGCTGAGCGGCCGCCACCAAGTTAGACGCCGTATAGTAAAGCGCCAATGCTCCTGGCAGCCCCACCATGATCAAGAACATCATTACCGGCATAACCTTCATCATGCCACGCGTCATAATACCGCTCATCTCGGTCGGATCGGCCTCTTTACCTTCGGCTGCTTCTTTCATCAGATCGCGGAAACGTTTTTGGTTTTTGCCAGCAGTTGGCGCGGTTTGCTTAGTGATAATATACTGAGTAATTGCCGATACGGCCGCCAAAGCCAACAAGAAAAAGTCAATGCCGTGGTTGCTAAAAGTTGTCTTGGTTAAATCGATAAATCCGAGCATTGTATGATTGAAATTAGCTGGATTCTGAATAATCGACTGAATAACATCGATATTTTTGATTGGCTCGTAAAGGTATTGACTAATCACTTCGCTTTTGAGAGAGATAATAATCCTAATCACCTGGTAAAGCCCAATAAATATCGGCAACTGGATAACTAGTACTAATACCGAACGCATCGGCTTAATACCATAGCGTTTGTATAGTTCCATTTGCTGCATGGCTTCAGCCTGGCGATCGCCTTTGGTGTTTTTCTTGATCTTAGCCAACTCCGGCTGCATTTTGCGCATCAGCTTGGTTTGGTTGAGCTGGCTTTTGATCAGCGGATACATCACAAACCGCAGAATAATCGTAAAGATAATAATCGCCAGCCCGAAATCGTGCCACGGAATGATACTATACAATAACATTAGCGCGTTAAAAATCGGCTGGACAATCAATAATTGGAATAAATCATGCATAAAAGCCTCGTATTCTCCTCTCGGCAAGTACTTATCTATACCATTATATCATCTCTTTGGCTGGCAACTACCGAATCAAGCGATGATTTGCGCAAAAATAGCATCAAGCGACGATTTCAACTCGCCAGGCGCCAAACTTAGCGCTTCGCCGTTGGTAACAATCACTGCGATATCGACGTTTTTAACGCGAGGTAAAACATCAACTCGCAAGCGTTCATAAACCTGGCGGCGGATACGATTGCGCCCAACCGCTGATTTATGGACTTTTTTACTAATTACTACTGCAAAGCGCGGCTGCTGGCGGCGAGGATTGGTAATATATCTGACCGTAAAATAACGCGACCTAACCGCTTGGCCGTTTTTGTATAAAAATTTCAAGCTGCCATGCCCGTGAAACCGATATTTTGACGCAATCATACAATAAATTCCATTATAGCAAAATAGCGCCGAAAATTAGCGCTATTTACCTGTAGTTACCTCGACTAGTTAGAGTGCGATACGAGCACGGCCTTTAGCCTGGCGGCGCTTGAGTACAGCCCGGCCAGCTTTGGTTGCCCGACGGGCACGGTAGCCGTGCGTCTTGACGCGGTGTCGAGTATGCGGTTGAAAAGTTCGCTTTGGCATAATGACAGTTATTATAGCAATTTCACGCTCAATAATCAATATTTGATTGCTAATCTGTCGAGATTATACTATCGCTATATAAATTATCCACATTTTTGGCTGGTTTGTCCACAAATTTAACAGAGGTGGCGCTAAATTGTGGAAAAACTCACCTCTGTTTAGCCGCCTACATAATTATTAATGAACGTAACGTTCTTATAGTTGTGGAAAACTCGTGAATCAGCTATCATAGAGATAAGTTATTAACAGCTTGTGAGGGTATAAGTTTTAGATGAATAATTCATTATGGCAAAGTGTCCTGGGGGAAATCGAGCTTTCAGTATCGCATGCGAACTTCAAAACCTGGTTTCGCGATACTGAGCTACTATCTTACGATAATGGCACGGCGACTATCGGCGTTGTTAATGTCTTTGCTAAATCACAGCTCGAAAAGCGTTTCGATACGCAAATCCGCGAGATCCTCAAGAAAAATAACCCTAATATCAAAGATGTTAATTACAAAGTCAAAAATACTAAGAAAAAAATCACTAGCCGTGAAACTACTGCTTCGCTGCGCGATCGCGCTAACGAGTTAATTAGCCGCGCGCCAGTTAACGCCAAAACACCCACCGCCAACACCACCCTTAACCCGCGCTACACTTTTGATAATTTCGTGGTTGGTTCGTGCAACGACCTCGCCTACACTGCTTGCCAGGCAGCAGCCGCCAATCCTGGCGCCAAGTATAACCCGCTTTTCATCTACGGCGGCGTCGGCTTGGGCAAAACTCACTTGATTCAAGCTGTCGGCAACGCCATCATCAAGCGTGATCCCAAAATGAAAGTTGCCTATGTTAGCTCTGAAACTTTCATGAAAGAATTTCTCGACAGTATTCGTTTCAAAATCGCTGGCTTCAGCGATAAATATCGCAACGTTGACGTCTTGATCGTCGATGATATGCAATTCATCGCCGGTAAAGAAAAAACTCAAGAAGAATTCTTTCATACTTTTAATGCCCTACATCAAGCTAATAAGCAAATTATCATCAGCAGCGACAAGCCGCCGCGCAGTATTCCAACCTTAACCGAGAGGCTGCGCAGCCGCTTTGAATGGGGTATGGCGATTGACATTCAAATGCCTGATTTCGAGACTCGCTGCGTTATCATCGAGACTAAAGCTAGCATGTCCGGCGTGACATTAGAGCGCCAGACGGTCGAATATTTAGCGCAAAATATCAAAACTAATGTCCGCGAGCTAGAGGGCGCGCTTAATCAGCTGCTGGCTTATTCGGAAATGCGCGGCACCACGCCAGATGCCGCCACCGCCGAAGGACTGCTCGGCAACGTTCGATCAACCAGGCCGCAACATCTAACCGCCAAGCAAATCATCGACAAAACTGCCCGCCACTTCCAAATCGATAGCAAAGAAATGTGCAGCAGTAAGCGCGACAAATACATTGCTACGCCGCGGCAAATTGCTATGTATTTGCTGCGTAGCGAACTGCACATGAGTTTTCCGCGCATCGCTCAAGAGCTCGGCCGCAAAGATCACACCACGGCTATTCATTCGGTCAACAAAATTGAAAAGGCTATCAAGCTTGACCTCACTATCCGCGAACAAGTCGCCGAAATCCGGGAGAAACTTTATGCTTAAATCCTGTGGAAATTTTGTGTACAGCTGGTTCAAAGCCCTGGGTAAAAATTGTGTTCGTTTATCCACTGTTTGGCGAGAGGCCTTGTTATCATTGTCATCAAGGTGGACAAACTGCCTAGTTTTACTATGTGAAACTCACTCTTTTTCCGCTAGATTTTCTCAGGCTAAAATTCGTCAATTACCTCTGTTAATCAGCTACTTTTCCCCATTGTCCACAGCACCTACT
>JBHRNN010000020.1:0-10066 GCA_042642485.1 Saccharimonas sp. (SeqCode)
ACACCCTTGCTAGCTGCAAGTTTACTGTGGCTGCGCCGACACCAATCTGTTGGCGCTAGTGAACCAATCCGCGAGAGTTTAGCTACCGTGGCTGGCCCTCAAGCTTCTGACATTGTTATCAGCGCTATCGGCGATGGGGTAGTAGCCGTCGACGCAAAGGGTATTATCACCTTGATCAATCCAGCAGCCCAGCAGCTAGTTGGCTGGGGTAATCAAGACGCCATCGGCTTGTCGTACAAATCAGTCATCAGGCTGATGGACCAGGACAATAACACTATCAAAGATAACGATAACGGCGATATTATTGCTCGCGTCCTCAACACTAATAACCCGCTCAAAACTGACGATTTCAAGATCAAGACCCAATCTGACAAAAATTTTATGGCTAGCATTTCAGTTAAGCCAATTAGCAACAAACATAACGACGGCGCAGTGATCGTCTTTCGCGACATCACCGCCGAGCGCAGCGACGAGCGCCAGCGCGCCGAATTCATCAGCACCGCTAGCCACGAGATGCGTACGCCAGTTGCTAGCATTGAGGGTTATCTCGGCCTAGCACTTAACCCGCAAACCGCCACCATCGACACGCGCGCTCGCGGTTATATTACCAAAGCGCATCAATCAGCCGAGCACTTGGGCCGGCTTTTTCAAGATTTGCTCGACATTAGCAAAGCTGACGACCATCGCCTCAGTAACAACCCAAAAATCGTTAATGTCATCGACTTCATCAAAGATATCGCCGACGGATTAACACCGAAGGCCGAAGAAAAAGGCTTAAGTGTCAATTTCGTACCATCGACTAGCGATGTTTCTAGCAAGGAGGTCCAGAACCGCCGAATCAACCCGATTTTATATGCTAATGTTGATAACGACCACCTCCGCGAAATCGTCCAAAACTTGATTGAAAATGCTATCAAATACACGCTGTCGGGCAGTATCACCGTTGACGTGACCAGCAACGAGGACCAAGTAACTATTAGCGTTGCCGACACTGGCATCGGCATCCCGCCAGAGGACGTTGGCCATCTCTTCCAGAAGTTCTACCGCGTCGATAACAGCGACACCCGCCAGATTGGCGGTACTGGGCTGGGCTTATACTTGTGCCGGCGACTAGCCGAAACTATCGGCGGACGGTTGTGGGTTGAAAGTGAGTACCAGCATGGCAGTACATTTTTCTTGGCTATTCCGCGAGTCGATCATGTTGCTGCCACTTTTCTAAATGACAACGGCGAAACCGAAAATAACACCAGCATTGATAAGTTATCAGCCGAAGACATGCTAGCTAGCAATGCGCCAGAAATTCTAGCGGTCGCGCCAGCAGCTGCCGAGTTTGAGCAAACGCCGCTCGACACACCAACACTAACAGCTCCAACTCAGACATTCACCGATACTAGCTTGCTCAACTATTCGCCGCCGCCAGCACCCAAACCAGACGATTTAGCCCAAAACGCGGTCAGTACAACCAAGCAATTCACCAACACGCCGCTTAGCGATATTGAGGCCGCACCCGACAAATATGCCGAACAATTACGCAACGAAATCAGATTAAACGTCCCGCGGCGGCGAAATTAAAACTATAGGGTATAGCATTTTTAAACCATAACCGTTAAAATAGGGGTAAGATGACAAAAATATTACTAGTAGAAGACGACAAAAGCCTCAGCGAGATTTATAGTGTACGGCTGCGCGCCGAGGGCTACGACATATTATCTGCCAGCGACGGCGAACAAGCCTTGGCGCTTGCCATCAAAGAAGTACCCGACCTAATAATTAGCGATGTTATGATGCCAAATATCAGCGGCTTTGACATGCTGGATATTCTACGCAGCACCACCGAGACACGCGGTATTCACGTCATTATGATGACTGCTCTGTCAAGCGATGAGCAACGCCAACGCGGCATGGCGCTCGGCGCCGACCGCTACCTAGTCAAGTCGCAAGTCGGCATCGAGGACGTCGTTCGCACCGTCCACGAAGTTCTCGGTGACGCCTCAGTACCGGCCGACACACCAGCGCCTCTTGTCAACGAGCCAAAACGAGCTACTATCGAACCTGGTCCTAGCGCTAGAGCAACGGAGCCAGTGCCAGCTAACAATTCTCCAGAAAAAACTGAAAGCGATAACATTAAAGCGAATGAACTAAATCCAAACCCCGAGACTCCAGGGGGCCCAGCTTCTAGTTCTAATCCAGCAACCAACTCGGCCGCTCCAACACCGGCTAACCCAGCGCCGACCGATACGGCGGCAGCCACCGCTACAACGGTGCCTGCCAGTACTACCGCAGCGGCAACTCCAACCACCCCTCAACCAGCGCAGCCAGAACCAGCAGCTATTCCCGCGGTTCCGTCGGCACAGCAGCCAAATCCGCTAGTTGCCGCACCGCGCGAAACTCCAGCAGCTAGCGCGCCTGCCGCCGTCACTAATATCCCAGTCACTACTCCGGCTAATCCAGTGCTCAGCCAAGCTGCACCCGCAGCCACTTTGCCGCCGCCAGCTAGCGCAGCAACCGCGCCGAGAACTAGCACTTTGCCGCAACCAATCGCGCCGTTTTCAACTAACCGGCCAGGTTCGTCAGGCCGAGTGATCCAGCCAATCACCCCAACTGATCAAGAACCAATTGATTACACTGCTCGCATGAGCGAGGAGCTAGCTACCTATCAAAACCTTAACACTATCCCGGCACCACAGGCCAATCCTACGAATGTGTTCCCTCAGGCCGCGCCAGCAGCAGTCCCTACGGTTGCGCCAATTTCATCTGTACCCGAGCCAGCTTCTATAGCAACAAACCCAGCGCCATCAGTAGCGCCGACTTCACCGTCTGCCAGTACTACCGCAGCGGCAACTCCAACCACCCCTCAACCAGCGCAGCCAGAACCAGCAATCACTCCTACTGTATCAGCGTCGACTATACCTCACATAATGCCAGGCCCAGCCGCAGTTGCTACGCCAATCAGTAATATGACCGCATCAGCAGGGGACGCTTTGAATAATCCTTCCGCGCAGCCTGCGCTTAATGCCACACCGCCAGCTGCACCAGCTACACCAGCACCAAACACTAGCGCACCAGAACCACCTGCACCATCAGCAGCACCAGCCTCTTCCGATGAAGCCGGATTAAAGTTTGAAGAAACCGCAATTTCCTCAAGCCAACCAAAATAATCGTCTTATGGTAAGCCAAAAATCAGCTAGTGGCACCAAAACGATTCGCCTCAATAAATTCTTAGCACTCCAACTCGGTATCTCGCGGCGCGAAGCCGACAATCTCATCTCGACAGACACCGTCACTATCAACGGTAAGCCAGCGACGCTTGGCACTCGTCTATCGCCAACTGACACCGTCAAAGTCGCGGGCCGCGACATCAGCTCTCATGCTATCAAGAAAGTCTACATCGCTCTCAATAAACCAGTCGGTTACGTTTGCTCGCGGCGCCAGCAGGGCCACGCGCCGACAATTTATTCACTATTGCCGCGCGATTTACATCACCTCAAGCCAGTCGGCCGCCTTGACAAGGATAGCTCTGGCCTGATTCTGCTGACCAACGACGGCGATTTTGCTCACCGCATGACCCACCCGAGTTTTCACAAGACTAAAATATATAAAGCCCGCCTCGACCGGCCGCTTGAGCCGCTACACCAGCAGATGATTAGCGATTTTGGCGTCAACCTCGAGGACGGCCGCAGCCAGCTGGCTCTAGAGCGCCTCGACGATAGCCGCCTCAACTGGCAAGTCGTCATGAGCGAAGGCCGTAACCGCCAAATCCGCCGCACCTTTGCCGCGCTCGGTTACACCGTCGTGCGGCTGCACCGCGTACAATTCGGCAATTATTCGCTTGGCAACATGGAACGAGGGGAGTGGCAAAGTGTTTCCGCTAATTAACAATAAGTTGTCTTAATATACCTATCTTGGATTATAATAAGTACTATGTGTATGCCAAATCCCGACCCAACTCCTCATTACCAACTGACCAACCACGCCAACGACTCAATATCTTGGTTATTCAACCCACTGCACAAGCGCACATTATGTTTTGACGAGAATAGTAGTTTTTACTCTGTAGCCAGCGCACCGAGAACAATCTCGTTTGGACCGCACGCTGAATACGGCATTGACGTCTGCGCGCTTGGTCTTGAGATAATAATTATCGCAGCCTGTTTCATTGGCTGGCGAAATTTGCGGCGTTCAAAACATAAAAATAATGATGAGTCCTCCACGTCGTGGAAATCTTTCGCCGAATGGATATGTCTAGTAGCGGGCGGACTATTCTTGACGGCAGTATTACTATCGACACTGCATAACGCCATTTCAATCGGCATATTATAAATTCTGCTATACCGCTAGCGCTCGCCAAATCAACTCACCTCTGTTATAATTAAGTTAATTATGGCAACCAAACTTCCTACCGTCGCTATTATCGGCCGTGCCAATGCTGGTAAAAGTTCGCTATTCAACCGCATCATGCGCTCGCAGCAAGCCATTGTTGCCCGCGAAGCCGGCACTACTCGCGACAACGTCATCGGCAAAGCGTCCTATCAAGGCCGTGAATTTTGGCTAGTTGATACCGCCGGCCTCAAGCCCGCCGAGGACGAATTCGAAGCCAGCATCCAAGACCAAATCACCGAGGCCGCCGAAGCCGCCGACGTCATTCTCGTGGTCGTCGACAGTACCAAATACCCTAGCGACGAAGACCGCCGCGTCGCCAAAACCGCCCTAAAGAGCCGCAAACCCGTCATTCTCATCACTAACAAAATCGATCTGAAAGGCAACCTACCTGATAGTGAATTCTTGCGTCTCGGCATCAAATCAATCATTCGCACCTCTGCTGAACACAACTCTGGTATCACCGACATCCTTAGCGAAATTTGCCAGCACATTCCCGCTAAAAAGCAAACCGAGCCCAGCGAGACCCTCAAAATCGCCCTTATCGGCCGGCCAAACGTCGGTAAATCTAGCCTGTTTAATACGCTAGCTGGCAAGCAGCAAGCCATCGTTGCCAGCCGCGCCGGTACCACCCGCGACGTCAACCGCGTCCGCCTGCAGTATCACGGACAAGCGATTGAGCTGCTCGACACCGCTGGTATCCGCCGCCAAGGCAAGCAAGAGGTCGGCATCGAGAAGTTCAGCGTCCTGCGCACCCTCGCCGCCATTGAAGAGGCTGACATTTGCTTTTTGCTAATGGACGTCAACGAATTAAGCACCGCCCTTGATCAAAAGCTAGCTGGCATTATCGCCGAAGCCGGCAAAGGATTAGCTATCGTCGTCAGCAAGTGGGACGTTGCCCTCGGCAAAGACGCCTACACCCGCGACGCACTGGCGCCAAAAATCTCGGCGCAATTCGACTTTACACCGTGGGCGCCGTTAATATTTACCAGCTCGGTTACCGGCCAGAATGTTGCTAAATTGTTTGATTTAGCCCTCAGTATCAATGCGCACCGCCAGCAAAAAACTACTACTCGTAAGCTTAACGATCTCCTGCAGCAATCAATTCAAAAGCATCCGCCAGCCGGCCTGAAAAACACCCACCCGAAGCTACGCTACATCGTACAAACCGATACCAATCCGCCGTGGTTTGTCATTTACGGCAGTAATTTGAAGTTCGTCCACTGGAGCTACAAACGCTATCTAGAGCGCCAAATTCGCGATGTTTTCGATTACACTGGCACGCCGATCAAATTATCTTTCCGCGACGAGAAGCAGCTCAAAGCCAACCGCGAACGCGTCGCCCGCGGCCTAGCACCCGTCACCAAAGCCTACAAACAAGCCAAAGAAAACGAAAAACGCAAATAAACCCGCCCTAAAATTATAAAGCAAGATTATGAAACAGACGGCAAAAATCAAGAAATTCATCACCCTCAACCCGCTACTGGCCTGCGTCGTCGTCTACGCTATCTGCTACTTTTTCCGCATAATTGAATATCTGGTCTTGCGGACGGATGAAGGTACCCTTGGCGAGAACCTTGTTCACAAGATCGCCGGTATTGCGATAATTTTCATAGTTCTGCGCACTCTCCATCTGCGGTGGCGAGATATTGGTTTTAGCTCCAAACATTGGCTTAAGAATATCGGGCTGGGACTGTGCCTTGGCGCCTTCTTTTACGCCATCGCTTACACCGTTGAGTTCATCATCCTCCACTGCCAAGGGGCTAACCCTACGCTAAAGCTAATCGCCGGTAGCTTTTCTCTCACCAAAAGTAATGAACTCGTCAGCGTCAGTATCGGCTTCGTCATATTGTTCAACATTTTTAATGTATGGATGGAAGAGGGGTTGTTTCGCGGACTGTTCGTCCGTATCTTACAACAGAAATACACCTTTGCTAAAGCCATCCTTGCTAGTGTCTTGCTGTTCGGTTTGTGGCACTTAGCGATGCCGTTGCGTGCTTTTCTCGACGGCGAATTATCATGGAGTGGCATGGTGCTTTTGGGTGCCGGCTACGTCTTGCTCTCATGTTTGATCGGGCTAAAGCTAAGCCTCTTATACAAGATAACCGGCAGTCTGTGGCTGGGACTAGCCGATCATTTCTTAAACAATGTAATTATCAACATTGTTCATATCGAGTCGGCGCAAGGTCACGACAAACTGCAAATCGTGCGAATCGTCCTGGCGCAGCTACTGTCGTTTATTTTTGTGTACATGATTTTTAGGCGCGCGAAGAGACAGAATAAATCGAAAATAACCCAAAGCGATGATCGTCCCTATTCACTACATTAGCTATTGATATGTAAATACATTATAATTAAAACATTATGTCGCCTATTAGCAAAGAATTCATAATAACTTGCATCACCGTATCCATACCGTATCTGGTGGCAATCGCAACCGTAGTAGCCGCTATCACCTTGATTCGATGGTTTATTCGAAACGACAAGAAATCAAGCATCGACGACAAATAACCCTTGCTACCATTTACTTCAACCCCCTAGTTATAAATATAGAGTTAAGTTTATCCGCAGCTGCAGGCATCGCGAGCAGGCGAAAGTGTTTATTTATCGTTATTTTCACCCATTCTTGCCTAAAATTCAAGAAAATTGCGTTAATTTATTGACCTGAGCGTTCGGATATGATATATATATTAGCTTTTGTTGACAGATGTTTGACGTTTTGTCCAAAAGTGTATTTTGACAAGCAGTTGAGAATAGAGCAAGGTGAGATTTTATGGCGTTATTTTAGCGGAGGCAAAATAGTGTCGTGAAACCTCATCTTGCTCGCCGCCATCCGGGCGTTGAGCAGTGCTTTTTCTGCAAGAAAGCACAGGCATCCCGCCTGGGTGAGGAGAAAGTAGCGCAATGACAAGCTATTATCAGCCGGGGAGCGACCTTACCAAAGGTAAGGTTGGCCGAGAAATCTTTGCTTCTTCGTACGAAGAAGCACTGTTTTTTCTCAGGCCTGGAGAAGAACTCTACGCTACCGTGGAATTCGAACGGTTCACCGCCGCTCCTTGGATTGGAAGTAAGCGCGACTGGGATGGCATTCAGCGGTATCCGTATCAGCTGTACGCACTGACCAAGACTGAGCACTCGCGCTCAGTCTAGCTCCGAACTGGCAAGCCGCCGAGAATACTTGGCGGTTCTCTCCGTCGCACATATTATATTCTCCTGCTTGTCAGTTCGCTCCATAGGTGCGTGCTTATGCTGACGAGTCGAAAACGACGAAAGCGAACTTTTATTCAAACATCACCAGCTGCGCCGCCAAAACTTCGCGCGTAATTTCATCCGCCCGTTCGCCGATGAACACAATTTTTGCCGCTTCCTCAGGTTTGGCATTAGTTAGCTGAATCTGCTGCTCGGTCGCCTCCATATGCTGACGCACACCGTCATTATTGATGAAGCAGCCCTTCATCCGCCGTAGGCCATACGCCGCAAATAATTCCGGCCATATTTTCTCCAGCGTCGCCGCCGTAATTTTCATACCTGAAACATCCAGCACCGCGTACGTCGGATTATCTGGCACCGCCAGCTCGCCGTCATACGTATCAAAAAACGCCAGCAGTCCCGACGGCGTGATGATTTTACTGAGGTCAAACCGACCGTGCGGCGCGCTGATCACCTTGGCATAGGGCAGAGCACGGCGCTTTGCTTCGTATTCAGCTAGCTCGCTATCATTCAGCGAATCTTCCTTGGTCACCAAAATCACGTCTGCGGCTTGCAGCTCAATTTCGTGCGCCGGCTCAATCCCGCGCAAAATCTCGTGCGCATCAATCACATAAAAACTCTGCATCAGCTCATACTTATTGAAGATTTGTGCATTTATCAGTTTCTCGACCAAATTCATCGTTCGCGCCACGCCCGTCGCCTCGATGAAAACTGGCGCCGGAGAATTCCGGCAGAAGTCCAGCAACATCCGTGTCAGCGCGTGTTTCGACGAGCAGCAGACACAGTCGCCAGCCAACGTCATCACCATCTCTGCCAATCCCTCCAGCCGATAGCCGTCGATATTTTCATTAGCATATTCATTTTCAATCACTCGCGCGCCCTTATAGTCACTTTGTTGCAATAAGAATTCCAGCACGCTGGTCTTGCCGGCGCCCAGCGAGCCGTTCACCAAATACAGCGGCACCTTGTCAACAACCGTCCGCGCTTCGTCAAACGCCGCATTAACACTAAATTCCAAATCATCATCGCGTTTCGCCATACGTCTATTATACGTCATCCTGGCCGGGGTGATATACTAAGACTATGAAAATTATCCTGGCGCTTGGTAACCCTGGCGAAAAGTACGTTCACACGCGGCATAATGCTGGCTTTTTAGTAATTGACCAGTTGGCGGCAGGGCAGAGTGCACAATTTAGCAATAAGCCCAAATTCTTTGCGGATATCGCCGAATTGAACATATCTGGAGAAAAAATTCTCCTCGTCAAGCCGACCACTTATTACAATGAGGTCGGTATTGCCGCGCGGGCGATCTTAGATTTCTATAAGTTAACGCTTGATGATTTACTGATTATTCACGACGATACAGCGCTTGATTTTGGCAAAATCCGTATCCGAAAGGGCGGCCGCGACGCTGGCAGCAACGGCTTAAAATCGCTTCATGCTCACATCGGCGCTGATTTCTGGCATATTCGTATCGGTACCGACAACTTACTGCGGCGGCAAATTGGCGACGTTGATTTCGTCCTCAGCAAGTTTAACACCGATGAAAGTAAAATCCTCCGCGACTGGACGATTCCCGAAGCGATCAAGCTGATCAGCACATTTCTTGACGGTACCATCGAGCCGCTCAGCATCAAACTCTAATCCCTGACGCATCACTACGCCACTACGTTTGTGGCGTTAAACCAAATAAATTCTTATTGCAACAATGTCGCAATAGCAAACGCTCCCGCCCGAAACGAAAAACCCCGAGTACCAGCAACTACTGCCGCTTCCGCGACACAATCTTCGCCGCGCCGTGCTTCAACCGCTGCTCAGCACTATGTAATTTCGCCGCGGCTGCTTCTTGCAAATTAATCGCTCGCGCCTCCAGCATACTGCTACCTACCGCCAAGCTCACAAACAGCAGTCCCAAACCGCCCGTCGCCCATTCCGGCAGCTCCAGATGAAACAACTTGGCGATCATCATCATACCGAGCGCCATGATCGCCCAGTGCGCGCCGTTTTCCAGATATTTATATTTGCTGAGCATACCCGTCCGCAGCAAATATACCGTCAGCGACCGCACCCAAATCGCTCCAGCACCCAAACCTGCCACGATCAGTAGCACGCTACTGGTGATAGCAAACGCGCCTATGACGCCGTCGAAGCTAAAACTAGCGTCCAACACCTCCAGATAGAGCAGGCTGGCAAACGCCGCCCAGCCGGTCTTGACCTTGACCAATTTAGCATCATCCTCATGAAAGAATGAGCCGAACAGCTCCAGCCCGATGTGCAGTATAATCCCCAACACCGACGAGATCAGCACCAGCGCCCGATGCGGCGGCTCAACTGTGAAATACAGCACCGCCGCCTGCAGGAAACACCCAGAGCGGCCCGAGTGCTGCGAGGCTCATCCATGCGACCAGGCGCGACACCCACCCCAAGGCATCGCCTGCGATCGATGTGGTCACGTCCAGCCTGAGCGCATAGACGAGGG
>JBHRNN010000021.1:0-8082 GCA_042642485.1 Saccharimonas sp. (SeqCode)
CGCATCTTCCGGATCCATGTCGGAATGGATGACGTTCGAGAAGTACGGAATGCCGTATTTAGCGCTGGCTTCCCAAAGATTTTCAATGACCGGATTATCCCAGTTGAAATCTTTGGTGATATTGACCGTCGGAATCGGGAAGGTAAAGACTCGGCCATTGGCATCGCCCTCAGACAGCACCTCTAGCAGCGCCTTATTGAGCATATTCATCTCTTCTTGATAATCGCCGTAGTTGGTGTCCTGCATCTCGCCGCCGATGATCACTGGGTTGCCAGCCATGTGCTTCGGGCATTCCAGATCGAGCGTAATGTTGGTAAACGGCGTCTGGAAGCCAACCCGCGTTGGCACATTGACGTTAAAGACAAATTCTTGCAGCGCTTGCTTAACCTCGTCATAACCCAGCTTATCAGCGCGAATGAACGGCGCCAAGAGCGTATCAAAGTCAGAGAATGCCTGAGCACCAGCCGCCTCGCCCTGCAAAGTGTAAAAGAAATTGACCACCTGTCCAAGAGCTGAACGGAAATGCTTAGCCGGTTTGGAGGCAACCTTGTTTTTGACGCCAGTGAAACCTTGGCGCAGTAAATCCATCAGATCCCAACCGACGCAGTAGACACTCAATAGGTTCAGGTCGTGAATATGCAAATCACCCTCTTTGTGCGCCCGGCCGATTTTCGGCGAATAAATCTTATCCAGCCAGTAGGTCTTGGTAATTTCCGCCGAAACGTAATTATTCAGTCCCTGCAAACTATAGCCCATGTTGGAATTTTCTTTGACTTTCCAATCCAAGTTGTTGACGTATTTATCAATCAAATCGACGTGCGCATTGGATGTAATTTCACGCAGTTTTTTATGCTGGTCGCGGTAAATGATGTAGGCCTTGGCGGTTTTCTTAAACTTGGAATCAATCAAAATATCCTCGACGACGTCCTGGATGTCTTCGACACCTGGCAAGCGTTTTTGGTTGCGAGTTTCCAGTACCGCCAACACCTTGTCAGTCAATTTAACGGCCTGTTTGGCGTCAAACTCGCCGGTCTCCAGGCCCGCCTTCTCAATGGCCTTCTCGATTTTTTTGCGGTCAAATTTGACTGTGCGACCGTCGCGTTTTTTGATTGATTTATACATACCCCTCCTTATTCTGGCAACAACAAACCAGCCCCAACCTCCCCGAGGGGCTCGTGTTGCAAAAAACGTTATTTATTTTCTAAAACACCATATCTAGTGCTTAATATAGAATATACACGCGATATATAGCGTTTGTCAACGAAAATACATTGTATTATTTACATATGAGAGGCGGAAGTATTTGTTCCCTCTGGTAACGCCAAAATGTCGCGGTAAATCATATCAACAATTTCTGCCTGAGCCAACTTCTCGCCAATTCGCTGCTCGCCTGGCACGTCCAAAACGTCCTGATCTTTCCACCACTGGCGCATCTCCGATTCGCCAAATTCATGAGCGTTTGGCTTAGTGGCGTGGCGGCGCACCGTTTCCTCAAATGATATGTCAAAATAATAAATCAATTTTTCGCCCTGAAAATCATTCAGCAGCCGATGCAGCATCGCGCCGTATTTTTTACGACTCAAAATACCTTCCAAAATCACCGTATAACCAACGTTATTGCCGTACATGCACAGATCATAAATCAGCTGAATCGCCGGGTTGCTTTCACTGTCTTTCACGCGAAGCATTTCTCGCCGCACCATATCCTGCGACACCAGCATCGTGCCGTAGCCTAGCTGACACTGGAGCAGGCGCGCCGTGCTGGTTTTACCGCAACCAGAATTACCACGAAGAATTATCAGCGGATGAGAGTTCGTCATGTACGCTCCAACAAATCATAGATTATAACGACAGTCTCCGTATTACACCCCCGTGTCTCGCCGACAAAATCCGATCACCGCCACGCCGAGTGCCACCAAACTCACACAAACTAAAACGACCAATTTTCCTAAGTCCAATCCGTCCATCAAAGTACCCGGAATATTGTAATAATGGATCAGCGACCAGACATCGTAGTCTTTCCAACTTTCGATCAGCTTGGCGGTAATTGACAGGGCATACATTCCTAGAAAAATTAGACTACCAACGCCGACAGCCAGCCCGCGCCTACCCGTCACTGCCTGAGTGACAAAGGTGAGGCTACCAAAACTAAGCCCCAAAAACCACAAACTCACACAAGCCCCGGCAACGTGCGTGAGGTTTGGGTGAAAATCAAACAGCGGACCGATGAACGCAATGGTCATACACAGTAGCACGGGAGGAATCACCAACAATCCTGCCATCGCCACATATTTTTTTAGTACAATCATCACGCGAGTCCGCCGACTAGCAAGCAGCGACTCCAGCGTTCCCGAATCTTCTTCCCGGCCAATTACCCCAGCACCCAAAATAATCGCTGTAATCACCACGCCGACCATCGCCACCAGCGGAAACAGCTCAATACTCAGCCAGCCTTCTGGTGTGGTGCCAATCGCCAAATCACCAACCACTGCTTTCATGCCAGGCGGTATCATATCGATGAACGGACTCAATTGATCGCTAAATTTATTGAACAGCGCCGAAAACAACACTGCCACAACACTAACACCAATACCCAAAAACAGCGGCAGTTTGTAATTTTGCCGCACCGTCTGCCGCATCATCGCTTTGCCTCCTCGCCTTCATAATAGCGCATAAATAATTCCTCTAGTTCTAACTCTGATTCGCGCAATAGTTTTGGTTTATATTCGGCGATAAACGAGACAAATTCCGCTGCGTCGCCCTTGACGGTAAATTCGTATTCGTCGCCACGGTGCTGAACGTCGGTGATGGACGGTAGTTTTCTGGCTGCCGCTAGGGACGGTTTTTTGGCAAAGGTCACAATGTAGCGGTGCGTTGACAGGTGCTTCATGGTCGCGATATGTTCAATGGCGATCAATTTTCCATCACGAATAAAGCCAGCGCGGTGGCAAATTTTTTGCACTTCAGCCAGGTCGTGGCTGCTAACAAATACCGTCGCGCCTTGCCCAGAAACTTCGCGCACCAAATCGTAAAACACCTGTTTCATCAGCGGATCAAGTCCGCTAGTCGGCTCGTCCAAAATTAGCAATTTCGGGCGGTGCATAAAAGCTTGAATCAGACCAATTTTCTGACGATTACCCTTGGAAAGCTGGCGAATCGGTCGATCCAACGCCGCCTCAAAACGCTCAGCCAACTCATCAACATAGCGCCAATCAACCTTCCGACCCGTCCGCGCCAAAAATTTCAGCAATTTCCGACCAGTCATAGTTTCATATAGGGCGATGTCGCCCGCTAGATACCCAACCTGATCATGAAGGGCTGTTCGTTCCGCGGAATTCCGTCCACCCAGCAACTCTACCCAGCCGTCCGTCGGCCTCAAAAAATCCATCACCGATCGAATCGTTGTACTTTTACCCGCACCATTCGGCCCAAGAAAACCAAACACCTCACCTTCATGCAGCTCCAGCGATACATTGTTGACTGCCAGTTTGTGACCAAAGCGTTTGGTCAGCCCGTGTAATATCAGCGGTGAAGTATCACTCATAGCGACTCCTTATGGTCATCATTTGCTATAGTTTCAGTATATCGCATGGTAGGCTTTTACGCCACCAGATCAAAACGTAACTTTCTTTAATTGCAAGTAGTATCAGCCAGCCAACCCTCAGAAATGCAAGCTGAAGGTAGAGCCCTGACCCGCTTCGCTTTTAACGCTCAATTGATAACCGTTTTTGTCAGCCACCGCCCTAGCGATAGCCAGCCCGAGTCCATAGCCCGAACCGTGCCCACGCGTGCGCGCTTCATCACTACGATAAAACCTGTCGAAAATTTTCGCCTGGTCTTGTTTGGCGATGCCAATGCCTTGGTCAACGACTGATAGCGTTTGTCCGTCCAGCCGAATAACTACTGTACTGCCTGATAGTGAATATTTGATGGCGTTATCAATCAGCGTACCCAGAATTTGCGTCACCGCCGCGACTGCGGCCACATGAGTTACTGACGGTACTTGCATATCCAGCACTACTTGTTTTTTGTCGGCCACGGGCTGGTAGCGATCAACCGTGTCGCGGATAAGTTCCGCCATATCGACTGCCTGTTTCTCAATCTGCTGATTATCGACCTGGGTAAGTTGCAATAAATTGTCCGTCAGCTCACGCAGTTTTTCAACCTCATCAATATTACGCCGAAACACCGCTCTCGCCTTTTTCTCATCCAGCGTTTTTTTACGTAGCGCCACCTCGTTGGTGGTCATCAACGCCGTCAGCGGGGTCCGTAACTCGTGGCTAGCATCCGACACAAATTGCACCTGCGCCCGCATTGCCCGCTCAATCGGCGCCAAAGTCCGCCGCGCCAACAACAAGCTCAGCCAATAGCCGACCAGCAGCATCACCCCGTTCAGTACTATCAATGACACGATGACCGACCCGCGCGTCTCGCTATTGCGCTGCTCCAGGCGGCGACTAAACTGACGTTCGACAAGCTCTGGTGGCTGCTGAGCATGTTCGCCCGGCGGTAGTGGCCGATTGAGCTGCACCGCGGTAATAATATAAATAATCACACTAAAGGCTAGCGACAGCGTCATAATCACCGCCAAATAACTTAGCGCTAAGCGCCGCACTCGCTGCTGTTTCATGATTTATCCTCCAGTTTATAACCAAAGCCAGGGACGGTGTGGATCAATTTTGAGCCGAATGGCTTATCGATTTTGCGGCGCAAAAACATAACGAATAATTCAACATTGTTAGGCAAGACATCGGCATCAAAATCCCACACGTGCGAGATGATCTGCTCTTTGGACAGGACCTTGCCGGCGTTACGCATCAGATATTCCAAGACAGCATATTCTTTGGCGGTTAGGCTAATTTCCTCTGAGGCACGCATCACCTTTTTCAAACTCGGATCAAGTGTCAAATCACCAACCCGCAAAACTTCTTCCAGTTTTTCGTTCGGACGGCGCAGCAACGCGCGAAGACGCGCCAATAACACCTCAAAGCTAAACGGCTTCGCCAAATAGTCATCAGCACCCATGTCCAAACCTTCGACAATATCCCGCTCAGCATCACGCGCCGTCAACATCAAAATCGGCGTCTGATTACCGTCTTTGCGCAGCGCCCGGCACACCTCATAGCCATTCATTTCCGGCAGCATCACATCAAGAATAATCACATCATAGTCATCCGCCGTCGCCGTTCGGTAGCCCTCGTCGCCATCATGCGCCACGTCAACTGCATAGGCTTCGTCTTCCAAGCCTTCCTTCAGCGACTGGGCAATCGCCACGTCATCTTCTACTAGTAAAATTCTCATCAGCTAACTATCCTCTTTTTTCAACTTTAGCACAGGCATCTGAAAAATTGCTTAAAGCACCCTATTCAAAGTCTGCTTAGTCGTCACAACGAATGACAATTCTAGTACCATCTCCCGCTACAATCCTACACTTGCCACCGACAGGATACGTGAACTTCGGGTCGGTGTGACCAAAATCGAGATTGACCAACACCGGAATCGTGGGATCAATATTTTTCGAAAGGATGATATCATTAATCATATTCGTCGGTCGCCCGAGATTCAGATTGGAAACGCCCAACCAAAATTGCTTTTACCTGACGAAAAAATGGCTGTTGCATCAACGCCTGCACGTGGCGCTCAAACGTTTCGGGAATTGAATCATAGCTATCGTCTTCAATACACAAAATAATATCGCCTTCAATTTTCGGAAAATATTCCGTACCATTCAACAAGTTTAGACTACACAAATTGCCACCAATCATTACTCCTTCAGCCGATCCGCCCTGCACGACTCGCGGTCCATTATTTTTCAAAGCTTGGCGCGGCGAAGTTTCGTCATAATTCCACGGAAAATCGTAAAATGTTTCCGATTGCTGAACGACAAACTCTGCCGGCTGATCTAAAAACAAACACCGCCGAAAATACTCCAACGAATAATTAGCTTCTGGCGGCAAACCAAAACAATAGAAATTCGGCATCGCATAGGTCACCAACCCAGTTTTTGCCAAAATCGCATGACTTAGAACGGTAATATCAGAAAAGCCACCAAAGATCTTCGGACTATCTTTAATAATTTGCCAGTTAATTTTACCTAGCATCTGATTTGAATTGAATCCGCCAATCGCCGCCAAAACACACTTCACGTTTTCGTCCATAAATGCTTCGTGCAAATCTTCAACCTTCTCGTCGTCCGTCGGACAGCCTCGCTGGTTCCGAGAAAAAGCATTTTTACTAAACGAAACTTTTAGCCCAAGTGACTCTAATGCTGATTTGGCTCGCTCTAAAACCCCTTTATCGATATCGCTGGCTGAGCGCGCCGGTGCAATCACCCTCACTTCATCGCCTGGCTGTAATTTATCTGGTATCATATATTTCCTTTCCTAAAATTAATCAATCAAAAAACCTCCCGCAGGAGGCATAAAACAGCAACAAAACACCTCCTGCTTACACGTGGGGATGATGATGGATTGAGAGTAAATTCATCATAGTTTCAGCATATCATAGCCTTACTGAAAGATTAAAGCGATAAGCAAATTTCCACTGCTAGCACGCCATAATGTTTTTGGTCGGCAGCGGAATAATATTTGTTGTATTCGGCAGCGGCAGCTTCGGCACTGGTGGCATGCGGAATAACACGGTGGTAACCCTCGGCCTGCACCATTTCTAAAAAGGAATTGTAGTGGCGGATGGCGATAATCTCCACGCGTGCTTGATCTGGTTTGCCGTCGTGTAGTATTCCTTCGGCATCGCGAACATCGCGACGCAGGTGAATCTTATCGCCGACTCGGTACTCGGCAAATTTTCCGCGATTCAATCGACCTTCAACCGTCTTCCGCCCGGCGATAATATCGTCAAGTAATTTTGATTCTCGTCCTGAGTGCCAGATTTTCATAATTCCTACAGTGTTGTATCTTTTTTATAGTTTTTCTTAACTTCTTGCCAACAGCGATGCCATAGAATTATAGCACAGCCTATAAAAGTGTTTCTACTAGTCATGCCTACCAAACTACAATAAAATCTTTAGATTAGGCAAATCTTAAACAGCCATCGCCTGCGCTTCCGGCCAAATTCTCTGCACTAGTCGTTTGCCGCGCGTGGTTAGCCGCACCCAAGCATCGCCATAAGCCTGGTCAATCGCCATCAATCCTTTACGCCGCAAATCCGCCAGTACATTCATCGCCGTTCGGCGCGGCATGCCCATTTGTGCTGCCAATATGGCCGCCTCATAACCACCGTCTTCGTAGACTTGCTGCAGTACCAGCGCCTCGTTGGTTGTTAGATTGATTTCGTTTGCGTGTACCTTGTTCATGATCATCCTTTCTGTTAATGATGAGTATATGATAGCCAAACAATCTGTAATTTCGCTGTAAGGTCGCTCGGGGCGAGTGTTAGTTATTTGGTGTGGGGAAAATTACTACATGAAAAAGCAGCGCCCGAGGAGGTAGGCGCTGCTTTATGACTATTCGCCGCCAACTAATTAGTCTACCGGCACGGTATTGGCGGTTGGTGGCTGCGCCGAGCCAGTCTGTGACGACGGAGCAGTTTGGGAAGATTTGTCAAGGACATAAAACAAAACTTCTTTGATAAATGTATATCTTCTCTGTTTCTCTCTTGATTAGCTTTAGTATTTTACCCTTGTATTAGTTTTTTGAATTGTTAGTTTAGTAAACTAAGAATATCCTACTTGCAATACTCTTTTATTTTACCGGCATATTCAGTCAAAAGATTCTTTGAATAAATTTTTTCATTTTCTGAATTTCTAACCTCTTTCCAAAGAATGGAAGCTACTTTTAATTTGTTCGAATAGTTGCGACTATTTTCGTCTGCACAGAAATCCTTTAAGAATTGATTCCATTGACAAGCCGAATTATCATACTTGGCATAATCCGACTCTCCATAATAAACTTTCAGCATATCTTGAACTGTAAAACTCAAATCATTTTCTCTTTTTACTTTCCTCCAAGCTGTTGCCATATCAGCAGTAAATTTAAAAGGTGTAATACCTGTTACGGCGGAGAAATATTCTCTAAATTTTACGTTAAAGGAAAACCCACATTCAAGTAATGGCATATCTAGAGT
>JBHRNN010000022.1:0-7970 GCA_042642485.1 Saccharimonas sp. (SeqCode)
GTCCCAAGGGTCCGGCTGTTCGCCGGTTAAAGTGGTACGCGAGCTGGGTTCAGAACGTCGCGAGACAGTTCGGTTTATATCCGGTGTGGACGTCAGGAAACTTGCGAGGATTTGCCCCTAGTACGAGAGGACCGGGGTGAACGCACCGCTGGTGTACGGATTGTGGCCACCTGCTGCATTGTCCGGTAGCTATGTGCGGACCAGATAAGCGCTGAAAGCATATTAAGCGCGAAACTGACCTCAAGATTAGATTTCCCTATGAGGACACAGATAGACTATCTGTTTGATAGGTGCAAGGTGGAAGTGCAGTAATGTATGGAGCCGAAGCATACTAATAGTCCCATTGCCTTTTTATGTCCTTGTCTACGAGGTTAATGCTTGCATTGATAGCGTGGATAAGGTAGACTTGACTAGTAATTGGTGTTCGCACCAACGTTAATCTTTCGATTATAGGCATGAGCTAGCCGAACAAGGACATCGAAGGAAGGGGTTTGGCCCACCACGGATTATATGTGGAACCAAGCGCTTTAAACCCCCTCCTTCGGTGCCCATGGCGAGGAGGAAACACCTGTTCTCATTCCGAACACAGAAGTTAAGCTCCTCAGCGGCGATAATACTGCGCAAGTGGGAATCTAGCACGGTGCCGAGTTATATAAAAACCATCCGAAAGGGTGGTTTTTATTTTTGGCTGACGCGTTTAGTGCCGCTGTCTGTTAGCGGCAAAACTACAGATTGTTCGATGGCGCTTAGGAGGTTTTTATGAGACGGGTAAGCCCCCAGATCGCTGCTGCGTGTCGTGATAGCTCAATAAACAAAATAACGCTCTTTCGAGAGCGTTATTTTTATATTCTCGGATCTCGCAGAAAACGAGAATTGTATTTGTGGTGAACCTCGTAGTTTTGAAGGTTCAAACAGGTGCATATCTATAATATCGCACCAGACGAATAAACGCAACGGTTTTTATATCATAATTTCGTAATTTGTAACCATTGACATTTTGTCTCGTTTGTGCTAATATAAAAGAGTACATATAACATATGTGAGATAAAGCGAGGGTTTACTTATCTCTTATAGAGGTAGGCGAGCCCTTTTAATATTGCCCAGAGCGGGCGGGAGACAACAATATGGCAGGAACAAAAGTTGGCGGCAAGAAAGCGGCTCAAAAAAATCTAGCCAAAGACCCAAATTTTTATGCAAAAATTGGCCGTAAAGGCGGACAAAACGGGCACACGGGCGGTTTTGCTGCTAATCCGCAGTTAGCTCGTATTGCTGGCGCTAAAGGCGGCCGCATTAGCCGCCGCGGTAAAGCGAAAACAACTGTTACGCAGGATGACGTTACGCTCGCAGCGTAAAACTAGCTGACTATACAAAAATGCACTTCCATTACGGAGGTGCATTTTTTAAGTTTTATGAGTAATCGGTAGTTATGAATTAGTTGATCAAATTTCGCATCAAGCAGACTATTTAAGCCAGCGGCGCAGCTGGCATAGTTTGGCTTGGTTTACTCGCCAGGAACGGCCGCAGGCGAGACAGGAATATTTGTTGGCCCTGGATTGCAGGCCGGCAGCTTGGCAATGCGGGCATTGCGAACGGGCATGAAGCCAATCACGGTAAGTATCGAGGTCGTTTTCGATTAGCTCGGCATCAATTGTGATAGAAAATCTAGCGGCTGCTTTGATGGCCTCTTGCCAGGCAGCGCGTTCCATAGCGATTAGTTCAATATCGCGAGAATAGCCAGAATGATTGAGCAGAGCATGCCCGTATTCGTGGAGCAAGCGCTGGCAGGCATTAGGGTCGTTAGGGTTGTAAGTAATAGCACAAGCGGTATAATTCCAACGAAATATCTCACCCGGTACTAGGGTGAGATGTATGAGGTGCGGCACTGATAAAGCGTCAGCGCTTATTTTTTGCGAGAGCCAAGTAATCTTTGCCATAGTAATAGCATCCGTAGACAACCGCTTCCTCGGGATGGCGCGCTTGAATAATCTTTGGACATGGAATGTGCGGCGGCAGGTGCGAAGTCAGAATATCGCGCAGGTAGTCTCCGTACCGTTCAAAATAAGTACCGACGCTACCGCCGATGATGATAATGTCAGGCTGAATTATCGGGATGACGGCCAGAAAACCGCGCGAAATGCGATCAGCGATTTTCTTCCAGGTGCGTTTGCTGGTGATGTCGCGAGCAAATTTGTGATAAGCGTCGACAATGGCCCGTCCAGAGGCAAAGCTTTCCCACGAGTGGATCTTGCCGCCATATTCGACGAGCGCGCGGCCGGCTTCGCTGTAGCGCATGCCCGGGTCAATGTAGCCGTTAGTACAAACGCCAGTACCGATACCAGTACTGACGGTGACATAGAGCGAGCAGTTGGGAATTGTTCGTAAAAGCCGCGTTTCGGCGAGCCCAGCTAGGTTGGCATCGTTTTCGATGAGCACCGGCACACCTGGCAGCAGGTCTCGCAGTAGGCGGGAAGCATGAAAATCTGCCCAGCCGAGGTTTTGGCACCATACAGCAGTACCGTTCTTGATGATACCAGGTAGAGCGATAACTATAACATCGACTTTTTTGTCTGAATAGCGTTCGCGGACTACGCGTTTTAGTTCAGCGACATAAGCTTTTGGCTCCTTGGGAGTGGGAAATTTAAGCGGTTTGCCCATGTGCCCGTTATCGGCAAAAGAGGTGACGAGCGTCTTTGTCCCGCCAGTATCGATTGTTACTATCATAGAATCTATCGTATCACAGACGATAGTATAGCGTATAGTTGATATTATTGCAGAAAAGGTGTATAATATAGAAAAGTAAGGTAATTATGAGAGGATAACAGTAAAGTGGCACATCGTAGTGAGAAAGGTTCAGTGATTGGTTTTGTGCTGGTGGGGACGGCGCTAGCAGCGGCGTTTGTTGGCGGCGTGTACATGGTGCGCCATTCGGGCGAATTGAATTCGACAGATACGCAGCAAACGGCACAAACGTCTCAGTCTGAAACTGCCAAAAACGACCAAAAAACTCAAAACGAGCAAAGCAGCAACACTGCGCCAGCGCCAAAAAAAGATACAAACCAGAGCAATACTGAAGCTAATAAGCTTAAGGAAGACGAGAAGAAAAAAGACTCGCTTGCTGATACATTGAAAAAGCAAGAAGACAAGAATAAAGGCAACAACAGCTCGGATCCAGCACAGAAGTCGAACGCTGGCTCGGCCAGCCAGAGCGATCAAAAAAGCGCGTCGGACACGTCTAGTGCCTCTACTGGTAGCCTCAATAGTTCGACTCCTTCTAATTCCAGCTCTAATTCTAGCGCTTCTAGCACCGTTTCTAGCGGCTCTAATAACTCGGCAACAGGTTCGTCTGCTGCTATTAACAACAAGCTGCCGAAAACTGGCCATGAAGCCAGCAGCTTACCAAAGACTGGCCCAGTTGACGATATGCTAGCGGTTGTAGCTGGCGCCGGCTTGCTGGGGCTGGGGGTTGCTTACGTCAAATCGCGCCGCCTCATCTAGACATTAGAGGTCGGATAAGGTATACTGGTAAGTGGCTGAGTGCGCATTGTTTTGTGTTGCTCGAGAAATATTAAATTTAAGAAAGGAGAATTGGCAGAGTTTACCCGAACCCTGGGTATCTGCTGATGACGTATTTATGGCAAAGGCCACGATTACGATGGACGACCTCTTGGCAGGCGACAATGCGAAACAGCTAGTTGCTGGCGAGATGGTGACTGGGCACGTTTTAAGCGTGCGAAAACACGAAGTATTAGTAGATTTGGGCGCGCAAGGAATTGGTTACGTACCGCGCCGCGAGGTCGGTTTCGGCCGCCAATTGAATGTCGGCGACGAAGTGTCGGCAAGCGTGATTGATTCAGAACTTGATAACGGCTACAGCCTGCTGAGTTTGCGCAAGGCAGCCAAAGACCGCGGCTGGGAAGAAATTCAAGCTCACTTTGATGCTGCTGAAATTGTCGAGATTACGCCGTACGATGCGAACCGCGGCGGACTGCTGGTTGAGTACGAGGGTGTACGCGGCTTCTTGCCGGTATCGCAGTTGAGCGCCGAGCATTATCCGCGCGTTGGCAGCGCCGACAAGGACGAAATTCTCGCCCGCTTGAATGCGCTGGTCGGCCGGCCGATGAAAGTGCGTATTCTAGATTGCGACCGCAAGACTAACAAATTGATTTTCTCTGAAAAAGAAGCCATCAAAGACGGCTTGGCAGCACGTTTTGCTACGCTGAAAGTCGGCGATACGGTCAAAGGTGTAGTCACGGGCGTTGTCGACTTTGGCGCGTTCGTTAACGTTGATGGTATCGAGGGGCTGATTCATATTTCAGAAATCAGCTGGGAGCGCGTTGGCAATCCGAATGATTACGTCAAAGTCGGCCAGTCGGTTGAAGCTAAAATTATCTCGATTGACAAAGACCGCTTGAGCTTGAGTGTCAAACAGCTGACCAAAGATCCGTGGCTCGACGAGGTTGAGAAGCTCGAAAAAGGCCAAAAAGTCGAAGGTACAGTCACGCGGATTACGCCGTTTGGCGCCTTTGTCCAGATTAGCCCGGCTGTCGAGGCGTTAGTGCATATCTCGGAGCTTGGCAGCGGCAACGATGTTGATCCCGAGAAGGTCTTTACCTTGAATGAACGTAAAGAATTCGTAATTCTCGACATTGACCGCGAAGGCCGCAAAATTAGCCTGAGTTTGGGCGGCAAGAAAAAGAAAACCAAGTAACAGCCCGCGCATCTAGCGGATAATTGTCCCGATAAGCTGCGGGTAGAAAGGAGAAATATGAGCCAGCCAGAGAAAGTTCTGATGATTGCCGATTCTATTACCGTTGGAGAATTGGCCGAGGCTCTGAACCTGCCAGTAACGCAGCTTGTCGGTGAATTGTTCAAAAACGGCATCGTGGCGACGATCAATCAGCGGATTGATTTCGAGACGGCGCAAATTATCGTCGAGGAGCTAAAAATTGCCGTACAATTGAAGCGAAAAGAAGTTAATTCTGCGCCAGTGCAACATTTGCACAAACCGTCTGCCAAGGCATCGCTGCGGCCGCCGATTGTAGCAGTGATGGGGCATGTTGATCACGGTAAAACTACGCTGCTAGACACAATCCTCGGCATGAAAACCGTAGCTAGCGAAGCAGGCGGAATTACCCAGCATATCAGCGCTTATCAGACCAAGCGCGGCAATCGCATAATCACCTTGCTAGATACGCCAGGGCACGAGGCTTTTGCGGCGCTGCGGCAGCACGGCGCGGTGTTGACTGACGTAGTGGTGATTGTGGTGGCTGCCGACGACGGCGTGATGCCGCAAACGGTCGAAGCGA
This sequence comes from Saccharimonas sp. (SeqCode), assembly GCA_042642485.1. Lineage (GTDB taxonomy): Bacteria > Patescibacteriota > Saccharimonadia > Saccharimonadales > Saccharimonadaceae > Saccharimonas. Next base: position 5,307 of record JBHRNN010000022.1, read on the forward strand.
TTAAGTTTGCCCGCAATGCTAATGCTAAAATCGTTGTGGCTATCAACAAAATTGACAAAGAGGGCGCCAATATCGACCGCGTTAAAGCTCAATTAGCCAGCGAATACCAGCTGAATCCAGAGGAATGGGGCGGCGACACGATTATGGTGCCGATTAGCGCTAAAACTGGCGAAAATATCGATAAATTGCTAGATATGGTGCTGCTAGTGGCTGATATGGAGGAGCTGAAAGCCGATACTGACGTTCCGGCTGAGGGTTTGGTCATCGAGGCGCACATGGAAAAGGGTCGCGGTTCGGTGGTCAATCTGCTAGTCGAGCAAGGCCAGCTGAAACCGAGTCATTTTCTGGTTGCCGGCACATCATACGGCAAGGTACGCACGCTGGCTAATTTCCGCGGCGAGGCGTTGAAATTAGCTGGCCCGTCAACGCCAGTGACAGTCACCGGATTCAAGGAATTGCCGCAGTTCGGCGATGTCTTCACTGTGGTGAAGAATGAGAAGATTGCTCGCGCCCAGGTAGAGCAGGCTAAAATTGAAGCAGAAAGGCAAGCTGCCAGCACCAACGTCACTGGCGCCGATTTGCTGAAAATGATGACTCAAAAGCACGACAGCGAAGAGTTCGACGTCATCGTCAAGGCCGACGTGCAGGGTTCGCTAGCCTCGGTGATGGATAGCTTGCGGCTGGTTGATACTGGCGGCGCGATTGACCTGCGAATTATTGGCAGCGGCGTCGGCAATATCAACGAGAGCGACGTACGTTTGGCCGATAGTTCGGATGCTATTATTTACGGATTCAATGTCGAAATACCGCCAGCGGTCAAGCGCTTGGCGAGTCGCGACCATGTACGAGTGTGCACTTACAAAGTGATTTACGAACTGCTAGACGATGCTCGTAAAAATATGGAAGCTTTGCTGTCGCCAGAGGTGGTCGAGACGGAAGTCGGCGTATTAGAAGTCAAAGGTATCTTTCGTACTATGCGCGACGAAGTGATTTGCGGCGGCGAAGTAATCAGCGGCAAAGTAGCGCCGAATTTGCTAGTGCGCGTCAAGCGCGGCGGCGAGCAGCTTGCCGAGGTAGAGATAGCTAACGTCCAGCGCCAGCAGCAGGAAGCCAAAGAAGTGTTTGAAGGCGAGATGTGCGGCCTGAGCCTGCGGACGCAGAAGAAACTGCAGCTGGCTATCGGTGACACGCTGGAATTCTTTACCCGCGAATTGGTCAGGCGAACACTGAATTAGTAAATAAAATAACCCCGGTCGAAAGAGCGGGGTTATTTATTAGAGCAAAGTGCGAGCGGTCAAGCTAGATTAACGGTTTTTGCGCGATACTATGTAAGCATACAGCGCGTAGCCAAGCGACCCAGTACCAGCTAGGCCGGCTAGCTCGCTGATACCAGTTTTTGGTAGTTGGTTTGGCGCGCTAGCGTTGTTAGACGGGCTGTTGACTGTATTTGTTTCTGTGGTCGTTGCGGCAGGCGTGGCGTTGGAATTTGCGGCGTCTGTTGGCGAGGACTGCTGGTTTGTAGGCGCTGGATTAGCTGGAGCCGCTGGCTTTGATGGTGTATTCGGTGTGTTCGGCTTTGTGTCGGGCTGGCTCGGCTGGGTAGGTGTCGTTGGCTTAGACGGTTCTGTTGGTTTGGCAGGAGTCGATGGTTGCTGCGGTGTCGGATTGTTAGGCTTGGAAGGCTGCTGTGGTGTCGGCTTCTGGTCGTCTGGCTTATTTTGGTTTGGATTGGTCGGCTTAGACGGCTCTTGCGGCTGCGGCGCTGGCTCGGATGGTTTGTCCGGCTTGTTATTCTGGTCGTTTTGAGCGGCTTTGATAGTAAAAGTCTTGGTGCAGCCGTCGCTGGTGACAGTTTCATCCTTACCGTTGACCGATACAGTGACGAAAGCCTTGGCGGTGTAATTGCCAGGTTCGAAACCGTTGAACTTAGCGCCAGCAGTGTTGTAGACCTCCTTGCCATTGGCGTCGTAGACGCGGTAGACAGTGCCCTTGTAAGTAGCGCCGTTATAAGCGGCATATTTGACAGAGAATTTGTAGCTATCGCGGGCGATGTGGTCGATACCTAGCGACTCGCAGCGGTAGACTGGCTGCTGCGCTTGATTAGCGGCAGTTGGCGCATTGTTGGTTTGCTCGTTTCCTAGAGCGCTAGCAATACCAGCAGCGCCAGCTACGGCTAGCGCGACAGCAGAAACTCCGGCAAAAACTGATTTCATATAAACTCCTTTTGGTTAATTTTGATAGTCTAGCTGATTAGTATCAAGTCATGATATTCCATGGGGTTGCCCGCCCCCGACAGAACGATTGCCTGGAATGGCAAGGTTCCGCCGAGGGGCGGGACAGTAGTGGTGATTGAGAGTGTGCCGCTCGGGCTCGACCTCACTGGGAGTGAGGGAGCGGAGCGGGGAGTGGGGCAAGGCTCAGCGCTGGGGGCGCTGAGTCCCATTCCCCCCTGTCGCGTTGGAGATGGCAAAACGAGCCATCTCCAACATCTTTTTGCCGCCACCGGTGGTGGCGACTGCGATGATTGCGCCAACGATACTACCGATGGCGAGGGCAGCGATGTTCACATCGCCGCCCTTCATTACCCCAGCGGTAATGCCGGCGGCGAGGCCGGCAGTGCACAGGGCGGCGGTGATCCCTGCGCCGCCGCCCTGTGCCGCCGCC
>JBHRNN010000023.1:0-7586 GCA_042642485.1 Saccharimonas sp. (SeqCode)
GGCCGTCGGCACCACCGAACTAGCGCCGCCGTACGTGCCAGTTGTCAAGATAGCCGGCTCGGCATCAATTAAGCTGACGCTTTTAATATTATCGCTTTTGATGTCGTGTACTAGCTCGACCAGCGTACGTACTTCGCTCTTTTCGAAATTAGTTCGTAAATTCTTGCCAATCGCGTCGATAATACCAGAAATTTTAGTAAAATCTGCCAGCGTGCCGGCACTTAAGGCCTTGTCGCGAATAGCAACCATAATCTTTTGCTGGTTTTTTTCGCGGTCGAAATTAGACTGTTCGAAACCGTACGTTGGCGCTCGGTCGCCGCGCGCCATCGCCAAATACAGCGCGTGCTCGGCATCTAATTCTACTTCACCGTTTGGATAGCTAATATAGTGGCCGCGCGGACAGCGCTGAGACTTCTCGGCAGACGTCGTACCGCACTTCCAGTCAAAATTACTATCCATCACACCATTCGGATTGCGGCTGTCAATGGTAATCTTGATACCGCCAAGCGCCCCCACCAAATCACGCATCACACTATAATTCAGGTGAACCGAATATTGCACATCAATACCAAATATATTGCCAACAAAAGCTCTGGTTGCCGTCTGACGCTCTTCCTCGGCGCTGTCGCTCGACCAATTATCGTTGACGCAGTTAAAATAAGCGTTAATCTTACCAGAATAACCCGCTTGGCAACTCTTACCATATTTGACGTATAAGTCTCGAGGCACGCTAATCATATAAGCATTCTTTTTGTTCTGGTCAACACTAAGGATCATCATCGAGTCGGTTAGATATCCCGCTTCGTGGCCAGCGTCGTCTTCTGAGGTGCCAAGTATCAAAATATTACTGCGGCCATGAGCATCTTGCTTGAGCGGTTTCTTCTGTACGAAACCGAATATATCACCCTTAAAAACAGCATTGCCTGCCATCAAAGCCCGTACCCCCAGGAAAATACCAATACCAAGTACAATAACAGTTATTGCGATTGCCGCACGCTTGGCGATTTTTTTCCAATCGCGCTTTTTTTGGCCATTTTTTGGCGCGCCTTTGCCAGAATGTTTGGATGGAGATAAATCAAGATTATTACTAATCTCGCGCAAAGACTCGTCGATATCGCTGCGAACACCTCTATTTGGCGCCGAAGTAATCGGCTGCGGCGGCAATTGCTGCTGGCGCCGTACAGATACAGTATGTCCCATATCGCCGAAATTAACCGCTGGTTTTTTCTGGCTATCAACAGGCGCTCTGCGCGCAGGAGTATTTCGCGGTACAAAACCGTCTATCGCTCGCTTCACCATATCTATGTACTATAAAGGATTTTAGCTAAAAAATAAATATCGCGCTTATTGTTTCGTTGGTTTTTGCAGCGTATAATACGTGTAATGGAAGCTAGCTATCTCACCCGCCATCCGCGTCTTCGAGATTTTCTAAGTTTTAGCGGATTTGTTATTGCAGTACTAATTGGCACTTTGCTATTAAATGCTTACGTTTTTCGCAGTTTTTCCGTCTCTGGACACAGCATGGATAATACTCTCGCCGACGGCGACCGGTTAATCATTAACCGAATACCTGTAACCATGGCACAGATACAAAATAAACCGTATTTGCCAGAACGTGGAAAGATTGTTGTTTTTGTTAATCCCGTCTATAGGCCTGGAGCGCCAGATCGCTATATCATCAAACGCGTAATTGCCTTCCCTGGCGAACGCGTCGTTGTCAAGGACGGCGTGCTAACAGTTTACAATAATAAATATCCCGAAGGCTTTCATCCAGACGACAGCACGCGCAAAAACAACGTCGGTCCAAAATCACCGACTAGCCACAGCGGCGAATGGACAGTGCCAGAAGGCTCTATTTTCGTAGCGGGCGATAATCGAGTCGGCGACAACTCATTCGACTCGCGTAGCGGACTGGGCTTCATTCCAACTTATGATATTGTCGGACCAGTAGCTTTGCGGATTTTTCCGTTAGGCAATATAGACTCGTTTTGAGTTTAAAATTAAGATTACAAGCTAGCAGCCTAAAAATTCAATTTGTAATTTTTACAACGTTGGATTAGTGCAATTCGGCTGTTATTCACCCAACAACTTGGCAATTCGCTCGAAATCCGCTTGATCTTTGAATGAAATAATAATCCGTCCGGCGCCTTTTCGAGTCTCTTTGACAGCAACTGGCGTTCCGAAACGTTTAGCAAAACACTCCTCTTCGCGAATAAATCTCGAGCTGCGGACGGCTTTTCTACCTTTAGTCGATGCTGTGCCATGCAAATTCTTATAATTCGAGACATAGCGCTCAATCGTCCGTGCGCTCCATTGTTCTTTTATAATTATCGGGACAACCCGCAAAATTTCTTCTTCTGGCAAGCTAGTCAGCGACCGCGCCTGGCCTTCACTTAGTTCGCCGCGCGCTACTACATCGCGCACCGCCCCCGGCAAGCGCAACAAACGCATAGTATTAGCAATCGCCGCCGATGTCTTACCAACACGCTTGCCAATATCATCTAAAGTCAGATTAAACTGATCGCGCAACTTCAAATACGCCGTCGCTGTCTCTAGCGGATTAAGGTCGCGGCGCTGGATATTCTCAATCAGAGACAGTTCTAACCGGTGCTGACCCGATAGCGTCCGCACCAGCGCTGGAATCCGATCAAGCTTCGCCAGCTTAGAAGCCCGGAAACGGCGTTCGCCAGCCACAATCATATAGCCGTCGCCATGCGGCCGCACCACTACTGGCTGCAATACGCCATGCTCTTTGATCGATTTACTCAATTCAACCAACGCATCGTCGTCAAATTCGCGGCGCGGCTGATCTGGATCGGGCATAATTGACGCTAATTTAATATAGCGCAAATCGCTAACGCGTTCATCTTGCTCGGCTGTCGGATCGAACGATTCGTCTAGCAGCTCTGTCGGAATAAGCGAGTCAAAACCTCGCCCTAGGCCCTTTTTAGCCGGCACGCTCAATCACCTCCTTGGCTAGCGCTTTATAAGCGCGAGCGCCTTTACTAAACCTATCATACGCGCCAATTGGCAAGCCGTGGCTCGGTGCCTCAGCCAAGCGGACATTGCGCGGAATCTTCGTTTTGAACACTTTAGCTGGAAAATGCTTAGAAATCTCGTCTAACACCTGCGTTGACAATGACGTACGGTTATCAACCATTGTCGGCAACACACCTACCAAATCAAGCGTTGGATTGAGATTTTTGCGCACTAGTTTCATCGTTTCCAGTAACTGGCCTAGGCCCTCTAATGCATAGAATTCTGCTTGTACCGGCAGCAAAACATACTGAGCGGCAATTAATGCATTAACCGTCAACAAGCTCAAACTCGGCGGACAATCAATGATAATGTAATCGTACTCTATGGTGCAAGCCTTGATAGCATATTTCAGGCGGCTGAAACGATAATCAGTCTGAGCCAGCTCTACTTCGGTATTAGCTAAGGTTGGCACAGCAGGCACCAACGATAGGTTATCAAACTCGGTTGGGACTGTTACTTCTACTAATTTTTTACGACCGAGAATAGCATCAGCAATAGTTACTTCTAAGCTCTGCTTATCAATACCTAAGCCGCTAGTTGCATTGCCCTGCGGATCGAAATCAATCAATAACGTCCGCTTGCCCATCTTTGCCAGATAGTAAGCCAGATTGATTGACGTTGTCGTCTTGCCAACGCCGCCTTTCTGATTGGTAACTGTTATGATAGATGCCACTGTTTATCTGCCCTCTCTGCTTACGTTTAATTATACCACAAACATCTAGTAAATATGAAATTGCCCTGCTTCAGAGAACAGGGCAATTTATTAAGTTTGTGTCTATTATTTAATCGACGTAATCTCGATACGGCTATATTTTTGACGATGGCCGTTTTCTTTGTGAACGCGTTTTTTAGCTTTGTAGCGAATGACGCGGATTTTGTCGCCTTTGACTTCCGCCTCAACGACTTTCGCCTTTACTACCGCGCCTTTTACGGTCGGCGTGCCAACTTTTGTTTTATCACCATCAATCACTAAAAGTGCGTCGAGAGTGAGTTCTTTTGTGCCTTCAGGGAGGAGATCCACCAAGAGGGACTCTTTTTCGCTGACAACATATTGCTTGCCAGAGATTTTTACGACTGCTTTCATTTCGTTCCTTAAAATATATTTACTATCAGTAGTCAATTATAACAGAGATGGATAATACGTGCAACTAATTTGCCTGCAACCGAGCCATGGCGTTATTGGCGCGTAGCCAACCGCTCGGCGAGCCGCATTCCATGTAGTCGCCCTTCGCCTCGCCCACCGCGATAACACCGCCACTGGCAATGTACGCATTGATGGCGTCGGTCAGCTCAAACTCGCCGCGCTGCGGATTGGCGGGCAATGTACGCGCCAGCTCGAAAATCTCTTTGTTGAGAACGTAAAAGCTTGAATTACTAAGGTTACTCGGCGCGTCTTCCAGCTTCGGCTTTTCAATGATGCGCACAAAATTACCTTGCTGGTCAGTTTCGATAATGCCCGTTTGTGGGATAAGTGCCTCCTCAACAGGGTTACCCAATAGCCCAGCCGACAAACCGCGCGCCTCCACCAGCTCCGCCAGATCAGCCGCATTTGAACCGCCGTCACTACGCCAGAAAAACTGGTCGCCCATCACCACAAACGCCGATTCGCCCGGTTCAATAAATTCGCTGGCCAAGCCCACTGGAATACTAGTGCCGTAACCGCCCGTACCAGGCTGAGTTAAAAAATGTATTCGCACATCGCGTAGCGGCGCCACCAGAGGTAATTTGTCCTGTTTACCAGCGCACCGCAAATAGTCGTTCAGCTGAATATTTGACCGATAGTAGCTTTGCACCTGAGTACTTTGCTCGCCAACCACGAAATAAATATCCTTGACACCAGCCCGAACAATATCCTGCACGATATAATCAACCACTGGCCGCGTCCCCACCGGCAGCATACACTTTTCGATTGATTTGGTGATCGGCAGCATCCGCGTACCCCAACCGGCGACCGGAATGATAGCTTTGGCAATATTAATCATGATTATATGGTAACACTCAATTGATTTACACGAAAATATAGCCAAGAAAGCCTCTGTATCACAAGAGTGCATCCTTGGCTATAATTAATCTCGCTGTTCAAGAGCTAAGCAACTTTTTTCAGATAGATCTCGACTGGTTTGCCATCGACCGTGACGTCGTGCCGTTCCATATCGTCCGCCATCGAGCCTAATGTTACAGCCAGCGTCTCGGCGGCGATAGTATCAGTAAACTCATCAATAGCCCGGGTAATTTCCGCATCGTTGCTGGTGACGTTCAACTCAATCCGATCATCCACCTGCAAGCCCGCTTTTTTACGCGCGCTTTGCACGTGGCGAATGACTTCGCGCATCAGGCCTTCGCGTTTGAGTTCGGGCGTTAAGTGCTTACTAATTTCTACCCAGCTCTCTGGCTTGATCATGCCCTCAGTCACATCATAGTCCGCCAGATGCTCGTCTAGACTCTCAATCCAGCGAATTTCCTTGACATTTAACTCTTCGGCCATGATTTGTTCATAGTAGTCAGTCAGTTTTACGCCTGCATATGCCGCACATTGCAGCGGTTGGCGAACCTTGATCGACACCTGGTGCTCATCCTGCTTCATACGCAAACTAAGGCCGTTGTTGATCAATTCGCGTGTCCGGGACATATCGGCCAACACCTGATCATTGACTGCCCCAGCCGTGAGCCAATCCTTCAAGTGAATCGATTCATTATCGCCCGTCAAATTGCAATACAACTCCTCGGCCAAAAACGGCGTAAATGGTGCCAAAATGTAGCTCAGACGCACCAGCACGTAATGCAGCGTGCGGTAAGCATCGTTCTTATCGCCATCATCTTCCGACTTCCAGAAGCGGCGGCGGCTGCGACGAACGTACCAGTTGGAGGCGTCGTCGAGGAACGGTAAAATCGGACTCAGCGCATCGGGAATATTGTAGGCATCCATCTGCTTCTCGACTTCGGCAACCAACTCATGCAGGCGGCTGATAATCCAGATATCCAGCGGATTCGTCAACTCGCCCAGCGGATCTTTCAGCTCACCATCAAATTCCCAGCCGTCTACCTCAGCATACATGGTAAAGAAATCATACATATTCCAAATCATACTCAGCTTACGGGCCACGTCGCCCACGTCCTTGTCGTGCAAAGCAAAGTCCTCGCCGTTCAGTAGCGGGCTGCTCAGCAGCAGGAAACGTAAACTATCGGCACTAAACTTATCCATCAGCTCGTTCGGGTCGGTAAAGTTACCAAGCGATTTACTCATCTTGCGGCCATCATTGCCCGCCACCACACCAGTGGTGATGACGTTACTGTAGGCGTTTTTGTGCTGCGCGCCAGCCTGGCCAAAGGCACCGATCTCGGCCAAAGCAGCGTTGACGGCATGTACATAGTAGAACCACGCCCGCACCTGGCCGATGTACTCAACGATGAAATCCGCTGGGTAATTTTGCTCGAACTTGGTCTGATTTTCAAACGGATAATGCAGCTGCGCAAACGGCATCGAACCTGACTCAAACCAACAGTCCAGTACCTTGTCAATGCGCGTAAATTTCTCGCCGTCAATTTCAAAGGTGACATCATCCACCCACGGGCGGTGGTAATCATCCAGTTCCACGCCGCTCAGCTCCTTGAGCTCCGCGTACGAGCCGACCACCTTGACGGTGCCGCGGTCACCCTTCCACACCGGCATGGCCGTCGCCCAGAAACGATCACGGCTCAGATTCCAGTCTGGCGCCTGCTCGATATTTTTGGCAAAACGGCCGTGCTTCAGGTGGCTCGGGAACCAATTGATATGCTCGTTCTGCTCCAGCATCAGCGGCTTTTGCCCCTGGATGTCAAAGAACCACGACGGAATCGCCCGGTACATGATGCGCTGCTTGCTACGCGGGTTGAACGGATATTCGTGGCGAATGTACTCGATTTTCCACACCGCGCCCTTTTCCTTCAGGTCTTTGGCGATGAATTTGTTGTTATCCCACACCTCCAGGCCTTTGTAATTGCCATCAGTGTAGTAGCCATTGTCATCGATGACATGGAAGGCGCTGATGCCGTGGTGCTTGGCGAGCTCAAAGTCGTCCTCACCATAAGCCGGCGCAATGTGCACGATACCCGTACCCGACTCGTGCGACACGAAATCCGCCGCGTAGATGGTGTGAATCTTGTCATTCTCTGGCCAATTCGAGCCCGTATCGAGCGGCTGGTAGGTTTTACCCACCAATTCGCTACCGGGGAATTTGCGCAATACTTTGTAATCAAGCGGCTGATGCTTTTCGTCCTGCAAGACACGTTCCAAGGCTTCCTCAGCGATGATCAGTTTTTCGCCGTCGACCAGTACTTCGCAGTAGGTCATATCTGGGTTGACCGCCAACATCAGGTTGGCTGGCAATGTCCATGGCGTGGTCGTCCAGGCGAGGACAGAAACAGAGCTTTGTGCATTAATAAACGCTTCAATCGCCTGCTGAGTCACGGCTGTCACAGGACGGCTTAGCAACTCCTCTGGCGTGCCGACCGCAAATCCCGCGCCTTCGTGCAAATTCAGCGTGTCAACATCAACGCCCTCAATGAGA
>JBHRNN010000024.1:0-6343 GCA_042642485.1 Saccharimonas sp. (SeqCode)
GCTCGGATGATTATGTGCCACAATGATACTGGCAGCACGATCAGCAATGGCGTCGGCGAAGACCTCGCGCGGGTGTACCAGGCTGGCGGTCAGCGTGCCGATGGTCACTACCCGCTTGGCGATCAAACGATTCGCACCGTCCAGCGTCAGACAGACGAAATATTCCTGCTTTTTGTCACGAATGTCGGCCAGCAGCTCAATGGCTTTTTCTGGACTGTCAATGATCGGCTGGTCGCTATCTAGCAAATACCGACGCGCCAGCTCCAAACTCGCCAAAATCACTGGGATCTTCGCTTCACCCAAACCAACCACGCCACGCAGATCATCATACGAAACATCGCCGCCTTTTTGACGCAAAATTTTCAACACTTCGCGCGCAATTTTACCGACATCCGCCCGAGCATTGCCACTACCGATAATCGCCATCAACAGCTCCAAGTCGCTCAACCGCGCCGTACCATAACGCGCTAATTTCTCGCGGGGACGGTCCAACGGATGACGGTCAGAGATCCTCATATAGACAGTATAGCAAGCACTCTAACTAAACTAAAGTGCCAGACCGCACGCATACCTACTGTTCAATCGGCTTTGTTAATTCAACATTGATAGAGATTTTATCAACAGTAAACATCTCCGCTAGTTCGCGCATGAGCCGTATTTTTTGATTCGTATTTGTTGCTACGTCAACCACAAGCCCTGTGTCGTGAATTTTTACGGAATTAAAAAATCTTTTAGAATCATTACTAATCCAATTTTTCGTCTTCTCACTATTCATGACTCGACCAACAAAATCTGAGTTTCTATCATACAAATGCTCGCAGTATACGCCGAGAACTTGCACCCAGCTCGTTACCGGATACGAATCATCACCGATATAGAATATTTTTACCACTGCTCCTGTAAAATCAATATCGTCGAAAATATTAACTTTTGTGTCGAGTACCGGCGGTTCAAACGTACTTGTTGGCAGCGGCCAAATTTTAATTATTTTATCAATCCACCACTGCTGACGTTCCAGTATAGTCTTCTCATTCCAGGTACTATATTTAGCAACGGTCCTATTAATCTTAAGCGGACTATCGGCAAACCCATTCGGCATATTACATTTCTCCTGGAAACTCTTGTTTGAATATTCAGAGTTATATCCCGTCAATGTCAAATTCGCTAGCCCGTGCAAATATGTGCCATGAATTTCATCGGCACGGTCGCCGATCTCATCCCGCCAAGCATTGGTCATGGTTTGCGGCATAATATGTTCAATTGTTAGGTGTAGCTCTTTGTCATTAATCTGTTTCAGTAATGACACGTCCTTAGATTCATCGTCGACCGCAGTTAACAAATACATGACATTGGAAGAGCGCTGATTATAGGTAAAGTTTGCTTTTATCGCTGTTTCTATTTCATTATCTCGGGGCAATCGGATCTGCCCGTTTTTCGAAAGTACGGTATATTTCAGTACTTTGAGATATGCAGCATTGTCCTGCTCAGCAATTGACAATATACTTCTGTGTAATCCGGCGAAATATTTACCTAAGCCTGTTGTCGATAAGTTGATAACGATACGCCGCGAAAAGTAGACACGCAGCACATCAAATACCTCAGCAATTTCATCATCAGACAAATGTCCGTCTTGCCAATATTTCATGACTGATACGGCATACGGAAAGAACGCTTCAATCCTCAGATAACGCATTGTAAATGCCACCGAACTAAGTCTTGCAAATTCATTATTTTCGTCTATGCCAAACTTCAAAAAGCGATAGTATTTTAATATTCTCAAAATCTCGCCGTAAAATTCGTCAAGTGATTCGTATGACTGGTCATTAGAAATACTTTTAGCGAATACTCTTTTGAATTCCGGATATACCCTGTCAGTATTCACAACCGATTGGTTCTTGGCAATCAAATAAACACGGAAAAAGTCGGTAATATCGTCACGCTGCGGATCGGTTAGGTATGTTTCAATATGCTGCCAATAGTTAGTCAAAACATAATCTTGTTTTTCTGAAGTGTGCAACATCAATGAAAAATTCCGAATTTTGTCGCCATCTGTCAACGGTTTGCCGGTCGAATTGATACTCTCAAAGACTTTTTGCGGATTATCATCGTCTTTGTCTAGAATAATCGTGACAATCTCAAAGTCATCAAGCGTGTTAATGTACTGTTCTAAATGATTACGATTTCTAAAGTAGTCATAGAATTGGAGGTAGGATTTATACAAATTACTTTTCTTCTCATATTCTGTCAGTTCTGCCTGGCTAAATATTTTCTCAAATATTTTATTGTCGGTGGTCACTGCCCGAAGCTTAATCCGATTTTCCTCCGAATCATATTGTTTTGCATATCTGTTATATAAATATTCGTCCTTGATTTGCTCGGCTACCAGTCTAAGCTTTTCAGGTGACTCTAACGCTAAATGGTAAATTGCGGTAATCATCAGCAAAACTGTCGTTGCACGCTGCTGACCGTCGATAATGATACTTCGGTCGCCGTCGTTGATATATACGATACTGCCGAAATAATGCTTTTTATCTCCACGCTTCACCTCTTCAAGGTCGTCTAAAAACATTTGGACATTATCGGCTGTCCAAGAATAAGGGCGTTGAAAATTAGGTATCTCAAAGAATTTGTTTGGCGTATATAAGAATAATTTAATATTAGTTTGCAGCGCTTTCATACATCTAATTATACTACTTCATTGCTACCTCTTTAGGCGGTGTGTTTACTAAACTTTCACTGACTGCCGGCCGCGCACCACGCATATCGCCACTACAAACATACCGACCAACCGCGATACTAATGAGGCGTCGTCTGCGCTTGATTGAGCCGTTGACGCAGACTCTTCTTCTGGATTGAGCCGGCTGTCGTCCGGCCATAGGCCAGAGGATAGGCGGCCTTTTACGACCAAAACATTGTCACTCACGGCGCTCGTTTCGATATTATAACCGTAACTGTCAACCGCGCTGTCAACCGCCAAATCATCCTGTTCGTCCGCTTCAGATTCTACCGCCTCAGACACTTCAGTAGCAGCAAGTTCTTCTTGCACTTCAGGTAAATCAATAGCTGGCTCTACATCGCTGGTATCCGTAATTATAGCTTCAACTTCATCATCCAAGGGCGGTAAATCACTTTTTTCCGATGTTTTTACAGTCATGTTGTCATACTCCTCGCGAGGCGTGATGCGCTCCTCTAAAATTTCCACTGCTGGCTCATCCAGCTCGACATCAGGTATTGGTTCAGTAGTCAGCGAGGTAGTAATAGCTATCTGCTCCTCTGGCTCATAATCATTGGTGATTTCAGGAACTAATACCGCCTTAGAATTGTCCAATTGTCCCGCGGAATCCATATCAACACCAATCTCGTCGTCTACAGAGAGTTTCAAATCATCGACTTCTTCACGCACCGTAGTTGCCTCCATTGATAGCGCAATCGTCACCATTTCAGCCGAAGATACGTTCAACTCTACTGATGACGGCGCTTGTTGTTCGACAAAAAACACCATATCCTCCTCAGCCCAAGCTTCGTTGTCCTCGCCATATTCAACGATATCTTGAGCTGATAATGACACAATCACCGGCTGATCAGGCTGCTCTTTGGCTGGAATTGATTCGGCCGCATTAACTATCTTTTCAGTAGATGTCTCGTTTGTTTCGTATTCCGCCGACACATTAACGGCGTCCTCTTGCTCCTGATATGGCGACACATTAGATGCGGTTGGAATTACATGCTTGGGCTGTTCGACATCAACGCCATCGGTCGATTCGACAAAATTATTATAATCCGGCGCCGCATCTATACTAATCTCGCTAGGTTGAGCGTCTGTTGATGCTTTCGTGCCAGAATTATCAATTAGATCTGTAGCCGCAGGTTCATCCGCCTTTACTGCGTCAAACTGCGCCGCCAACTGTTGCTGCTCGGAAACTGGCGTAGCACTTTCATCATTTTCTGCTGCTCGGCTCGGCTCAGAATTGGCCGATTCTGACCCTGTTATAACAAAAACTTTTTCTTTTTGGCGTTCAATTGATGGTGTTTTTACACTTGATGGCGCAGTAGTTTCATCGCCATCATATGTATTTTCCACAACACTAGCAGCAACCTTATCCTCACTAGCCGTAGGGTAAACAGTTTCATTTTCCAGCGGATTGCGATTCTCATCACCAGTTTGAGCATCCTTATTTATCGCTAATGGTACTGGCGCAGCTTCCGCCTGCGCCGGTGTATCTAGGGGTTCTAGCGTCGGCTGTTTGTTATCATCATCTGCATCAGAAGTGGCATCAATGACGCGCGGCTTCGCATCTGTTGAAGAATTACTCGCCTCTGCCGCTCCGGTAAAATACCCTTCGTCAGAAATTTTGCTAGCACTTTCTGGCCGAGATTCTCTGACATCTTTAGTATCGTCAGCGATAGTTTCTGGGGTTGTTTTTAGTCCAAAGAATGGCGCTTCTGCCGCTTCAGTATCCATATCTTCGCCCGAAGTTCCGACCGGCTCGCTAGTCGAAGCTTTACTTTCTTGTTCCTGCGGCGTGATCTCCTCAGTTGACCCATCTGTCTTGTCGGTGCTAGTTTCAATCACTCTTGGACCATCAGCAACTGGCAGTTCCTCACCATCAAAGTCGTCAGGTAAGGGCCGTGCCCAGACAATCTCGCCCGGCGCGTCGTCTTCTCGGAGTAATTGCTCTAGGGTACTTAGCTGTTCCCCGGGCTGAAGTTCAGTATTGCCTGCCATCATTGCGGCTTGACGCTCTTCACAAAATTGTCTGAGACCGCAGCCAATACAAGCAATCGTCCCATACTTTTGACACTGCTCGGGATTGACTGGTGCTGATGTTTCTTTTGATTCGGGTTTGCTGTTTGTAACAGTATTGAGTTCTGCCTCACCGCTGGCCACCGCTACCAAATCAAACTGCTCAACACTATCAGCCACCGTTTCGCCAATGCCAGACGAAAAATCCTCACTGCTAGCACCGTCTCTTAGCGACGAAAATACGTCAAAATTATCACCGTCAATTCCTGTCGGTGATACTTCTGCTGTACTCGTCGCCCCAATCATTGCTCAAAAAATGTCTCCGTTGAAATATGTGATTCATCGACGCCAGCGGCGGTTAGCTTTTGCCAAACATCGCGTACAAATGGCAAGCTGCCACAAACCAGAAAGTGCGCCTCACTCGGCACTTCACTCACAATCTTCGCCACCTCAAACCGCCCGTTATGCCAGCCGTCTCGTTCCTCAACCTGCTGACGAGTACTGAATTTTTTGACCGTAATATTCGACGCTGCTAATTCTTCCGAGAACACCATGTATTCTGGCGATTTTTGACTCAAATAGAGGAAAGTCGGCTGCTTGGCATCCGCCAAAATACTCCAAATCGGGCTGAGGCCGCAACCCGCCGCAATGCCAACCAATGGCCGCTCGGTTTGCGGATTAAAATCGCCATAAGCAGGACTGATTTGCAGCTTGTCGCCAACTTGCCGCGAGCAAAGATAACTCGAAAATTCGCCGCCAACATCCTTGACGGTAATCGACATCAACTCTTCATGTGGCCGCGAAGAAATACTATAAGCCTTACCTTCACGCACCTGACTGCCTTCAATGAACACCGTAATATATTGCCCCGCCATAAAATCAAACGGCCGCACAAAATACAGTGTCGTCACCTCGGGGTTTTCCTGGCGCACGCGCACAATTTCGACAGTTAGTGAATCACGCATTCTTCGACATACCTTTCCATTATTTTTTGGGCGGCCCTAAATTCTTCGTCAGTGAACGTGTGATAGTTGGCAAACTTCGGACTAATGGTGGTGCCGGTGCGAAAATGCTGCAGGGCAAATCGCTTGGCGCCTTTGACTAGCTCGCCAATCTTTTCAAAATCCGCTACCTCCAACTGCTCGCGGACGATGGTCGTCCGAAATTCATGGCCAATCCCCGAGTCGATCATCAGCCGCACATTGTCTTTGATGGCCGCTAGATCAATCGGCCGCGCTGCAATCTCCACGTATTTTTCCAGCGGGCCCTTGACGTCCATGGCGATGAAGTCAATCGTCCCCTCCTCGACCATAACGCGCACCATGTCAGGGTGCGTGCCGTTAGTATCTAGCTTGACATCAAAACCGAGGCTCTTGATCATCCGGCACAGCACCGGCAAATCCTCGTTGACTGTCGGCTCGCCGCCAGAAATCACCACGCCGTCTAGTCGACCAATGCGCGATTTTAGGAATATCATCGCTTCCTCAACCGGGATGCTCGGCGCCAAACGCTCGGGCAGTACCAACTCCGGATTATGGCAATAGCCGCAGCGCATATTACAGCCCGAGAGAAACAGTGCTGCCGCCACGTGTCCTGGAT
>JBHRNN010000025.1:0-3577 GCA_042642485.1 Saccharimonas sp. (SeqCode)
GTACTGATGCAAGTCGTAATCTTGCTCTGTATTTGGCGCAGCATTGTAGTAGCCGTCGTCGTTTCCATAAGTTGGAATCCAAATTGCTGTGAATTTATCGGTAGAGATGCTATGCTCCTCCATAAAATAAGTTCCAATATAGATACCAATATTTTTAACACCAAGTGACTCTAGCTTGGCTCGGAAAGCTTCAACTCCCGCATTCATGTCAGACATGGTCTTTTCTTCCACGTCCAGCCAATAATAGGTTGGATGGTACTTGGCAGAAGCCTTGTAGAAACTTTCAGCTTCTTTTTCCATTTCCTTTTTGCTATTGGCGGCCACATAAGCATAGACAGCAACAGGGATGTTACGCTTTTGAAATTCTTTGATGTGTCTTTCATAAGACTTGTCCAGACCATTCAGATGGGTTGCTGCGTTTTCTTTTTTTGCCTGCGCTCCACTATGAACACGGACAATTACTCCTGAAACATTCTGTGCGAGTAAGTCGTAATTAATCTCACTTGGCAGCTGCCAGCCAGAAATGTCAATGATTGGTCTGGAAATAAACTCTTCATCTAAGGACGAATCGTCAGATGTTTCCTCTTTTTTTGAGGAACTTGGAGTCTGTTTAGTTTGTGAAATTTTTGCCTGTGCTTGCTTTTCCTGAGAGTCAGTAATTTGCTTGCTTATCAAAATAAAAGCGATAAAAGAAGCAAAGAAAATTAGGATTGCAAGCGGTTTAATCCTCTTCCTCATACTGGTTTATTTTAACTTAAAACAAATAAAAAAGCAAAAAATATCCCCATAATTGATAGAAAATGAATAAAATGTAATATAATTGAAATATTATAAAGCAAAAACAAGACGCTTTGAAAGCTCAAAATGTCTTGTTTTTTTAAGAGATTAGCGAAGCTGTGGACGGTGAGTTGCCGTTGGATAAATCATTTTGCTTTTTCTTGAAACCGCGCGCCAATAGCTGCTGGATCAGATTATGTGGCGTATCAATGGTGATGATTTTACCATTGTCCATAATCGCCAGGCGGTCGCACAGCAGCTCGGCCTCGTCCATATAATGCGTCGTCAGCACGATAGTAATACCTTCGTCGCGAATCTCTTTGATCAAATCCCAGAGATTGCGGCGAGCCTGCGGGTCGAGGCCAGTGGTCGGCTCGTCGAGGAACAGCACCGTCGGATTGTTAACCAGCGTCGACGCGATGGCGAAGCGCTGCTTTTGCCCGCCTGAGAGCTGCTCGACATAGCTTTTGGCTTTGTCGGTCAATTGCACCTTGGCCAGCAGCGCGTCAGCGTCGACCGTTTGTCCGTACAGACTAGCAAACATTTTCAATTGTTCACGCAGGGTCAGCTTGTCATAAAACATCGTCGATTGCAGCTGGATGCCGATGATGTTTTTAATGCGCCTAGGCTCCCTGGCAACATCGACCCCGTCGATGGTCGCCGTGCCGCCATCAATCGTCCGGAGCGCCTCCAACATCTCTAGTGTCGTCGTCTTACCAGCACCATTCGGCCCGAGGATGCCGAAAATCTCGCCTTTCTTGACCTCAAACGACACGCTATCGACGACGTTCTTGCCGTCGTACGTCTTGACGAGTTGGTCAACTGTTATGATTGGTTCGGGTTGAGCCATATAAACTCCTTTCCGCGCTCTGTTTTAGCACCGCATACCTTAGCGATAGAATGACTCCCTGCCAGCCTATCTTTAGTTAGTCATTATAACACTCTACGTGGGGTATGCAACCCGGGAGGACTAGCCAAGCCGACACGATACCATTATACTAACCATATGCCAAAGAAGCCCCACCTCTCCATCACGCAGCCGCGTAGTCGCCTCAAGAAACGGTACGTATTTGCGCTGGTGCTGATACCATTAATCGCTGTTTGCATCAGTCTCGGCGCGCTGTATTGGCCAAAAATTACTCATAAACTTCACTCGCTGAGGGTGGCCGGCAGCATTGATTCATCACGCGGCGAGGCGACGTTCCCGCAGATTGATACGACAAATTTACACCCGACCCGGCAAAAAATTATCAGCCTCGCCAAAACTGAATTCGAAGCACAATCCGCCGGCACCAAATTTAGCCAAGGCGTCCGTGAAGCGTGGTGCGCTAATTTTGTGAGCTGGATCATGTATCAAGCGGGCGCACCGCTGAAGAATCCGCATACTGGCGGCTGGCGCATCCCGGGGACGTTTACCTTGCGTGAATACTACGAGGCGAATGGCCGGTTCAAGCCTGCTAATTCCGGCTACCAACCGCTTCCCGGCGACGCGGCAATTTACCGCAATTCGCCAGTATTCGGCGACCACACTAACATTGTCTTGAAAAATGACAACGGCGTGCTAACTACTGTCGGCGGCAACGAGGCAAACCGCATCCGCGTGTTCGTTAATCGCGACAAGCAATACGACGGGCTGTTGGGATACGGCGTACCAACAGATAACTAATTTTTCCAGTCAGTGCTGCGTTCTTAAACTAAAACGCAGCCGGCTTATCGTTTCCGCAAAAAGAATCCGCCCAGCGCGCAAGCCGCCACTATACTGACTATGGTGATTTTCCAAAACATCAGCGGATCATTAGCGCCAGGCACTGGCACGTTCATGCCAAACAACCCGGCAATCATTGTTGGGATAGTCAGCGCCACGGTGATCACCGTCAGTAGGCGAATTGTCTCGTTCAGTCGGGTATCCATCACCGCCCGGTAGCTGTCGCGAACATTAGTGATGGTTCGCAGCAAACTCTTACAGCGAGCAATTACCTGCTCCAAATCAATCGATAAATCCTCGACATCTTCTTTATCATCAGCTCGCAGGCGCAGGCCGCTGGTCGCCAGCAACTTCTCGACCGCCCAGTTCATCGGGATCAGCGCGTCCAGGTAGTCGTTCAACTTGCGCTCGTATTCCGCCAGCGTAGCAATATCTTTAACCCGCAGCGTATGAATATTATCAGTCGCCGCCCGCATCTGACGATTAATCGCTGCCACCCGCCGCTGATATTGCCTGGATATCGCGTCAATCATGTCAACCAACAACTCAACCGGCCGGTCGGTGCGCGAACGCGCTTGGTCGATAAACGGCTGCCACAACCTGCCCAAGCTGTCGCGCGACAATGTCACGGCATAGTCCTTATTCAAGCAAAACAAAATCGGCGTAGTAAAATCGTTAAAATCATCATCGGTATCTGGCAGCCGGGCGATTAGGTATGTCCAATCGTCATCAATCTCCAGGCGCGGCACTTCGTGCGGATCAAGCGCGTCGCTCAGCAAATCATTATCAAGTCCCAGCGACAACAATTCAGCCAGCTCGTCCTCGTTCGGACGTTCGCAGCGCACCCACGAACCTGTCCGCAAGCTTTCCAGCGGCTTGATTTGCTGATTTTTAGCACTTGAATGAAGATATTGCAGCATTCCCTTTTTATACTATAATTTACTGATATTTTCAATGATTTTGGCGTCCTGCGGGCAGAAAATCTGCTATAGCACTTTTTGGAATCCCCTATAGCAGTTTTATGAAAGTCCTATAGCAAATTGCGGGCTACCCGGCCTTTCTCAAAAGTACCGTGTTGGTTTTCTAAAAGTAAGC
>JBHRNN010000026.1:0-2017 GCA_042642485.1 Saccharimonas sp. (SeqCode)
TCGACATGCTCGCAATTGTGCATGACATTCTCGCTTTACTTTATATTGTGGATAATATGAAAATCATTATCTCCAATAGGAAAAGGTTGCCTGGGTGATAGGTTGCGGAATCAGCTTTGATACATGATCCAGCTCACAAAGTTAGCGCACCACGCCTCCTCGGCGCCCTGGCTGAACTTGGTGCCAGCAGATTGCGCCTTGAATTCAGTCTTTGCTAAACTGATAATTTTTTGGCGAGTTGGGCTTAAATTTGCCGTATCAATGTCTGGAAAAGCCGATTCGCCAGGCGACCTATCGAGGCGTACGGAATTAATGAGAAACGATAATTTATCGGCAATTTTCGGCTGAGTAATGACTACGATTGGCACGATAAGCAACAGCGCAATTACGCTTAAGATAATACAGCGTTTCTTTGAGAAAAATTTGGGTGCCGCCGCCTGCTGGTGCTTCATGTAATAATTATATCGCGAAAGTTGTTTGACTGTTAAAATGTAATTGAGGCAAATGTTATGTTTAAGCAATGGATAAGGTGTGAAACATACCTTTCAAATATCAAGTCAAATCATTTAACAGAGCTTTATAAAGATGAATAGACACAGCAAACCGCAGAAATGGCGCCGTTTGTCGTCGCGGGTGGTTTTTACGCATCCGCGGATGATATTGGCGGAAGATGAGGTAGAATTGCCAGATGGTAAAAGGTCGTTATATTTACGGCAAGTATATCAAGGTAAAGGCGGTGTGATTATCATTTGCCAAAACGGCAGCAAAGTGCTTATTCAGCGGGAATATTCGTATCCGGTTGATGATATATTGTATCAATTTCCTGGCGGTAAAATTGAAGAAGGCGAGACTCCCGAGCAAGCTGCCCAGCGCGAATTGGCGGAGGAGTCTAATATTTCGGCGGAAGATTTTCAGCAAATTGGCTGGTTTTATGCCGACAATCGCCGTACTAATGCCAAGTTGTACGTTGTCTGTGCGCGCGGCACTTTTCGAGATAATTATTCGCACCAGCCAGATGAAACAGAGTTTATTTCCAGTAGTTGGTTAGAAATTAGTAAACTTGAGCAGATGATTTCTGACGGTCAGATTGTTAATTACTCTATGCTAGCAGCGTGGACGTTATTCAAAACCGCACCGATGAAATAGGGTTTCTTGTGCTATAATAATCCCAAAAGCGAGCGATCACCGTGCGCGATATTTCTCTGCTAGGGAGTAGAAAGGAATTTATATGGCTCAACCCAAACCAATCATAAAAGTTGACCAACTCGTCAAGACGTACGATGGTAAGAATGTCGTCGATGGAGTGTCGTTTGAGGTCAAGAAAGGCGAGATTTTCGGCATTCTCGGGCCGAATGGCGCCGGTAAGACAACAACGCTGGAGATGCTGGAGGCGCTCCGGACGATTGACGGCGGCACGGCGACTATTGACGGAATTGATGTTGCCAAGCAGCCGAAGCATATTAAAAACATCATTGGTATCCAGCTGCAATCGACGATGTTTTACGACAAGCTAACCCTGCGCGAACAACTGAAAATGTTTGCCAGCTTGTACGGACAAACGGTTGACGCTGACGCGCTGCTAGCCAAGGTGCAATTGACCGACAAAGCCAAAAGTTACGTCGAGCAGCTCTCGGGTGGGCAAAAGCAGCGCTTCGCCATCGCTTCGACGCTGGTTAATAACCCGACGGTGCTATTCCTTGACGAGCCGACCACTGGGTTGGATCCGCAGGCTCGCCGCAATCTGTGGGATTTGATCAAAGAGATTCGCGATGAAGGTATCACTATCGTGCTAACCACGCATTATATGGACGAGGCCGGGGAGCGCGCCGACAGGCTGCGCAACGAACTCGACCGCCGCAGGGGCAGCGACATCCGCAAGATCATGGACGACTACGGGGACCTGGTGACCGCCATCACCCCCTGCATCCTGGTCTCGCCCGACTCGGTGGCCCGCTTCCTGCCCGTCAGGAGCCGCTACGTCGACATCGTCGTGTTCGACGAGGCCTCCCAGATCACG
>JBHRNN010000027.1:0-1750 GCA_042642485.1 Saccharimonas sp. (SeqCode)
CATCCGGTGTCGCTGACGCATTTTTGGACGTTTGATAAAAAATCTGGCGAGGTGATTAGCCTGAGCGATTTGACCGAGCAATCAGAGAAAGCGACCGGGGAAATCGTGGCAGCTGCCCGAAATAATATCAATGAGACCATCAAGCAGCGCCAGCAGGCAGAGCTGGATATCAGTGAAACGATTACCCAGGAAACGCTATCAAATTTTATTATTACCGATGGCGGCAATAGTTTAGCTTGGCCAATCGGACAGGCGTCGCTCCTGCCGTCAGCCTACGGCGAAATGACGATCAAAGTGCCAATCGCCGCCGTTGCCAAATATCTGCAAAATCCGACAGCCCGGAAACTAGCTAATATCCCCAAGCCGCCCGAGCCAAAACCAAAGCCAGCGCCAGCCGCACCGACAGCCGCGAATTCTGGCGGTAAAGTGATCGCCTTAACCTTTGATGACGGGCCGGGACCGTACACCGCGCAGCTATTGGATATTTTGGATCAGCATGGCGCTAAGGCGACGTTTTTCTTGATCGGCAGCAAAGTTTCCGCGCAAGCTGATGTACTGCGGCGCATGCATGCGCGCGGCCATCAACTAGGCAATCATTCGTGGTCGCACCCAGAACTGCCTAAATTACCAGTTGGCCAAATTGCTGGCGAAATCGACCGTACCAATGACGCCATCAAGCAAGCCACCGGAATTAAACCAACTGTTATGCGCCCGCCTTATGGTGCAATCAACAGCGCTGTCTTGGAGCAGCTTCGCCTGCACGGCATGTCGTCAATCTTGTGGTCGGTCGATACCCGCGATTGGGCCGACCGTAATAGCGAAATCGTCTGCTCGCGCGCCATCGCTGGCGCCCACCCCGGAGCTATCATCTTGATGCACGACATTCACCAAACCTCAGTCAATGCCGTGCCGTGCATCCTCAACGCACTGAAGCAACAGGGATATTCGTTTGTGACGGTGCAAGGATTGCTCGGCAATATGGCGGCGGGAGCTGGATATCCGTAGAATTGTAGCTAAGTGTTACGACTGCGCGTTGCGGCGGCTATTCTGTTTTATCAACTTCAAAAACCTTATATTTCGAAGTTGCGCCGCGCACTAATTTTACCTTTGACGGCGCCACGCCAAAGTATTTGGCCAATAGCTTTGCCGCTACCACATTCGCTCGCCCTTCAATAGCCGGAGCCTTGGCGTATACTGTCAGCGAACCATCATCGTTTACTACCACCTCTTCACGGTGGCGGGAATTGGGCTTGAGATGGACGGAGATTTTCATACAATTTGATTATTTCTAAAGCAAAGATTTGTCGGTATATACAAATTAGCCGTCTTAATACTTATCCAGGATCTTCAAAATAGCGTCTGAAAGCTCATCAAATTCTTGTTGAGCCTTCATAATATTTTCGCGAGAGCCAGGCTGTGTTGCTTCTGCCTTATTAGGGTCAATGTTAAAAATTGCAACGCCTGATTCGTGTGTAATTGCTGGCAATCGACCGTAATCCTGAATATCATGCAGCGACGCGCGACTACTAGACGCAACTAGCCCATTCCGACAATGGCGTTCGCTTAAGAATTTTTGAACTCGTTCTGGAATTTGATCAATCCACTTGCGATGGTCTTTGATTGGTTTTTGGCCATACACATTGTACGAATTTAGGACATAACCAATAAACACCAAGGGTTTTAAGTGGGAGTAAAGAGGGCTATGAAAGCACTTCTCGGTACCAAAATTGGTATGACCCAAATCATCGGC
>JBHRNN010000028.1:0-1673 GCA_042642485.1 Saccharimonas sp. (SeqCode)
AGCAGCGGCGTGATGATACCAGACAATATCGCAAATACCGGCAGACTGCCCAGCACCACCCACGTCAATGTTGTGCTATAAAACAGCATAACTATGATGTAGACAAACATAAAACTAATATCGATCAACGCGGTCATCGGCGTGCCAGTCAAAAAAGCCCGAATTCGCTCCAGTTCCAGCACCCGCGCCGTCGTGTCACCAACTCGACGGGTTTCAAAATACCGCAGCGGCAAAGCAAATAAGTGCCGAAACAGCCGCGAACTCAAAATTACGTCAATCCGGCTAGTGGTATGAGTGAAAATATAATTCCGAGCGACGCCAAGCATCCCCTCAAACAACGCAATAATTACCAGCCCGCCAACGATGACGTCAAGCGTCGAGACACTATGATGCGCGAGAGCTTTATCGATGACGACCTGTGTCAAAATCGGCGTAAAAATTCCGATAATCTGCACCACTAGCGCCGCCAACAAGACTTGCAGCAGCGGCTTTTTGTATTTGATAATCGTCGGAATAAACCATTTAAGATTGAATTTCCTGTCTGCCTCTTTCCAAAAACGCTGCGTAAATAGTACCACGCGGCCAGTCCATTTGTCCTGAAAATCCTCAGCCGACATCACCTGCGGCGGCCCGCCATTTGGCGGTAGAATAAGGAATTTACTGTTGATGTTTCTACCAGAACCTTTAATTTTGCGGCGACTGTCATTCTTAGTATCAGCAAGTTGCGCCACCATATTATCCTCGGCAATTTGCGCCAACACCGCGAACTTTTCATCCTTCATACCAACAATCAGCGGCAATGGCAACTTCGCTAATTGCTTAGAATTAACCGTAGCCGCCCGCGTCTTCAATTTGAGCGAGCGCGCCGCCCGTAGCATATCCGTTTCACCCATACCCACACGCGGATCGATCGCTAACGCGTGAGCAATCTGCTCTGGGACGGTAGGAATACCATGAAACTGAGCGATAGCCGTGAAACAATACAGACCAGGATCTAGCTTGCCGCCAGACTTTTTATTTTCCAAATCATCATGTAATTTTTCACGATTCTTTGATGCAGATTTAACACCAGCGCGCTTTTTAACCGGCGCCGCCTGACTATCTTTATCTAGTTTTTCTCGCTTACTAACCACTCTCTCCTCTGATTATTGACTATATCAGAGGAGAGCGGCAGACCAAAGCATAAACACTTAGCTTTTTCTATTAGATTTGAAGTATGTCGCTTAGTACAATCAAGTAGTCGGAGCCGTCCAGTATTCCTGAACAATTGCCTGGACTTGTGCTGGTTGATTTATTATAGCTTGCTCCCAAGTCATACCTGTATCTTTTTGGAAGGAAGACATAGCTTGGATGAGACTTTCAATTCGTGTATGAGAGATTACGTTGCCATCAGTCGATTTGAAAGTCTCAATTTTATAATTATCGCCCTGATACCATGAGCTAATTGTGATAACATCAAGTGAGCCAGGCATGCGTACACGCAAGTCTTTGTCTACGTGTTCAAATATGACTCCCGTTGATTCATGACCGAGACGAATCTCGTCAGCTACACCTTTAGTCTCGCTTATCACATCCACTCCATCGCCTTTGTTGAAGATGTAGGTGTCGTCACCTTCACCACCTTCAAGGCGATCGTTGCCTTGGCCACCAACAAGAGTGTCGTTGCCATTTAA